>NZ_CAXYKD010000007.1:0-372746 GCF_964277905.1 uncultured Sphingobacterium sp.
GGTTGGTTGGTTGGTTGGTTGGTTGGTTGGTTGGTTGGTTGGTTGGTTGGTTGGTTGGTTGGTTGGTTGGTTGGTTGGTTGGTTGGTTGGTTGGTTGGTTGGTTGGTTGGTTGGTTGGTTGGTTCACAAAAGAAATAGATGTTGGATTAAAGAAAATTACAGGAGCTGCCTTTTTTGAGACAGCTCCTGTATAATGTTTATTACCAGATTTTGATTCTTTCTTCCGGTGACTTGTACAGTTTGTCTCCTTGTTTAACATCAAAAGCTTTGTAAAAAGCATCAACGTTGATCAATGGACCAAAACTTCTGAAATATCCTGGAGAGTGTGGATCAGTTTTAACTTGGTTGATCATATATTTTTCACTGGATAGGGTTCTCCACACAGTTGCCCAGCTTAGGAAAAAGCGTTGATCTTGCGTGTATCCACTTATTTCACCTGGGTTTCCCTTATCTTTTAAATATAGTTGAAGTGCATCGTAAGCAATGTTTACACCTCCTAAATCCGCGATATTTTCACCGTTTGTAAATGTTCCGTTGACGAAAGTGCCTTTTACAGGTTCATATTTATCGTATTGAGCTGCGAGTGTTTTTGTTGCTTTTTCAAAATTGGCTTTATCTTCTGGTGTCCACCAGTCTACCAAGTTTCCGTCCGCATCAAATTGTGCGCCCGAATCGTCAAATCCGTGGCTCATTTCGTGGCCAATTACCGCACCTATACCACCGAAATTGACAGCTGCGTCGGCTTGTGGGTTGAAAAATGGCGGTTGAAGAATAGCTGCCGGAAACACGATCTCATTGTTTACGGGATTGTAATAGGCATTTACTGTTTGTGGAGTCATTCCCCATTCTGATTTGTCAACAGCCTTGCCAATTTTAGCCAGATCCTTTTCATATCGCCATGTGGTGATATTTTGGAGGTTAGCATACAGATTACCACCTTTATTTTCAGATAGAATACTCAATTTAGAATAATCTTTCCATTTGTCCGGATAGGCAACTTTTACAGTGAATTTGTTTAATTTTTCAAGCGCTTTTCCTTTTGTAGCCGAAGACATCCAGCTTAAATCGTTGATATGGACTGCAAAACTTTTCTTTAAATAGTCGATCAATTCGACCATTTGTGCTTTAGCCTCAGCTGGAAAATATTTTTCGACATATAATTTTCCGAAAGCTTCACCTAATGTGGAATTGATCAGTTCAAATCCTCTTTTATTTAATGCTCTTTGTTCTTGTTGACCTCTTAAATACTTACCGTAAAAAGCAAATCGCATGTCTCCTAATTTTTCGCTTAAATAAGAGGCACTACCGTTGATCATATGGAATTTTAAGTAATCTTTAATAACAGGAAGGTTTTGTGCACTGACCAATTTATCGAAGTTCTTGTAGTAACCTAATTCCCCAATGATTACTTTTTCTGTATTGACACCTACTTTTTTAAGGTACTCAGGTAGATTTACATTTTTAACCAAGGCGGTTAACTCTGCCATGGTCTGTGGATTGTACTGTAACGTATTATCACGGCTTTGTTCATTGGTCAAGTAGGTCTTCGCAATGCTTTTTTCATAGTCAACGATTCCTTTTGCGGCAGCATCAGCATTTTTATAGCCCAATTCTGTTAACATGGAAGCTACATATTTTTGATACTCGGCAATAGCTTCGGTATTTTTTTCATTTTCTTTCTGATAATAATCTCTTCCTAGTCCTAAGGAGGCATCTCCTAAGTAGACTGCGTTCATTTTTGAATCTTTTAAATCAGCATAGACACCCCAGCCATAGAAATTATTCTCACCTTCTTTCGTTACGGAAGTTAAATAATTCTGAAGATCTTTTAGGTTTTTAATCGCGTCGATTTTGTTTAAATTTCCCTGAATCGGCTTAATACCGTCTGCATTTCTTTTCTGTAAGTTCATGTAAGAAGCATACAGGTCCTGTATTTTTTTGCCCTCACTTCCTTCAGGAAATTTATCTTTTAAAAGAGAGTTCAGAATTTTCATCGAATTGTTGTCCGTATCTTCTGCCAATTTATTGAAGCTTCCCCAAGTGGGTTTGTCGGAAGGAATTTTAGCCGTTTTCATCCAGGTTCCGCTTACGTAGTTGTAAAAGTCATCCTGTGGACGTACAGATTTGTCCATTAAGCTCAGATCAAGTCCTTTGTCGGGTCCTGTGCCTGCTGTCTGTGCTTCCGCATGCTGTGTGTAGACTCCAGCCAAGAAAATTAGGGCGAGTGTTAATTTTTTCATTGTTGTTTTAATGTTGTATGATTTTCAATAATTCAATCTGGGAGTACGCACAAATTACGGATAAAATAGGTTATGTTATTTGCTCCGTGTAATTCGATTTGTAGCAGCCATGTCAATAATTAGCTGTGATTTTTTTAAAGCTAAAAAAATCATTTACACAAATGACGGAAAATTCTAATTCAGCAACAAGTAAATTTGATCATTATCTGTCATTTTATTAAACTAATCGGGTAAATTAACATGTTATTCGTTTGCTAACGAATAACATGCATATACTTTTTAAAGTATATCCTTTGATGTGTCGGTGAACGCTCCACTATCTGACTTAGCTAAGCAGTTTTAGGGTAAGAAGAAATACTAAACTTAATATGGAAATACTAAACTTAATATGAATTTAGTTTAGTATTAATAAACGATGTTTAATATTGCTTACATTTTCATCTATAAGTAAGCGATTATGTTCAAACTATCCTATTCAATTTCACCTAAAGTTACTGGCCTAACATTGTCATTGGCCATGCTGGCTGCACAGGGGGTTAGCCAGACCCGATCGTTCCAGGGGAGACTGGTCGATTCATTGAGTCAAGGCGCTATTCATGGCGCAACAATTCGTAATTCTCATTTAGCTAAGCTTGTTTCATCGGATCATTCCGGTAAGTTTGTGATTGACGCACATATCGGTGATACGCTAAGAATTGGCTACATGGGGTATCTTCCCAAGGTTTTCATTGTTGGTAATCAATCTTCATCCGTTATTTCGCTTATACCGAACCAACAATCCCTCAATGAGGTGGTTGTAACTGCGCTTGGTATCAAAAAAGAAAAGCAGGCTATTGGCTATTCAGTGCAGGAAATAAAAGGCAAAGACATGGTTAAAGCTCGGGAACCAAATGCTATTTCTGGTTTAGCTGGACGCGTGTCAGGCTTAACAATTACACCGAGTACGAACTTATTTGGAGACCCGGGTATCACGTTACGTGGTCGGAGCAATATTCTTATTGTGGTCGATGGCATGCCGATTAATACCGACTCATGGAATCTTAGCCCGGATGATATCGAATCCTATTCTGTTTTAAAAGGGGCAAATGCTGCGGCATTATATGGGAACAGAGGTCAAAATGGAGCGATTGTGATAACGACAAAACGAGCAAAATCACAGGATAAGGGTTTCCAGGTTGAATTTAACTCAAGTACACAATTGCAGACGGGGTATAATGCGATACCAAAAATTCAAACCGAATATGGCCCGGGTTCAAATTATCAATATGCTTTTAAAGATGGTCGTGGGGGTGGAATCAATGACAACGATTACAACATTTGGGGACCCCGATTTGAAGGACAGCTTATTCCGCAATATAACAGCCCGATAGATCCAAAAACAGGTCAGCTTATTCCGTTACCTTGGGAAGCCAGAGGAAAAGATAATTTGAAGAAATTTCTTCAGAATGGTCTTTTGAGTACAAACAATATTGCTATATCGACCAAAAATGATCATGGTGATCTACGCTTATCTGCGTCTCAGATGTTTCAACTGGGAACTACGCCTAACACGAAATTGGGGAGCACCAATATAAATCTTACCGGAGGCATTAACGCTGGTAGTAAGCTCCGTTTCGATGCGAGCATAAATTACAATAAGCAGTATTCACCAAATTATCCAAATATTGCTTACGGACCAAATAGTCCTATTTACATTCTTACATTATGGGGAGCGGCAGATTATGATATTGATGATCTTCGCAACTATTGGCAGCCTGGAAAAGAAAATGTACAGCAGTACAATCGTGAATACACCATTTATGACAATCCTTGGATGACGGCTTATGAAAATTTGAGGACTTATGATAAGGATGATATCTACGGTTATGTGTCGGCTAATTACAAGTTTAATGATAAATTGTCATTAAATGCACGTACTAGTGCTAGTACCTGGAATAGGAATAGAACGATTAAAATTCCAATTTCTGCCAACCTATATAATTATAATATCGGTGGAAGCCGTGTTGGTGGTTATCAGGAAACCTATGATACTTTTTGGGAAAATAATACAGAGGTTTCCTTAAAATACCAAAATCGTATCGCCGAGGACATAGGCTTCTCAGGCTCAGTATTTGGTAATTTAAGAACCGTCAGTGTCAAATCGCTGTTTGCACGTACAGATCGTGGATTGACTGTGCCCGGTGTTTATGACCTAAGTAATTCGATCATGCCCACGGTGTCTACTAGCGATCGCGCCCTGCGTCAGGTCGGAAGTGTTTATGGATTCATGGATGTAGACTATAAAAGTATGTTATTCTTAAATCTAACGGGGCGATTTGATAAATCTTCGACGATGCCGGTAAAGAATAACACCTACTTCTACCCATCGGCTTCACTAAGCGCTGTGATTTCACAGATGGTCACTTTACCCAAGGTTATTTCCGCATTAAAAATCCGTGGGGCATATGCTAACGTTGCGAGTGATTTCGTCAATGAATCGGCCCAGTACGATATTTATAAACTTTTGCCGGCATACAGTAACTATGGACGTTGGGCCAATTCAATGACGGGCGTAACGTATACCGATGTATTACCTAACCCGGATCTCGTGGCAGAGCGTGTGAAGACGGCGGAAATAGGTTTGGAAACTCGTTTATTTAACAACCGTCTGGGTTTCGATTTTGCTTTTTTTAGAAACCTGGAAGGTCCCCGGATTATCGAATTGGCTACGTCGGTTACTTCAGGTGTAAGAGCGAGACAAACCAATGGGTTGACTTTATTGCGTAAAGGTCTCGAGCTGAGTATCGATGGGACTTTGATTCAACAGAAAGATTTTAGCTGGAATGTAATGGTCAATGCATCGACAAATCATGCCTGGCTACATGACATCGATGGGCATCAAACGCGATCGGGGAATGTTCGTGTTGGTGAGCGATGGGACGGATATTACGTGAATGATTTTCAGCGTGATGAAAAAGGAATGCCAATTGTGGGTACAAACGGTTTGCCAGCTTACAATCCTTATGTGAGCAGAATAGGTTATAGCGATAATAAATTTACGGCCAGTATCAGCAATAGTTTCCGATACCGTGATTTCAGTTTTAGTTTTCTTGTCGATGGCCGCTTTGGTGGTTTAATAAAAAATGTGCAGGATGCCAAACAGTGGGGATCGGGAACACATCCCGAATCAGCAAATGAATATCGTCTAAAGGACTGGGAAAATAGGGATGTCAAAGATTATAAAGGAACTGTCATGACCAATGGGTTAAAAATAGTCAAGGGGCAGCTCAATACAGATCAGGATGGTAAGATAATCTCCGATACAAGAGAATTTGCCCCAAATGACATTTCTGTATTGTGGCAAAACTGGGCCACTAATTACTATCAGTCGGGACCAATTACGGCCAAAAGCCGAACCTTTGTCAAATTACGGGAGATCGTTTTCAGTTATAATATACCTGCCAACTTGTTGAAAAATTCCAGATTCTTCCGCAGTGCAAGTGTTTCAGTGGTTGGTAGGAATTTGCTGTATTTCACTGGAAAAGGTACCCAAAATATGGATCTGGACCAATTCACCAGTGCTAGCTCAGACTACCAGACACCATCAGTAAAGAGCTTTGGTCTAAATCTTAATGCAACCTTCTAAAAACTTAGTCAAAATTTTTAAAAATGAAGTACTTTAAATCCACTCTCATTCTTCTCCTGTTCGGGTGCTCTTTCAGTTCCTGTAAAAAGATAACGGATCTACAAAAAGACCCTGCGGCCGTATATAATCCTGCTCCAAAACTTTTGTTTACGGGAATACTTATGCGTTCTTATGATGCGCCATGGAGTGAAGATCATCGACATAATCAGTATATGACACAAAATGAGGCCTATTATGCGGGGCAGCCTTATGGATGGACTACAGGCTCTTTTGAAACGCCCTATGGTATATTGCGTGATGTGTACCGTATGGAAATCGAAGCTGCGAAAACTCCTGAATTGAGTGCTGCTTATATGACTATGGCTAAATTTTTCAAGGCTTATTTCTTTGCCCGAACGACTGAAATGTTTGGTGATATTCCAGTGACAGAGGCTCTGCAAGGTGAATCGGCGGGCAATTTTGCACCCAAATACAATACCCAGTTGGAGGTGTATCAGCAAGTGCTTAGCTGGCTTGAGGAGGCGAATAATGAACTGGCAAATCTCAAAGAAAAAGGCAATACATTAGATGGCGATTTCTTTTACAATGGCAAGCCTGAGCAGTGGCAGAAACTGGTCAACTCATTTAAGCTACGTGTTTTAATTAGCCTCAGTAAACGTGCCGACGATAGCCCCGCATTGCGGGTTAAGGAACGCTTTGCTGAAGTTTTGGCGAATCCTACCAAATACCCGCTGATTCTTGAAAATCGGGATAATTTTCAACTCCTTTACAATAATATTAACACCTATCCGCTATGGCCAACAGACGGTGTGATTATAAAAAAGGATGTGCGCAACACATTGGGAGCAACCTATCTGAATATTTTAAAGACTTTACAGGATCCAAGATTGTTGATTCAGGCACTGCCGGCTTCGGCGATGCCTTCTGATCCTACGCGCCCCTTCGACGTATACAATGGCGGGAAAACAGGCGACCTACAGAGTACCTTGCTAAAACAAGCTGCGGATGGACAGCTATCTATGATCAATTTTGATTATTGGCTCGCTTCGCCGTCTGGGGTTCCGTCTATTCAACTTGGTGCCTCCGAAGTCCAATTTGCCCTGGCAGAAGGTATCAATCGCGGTTGGGCTAGCGGAGATGCTGCGGTAAGATTTCAGTCAGGGATAAGTCAGTCGATGCTGTTCTACGGAATTTCTCAAGACAAGATCAATTTGTTCTTACAGGCAAATCCTTACAAAGGGAACAATATGGAAGGGTTAAAGCAGATCCTAACACAAAAGTATGTGGCATTTTTTGAAAACTCAGGAAAACAGGCATTTTTTGAGCAGCGCCGGACAGGAGTGCCAGTTTTTGATATAGGACCTTCGAATGCCAATAATAACCAGATACCGAAACGGTGGGCATACCCTAAGACCGAATACAGTACCAACGAAACTTACTTGAAAGAAGCTTTGCAACGTCAGTTTAATGGATCAGATACCCAAAATGACATTATTTGGCTTATTAAATAAAATACAAAGTAAGCGTAATTAGTCATGGAAAAACCTCTTGGATTTGTGTCCGAGAGGTCTTTTTACGTAGACAATCGTTTCTATGAATCGTTTATTGCTTCTCTTTGATGGTCAACATACGTATCAGGAGATCTTGTATGGAGAGACTATCCAGCTCTTTTCCAATAAATACCAGTGTATTCATTTTTCTCTCATCCTTTTTCCAATGGTTACCGTAGTCCATATCGACACGTGAACCGACGGTCTGTATAATGATTTTTTTGTCTTCATCTTTTTTATAACCAATTCCCTTCATTCGGTAAATTTTGTTTGGATACTTACCGACAAGTTTGCTCAAACCGAGAAATAGGTTTACGAAATTAAATTCTTCAGCAAAAGTATAGACGCGCGTTGCAATATCGCTCAGATGTTGTTTTGCCAGACTTGATTTGCCAAGTATCATTGAACTGCTTAGATTAACGTTCTTCAGAAAAGAAAAGGCTTCTATTTTTTTTGTGTACTTTATTTCCTCAATTATTTCGAAAGGAAACCCCTCCGTTACTGTTGACTGGAGAGTTTTCGCTAATGGGTTTACATGTGCTAAGTAATTGCTTAAATAGCTCAAATATGCTGAATGTACCGCTTCGGTTTTGTTAATGACAATGACGTCGGCAGCCGTGATTTGCCGTAACACTTCATCTCTTTCCTTGATCTGATCTTCAATAAGTGCAGCATCAACCAAGCAAATAATCTTTTTTAATGGGAAGTAGTTCTTAAACACTGGATGCCTTGTAAAAGGTTCTGTTATAGCATCGGGTATGGCAAGACCTGTACATTCAATAACGAGTTCATCAAAGCTGTCCTGTTTTTGATAGAGCGATTCGAGTGCGGTGTAAAGTTCATCGTTCATCGTACAACAGATGCACCCCTCTTGGAGCGCTACCAATTGTCCATAGTTTTCATTGAGCAAGGAACTATCTATATTTAGTTGTCCTATCTCATTTTCAATGATAGCAAAACGTTTTTTCGGATAGGATTTCATTAAGGCATTTAGAAAAGTCGTCTTTCCTGCACCTAAAAAGCCAGTTAAAATGGTTACTGGGCGAGCATGGGCTGTATTCATTTGCGATGATTATACATTTAATCTGCTTCTGGTATCATCCCAACGAAAGTCGGGGAAAGGCAGATCTTATTTCAATAAATTGAAAAATTCGTTTCGTTTACTTTCTGATAAGAATATACCGCTGTATTCCAGTGTTGTTGTACAGCTGCTGGTGTCTTTGACACCCCGGGCGGAGACACAGAGATGATCGGCATCAATCACAACAATGATATCATCTGTTGCTAAGGTGGATCTGAGCTCATTGTAAATCTGTAAAGTAAGGCGTTCCTGCACCTGTGGGCGATGCGCATAATAGTCTACAATGCGGTTTATTTTTGATAGTCCTATTACGCGGTCTTTGGGGATATAGCCTATATGTGCCCGACCTACGATTGGTAAAAAATGGTGTTCACAGGCTGAATTTACCCGTATGTCTTTTTCCATCAATAGCTTATTGTAGCCATAGCGATTTTCGAAGGTGGACAGCTTGGGCTTGTTAACCGGGTTAAGGCCATAGAACAATTCGTTGATATACATTTTTGCTACACGATGGGGCGTTCCGCTCAGACTGTCATCTTGGAGGTCGAGGCCAAGTTCATACATGATGTCCTTAAAAAGTTGAGATATCTTGCTGATTTTTTCTTCGTCTGTTCGATCAAATGCATCGGGTCGCAGGGGAGTATCCATTGAAGTCATCATGTGGTGGTCTCCTAAATCTTCCGGATTGGATGCTGTATCTTTTTTTAATAATGTGTTCATAAATTAATTTTTATCAAATCGTACTGATTATACCTCTTGTCTATTGTCAAATGGAGTTGCCATTTCATAGCGCTATTCGTGTTATAAATATAGTTAAAAAACATCAAATGCAATATAGTTGCTTTTATTGTTTTTTAACTATATTTGATAGGTAAATCTTTAATGCGTTATGTTTAAGCAATTTATTCTAGTTTTTTTGTTTGTTGTTGCAGGAAGTAAAACTAATCCAGTCTTTTCTCAAGGGGTAACGGAATCACAACATTTGGTCGATCATAAGCCTTTGATGAATGAGGTTTGGAAAACCTTTGACACCATGCTCTATAAAGTTAACAAGGTTAATGGCAAGACGGTTTACACCCCCTATTTTCCGAGTAAGCTGTCGAAACTGGATGGAACAAGTGTAGAGTTGCAAGGCTATATGGTGCCGTTAAAGGCCGGTCTTCGCCATAATAGGTTCCTTTTGTCGGTTTTGCCGGTGCAGCAGTGTATGTTTTGTGGACAAAATGGTATTCCACCAATGGTGGAGGTTACGCTGAGCGACAACAATAAAGTGTGGTTAAAAGAGAATCCTGTTATTGTAAAAGGCTATGTCAAATTAAATGAGAAAGATCGGAGCAGGGTTGAAATCTTTATAAGAGATGCAGCTCTTTTAAAACAGTAAAGATTATCAAAAGCTAACGATTCCGCCAGGTCCACCAAAGAATGATTCCATAGATAAGCACAGCGACCGCAAGCAGTAAAAATAGTTCGAAACTTGTCTCCGGAAAACTAGTCGATTGTGAAAGAAAGGCGGATATTAATAAAATGCCGAGTATGCCTGAGGTTATGCTCACAATGAGTTTTTGAGCTTTGTTTAATGCGGGTTTTGTTTGTTGTGCTACTTTCTTCTCGAGGATCTCATGTACAGGTTCGGTTTCCTTCAATAGTGCAATATCGAGATCAAGCTGCACTGCCATTAAATTGAGGGTATAAGCCCTTGGTAGAACTTCAGCTTTTTCGATGCGTTGCACAGACCGAAGATTCAGTTTGACAAGATCAGCAAGTTGCTGTTGGGAATATCCTTTACTGATACGGGCATTTTTGATCAAAAGCGCTATTTTCTCTTTGCTGGATTTATTGGTCATTTTAAGACATTTTGCGGCGTATTCAAATGTCGTGAAATTAAATGATTTAAGGCTATAGCTTTGTGTAAAAAAAATCATGATCGCTATTGCTCTTGAATTGGTCGTATCCCAGTTTTTGCTGGGTTATTTTTGCAAGCGGAACCTCCAGGTTCTGGGGTTTTCCTCAAAGGTCGGATCTTTCCTCTTTTGTCTGTTTGGTCCTATAATATACGTTACTGCTCTCTATTTGAGTATTGCTTATTTAGTCGGAAATCCGTATCAACTAAATCCGAATTATACGGTATCTGATTTTTTGGGCAGTCTTTATTATGTATCAAAAGCAGTGGTATTTGAGGAATTGATCTTTAGGGGAGCCGTATTATATATTCTTATGAGACGCTGTGGTCAGGGGAAAGCTGCATTGATCACGGCGCTGGCTTTTGGCATTTATCACTGGTTTTCGTACGGTATCGTGGGGCAGATTTTTAAGATGCTGGAAGTTCTTGTATCGACCGGTATAGTGGGGTATTTATTTGCACGAATTTGTATTAAAACAGGTAAAATAGTGCATCCGATTGTTTTACATTTTGGTTATAATTTTGCAACGATGATTCTATTTTCGAAAGAAAAAAATATCGGACTGCAGCTCCTGATAAAAACGTATGCGGTAGACCCAGTCAAACCCGAGGGGATTTTGCCTTTGTTCGTCCTCGTTAGTTATTATATCGGTTTTCCGCTGTTGTGCTATATTTTTCTTAAACAACTAAAAGCTGCAAATAATTTGTCCTGACTGCCTGCTAGTACCTATCATTTGCTCGCTTTATTACTTGCATGTTGCGGAACGGGTTTCTTTTTTTTGTGATTTATTTACATTGATAATCATATAAATACGTTTGTTGTTTTGTTTTAATCATTTGATTAAAACAATTGTTTATTTTTGATTCTTTTTTCTATCTTTGCATAATACAAGGAAGTTTAATCGGGATGAAAGAGAAGAAAATAGATCTGTCGACGGAAACGAAAATTAAGGAAGCGGCGAGGGTTGTATTCTATAAAAAAGGTTTCTCAGCAACCAGGACAAGGGATATTGCCGAAGAAGCAGGGATCAATCTTGCTTTGCTCAATTATTATTTTCGGAGCAAAGAGAAGCTTTTTGAAATTATTATGTTTGAAACCTTTTCGGCTTTCGTACAGAGTATGGCTGTTATCCTTAATGATGAAACAACCAATCTTGAAAGTAAAGTTGAATTGATAGCCAATAGATATATCGATTTTATCATCAGAGAACCGGAGGTGCCTACTTTTTTGATTTCGGAAATCAGAAACAATCCTCAGGAACTCCTCGAAAAGTTGCCAATCAAACAATTGCTAAACAATTCTGTTTTTTTTAAACAGCATCATGAAGCCTTAACACAGGGCTTTATTATGGAGCCACATCCTTTACATTTTTTAATGAATTTATTGGGGTTGGTTGTGTTTCCTTTTATCGCAAAGCCTTTGATTATGGGGGTACAAGATCTCGATATCGAACAGTTTAATGCACTTATGATAGAGCGTAAGAAGCTTATACCGATATGGATAGGAGCGATGATGACAGCAAAATAATTTTTTTGTCCCAAACTTAATCAAATGATTAAATCTAAAGATTAAAAAATAATGCCACAATATATGAACAACGCAGTTATGAAGTATTGTTATTTAACGCATGTTATTCTTTTATTGATCCTGTTGCATTTTGCAAATAGGACCGCTGCACAAGTAGAGGTACTCACTTTGGAGCGTTGTTATACGCTTGCCAAAGCAAATTATCCAGCAATTAAAAAAATGGATCTGATAACCAAAACGGGTGAGTATACCATCCAAAATGCCAATAAAAGGTTTCTCCCCCAAATTAGCTTCTCAGGTCAGGCAACCTATCAATCGCAAACAGTAAGTTTTGCGGATGCTGTAGGTTCATTGCCGGGTATTTCCTTACCTTCTATCAGTAAAGATCAGTATAAAATACAGGGTGAAATTAGTCAGCTCATTTACGATGCCGGCAATACAAAAATGCAGAAGGATTTAATCGCTGCAAATACGGCATTGGAGGAGCAGACCTTAGTATCCAGTCTCTATGGGATCAATCAACGTATCAATAGTCTTTATTTTGCTGTTTTATTAATCGATGCCCAATTGAAGCAGAACGAGTTAAACAAGGCTAACTTACAGACTCAGGTACAAAAAGCTGAGGCTGCTTTTGACAATGGGGTAGCATTTCGTAGTAATGTGGAAGAGCTGAAAGCTGAAGTATTGAATATAGAAATGCAGACGACAGAATATACATCTAATCGTACAGCATATTTAAATATGCTTTCGCTCTTTATAGGAAAGAAGCTGCCCGAATCCATGCAATTGGAATTGCCTACTGCTCAGTATACGCTTTCCTCCATTAACAGACCTGAATTAAAAGCTTTTGATTTACAAAAAAACATCGTTGACCAACAGGAGAAACAATTGAAATCCGATTATCTTCCACAGGTAAGTGGCTTTTTTCAAGGGGCACATGGAAGGCCAACCCTCAATATCATTGAAAACAAATTTGGTCCCTGGTACGTTACGGGGCTGCGTTTTTCTTGGTCGCTAAGTAGCTTTTATTCACTGTCGAACAAAAGAAATATCCTTCAGCTCAATCGTCAGTCTATTGATGCCGATAAGGAGACATTTTTGCTGAATGCCAAAGTTGACCTGAGCCAACAGGATGAGCAGGTTAATAAATATACCATCTTGATTCGACAGGATGATGCTGCGATTGCCTTGCGGACATCGGTAACTCAATCTGCTGAGGCGCAGTTGAGCAATGGAGTGATCACGACCCACGAGTATATTCAAAAATTAAATGCAGAACACTTGGCCAAGCAGCTCAAAATATTGCACGAGATCCAATTGTTACAAGCGATCTATAATTTAAAATTTATAGCCGGGAATTAACTGTAAACATCAAAAAATGAAAAGATTAATCCTATTTATTACTGCGCTCTCTTTGCTTAGTGGTTGTAAGCAACATAATGAATATGACGCTTCAGGGAATTTTGAGGCTGACGAAGTGATTGTCTCTGCGCAGCAAAACGGAATATTGATGCAATATGCTGTTGAAGAAGGAAAGCAATTGAAACTTGGAGATACTGTCGGAAAAATAGATGTCCGTACTGCTGAATTGCAAAAAGAACAAGTGCAGGCAAGTATCGAAGCTTTAGCTCAAAAGACGGTGAATCCCAGGGATCAGGTTGAACTAGTACAGCGCCAACTAGTCGTTCAGGAAGCGCAATTAAAACAACAGCTGTACGAAAGGACCCGGACGGAAAATCTGGTAAAATCAGATGCCGCAACACGTAAACAGCTCGATGATATCAATGCGGCAATCGATCAATTGCAGAAACAAATAGCCGTGACCAAGCAACAACTCACCCTCAATACATACAATACAAATACCCAAAATCGGAGTATCTTGAGTGAGAAAAATCCCTTAGAGAAATCTGCTGCACAGATTCAGGAACAGATCAATAAGGGACAGGTGATTAATCCTATTGGTGGGACAGTTTTGGTAAACTATGCACTACAGGGTGAATTGCAGGTCGTCGGTAAACCTTTATATAAAATTGCCAACACGACGAAGCTTTATTTGAGGGCTTATATTACCGGAATTCAGTTGCCACAGATAAAAGTCGGACAGGCGGTGACTGTGCGTATTGATGATGGCAAGGAAAATTATAAGGAATATCCCGCAACAATTACATGGATTTCAGATAAATCTGAGTTTTCACCAAAGACAATTCAGACTAAAGATGAGCGCGCTAATCTTGTTTATGCGATCAAAGTAAGTGTGAAAAATGATGGCTATTTAAAAATAGGGATGTATGGTGAAGTCCTTTGGTCAAAGTAAGTTATTATGATCGCTGTCAGTGTAAAAAATATGGTCAAAACCTACGGTAATGTTAGAGCCGTAGATGACGTTTCTTTTGAGGTAAAGAAAGGTGAGTTGTTTGGGCTTATAGGGCCTGATGGCGCCGGTAAAACATCAATTTTCCGAATACTAACCACTTTACTGCTTGCGGATAGCGGTACTGCTGCTGTAGAGGGATTTGATGTTGTCAGAGAATATCAACAGATACGCAATCGGGTAGGATATATGCCAGGACGTTTTTCATTATACCAGGACCTGACGGTAAAGGAGAATCTCACTTTCTTTGCGACAGTTTTTGGTACAACCATTCAGGAAAATTATCCACTTATCAAAGATATTTATGATCAGATACAACCCTTCAACGATCGTAGAGCAGGGAAATTGTCTGGCGGAATGAAGCAAAAGCTGGCCTTATGCTGTGCGCTGATCCATAAGCCCGACGTGCTTTTTCTGGATGAACCGACAACAGGTGTCGATGTTGTATCCAGAAAGGAATTTTGGGAAATGTTGACCAAACTCAAGGAACAGCAGATCACGATCGTGGTATCCACACCCTATATGGATGAAGCTCGACTGTGTGATCGTATTGCATTAATGCAGGGCGGAAGGATTATGTCAATCGATGAACCGTCAGGTATTATAAAAAATTTTCCAAAGCCACTATATGCGGTTAAAGCGGACAATATATATAAACTGCTCCAGGATCTCCGTTCGGATCAGGCGGTAGAAAGCTGTTATGCATTTGGCGAATATTTGCACCTTACCTCAAAATCAGAAGTGGATGGTAGGGAAGGCATTATTGCCCTGGCAAATAAGTATAATCCACAACATCTCGTGGTTGAAAAAATAGCAGCAACGATCGAAGATAGTTTTATCCGCCTGATGCAGGATCAAAATGGTATGAACGAATTCAAACAAGTTACAGATGGAGAATAAGGCAATAGTCTGTAAGGATCTGACCAAGCAATTTGGAGATTTTAAGGCCGTAGATAAAATTACGTTCGATGTTGACCAGGGCGAAATTTTCGGCTTTCTTGGGGCCAATGGTGCGGGGAAGACCACGGCCATGCGTATTCTTTGTGGTTTGTCCTACCCGACATCGGGTGAAGCAACTGTTGCTGGCTTCAATGTGTATAAAGAACAGGAGCAGATCAAAAAGAATATCGGTTATATGAGTCAGAAGTTCTCGTTGTACGATAACCTCACTATTTTGGAAAATATTGAGTTTTATGGTGGCGTTTATGGTGTTTCAAGGGCAGACATAAAGTCGCGGAGCAGTGATTTGGTACATACCTTAGGTTTGGAGAAAGAAGCAAAAAAACTCGTAGGCGAATTACCTTTGGGTTGGAAACAGAAGTTGGCATTCTCGGTAGCGATTTTCCATCGACCTAAAATTGTTTTTTTGGACGAGCCAACAGGAGGTGTTGATCCGATTACCCGACGGCAGTTTTGGGATATGATTTACGAGGCTGCTGCCAATAACATCACGGTGTTTGTGACAACACACTATATGGATGAAGCCGAATACTGCAACCGTATCAGTATCATGGTAGATGGGAAAGTAGAAGCGATGGACAGTCCTACAAATCTGAAACAGCGGTTCGAAACCCATTCCATGGACGACGTATTTTATCAACTGGCACGTGGGGCCAAAAGATCGGGAGATTGATATGAAACAGTTGTTCGCTTTTATTCGCAAGGAGTTTTATCATGTTTTTAGGGATCGTAGAACGTTGCTTATCCTTTTTGGGTTTCCCGTAGTTCAGATTCTCCTTTTTGGCTATGCATTGAGTAGCGAAGTTAAAAATATTGGAATTGCGATCCAGGATAATGCGCGTGATGTCAACTCCAGTGAAATCATAAACCGTATTAAAACAAGCTCATATTTTCAGGTGAAAGATGAAATTGTAAATTATAAAGATGTAGAAAGCCGATTTAAAGATGGAAGCATCAAATGTGCAATAATCTTTCCTGCGAACTTCGGGGAGGATCTATATCGAAAGGATGGTGCTCAAATTCAGCTATTAGCTGATGCTTCCGATCCGAATACTGCCACAATAGTCACCAATTATCTGACGGCTATAATCAAGGCATACCAGCAGGACCTAAATCCCGGAACAGCGTTATCCTATCAGATAGTGCCGCAACTGCGACAATTGTATAATGAAGAGCAGAACGGTTCCCTTAATTTTATCCCTGGAGTGATCGCATTGATTTTTATGATCGTGAGCACGGCACTGACCTCCGTGGCAGTTGTGCGCGAAAAAGAACTGGGGACTATGGAAATTCTATTGGTATCGCCTTTTAAACCCATTATGGTTCTCATCGCCAAAGCGATTCCATATCTCGTGCTTTCACTCGTCAATTTTATCATTATTCTTCTACTTTCGGTGTTTGTACTTGATGTTGAGATCAGGGGAAGTCTGGTGTTGATTTTTGCAGAGAGTATTTTATTTATTATCACCTGTCTTTCTTTAGGCTTGTTGATTTCTAATATCACCGATTCCCAGCAAACTGCCATGTTAATAGCGATGATGGGCATGATGCTGCCGACCTTATTATTGACTGGCTTTATGTTTCCTTTGGAAAATATGCCCTGGATATTTCAGGTTATTTCGCATATCGTACCATCCCGGTATTACTATGCAATTATTAAAGCTGTCATGCTCAAAGGAATGGGCTTTAGTTATGTTTGGAAAGAAACATTGATTCTCGGCGGGATGTCAGTTGTGTTGTTGTCAATTGCATTGAAAAGATTTAAAATCAGGTTGTAATGGAGGTATTAAGATTCATATTACAGAAAGAGTTTCGGCAGATATTCAGAGACAAGATTATCTTGGCCATGATGTTTGTCATGCCGACAGTTCAATTGATCATCATGCCATTTGCAGCCAATTTTGAAGTGAAGAATATCAATATTGCTTATGTTGACAATGACCACAGTTCTTATTCAAGAACCTTAATCAATAAAATTGCATCTTCAGGATACTTTAAAATCGTAAGTAGTCCACTATCTTATAAAGTTGGATTGGAAATGATCGAAAAGGGAGACGCTGATCTCGTATTGGAGATACCGGCAGGTTTTGAGCGCAATCTGGTGCGGGAAGGTAAGCAGCAAGTCAATATCGCAGTGGATGCCATCAATGGTACAAAATCGTCCTTGGGTGGAGCTTATTTAACTAGTGTAATTACTGATTTTAACGGCGGTTTGGATGTAAATATCAAAACCGCTAAAACAGGTGTTTCAGAGCAGGTCACAACCGTCAAAATAGCGAATTCCAATTGGTATAATCCCAGGGCTGAATACAAGTACTATATGGTGCCGGGTATTTTGGTTTTGTTGCTTACGATGATTGGCGGATTTATTACAGCGCTCAATATTGTCAAAGAGAAGGAAATCGGAACAATCGAGCAGATCAATGTGACGCCCATCAAAAAATGGCAGTTTATCCTAGGGAAACTAATTCCATTTTGGATTGTGGGCATGATTGTTTTTACCGTTGGTATGATTGTAATGTATATTGTTTATGGTATTTTTCCGCAGGGAAGTTTACTGCTTTTATATCTCTTTGCTGCATTTTACCTCATTGCACTATTGGGGTTGGGATTGTTTATTTCTACCCTCGCAGACACGCAGTTGCAGGCCATGTTCATCGCATATTTCTTTATGATGGTTTTTATGCTGATGAGTGGCTTTTTTACCAGCACAGATAGTATGCCGGCTTGGGCAAGAGCAATTTCGCAATGCACACCCGTTACCCATTTTATCAGTGTTGTACGGCTAATTGTCTTAAAAGGGAGTGGATTTCAGGAAGTGAAGAAAGAGTTTGTTTATCTTATTGGATTTGCTTTTTTGTTGAATGGTTTAGCCATCTATAATTATAGAAAGACCGTGTGAAAACATGGCGTAGCTATTCGTTCTTTGCTAATTGAACATAGCGCTTATGCTTGTTTAAGCCGTCAGATCGTCGGCATAGAACGAGCTGACTCAAGTCTATTTACGTATAATTTCCACACTATCTTTAGGAAAATGATTTTGTAGCCATTGTTGTAGCTTTTCCTGTTGTGTTTGAGATAGCGGAGTTTTGGTAGAATAAATAAATGCGACAAGGTTGGCTAAGCTATCCTTTTTGCTGTAATGCTGTTGTATACCAATGCTATAGGAGCTTAGTTCGGGGAACAATACCAAGATATCCCGATCGAGCTGTGGATTGGCCAATTGGTATTTGGTAAGTTCATTATTGAGAGCTCTTATGGTAAGGTCTTTTTCACTTACAGCAGCGGTACGCTTATCGATTTCGCTAAGAATACTCGATTTTAGGTCTAAACTGTCCTGATGAATAACCAGCGCGGTATTGGTAATCCCAAATGTTTCCATGCTGTGTTGTAGAGACTCAACTTCTTTTTTGCTGAATTTTTTTGATAAGAAAGCCAGTTCTAATTTCTTTGGATTACCATTCATCTCCAGTTTTTCATAAATAACCGTATAACCTTTATTGCTCAATTCCTGTTGAACGAACTGATTTACTTTGTTTGTGTATTTTTTTTCTTGCAGTAGATTGTAGGCAAAATATACGCTCGGCAATACAAGTATAATTGTGATGATGGTAATACTTTGTGTAATTCTTTTTTCCCGTTGCTGATCGACATAATGTGTTTTGGGGTAACGTAAATATTTGACAATCACAAAGGTCGAAATGCAGATAAAAACACAGTTTATTATATACAGGAATAATGCGCCGGCGAAAAAGCTGAAATTGCCTATTGCGAGCCCATAGCCCGCGGTACAGAGCGGAGGCATCAGGGCTGTTGCAATTGCTACTCCAGGAATTGGATTGCCCTTATCCACTCTTGTAATAGCAATGACACCGACAAGACCACCGAAGATTGCAATCATGACATCGTAAATATTGGGTGATGTGCGTGCTAGTAACTCAGATTGTGCCTCTTTGAAGGGGCTTAAAAGAAAATAGATAAACGACACGACCAAGCTGATCAATGTGGCAATCAGTAGATTTTTTAGCGATTTTTTTAATAACGGAAAGTCAAAAGTCCCTAAGGCGAATCCAGCTCCTACTATTGGCCCCATTAACGGAGATATCAGCATGGCTCCTATAATGACGGCAGTTGAATTTACGTTCAATCCAACAGATGCCACTACAATCGCGCAGGCTAGAATCCAGGCATTAGCTCCGCGAAAAGAAATATTACTGACAACATTTTCCAGAACAGCTTCCTTTTTTTCTTCACCTTGGTGTAGATCAAAAAATCGCAATATTTTATTCATAAATTTATTGTTGTACTAAAAAATATAAATATAGGGCCTAAACTATTCTTAACGTGCTAAAACTATGCCGCCTTTGGTAATTTGGTGTGCCTAGGCGATAAAATAAAGTAGCAATGCCGGATGGATCCAACTTTGATCGGATTGCCTGTGATCATAAATAGCGTTCTCTACAGATATTAAATGGCAAGAAGATTTTGTCGACTGCTCATAAAATATTATCTTTTAGTAATTTTAGAACTAAGAAACAAGAAATAGAAATGTCGTTAATAGATTTATCAAGACGCGTAGCGTTGGGAATAGATATCGGAGGGACCAATACGAAATTTGGGGTGGTCAATCATCGCGGTGAAGTACTTGAAAAGGGAAGCATAAAAACAGATGATTATGAGACGGTAGAGGATTTTATCGATGCGTTGTATGAAAAAGCATCTCCTTTAATTGAAAATTTTGGAGGTAAAGATAGCTTTGATGGAATTGGTGTTGGTGCTCCGGATGCGAATTATTATACTGGAACCATAGACCATGCGCCCAATCTTCCTTGGAAGGGTGTCATTCGATTCAGTGACTTAATGACCGCTAAGTTTAACATTCCCTGTACCATAACCAACGATGCCAATGCTGCTGCCTATGGTGAAATGCTTTTTGGTGCAGCGCGGGGAATGAAAGATTTTATTATGATTACCCTAGGGACAGGTGTAGGCAGCGGTATCGTCGCCGGCGGAAAGCTTATCTATGGTCATGACGGATTTGCTGGAGAATTAGGCCATACCATTGTTAAACCTGGAGGAAGGAAGCATTGGAGCACAGGTTCTGAAGGAAGTTTAGAAGCGTATGCATCCGCGACAGGAATAACGATCACGGCAAAGAAAATGAGAGCTGAATTTCCTGAGTCGATGTTAAATCAGTATCCAGAAGATGCTATAAATTCGAAGACTGTTCATGAATGTGCTTTGAAAGGGGATGCAATTGCCATCGAAGTATTTAGATATACGGGGCAGAAGCTGGGTGAGGCCTTGGCCAATTTTGTGATGTTCTCATCTCCTGAAGCAATTCTCCTATTTGGTGGGGTAATTAAAGCTGGTGATTTTATCTTAAAACCTGCGAAGCTGCATATGGAAAGAAATCTTTTTCCTTTGTTTAGGAATAAAGTGAAACTTGTGTTTAGTGAATTGGAAGAAGCTGATGCTGCTATTCTTGGTGCAAGTGCATTGGTTTGGGAAAAATAAAATATTCATTTGTTCTCAAGATACTAACGCCATCTATTAAGGATACCGTTTGTATCTTGAGAGTGACTTTTTAAGTTGTTAAGGTATAGGGCTTTTCTGTTAGGGTAGATCCAATACGCTGCCCCGAATTGGCGAACAAATAACCAACTATTTCATACCTAAGGAAAGCTGTTGTTATTTTTTGTGTATCTAAAGGCATAGTCTTTGCTGATGAATTCTTTTAAACTTAAAACTATTTGTATGAAAAAGACCGTTTTTCTTCTTTTGTTGCTATGCACAGCGTTATTCTCAAAAGCCGACCAACTCCAGGCCCTAACACAAAAACAAGCGGAAACTGCAGTTGCATATCTTAAGAAAGAACCCATTGTTATTTTATGGTGTAGCTGCTGCGACAATCAAACACCAAAAAAAATTACTGTAAACGAAGTGTTTTTTAAGCAATATCCTGACGGGAAATATTATTCTGTTATCGTAAAAGGTAGAGACGAAAGCGGAGTGGAAGTGGAAGAATATGTAGATTTAGCGTATGTATTTGTGAAAAAAGGGAAAAAAGCCAAAAGTCTAGGCAAGGTTTTAAAATTTGAATGCGATCCTTGTACAAAACCATTTGACTGGTCGGTTTAAACTCTTGATGCTACACATTTATCGGTAATCTATTCTGTTAGCTTCGGTGTCTTTGAGTTGCTTTAAAATTGATGGCGGAATCTCATCGCTGTCGATAGGGAAGCTGATGGAATCTGAAATAAATGTTTTTCGATCTGCCTTTTGAAATATCTCAAATAGCGCAATGGGTTCCTGATTAAAACTGATGCAAGTGCTTATAAAATGAAGTTCGAAAAGCTTAAAGTGTGGATCTTTAAGCTTTTCATTAATATCTTTTATTCTAGATATAAAATGTCGTTGCCGGATGAAGGTATTGCTATTCATCAAGATAAACACATAATCTGAATAGGCGTTTATTTTTCCAAAATATTTGTGATGATCGCCGCCACTCCTTTCGATAAAATATTCATTGGAGGTCTCAGATTTATATATTTCCATGGCAGATCGCCATATCCGGTCCTCTTTGGCTTGCATAATATTGTCCGGAAGGTTTCTATTATAAGAATACCAGCATCCAACTAAGCGATCCAACAGCAAGGTATTCTGTTTAACATTGTTCATATTAATTCTCAGATCATTAAAATTAAAGGCCTCCGTATTTGAATTAATAAAATCAATATAATTTGCATAGCCTAGAGCTTTTACGATCAAAGTCAATTTTGCCAAATTAGGCTTGCTTAAGTCCGCAGTTGTATTTTGCTCATATTTTTTTAGTTTATTAATGACAAGATGTTCATAAAGATAATTAGAGCCTAATAATTGTGGCTCTTTTTTTATGTTCTTTTCCTTGCAATCATGTGTTATCAACTCATTAAGTTCTGTTACAATAAAAGACCATTCGGTTTTGGTTACATCTTCCCAATGATTTTTCTTCAGGAAATGGAATCCCAGGAAATTCATTAATTTTTCGAGGTGCAGAATATCTTCTTTTTTCATGAGCTGTCTTATAAGACTAATTTAAGATTTATTTGATGTAAAAAGAGACTGTTATGAGATTTTTATATTTTCCAATCTATACATATTTGATTGGAAAATATATAGTTAAGATAATGGAAAAAAATAGCTTATTACATCAGGATAGTCTCTGGCTCAGACTTCAGGAATTTTCGCTTGATCGTCCAAATGTTGATTTTCCTTTTTCAAAGAAACTAGCAAAAGAAGAAAATTGGACTTTAGATTTTACCCAAAAAGCGATAGAAGAGTATAAAAAGTTTGTGTATCTCTGCTTTAGACTCGATAATGGTGCTTCACCGAGTGAAATTGTTGACAAAGTTTGGCATATGCATCTCCTTTATACCCAAAACTATTGGGAGGAATTCTGCCCACATGTTTTAAAGCAAAACTTGCATCATCACCCATCAGCAGGGGGGGATATCGCAAAAAAAGAGCATGAAAAGTGGTTTTCGGATACTTTAGCTGGCTACAGGGGAATTTTTAAACAGGAGCCACCAAAAAATATCTGGATAAAGGAAACAAATGGTCGAAGGAAAACGATGATTGGAAAATTGGGGTTGATATTTTTATGTACTCCTATTTTGCTACTCAGCTCGTGTTGGGGAGAAGTGATCAATAGACTGACGGCGATGCTCATGTGGGGAATCAGTTTTTTCTTTTTGGTAGGAATTGTTATGCTGATTCTTAACAGTATTGTTCCAAAAGATCCAAAAGATCGAAAAGGGTCCAGGAATAATTCTGACGACGGAGGAAGCTGTACGAGCGCTAATAACTGCGGTAGTGCCGGCGGTTGTAGTAGTTGTGGCAGCTGTGGTAGTTGCGGTGGTTGTAGTAGCTAATAATGTAAACGACGATGAAAAAGATAGCAGTTCATTTGGCAAGTATGACGATTAGTTTGATTTGGTTGGTAATTTACCAGCAGACTTGGAATCCATTTTCTTTAAAAGGACCTCAATTTTTGAAATTCTATCTGATTCTTCTGATAGGATTCTATACTTCGGTTTTAAGCCTCAAATTTTTACAAAAATCCATTTCAAAAATAGTACGCTATTTTATGCTTATGATCTTGCTCCTAGGAATTATAAAATTGCTCAAGGGGCTATATTTAGGAAAGCCGATTGGTTATCTTACCATTCTTTTAATGATCGAAGTTCTCATAATATCATTACATATTGATAACAAAAGAAGTGAACAGTAAATGAGATTCCCGTATTATTTAGATCGCAAGAAAATTGAAGATCGTATCTTTTATGTTTTTGGGGCATTTATTCGGACTAAAGATGAGTTGGTGCTGAAGGAAAATATGTGATCGAAGCATGTAGCTTAGAAATCAAAAAAAAGTGCTGGTCAAAAAAAAATCCCGAGCTGAAAGCTCGGGAGAATGATAAGTGCGGAAGAAGGGACTCGAACCCCCACGCCTTGCGGCGCCAGATCCTAAGTCTGGTGCGGCTACCAATTACGCCACTTCCGCATTAGGATTTCTTATGATGTCGCAAATATATAAACCAAAGTGATATCTTGCAAGTCGATAAGCTAGATTCCTTCTTTTAAATATGGATCATCCTGTTTATGAATGGAATATTTTTCATTAGGATACTTGTCTCTTTGATCATATGATCTGCAGGCAGCTTGTTTACCCGATTTTTTGATGAAATGCTTGCTGTCCTAATCAAGTTTTGTTAAGGCCTTTGAATTGCGTAACAAAAATACATATTGAAAAAAGTCAGTTGTATGAGTTTTCTCAACGGGTATGATATTCTCGCCAAAAAGCCGTGATTTTACAGTTATTAAATTTTGAGAAGTAGCATAGGGTGAATGTGCTGCATTGAGTTTAAACAATGATATACTATTTGGTCGACTTAATTCTTTTAGATCCTGAATGCCTTTCACGAGCATAAGTGGGCCATCTGCATTTACCCAATCTACTTTTTCATCTGCAGGGGTTGGAAATTGAGGATTCTTTGGGAGATACATTTCACTAGCAATGGTATAACTAACAAAGCTAGATACTTTATATCCTTTATTTTTCAGGCGTGTAGCAAAAGGATCGTTGGTTGCATCCTTTCCTTTTTGTAAAACATGAAAGAAACCAAATAATCCATATAGTTTTTGACCATCAATATGGTGATTTTTAATGTAATTTTCCAAATTTAATAGCATAGCTGAATCCCTGGACACGTCAGATTTATCCGCTGTAAAGCTTTTGTCTATGCCAATAACAGTGATTTTTGCCGAATCGGCAAGGTTGCGGTTATAATCATAAATTTCACCCCATTTTTGATATAGCTCTAAACTAGATTGTTGCGGAATACGTTTACGAATGGAGCTGACCACATCTTTCAATAGCGCGTTATCTTTTAGGGGCTTGGATAAAAAGCTGTTTAGTTTATTGGAATTTGTACTATCCATCTCAGCAATGTAATATTTAACACCGAGCTTTTTGTTCAAATAGAATAACAGCTCTTTGTCCAACTTTTGATTGTCTGCGTAGCCATGAATTTCCCCAAGTAAAAAAATATCCGAATTATAGAAGCTATTGTCGAATAGAGAATCTACAATATTATCCTTAATCTCCGTTTTATGGAGCTTGAGATACGCTATATTTTCCGCATTGGTATTTCCTATAAATATCCGATTGGAAATGAAAAAATAGAGGAATAATAGCCCAATAATGGCCAGTATAGAAAAAAATGTGATCTTAATAAATTTAAAAAACTTTTTCATAAATGAGGTTTTGGCAAAGGTATTATTTTTCAAGGAATGAACCAATAAGTATCTATGCATATAATTAAAATATATGTATTGGCGTTTTTAAGAATTGGGTCATTTTTTAATAGAATTGGGTCATTTTTCAATGACTATTTCCATAGGACGATTGCTGGCGAACCGCTACGGGCTTATTTTACAGCTTTTTGTACGATAATAGAGATTTTGTAGTTACCCCGTAGCGTTTGTGTCCCTTGTTCCTTGTTCGGATAAGGGGCGATATCTCGTAATGAAATGGTATATCCGTTGGTATTGGCAGTTCTTTGATAGCCTCTATCCTGTAAATCTATTGTAGCGAGTTTTATAATCGTGGGTTCGGTTGCTTTTTCTGCGATCTCAATTTCTGCTACTGCAACTCCAGACCAAATACAGTTGACGCCTTCAGGGCAACGGCTATCTTCTGAAATACCATTAAATTTGATCTTGATCGGATATTCTCGCAATGATTTTCTTTGTCCCTCAGCTAAGGATACACTTTCTGTCTCGTTTCTATTTGCAATACTTTCCTTTTGCGTTGCACAACTTGCCAGTGAGCAAATTCCTAGTCCAATAATAATCGTTATATAATTCATCATCTTTGCCGAAATAAAACTAGTGTATATTTTATCCGGTTATTACTACCAAAATTAAGCCATATTTAAGAAAAAGGTCACGCTCGTATTAATCGCCGTTTATGGCACTGTTTGTCACGCTTAATAGTGCTAAAATCCTATTTGGATCATTGCTGTGGCTTTTGAGCGATTATTGCTGTGATCCATTTTCATAATGATATGATTTTTCAGGTTCGTCACAGCTCGTAAAGAATAAGCTGGTCTTAGCTAGTTTTGATTTATCGAATCTTTCATCTTGCAGAAAGGACAGACCTTGCCGGATGTACTTATTTAAATACCGATCGTCTTGCTCAGGATTTCCCGCAAAAAATGCTTCATTGTCTGATGCAAACTTGCTGATATATCTTTTGGTGACAGGATCTAAAATGTACTGTTCGAGGTCAGGGTAAAATATTGTGTAATGTGCATTGCTAAATATTTCTGTGGGGTCGATATAGTTTGCCTGATCATAATCCTTCTTCATGGTCAATATTTCGTTCCAATGCTCTTGATTTGAACCGTCTTGATTTTCTCTTAAAAAACCTCTTTCTCCGCCATAATTGGAGAGCCTGATGGCTAATTTATTACCTTCAGCCAAATATAGGTAAGCGCTGAAATTTTGACGTGCACGTTGGTGCTTGTTATAAGCAGCTATAAAATCATTGAATTTTCCTTCATTGGTATACTGAAAGACTTGATAAGTGCTATCATCTTCCATATACTGACTTTGTACAATAAACTTAAGCGATTGAACCGGTTTGGATTCCTGATGAACAAAAGGAGGACTGAAACAGTTTGCCTTGTCATTGAAAACCCGATGTGTACTGTCATTATCAAATTGTACATAGGTTTTCCCACTTTCAAAACCTGCCAGATTGAAACGAGTACTGTCTTTGAAGTTAGCATTGTGACGCCCATACAATTGAAATAAAGGTGCTTCATCCGGATAGAAAAGCAGGTAATCTTTTTCAAAAACATAGGACCCGAAAACAGATGTAGCATAACCATATAACAGAAATTTGCCATCTTCAAAAAGACAAATTCCGCTATTACCACCATACTGTCCACTGATTGTCTTTGCCTTATCTTTTCCGCTTGGAAAATAGTGCGTGACTTGCTGTGCTTTACTATTTGTTACCATAAGGATAAGACTAATTAAGCCTAGAATTTTTTTAATGAATGACGTGCTTTTACTTTCTTTCCGCATATCTTTTGTTGTTTATCAAATTTAAACCATTGCAACACTGGTTCAATGTTGGTATTTACAATCCGTGCAGGCATTTTACGATTCGCCGAAACCTGTAAGGGAGCAATCTGACACATATCCTTTTGCTTGGTAAAGTAGTGGTTTTATCCGTCGTATTTTCAACTTACATTAACATTTTTTTCCACCTATTAGAACAAAATATACCCCCACTTACCCCGCTAATTCGAATATCTTTGATTCTCGTCTGATGAACACTTCGCCTGCTTTGAATGTTCATGGAAATTTATGATGATTTTATAGCCAATAAGATAAATAGATGTCAACACTAGCCCGTATAAATGCATATATGCATCTCAAAAAACATATTCGAATGAATGTAATTGCAGATCTTGATATGAGTATTTTCTATTTTAAGAAAAGACCTTTCATCGTGATGGATTTGTCAAATGAAAAGATATATTTCAATGATAGTGGATTAGAATGGTTACGTTCAGAAAAACAAATAGAACAGCCTGTTCAATGGACTCGGAGTAAATATCTTCCCTCCAAAAATTGGGTGGGACTAGCTCTTAATAACGAAAGAAATGATTTGATTATCCAGTTAATTGATGAATTTTATCTGGCGACATGTGATATGCTATTGATAAATCCAATTTCCAAGGGGAACTCTTCTTGTAAATTAAGCTATTAGATAAATTTTAGTAAATCTAACTGTGGATACCAGATTTGCGGAAAATGGACACTATAAGCTGATTATCTGGCCCAATTAAGTTAAATTGATCCGTTCTAGTGGGATTACTAGTGGAATTAAATAACCAAAAACAGGAATTGAGCAATGTAAAACATTAATAACAAGTGCTATTCGCATATATGCTAAGGTGTGTTAGGTATTTTAACCTGTTTTATAGGTACTTTAACTTATTTTATATTAGTTGCTTTTTTTTCTGATTTTTAATATCCATCTTTAGATCATTATAAACGTGAAATTTGAGTCCATTACACAACCTTTCTGAAGAAACATTGATTCTTTTGTTGAAAAAGAAGAATCAGCAGGCTTTTAGTTATCTTTATGATCACTATGCCACTGCGCTCTTTGGTGTGGTTTGTCGTATAGTGGCCTCAACCGAGCATGCGGAAGAAGTCATACAAGACGTATTTGTCAAAATTTGGCGACACATCGATGTTTTCGATGCTGAAAAAGGCCGTCTTTATACCTGGATGATCAACATTGCCCGTAATACAGCCCTCGATCATCGAAAATCAAAAGCGATCGTAAACGAACAGAAAAACCAACCGCTTTCAAATATCGTAAATAGGGAGGAAGAACAAGATCAAAGTCAGGGCGAACTACATACGAAAGCAGATTTTATTGGATTCAGAAATATTTTAGATAAATTGAAGCCTGAATGGCGTATCTTGATTGAAATGGCCTACTATGAAGGATATACACAACAAGAAATAGCCGAGCAACTCGATGTTCCGCTCGGAACGGTAAAAACCCGTACCAGAGCGGCATTTATACAGTTACAACAATTATTAAAGGAGTACCGTTAGTTTTGGATATTAGAGCATACATATCGTCGGGGATTATTGAATCGTACGTTTTGGGGCTGGCTTCCGAAGAGGAAGTGAGCATCTTGAATTGTATTCGAAAAAATAATGTCGAAGTGGAACAAGCCATCATCGAAGCAGAAATTGCACTCGAAGAGTTGGCTGATAGCCAAGCGATGGAGATGCCTATGCAGTTCAAACAAGATATATGGAATAAACTCATAGCGGAAAATCTAGTGCCAAGCGAAGATCAGGAAGTCAACGAAGTACTCGCGCCCGCCTCGACAGACCATAACGAAGTAATTGCTATCGATGCCGACAAGAAAACGCTCGGTGCTCGATCTTACAAGTGGGCGATCGCAGCGAGTCTATTGTTAGCGGTTAGTATTGGTGCTAATATTTTCTTATATCAACGTAAACAGGAAACAGCAAATAAGTTAAATCAGACAACGTCCTTACTTGATGCTGAACAGGAAAAACTCGCAACCTTACAGGATAAATGGACCCTGGTTCAAAATCCAGCGATAAAAACGATCCCTCTTAAAGGAGTTGAGCATAAACCCGATTACCGTGCCTTGGTATTTTGGGATCAGGCATCAAAGGCAGTTTATCTGAGTATCGAACATATGCCTGTTGCACCTAAAGGAAAGCAATATCAGTTGTGGGCAATGGTTGACGGTAAACCTGTTAATGCAGGTGTTTTTCCATTGGACTCAAAAGGAGACACTGCAAGTAAGATGCTCGATATTCCCCAAGCTCAGGCTTTTGCCATTACACTGGAAGATGAAGGCGGCAAAGATGCGCCAACGCTCAGTGCATTATGTGTGATGGGGAGTATATAAAAAAATGCCCTGATGGGATAAACCGATCAGGACATGCTAAAAACAGGTAAACTACGTCTTTTGTTAGGATTTTATAAATAAACCTGCAATATTAAGTACAGCTTCTGCAGTTAGAGGTTCGTCGAATGACTGGGTTGCCGCATTGGTAGAAATTTTCCCCGAGGCGCCTGGCAAAGTCGTAATATCCACTCCCGCTTGTGTCACATTATTTTCGCCTGCATATACCGGATCGACAACTGCTCCTATACCACTGTCATTGCTTCCTGTAATCCAAGGTTTTTGATTGGCGGCTCCACCTCCGCGGGCACGGCGCATTTGACGGATATGGGAGGCATGTCTTGCTTCAACCGAATGGATCTGCAGTGCGGCAGTCAGTACTACGCGATTGCCAAGTAAAATTCCCGCCTGGCCTTTATAAGCTCTTACCCCAGTATCTTCAAATGCTTGTGCGACAGCTAAAAATGTATCATAGTCACTGAAAACATTGCCAAAAGTGCCACCAGCAGTAAAATCAAAGGTTGGTTTTGAAACAGCTTTACTGCCCAATACTTGTTTAAGAAAATTCACATGTGCAACTTCATGGTCACGAATGGTGGTTATCGCACCAAGTGGTTTACCTGTGGGGATAAGGCCTGCTTTGGCAACACCCATTGTGTAATATTCTGCTTCGAGATATTCCAATGTCAAGGCATAGTTGAGTACACCATTTACATCCGTGGGCGCGGTGGCACCGTACGCTTTTTTAAAGAGTTCGCCTATCAGAAAGGGCAGGGCAGCCAAGGTTACTTTTTTACTCATTGAAGCCAAACTTTTGATTGCTTCACGACGAGGGCTGATGCGATCGCTGAATTCAGGATCTACAGCATTTATTTGTTCAAAAACGTTTAAGAGATTCATGATAATCAGATTTTAGGTGAATTAATAGGTTGGTAGATCACTAACATCAATCTTGGACTTAATAAATGGTGCCGCGGCACTAAGCACCACGCTTGGACTCTTTGCGAGATCAAGACCATTTGAATCCACTACTTCTTGATTGGCAAAACTGCCGTTGTCGATCATATCCCTGACCCAAGCGGCATGTCGTGCTTCAACAGAAACAATCTTACCTGCCAATAGTAAATAATTGACATCTTTGATTAGCCAACCAGCACCATTGTAAGCCGAAACACCAAGGTCTTCAAACGTTTTTGCTGTTGCCAGTACTGTTTCACGGCTATTGAAATTGACGCCAGCTAGGTTAAATTCGAGACTTGAAATGGCTTTTGCACCCAAGGCCACTTTGAAAAACTCACGGTGAGCAATTTCATGATCACGGATATCGGTGAAAAAAGATTTTTCCATATCCGTCATACCGCTATAGGGATTATTGACTAACTGGATGTAGAATGCGGCTTCAAGTTGTTCAAGTGCATAGGCATAATTTAGGATAGCAATGTCGCCGCTGCCAAAATACATGCCTTTACCGCCATTATCCATGCCATCATCGCGGTCTTTTTTACAGCTCGACATACCGAGTATGGCTAATGTCGCTGCGCTGGCTCCTGCATATTTTAAAAAGTCTCTTCGTCTGAGATCTCTTTTGTCCATGTCACTATTGGAGTTCAATAGTGCTTCGTTGTGGGAGGTTATCTTTTCCATAACAAAAGTCTTTTAGTTTATAATTTTTTCTCTGTACTTATACCCATTTACGACTTTTTGGAAAGCTTGGATTTCACAAGTTCAATTTTTTTTAAAATATATTCCTTCACATTGAAAAGTCAAGCAAAAAGAAACGTTATCGTTCATTGTTTGAGCAGTTTTAGTTTTATAGTTTATTTTTTTATTTAAAACTATTTTAGTGTAGCGGTGTTCATGTTTATATTTTATCATGCTATTACCGCTGGTTTTCTACTTTTTACTGTAGACTCAGGAAAGTCAATACTAAATCCAGATTAGTTGGGCATTGGACTGATTAAATCAATCGTTAGAAGATTAGTGAAATATTATTTATACGCTAGAGCAAGCTAGACATTAGGACCTATAAAGATTTCGAAGATAAAACTAATAACGAATACAGGCTTTTGTATGAATGCTAAATTGTTGCCTACAAATGAATCGGATCGAATACGTGTGTTGCATGAGTACGAAATTTTAAATACTGCAACAGAGGAAGAATTCGATCGCATTACAAAAATTGCATCGCTTGTATGCGGTACAACTATTTCATTGATCTCATTGGTGGATAAAGACAGGCAGTGGTTTAAGTCGCGCGTTGGTTTGGAGACTGAAGAAACCAGACGGGATGTATCTTTCTGCCAATATACCCTGGAAGAAGATCAACTGATGGAAGTTGAAGATGCTGAAAAAGACGAACGTTTCAAATCCAATGAGCTTGTTACCCGAGAACCAAATATCCGTTATTATGCTGGTTTACCATTAATCGATCCCAATGGCTATGCCTTAGGTGCGCTATGCGTTATCGATCGTGTTCCAAGGCAGCTCGACCAGCATCAAAAAGAAATTCTAACACTTCTCCGGGATGAAGTCGTTACGCTTATTGTCAACAGAAAGGAGAAAGAAAAGTACAGGGAAAGTGAACAAAAGCTGAAAGCATTTTTCGATAATTCTCAGGGGCTTATGTGTACCCATGATCTGAAAGGGAATTTCATCACCGTCAATGATGCTGGAGCTAAGATCTTAGGCTATACGAGAGATGAGATTCAGGTTTTATCTCTTTTTGATATTGTTCCATCGGAGGGGCACGAGAATTTACAGAACTACCTAGACGCGATTGTTCGGCATGGAACAATCAAAGGAGAAATGCGTACCATGACTCGTTCGGGTGACATGCGTATCTGGATGTTTAACAATATTCTGCAGGCCAGTGATAACAAAATACCTTATGTGATTGGTAATGCAGTAGATATTACAGAACAACATTTTCTAGAAAAGAAGCTTAAGCATGCACAGGCGACATTGATGCGAACTGGAAGGGTAGCTAGAATTGGAGGCTGGGAATATACGCCTGCTGATGGGAAGATTGTTTGGTCCGAAATTACGAGAGAAATTCATGAAGTACCCGAAGACTATGAACCAGAGCTGACAACTGCGTTACAGTTCTATAAAGCGGGAGCAAGTAGAAATAAAATACAGACTGCAATTGAACACGCACTCGCTACGGGAGAATCTTGGGACTTGGAACTTGAGATTGTCACCTTCGTAGGTCATGAACTGTGGATACGTGCGTTGGGAAATGCTGATTTTGAAAACGGGCATTGTGTCCGTTTATACGGTACCTTTCAGGATATTGATAAGCGTAAACGTATCGAAGCAGAGTCTTCAAATTCAAAAAAACTACTTGCAGAAGTGTTGGATGCAACCTCAGCTGTCGGTATTATAGCGACCGACAACGCTGGTGTAATTACATTGTTTAATACAGGGGCCGAAAACCTTTTGGGATATCATAGTGAAGAAGTGATTGGTAAATTTGGTCTTGCACACTTTCATTTAGAAGAGGAGCTCGTGTTGAGGACGAAAGACCTGGAGGTCGAATTGGGACGTTCGGTAGATAAACTTCGTTTCTTTGTAGATATGGCAGAGCTGCACGGTGCTGAACAGCAAGAGTGGATCTATTGTCGAAAAGATGGATCTCAATTACATGTTTCCTTGGCAGTTACTCTTATTAGGGATATTAACGACAATGTCATCGGTTATCTTGCGATTGCGACAGATATTAGCCGGATTATTCATCAACGCGAGGAGCTGGAAAAGGCAAAATTAATAGCCGAGCAGGCAAATGCAGCAAAATCACAATTTTTGGCAAATATGAGCCATGAACTTCGTACACCGCTGAATGGAATTGTCGGCTTTACCGATTTATTGCTTGGAACAGCACTTGAGGATACGCAAAAGGAATACCTTACGATCGTTGATCAATCCGCTAATTTATTGCTTGGAATCGTAAATGACATTTTGGACTTCTCTAAAATTGAAGCCGGCAAATTAGAACTGGAGATTGAACAGACCGATCTCTACGACCTGGTTATTCAGCTGACGAACTTTCTTAATCTGCAGATCAAAACCAAAAATCTAGCGTTTTATCTGAATATCGCTGACGATGTACCGCATTACATCTGGGTTGACGCCCTCCGTATCAAGCAAGTATTGATGAATTTATTGAGCAACGCCACAAAATTTACCGAGAAAGGAACCATTGAACTAAGCATTACAGTAGAATCACATGATACAGACCAGGCTGTTCTGTGCTTTAGTGTCAAAGACACAGGCATAGGTATCAAAGAAGATAAATTGGAGCGGATATTTGATGCATTTACGCAAGAAGATAACTCGATGACTAAACGTTATGGCGGAACTGGTTTAGGACTGACCATATCGAATAAACTGCTTAAAATGATGGACAGTGAATTGAAGTTGGAAAGTACTTTTGGTGTAGGCAGCCGTTTCTTTTTTAATATTCATGTGCGTTCTATCTGGGAAATAAATGAGTGGGAGGGATTGAAAAAAATAAAGGATGTGCTCGTTGTTGCCGAGGAAGAATCTGAACGAAATGCTTTGGCTCGGATGTTATCTTTAAAGAATATTGATAGCGTACAGGCAAAAACTGGATTTGAAGTATTACAGATGTTAAAAGGGGGGCGCTGTTTTGACGCTATTTTGATCGACAATCAATTGCCTATTATCAGTGGTATCGAAACAATAAAGAATATTCGCGAAAAAAAATTTAATAACAATTTTGAGCACAACATCATTCCTATTTTTAGTGCTGACGAGCAAGACATAGAACCGCTTTGTCATTCTTTGGCTATAAGTTGCTGGTTAGTCAAGCCTGTTAAGCCGGAAGACCTGTATTCTGTTTTAATAAAGAGTATTTCCTTTTAACTTTAGGTACATGGATAATTTCAATAGTATGATACGAAGGAAGTTAAATCTTTTTATAACCTATTCAGAAAGCTGCGCAGGATGTTTAATTCAATAGATTTAATAGGGATGAGTCTGATGGAATATCGTGCTCATCTCTATTAAATTTAATAAAAAAGGGCCGATCTTTTTTAGTTATTACAAGTTGAAATACCCTTTTTTATTGATCTATAGTTTTTGGAATCGTTTAGCAAAATCAATGGCAAAATGATTTAACTGGATCGTCCCATAGATTGGCTGACCCTGAATTTCAAAATCTTGTTGTAATTTTCCTGCACGGATTGCCTGCCCCATCTCTACATAGAGTGATGCAATTTCTGTTGGAAGTCCCGCCTTTAACATGCCGTCCAAAGCTTGTTCGTCGGTAAATTCAATCCATGGCAGGTTTGGATTACCAATAGCAGCTCCTAATGTGCGGGCAATTTCTCCTCCTGAAACATAATCGCTAACAATATAACGCACGTGATGTCCAACTTCTGAATTTTGGAGCGCATCGGCTGCGGCAGTAGCAATATCTAAGGGATCAACCACTGGAATTTTTATTTCTGCGGGGAAGTTTGATCCTTCAATACCTGCGTTTTTGATTAATGGAATATCGTTATAAAAATTCGTGTAGAAATATCCGGCACGCAAAAAGGTAATATGAACATCGCGTAGTGTTTTGTATATCTCTTCAATTTGGTGCAGACCGCGAATTGGTCCTGTTCCAGCATCAAAATCAGCTCCAACGCTGCTTAACATCACTATTTTTTTTAAGCCAGTCGACTTTATGGCTGTCGCGTAGGCTTTTCCTGCATTTGCGGTATTCTCAACAATATGTTGGCCACCTAAATTGGGAGGAGTCATCAGAAAAGCAGCATCTGCACCTGAAAAACTCGCTGTTAAAAAAGGAACATCAAAGATAGAACCAATAAGCGCTTTAGCGCCCAAATGTTCAATTTCGCTCGCTCTTTCAGGAGAACTGCTGATTACACTTACCTCATGACCTTGCTTGATAAGAATATCGACTAAATGTCTTCCTATATTTCCTAAAGAACCTGTTATTGTAATTTTCATCGTTTAATTTTTTAAATGTGATAATACAAAGGTACATTTGTACTTTCTTTTAAGGAAGTACTTACCCTATAGTAAGTATGCTAAACGCATAAACAAGACAATCATGACAGCAATTAAGGAGACATCGACGATTCAGGAAAACAAAAAAATTGCAGCGGAATTATGCCCTGTAACTTTCACAATGGATAAGATCGGCGGATATTGGAAACCAATTATTATCTATCATCTGTCTACGGATTGCAAGAGATATAGTGAACTTAAAAAATGTATCCCTGCAATTACAGAAAAAATGCTCATTCAGAGTTTAAAACAATTGGAAGCGGATGGATTGATCTTAAGGGAGGCAAAACCCGTTGTTCCGCCTTTTGTGATCTACAGATTAAGTCCGGCAGGGGTAGGTTTATTTCCTGTTATTCAGGCAATGGCCAATTGGGCACTTGAAAATCAGTAATCATTTACCGTTTTCCTACCGCTATTAAAGATAAGATTGTTTGACAAATGCCAGATGCTTTTCGCCAGGGTATGGGTTTAATCTAATGTGATTTTTGTCATGTGTTTCCATTTTTCAGGTTTTATTATTTCCCTGTTTGGAAAATACGACCTCAGCCGGGGGTAATGTTGAATACTGATTAATTTGTCAATTTTTTAATAGACTCTATAAGATAATTTTTAGGAACAAAAAACGCTTGAATCGGGGAAATTCAAGCGTTTTACTAACCAATTATAAACCTAAATTATGAATCTATAGTATTACATTTTTTATGCCAGTCTACTTAATATGACAAAATTGCAGTTCCACCTTCTTTAGTCTCCAAATCGGTAGCTCAGTGACAATAAGACTTTCCTGTTGTCCGGAAAATCAGCATAAAATACCTTAAGGTCTCCATATTCACTAACCAACTGCGGATTCGCATTTCTGAGCAGACCATTTGCGGTCAGTTTGACCATGCCACGATCTCCAAACATTTTTTTCTCCGCGGCGACATCTATACCATACCTTTTATCCGTTCGGGAAGGGCCAGTAGTAATTCCCGATCGATAATAAAATGCAATTTCGCTGCGAAATCCATATTTTAATTGCAGCGTATGCCGGCTGTTCGCTGTCCAGCTTGAGCCTTTAGAATCTAGGTTTACATTTCCAATTTCTCCGGAGTAGTTGTTGTAAAATGCATTTAAATAGTGGCTTGCTGTCCACCATGTTCGTAACGTTTGGTTATACATTACACTTGCGCTATAGTTCATATAGCGCCCGATGTTCTCTGGTTTCGACAAGTTTTCACCAACTTTATCACCTTGTCGGATAATCCAATTGATCATGTCACGTCCATATGAAATACCTAATGTGGTGAACAATTTGTTCCTATAGCCATGACCGATTTCCGTAATATAGCTTTTTTCGGGCTTCAGGTCAGGATTTCCCTCATTGTAGCTATAGGCATCTTCGTAAATTCGAAATACGTTGATGTCATGATCACCCGGTCTTTCGATACGGCTGCTAAAGGATGTTCTCAACGTATTTTTCTCATTTAGATGATATAAAAATGATCCACTTGGAAACAGATCAAAATAGCGCTGGTCATTTTTTTTGTTCAACGTGACCTGATTGGCGTTTATAAATGTATATTCTCCCCGCAGGCCAGCCTGATATTCTATCCGTTTGTATTTGCCGGAGTAGATGGCATATAACGCTTCGATATGCTGCGTGTATTGAAAGCGGTTTGAGGTTGCATCGTCCTGTATCCATTTGCCATTATCCAATAGCGTATTTATGACATCGTTGTTTATAAAGAAATACGTTCCTTTCCAGCCGAGCTCAATTTTGCTTGAATCTGTTAACGGTTTACTGTAGTCAAGCCTTCCGGAATAGGTCGTATTGCTCAAGTCCTGAATATTTGTCCTCCCTGTTGAAGATTGCGTGTTTGTTTGCAAATTAAACTGATCGGTTTCAAACCGGTTATTATAATCGTTTCCGTGTGGAGCAAAGTCAAAGTTGAATTTTAAAAAGTGATCTTCTCCTTCGTATTTATTAATATAATTGATATTAAATGTCCAGTTTTTAAACGACTCGTCAAAACGGTTGTTACTGATTGCATGCGCTGTCTGAATATTGGCTGGATAATCCCAGGTATCCATCTCGATAGATGCATAGGGTTTATAATTGCCCGTCATCCAATGTACACTTCCATCCAAAACTCCGCCGTCCGAAAATTCATATTTTGCACCAGCGCGAACACTATGAAAACTGGCATCATCGAGTTTCTTACGTTCGTGTTGTCTCTGAAAAGACGTTAAATTACCCTGGTTAAAAAAACTTCTTTCTGTAAGATTATGACTATTGCTCCGATCAAAGCTCTTATTTCCCTGCAAGTACATATCTAGCCCATTTACCTTGTAGTGTAATCCGCCGCCCAAACCGCCATAAAATTGTCGGCCCTGCCCAGCTCTGATGAAGGCATCGCCCCCAAAACCGGCCTTTGCATTTCGCTTGGTCACAATATTAATTATGCCGGCAGTTCCCGCGGCATCTTCACGTGCCGAAGGATTACTGATCAGTTCCAATTTGGAGACTTCGGAGGCTTGCAGTCCGCGTAAAATACTGGCAAGCTGTTCACCGGAGACATACATATCACGGCCATTGATGCGTACGTTAGCACCTGCGCGACCCTGAATTGAAAAATTTCCTTTCCCGTCCGAAACAAGTCCCGGTGTTTTCTCCAATAATTCGAGGACATTGTTGCCTTCAGCTAATACACTTCCTTCGACATCAACTACCATTTTATCGGCATACTGTCGTACACTAGCCTGCTTTCCAACAACATGTACAGTTTCCATCAGATGTTCAACTGGTTGTAAAAAAATGGGCAGTGCTGAGTGTTCGGCTTCAGCTAAAGAGTATGCTCGACTATGTGTTGTTGTGTAGCCGATTGAACTATAGCGTATAAGGTAATTTCCATTTTTAGGCGCATGCAGTAGAAATGAGCCGTCTTTGGCTGCATCTGCCTGCATGATCAGGGAAGAATCAGCTAAATGTAAAAGACTGGCTGTGGCACCTTTGATGGGATGCCCGTCTTTGTCGAATATTTTTCCAGATAATTTCGTTTGCGCGACAAGTCCAGTGGCAGCGGCTGAAAGTAATATAGATAATAATGTAGATTTCGTCATAATAATCGTGTCCTTTGTCCTCTTCGAGAAAGAACCGTTTAAGCATAAATTAAATAGTAGTGATTCGAAAACCTAAAGGTTTGTGGATTTTGGACGGAAACGGATCGGTGGTTTTCGCATTGTTGTTTGTATGTCCGTATTTGATACGTTCATTTCTTCTCCGTTATGCGATTCCCTGTCCAATTTATTGCGGCCTTTTTTCTTTCCCCATTTGCGATTGTACCATATAATAAAGCCTGTAATAGGAAGTGTGCCTGCAATAAAGGTGAGTACAAATGCCAGCATTTTTGTGGGAAATCCCCAAATTGACCCTACATGAATATCGTAATTGAGTCTTCTGAATTTTTCACCTGCACTTAATTCTTCAAAATCCTTGTTGAACAAGGAAATGTTATTGGGTAGAAATGCCCCGGTATACTGATCGAATGAATAATAGCGATTGTTATACTGTCGATCCATGTCATTACGAATATAGACCGAAATCGTAGCGTCCTTTTTTTCCTTGTCTGGATAGGTGATTGTCAAGTAGTGTGGATCTTTGTATTGGGTTAAAATCGTCTCAATCTCTCGATCAAAAGCTGTTGAAAAAATTGTTATTTGACCAATTTTTGTTGAATCGGATTGGACAGAAGTTCTTTCGGCTAGTGGCGTTCCCCAGTTTGTTGACCAATATAAGGCCCTGTTAAACCACTCGATACCATAATACATTCCAGTTATAGCCAATAATAGAATCAAAATAAAAGAATAAAAGCCAACCACATTATGCAGATCCAAATTAATTCTTTTCCAACCAGCTTTCCATTTGATCCGAAAGCTTTTTTCCCGAGTTGATTTTGTCCATTTTTTTGGATACCACCAGATCAATCCTGTGATTAAGGTAATACTGAAGACCAAGGTCGCATAGTTTACAATAGGGCGTCCAATTTCTCTGGGAAGCCATAGAAAACGGTGTCCATTCAGTGTCCATGCAAAAAAGCCATTCAATTTTTCTCTTAACTGCGCTTCTTTGGAATTGTCTTCTGTTTGCAAACCTAGATATTGGCCTGTATATGGGTGTAATAGATGCACCTGTGCGTTTGCTTTTGAATTAGCTTCTCTGCCTTTGCCCTCTTGCTCCTTTTTTTTGAGGGTAAAGGAAATGGGGTGATCCCGGGTATAGGTAATGCCTCTTACTACAGCACTAGGATAGAGTGAGTCTGCTATTCCGACGATCCTTGAGGGCGAAATCAAGGACTGGCTGGAAGCAAGGATATATTGCCTTTCTTTTTTCGGGATAACAAGATCGATAATCTCATGGTTAAAAACCCAAAGGCAGGCCATCAAACAGATCACAAATACAATACTACCTGAAATTAATCCCAGCCAAAGGTGCAACCAATTATTGATCTGCCTGAACAGCGAATTATTTTTCTTCTTTCTTACAGCCATGTCCACATTAGTTTACGGCAAAACTCATAGAGCTTGCGCGGCTATACTCTTCAAAGGGTTGCCCTGTAGCTTTTTCCCTTTTCGATACTTCCGCAAAGTATTTACCAGTCCATTCTGGCGTGAATTTGATTATACCCTGATCATTTGTCTGCAGCCATTTAATCCATCCGCTGGGTGCAATGATCTGAACAGCTGTATTTGCTGCAGGTTTACCTTTTTCGAATAAAGTCAACGACAGCTCTTTTTTATTTTTGGAAACCATATTGTTCGTAAAGACAAACAAATCGTTGTCGATATGGGTTGCTGTATTTCCAATAGTGGAATTTCCGACTTGGATTGTCGCTATCGCATTGATCTGATACTGTGTTTTGGCTCCTTCTTTGCGATCTGTATCTTTTTTTAGGGTAATGTGGTATACGCCCTCTTGGTCAGGAGTGAATGAGGCCAATAAGTGATCTCCTTGAGCCGTTGTTATCAAGGCGGCTGTGCTTCCATCAGGTTTGATCAATGTCAACGTAATCTGCGTACCATCTTTATACCACCACCATTTTGAGATAAGCTCATGTTCATCGGGTTCACCATAAATGACCTTTACAGTATGGATCTTTCCTTTGTTCCCTTGCAGTGAAGTTTCAATAAAGACAGCATGCGCCGAAGCTGACAACACAATAAAAAATGTGAAGAGGTTAATGAGTATTGTTTTCATTTGATTTAAATTAGGAGTTATATTTTAGAAATACCTAGATTCGATTTTGCCTGTTTTATCATCGAGTACTCGAGTTTTGAAGGTGTCATCGACTAGGTATTTCCTAAACTTAGTGGTGTTTTATTTAAGCTTGTTCAAGTGATAAACCTGTGTAATTCCTGGATCGATCTCGGCACCGCGTTTTACCGAATTTTTTGCTGGATCGTATTCATACACATACCATTTAGACTCATCTGTCTTGAATACATCATACAATTTTCCATTTTCCATAAAGTTCATCGTTGTTTTAGATTCTCCACCACCGACTAAAATCCGAAGATCTGCAACAATCTTTTTATTTGCCGGATCGACCACAAATGGACTAATGTAAACCTTGCCATCCCCTAGTTTTTGAACTTGTGAAATGTTGTTGCTGAAAACGTTATAGTCTTTCAAGTCGAAGAAATAATCTGGATCGAACGTAGTCTGGCCTGCCTTGATACGCAGTAAACCATAGGTAGCAGCATCAGTCTTTTTGGTTACGATATATAGATCATTATTATCATCTGTAAAAGTAAGTGTCTGTACCTCCCAGTGTCCCGCAGCAAAGCCTCCTCTGCCATCTTTTATAATTTTCCCATTCGCTAAACTCGGATAATCACACACATACATGTAGGCCGTGTCGATGATATCTTTACGAGTTTCATTGCTTCTGTATTTGTGTCCGACAAATAATTTGTCGCCTCTTTGTGTGAAGCTCGTCGGTACGATATATGGATTATGATCTTTTCCTTCCGGAGTTTTGGGATTAAAAGTGATCATTGGAATTTCTATACCAATTGTTTTATTGATCGTCATATTGTTGATGTTCATAAAATAAATCGGTTGTTCCAGTACATTTTTCACTTTATTGGTCGTACCAGCTGTTTTAGTCATGACCATTTCATCTTTTGTGCTGATATCTTTTAGGACTTTTCCCAGATAGAAATTTCCAGGGAAAGCGTAATTGTTCGTTTCTTTCCAAGATTTACTATTGACTACTTCAAATTGACTAAATCTAGTTCCATCATTTGACAGGTAATATTTACCCTCATAGGCATAAGCGTAAATGGCATAAAATGCTGCCGGTAGGTGAGACGTAATATCGATTCCTTGATTGTTGTTCGGAGTGAGCAGGGTATCTTTCATTAAATTATCTGCGGTAAGCAGGTAAGATGAACCCGCTGCGGTCGTCACCCATACACTATATAAGCTATTTGAAGTCGGTGTAGTTTCATCAGGTGAAGTGGTGTCAGGTGATTTCTTGCAGGAAGAAAATAACACAGTCGCAGCAAATATAGCGATGGCGAATTTATTGATTTTCATAAAAATATATATTTATTTGTTTTTTACATAATTGATAATCTCAGCTTGACGTAGAATGCACGTCCAGGTCGTTGCAGTCGAAAATTGTCGTATGCTCGTTCATCTGTTAGATTTCTAGCCTCAAAGGATACATTGTATTTGTTCCGGTCCCAAGCATAACTAAGTATCGCAGAATGGATATTTTGGGAAGGGATAAGATCTTTGGATTCAAGTGATCCCAAGTATGATTCTGTCAGATAAAACCAGTGCGTGTATTGATATAAGTAGGAGAGTTGTACTCTGCTTCCTTGCTGAAACCAGTTATTTTGGATCAGGCTTATATCAGCGTTTCCATAGATCCAAGGGCGATTAATGAGTTGTTTGCCATAAGTGAGGCTAATTTGTTTATTGTCTGAATCGTCTGTGTATTTTTTGTTGTAAGTAGCTTTATCGTAAGAACCATTTAGGGTAACTGCTAAAAGATCTTTAAAGCCATATTTGACTTCGGCCTCAAAGCCGTAGAGCTTTACTCCAGGTTCGTTATAGCTTTGAAAATAGGCATTTCCATTCTGCATGACCGCTCGGCTGGTTATATAGTTATCTGCCAAGCGATAGAAACCTGTTAAATCGACATTCAGAAAGTGATTCTGGTTAATATACGTATTGTAGTAAAACCCAGTGTTGATATTGTCACTCCGTTCGGGCTTTAAATCCCAGTTGGATGTTGTATTGATACCGTCACCATAAAGAGCCGTCATAGAAGGTAAGTTGTATGCTCTTTCATAAGATAGTTTCCAACCGCCATCCTTGGTTATCCTATACCGTGAGGCTAAACTCATGCTATAGTAATTCCCTTGCTTTTTTTGACTGATTATCCCACCGCTGATCAAATTGTTGTTTGCATCAAAGGTGCGTTCGTCAATATCTTTTGAGGCATTCATGCGGTAATATTTTACCGCTAAAACATTTGATAGGCGCTTGTCAAACCATTGGTTTTGCCATGACAAACCCAAAATATGTCGGCCCAAGTAGGATGGCAAACCTGAGCGGTCATAATTGCCAATCAGTTCATATTGTTTCTGATCGTTGCTATTGAAATTGTAGTTGAAGTTTAAACTCTGATTACGCGCTTCATCAAAGTCATAGTTTAGATTTACGCGCGCGAGATAATTTGACAAATTATACTTTGTATCTTTTTGGGGATTCGGGGTTGTGGCATTGTAATTCGAGATCCAGCTTCCAGACCAATCGTAATTGTACATAGCTGTATCCCGCACGTAGCGGGTATCGTAGCTATAGCTTGTAAAAATATCTGCGTATAGGCGATTGATAAGAAAATTGCTTTTTTTATAGCTTAGGGTTGGCATCAGATATTTGCTTTCAGACCATGCTCCGCCAAACACTTTGCTAAGTGAGGACCCAAGCTGGTTTTCTTTGTGATTTTGTGAATAGGTCAGACCTGCATAGAACTGATCAGCCCAGGATACATCGCGAAAACCGACCTCCAATTGTCCCATGGCTGAAGTGTAAGCATCGTTAAAACGCTTGGCTTTGGGGATCGTGACATACTTGTTGTCGACGGTGTTCTCGATAAGAACGTTGTACTTTTCGTTGGTATACATGTTATAATCATTGTCGGAATGATTGTAAAATGCATTCATCCGGAAGGATAGTTTGTTTTTGGGATTGGTAAATGTACCCACGACGGCCGCTTGATGAGTATTGAACGAGCCATAGGAATAACTCAGATCCAGATAAGGTCTTGCACGACGTTTTGTAATAATATTGACAGCACCTCCGAGCGCATCGGAACCCAAAAAAGCAGGAACAACACCTTTGTAAACTTCGACCCGATCAATCAGATTGACAGGAATATTATTTAAAGACATCGATGATCCAAAGTTTTCCATGGGAACACCATCAATGTAGATCTTTGCATCGAGCCCGTTGATGCGAAATACAAAGTTGGAGCCCAATCCACCATCTTCACGAATAGTGACTCCTGTGGCACGCTTTAAAACCTGTGTTAAATTGGCAGCTTCGTTGGCATGTTTATTCATGTCAATGACACTGACATTAAAGCCAGATCGCTTTATTTCGGCTACTTTTTGTTCATTTTCAGTTTTTGTATGTGCTGTTACGGTCACCTCGTCGATATAATTACGATCCTCGATAAGTTGAAAGTCCTGAATATTTTTCCCGTTTAGAGCTCGTTCTTCAGGAAGATAACCAACAGCACTTGCGCGTATAATAAAAGCATCGGATCCTGTTGTTTGTAATTTATAATAGCCGTCGACATCGGAAGATGTACCTGTGCTCTGATTCTTTAATCGAATTGTCGCTCCAGAAATTGGCGTGCCAAAATTATCTTTAACAAAGCCTGAAATCACATTCTTTTTGGAAGTTTGAGCTTGTGTAAATGCAATAAAAATTAATAATAGTAAAAAAGTAGATGTTGACCTCAACATTTTTATTTAGATTAAGTATATACAAGAGAGTTGCCTATACCGATCACTTACCGAATGTTGGTTTTATATATTTCTTGATAAAATATATAACATTCTGATTATTAGTGATTTTTTTTTGAGGTTAAATCCGAAATTATTTTAGATAGTCCATACGGACGGTGAAATTTGTAAGGGATGGAAGCTTGATTCCTTTGGAGATTTCTTTGGTATGCAGGTTATATTTCCATACAAGATGTTCGTCATTAGCATCATCGATCGCGATATAAGCGTATTGTTTATCGCTCCACACATTATCTTTCTGTGTGCCTTTATCCAATGGGAGCGGAATTTTTTCGATCGTCCCTGATTTTAAATCTACGAGTCTGTATTCAAACTGGTAGACTGCATGGAAATTGGAAAAATCAGTATACAGGTCCTTTCGTTCATTGCGTATTATCGCTTTATTCTGACCAACATACCACATTCCATAAGCATGATTGCCGATTGATTTGGAAATATTGATTATAAAGTCTTGATCGACGAGTTGATGACCTTTCTTTTTTCTAAAAATAGCTGTTGGTAATTTCGGATTATTACCTAACGCTATGCCAGGATTGGTCATAAAATAATAATCCCCCTGTTCGTCTTTAAAACTATAGGATTGAATGATGTTGAAACCACCAGGGTAAGTCGAACGTGTTTCTTTCTGAACATTCAGAAGCTTAAAATCATCGTATTTAATGGTCGCGTAATAGGTCGTATCGGATGTCGTATGCCCATATTTTCCAGTTGATTTAAAAAAGGAATAGGCTAGCCATAGATCGTTATTTTGAATATCCACAAGACCAAGGTGCAGAGCTTTATATTCTTTTGTCGCAAAAGGCAGTACAATAGTTGCTTCTTTGGCGACTTTCATGGTCGCAACATCAATCTGATAGAGTCTAGCTTGAGATTTATTGTCGACAAGATCTTCCCGACATATAGCAATGAGATTTGTTTTGTCTTTCCATGTGATGGTCTCAAAATCGCGATTTTTTAATTGTATACTATCAATGGGAACGAGAGAAGAACCTTGCAATTGGTATTTTTTAAACAAACTAGTCTGACTCGATAATCTGTAAAAGAAACCGTTTTTATAAATATATTCTCGTTCTTGTATTCTTGAAGTCGATAACGGGATTTCTAAAGTTGTACTTTTAGTGTCGTCCAAACTTTCAGCGAACAATAAGCTGGTGGGACTTTCATCCTTGTTGAATAAACAAAATACAAAATTAGGATCTATTTTTTTTTTAGGACTTTGCTGACAGGAAAAGATAAGCGTTGGAAAGAAACACAACAATAATAATCGCTTCATGTTTGTCTATTAAATGCTTTGAAATTGTTCCCTAATTTTAATCTGCATATTGGACGGAAGGAATGCCAAATCACTTTTTTGAAAAGCAACGATTTTACCAAAATCCGGAGAATCAGAAACAAAGTATTCTCGCCCGGCCTTAAATACAAGAACATTATGGTTGCTATCCACAAGCTCAAAGTCCCGTTTAGGTGTGATCATAAAGTCTCCGCTGAAGGTTAGTTTTTTATTGACCAGATCAATATTGGCCGTGCTATTTTTACTTAACTGTAAATCATAATGATCTTCGGTAAAGAGCTTGCTATTCTCAATTGATGTGTTGGTAAAGGTTTGATTATCAAGAGCAGGGGGAGATAGATAGAAAACAGAAAAACCGATTACAAGAACTGCGGCGGCGGCAGTAATTTTGGCCCAATGGAATTTTCTATATTGATATACATCGGCATTAATTTTATTCCACATGTCAGATCCAACTAGTTCATCGACAGGTTTATTTTCCGCAATACTATCCCATGAATTATTATCCAACCATTTTTCAACCGCATGCTTTTCAGCTTCAGAGCATTCACCTGAAGCATATTTTTTAAGTATTTCTTGGTTGATTTCCATCTTTTGATAATCCACGTATATTCAAAAGTACAAAAAAGTAATTAATAGGAATCTCGCAATATTGATATTGCAATACTTTTTAAGTCTTATTTTGATAACTGATAATGCTTTACTGATATGATATTCAACTGCTCGCTCGGAAATAAGTAGATTTGTTGCAATCTCTTTGTTCGTCAATCCTTCGTCGCGACTCAGTTTATAGACATTTTTGCATTGTTTGGGTAAAGAATCAACAGCTTGATCCAAGTGATTTTTGAGTTCTTTGTAATAAATATAATTGTCTTCGTAAGATGCTGCTTTGCTATTTAAGATCAGCTCATGATGTCTCTCTTTATTTCCTTTATTCCGAAGAAATTCTAGTGATTTTAATTTAACCGAACGTAATAGATAACGCTCCGCATCCTGAAGTTCTAGCTGATATCTTCTTTCCCAAAGAGATTTGAAGACATCTTGAACAATTTCTTTTGCATCATCTTCATTGTCTACACTTTTAAGCGCAAATGAAAACATTCTCTTCCAATACAGTTGAAAGAACTCTTCAAATTGTTGTTTGTTGATCTCTATTTTACGTACGGAGGTTTTCAAAGCACCCAAATATACACTCTATTTAGACTTGTTCCAAATAAAATGCAGTAATCTACTATCGCGCTACGTTGACTTAGTTGTTCTCGTGCTATCTAGCTGAAGCCGGTAACAGGTTAAAACTATAATAAGAGCGATTGATTATTCCTTAGATTTTAGGTAGGGGATACGATATTGTTCATCAAATCTTTTCTTGTCATCCCGATAACTACTGACTGCGCCGAGTTTATGCATCATTTTGATATAACACCAAGCGAGGTCAATCTGATAAGGCTTAAAACCACTCCGTGCACTCTTAGGATATAAATGATGGTTGTTGTGCCATTCACCCGCTACAATGCCGGGCCATAACTGATTTATAGATTTGTCTTTCTCATTGAAATCAATACCTTCACGTTGCTTGTCTTCACCTTTTGCATGGCCTTCATAGTTGAATGTCCGTACACCGATTGCCCAGAAACCGGCCGCACCAAAGAGTGTACAGGCAAGCGCGTGGCCACCGATCAAATAGAAAATGGCATACCAAAAAGCCCAGTTTAGTATCCAGGATCCAATAGCATGAGAAGGATTTACATACGACCCCCATTTTTGATATTGTGCATAACTATTTGCGGTTACACCTGTATGTCGCATCAGTAATTTAACACGGTTATATGAATTTTCCGTAAGGTCCTTAGCAATAGGCTGATGATTTACATCGGCTAAAAAACAGTATAGAAAACCAGCTTGTGCATTATAAGGATCACCAGGGGTGTCAGATTTTGCGTGATGAACGTGATGTGAAATCACATATATTTCTTCTGGAATTACATTAATAGTCAGATTCTGTGTGAAAAAACGCCAGAATCCGTTCCGGAATTTAAATGCGCCATGTGTTGCAAATCGATGGTGCCATATCGTACCATGAGTCCCCATAACGATCATACTGTAGACAAATGCTGCCAAGACAGTCCACCAACTGAAGTGGTACACCAAAAAGATGATAAAAAAGGGGATGAGGCAAGCTACTTTTAGCCAGCTAAAAAAGGGTAACCAATTTCTTTTATCTTTAAAAATATTGAGGCGTTTGAAGAATTCGTTGAAAATTTCTTTTTTGCTTGGCTTTACGAGGTTTCCATCGTTGTCTTTCCATCCGTAGGTAGGAACTTGCAGAACATGGTCTAAAAAGGGCATTTGTGGTTGATGTAAATTATAATATATGCTAAAGCTACCATTTAACATCGTTAAAAAGTGTTAATACGAAAAGTTTAACATATCCTTAAGATGTATCAGGCTATTTGGAAAAATAAAATACTGTAAGGAAAGCGAATCCCATACGCTCTAAGTTTAATCTTATATTGTTTTCGATATTCACTCATACAATCGACGTTTTTTCCTCGGAGCTTAGTCGCTATTTATTCGCTCCCAACCGAAGAAGCACCGAAGAAGTTCCGAACAAGCACCGAACAAGCACCGAGTAATCTCAGAATATAATAGCTATTCATTAGCTCTACAATTTCCATAATCCTGGTTGGTATTGAGTTCTAAATTTCTTCTAAATTGTTTTTGAATTTTATGAAATCATTAATAAAAAGAACATGAAAAGATTAATTTTTATTTTGGCTCTGATGGTAAGCGTATCACTGGTCAATGCTCAAGAAGTCTCAGAAAAGAAAGTTCCATCAGTAATTAAGCTGGCGTTTCAACAGAAATACCTTAATGTAAAGTCTGTAAAATGGGAAAAAGAAAAGGGAAATTATGAAGCTGGATTTAAGGATGGAAAAATCAATTATTCCGTCCTTATAAATGCCGCTGGACATATCATTGAAACCGAGGTTGGAATTCCCGTCGGAGAGCTTCCTGCAGACGCTAAAGCTTATGTAATCAAAAACTATCCACATAAAAATATCAAAGAAGCAGCCAAAATTACTGATGCTAGAAATAATGTTAGCTATGAGGCTGAAGTCGATGGTAGGGACTTAATTTTTGATTATAAGGGTAAATTTCTAAAGGAGGTTAGGGATTAGATTATGGTTCAATTACGGTTATTTTTTATTTTTATTTTAGTTATAGTTTCTTCGGTTGTTTCGGCACAGGTATCGTCTGTTACCCTTTCAGGTATTATAAAAAATAAGGCGGATAAATTGGCTATTCAATATGTTAATGTTGTGGTCAAATCTGATAAAGACAGCGCTTTTATCGCCGGAACGATGACAAACGATGAAGGCCGGTTTACCATTTCCAAAATTAAGCCAGGAAATTACCAATTAAACATTTCATTTACAGGGTTTGAGGATAAGAAGCAATCCCTATTTGTTGGTAGTCTTTCGGAGTTTTTGGATATCCCAACGATCGAGTTGGGCGAGCGTTCCATCGCATTGGAAGGGGTTAGCGTGACTGCTCAGGCAGGTCATGTAAGTAATAAACTGGATAAGAAAATCTATTCCGTTGCCGATAATATAAGTCAGACCGGCGGTTCTGTTTTGCAGACGATGCAAAATTTGCCCGGAATCACGGTTCAGGATGGCAAAGTTCAACTGAGAGGCAATGACAAAGTCACCGTGCTTATCGATGGAAAACAAACCGCTTTGACAGGTTTTGGTAGCCAATCTGGGTTGGATAATATTCCGTCATCAGCAATAGATAAAATAGAGATCATCAATAATCCTTCTTCGAAGTATGATGCCAACGGGAATGCAGGTATTATTAATATCATTATGAAGAAAAGTAATCAAAATGGATTTAATGGTAAAGTAGGTTTCAGTTCCGGATTAGGTTCATTATGGATACGGAAGGAAAACCTACCAACCATAAGACCACAATATACTTTAACACCTAAAATCAATCCCAGTGTATCATTAAATTACAGAAAAGATAAGGTCAACATTTTCATACAGGCCGATAATCTCTATACACAGACGCTGAACAAGAATGAATTTGTAACTCGTAAATATGAAGATGGTACAATTATTAACTCACAGCTGAAACGAAATCGGAATACGAATTTTCTAACGACGAAAGCGGGGATAGATTGGCATATTGACGAACAGAATAATCTGACTATTTCGGGGATGTATGGAAGTGAGAAGATTATTGACCGGGGCGATCAACCTTTTTTCGATGCCGATATTTCAACACGCTTGCGTCTTTGGCAATTTTTGGAAGATGAATTGAAGACAACAGCCATGGCGACAACTTCTTATCAGCACAAATTTAAAGATGCCGGGCATTTGCTCAATGTTGGTTTTAATTATACATTTCATCGAGAAGACGAAAAGTACTTCTATGACAATTATCTACCTTCTGCGAAGGGAACAGACTCTTTTAAGCTGCTATCCGACGAACAGGTTTATGATGTTAATGTAGATTATATCAAACCGCTGAAATATGGACGTATTGAAACCGGAATAAAGGTGAGAAACCGGAATATTCCAACTAATATGGAGTTTAAACCGGGCGCCAACTCTGTTCTTGATATGGATGCTGGCGGCTGGGCAAATTACAAGGAACTAATACCAGCAGTGTATGGGAATTATGTTTTCGAAAATGAGAAATGGGAGGCTGAATTAGGCTTGCGTCTAGAATATGTGAAAATTCAATATGATGTAAATCCAAATCATAACACCTATAAAAGTGATGGGTACAATTATACGCAACCCTTTCCCAATGTGAGATTGGCCTACAAACTTAACGACAATAACAAGCTTTCGGCTTTTTATAATCGGCGAGTGGACCGACCAAATGAAGTAGACATTCGTATTTTTCCAAAGTATGATGATGCTGAAATTATCAAGGTTGGAAATCCAGGCTTGCGTCCTCAGTTCACCAATTCTGTCGAACTGGGATATAAGAACACCTGGAGCAAGGGGTATTTCTATGTCGCAATGTATCACCGTTTCGCTGATGGAACTATTACACGGATATCGAGTACTGTTCCGGACAGTAAATTAATTTATGCTGTGTTCCAAAATGCAGGAAAGAGCTTCAATACGGGGATTGAAACAATCTTGAATCAAAAAGTATCTTCAATTTACTCCTTTAATATTAATGGTAATCTCTATCGAAACCAAATCAATGCCTTTACAGTAGAAAACCTTTATCCCGAACCCAATACTTTTTCAGCAGATCGGCAGACTGCACTTTCAGGTAACTTGAAGTTTAACAATATGTTTCGTTTTGCAAGAGGATGGGATGGGCAGATTACAGCAATCTATTTGGCACCGGATATTATACCACAGGGAAAAATCCAATCGAGGTTTTCAATAGATGCAGGACTAAAAAAATCTGTTCAAAAAGGAAAAGGCGAGCTTTTCTTTAATGCAACGGATTTATTAAATACGATGGTTATTAAGCGAAAAATAGATGGCATTGGTTTTAATTATACAAGCCATGATTATTACGAAACGCAGGTGCTGAGGCTAGGATATAATTATAAATTTTAAAGAGCGTAACTTTCTGAATGAAAAACACAAACACGAGTGCGAAAGTCGCCGCGAGATAGATGATAGGAGAACCAAGCAGCTCAGTCCTAATTGAAATTGGACTGAGCTGTTGAGGCAAGGTGTATACTGTTCTATGACGTGATTTTATTTTATCGTTCCCTAATAAATCTCATCTCAAATCCATTCTCTTTTCTCACCACCTGTTGTAGGTCGGGCGTAAATTGCAATTCTATGCCGAGTCCCATTTTAAATAGGTTATTTCCGAGATAATCGAGTGCTACATTTTCTTGATTAGGGGCCTCCACACTTAACATACCATCCTTTTCTACAAAGGTTAGCTTAAATGTGGGAGCTGTCTCAGCCGCATAGGTACCCAAATAACTATCGAGATGTTCGATGGAATATTTTTTTTCCTGATAAGGTTCTATAGCGGCAATATGTTCCATATTTTCCAAACGGGCCATTAATCCCCAGCCATAAAAATCATTGGATACCCCTACGAGTAATTGGTTTTCACCTTTTTTAAGCTTTAATCGAGCATTTCCATTCTGTACAGATATTCTTCCGTCAGGATATTTTTTCATATTCTGACGGAAGATATTTTTGTCAGTGTAGGTGATCTGATCATTTAGATAAAGCCATATTTCATCCGAGAATCCGAGCTGGAGATTGACGAATGTAGGCTCTTTCACGGTAATAACGGCTTTTAGCCAAACTATCCTGCGTTTTTCTGTAGCACCAAAGCGTCTTGTCAGGTTTATTAATCCATATCGCTCAGCGGCTATTTTTTCTGTAAAGGCTTCGTCTTTAGGTAGGTCACGAAAAGTAGTTGGCTCCCTTCCTTCTTCCAAAGTCGTAGGCTGGGTTATAGACCAATTTCGGATATAATTTGCTTCATGGCGGGTCAGGTCTACACCTTCAACCTGTGGTAATTCTTCGGTTTCGTTGGGTTTGATCTCGATATTGCTGATGTAGGAGTCGCCGTCAAATGCAATGTTTCCGCTATGTTCGCGCCCCTCAAGTTTTGGTACGGTCAATCTGAGGCTATTGTTGACAAAAACCTGCATTTGCATTCCCGAAATGACGAGTTTAATATGGTTCCATTCATCTGCTTTGGCTGTTGCAGCCGCCTGATATTGGGGATACATGTCCCACATGTTGACGCCGTGTAAGATGGGACAATACTGAATACCTTCATTGGCAAAAGGATCGGTCATTTTAGGTACTCGCAGATAGACAATCTCTTGTTCTCTTTCATCTTTTCGATGGAAATAAATGGCGCTGGCAAATTCTGTTTTCGCAGGTATCACATCATACTCGATGGTTCCATCTTTGAAAATTAAGTCTTTAATCATTACCGGACCAGATGCTGGAGCGATTTTTATTGCTCTACGGCCCTTAAAATTTAGAAAATCGACTTTTCCGTTTTGAAAGACCCATTTTTCTGCACTTAGTGTAATGTTTGTGCCTGCCGATGTCTTAATTTTCTTTTCTTGAGCATCACTTTGGAATAAAGCGACCAATATTAAGACTAGTATCAAGAATGTTTTTTTCATGTTAATAAAGTTTTTGATAAATTTAGCGTGTAGGCATTATTTTAACGCGTTCAACCTTGCATCAAGTTTATTCAAGTTTGTTCAAGATGATTGTTTGTTTTTAAAATTCTGATATGTAATGAATTATGATTAAGTCGAGTCATCCTGAATTATTTCAGTATCTTAAGAATTCCATTGAAAATAAACTTGAATGGGGTGAAACGTCCAATTGGAGTACTGCCGATTTTGAAAAACTTTCGGAAAAGATTCAGGAGAAAACGGGAGTTATACTTAGCATTTCTACATTGAAGCGGATTTTTGGTAGGATTGATTACCAAAGTAAACCTGCCCTGACGACATTAAATACATTGGCACAGTATCTTGGTTATGAAGACTGGCGGGCTTTCCGGAATGCTTATGTACAGAAAGAGATATCGCAGAAGCAGGGATTTAGTAAATCCGCTGTTGAGCCACAAGTGAGCGTACGAAAAAAGTATGGTTCTGTATTTATTATAGCTATTTCATCTGTCATTGTCCTTGTCGTGGTCATACTATTTGGTAATAGCTTTGTCCAAAAAAAGAAGCATTTTAATGGTAGCGCTTTCCACTTTTCGTCCAAGACAATGTTGACACAGGGTTTGCCCAATTCAGTTGTATTTGATTATGACGCTTCGGCAGCAAGTGAAGACGATTCGGTATTCATTGCACAAAGCTGGGACACTAGCCGCAAGACGCAGGTGGATAGAAACGACAAACATCACTCCGCTATTTATTACTATCCAGGTTATTTCAGGGCCAAGCTGATTATTGGGGACAAAATTGTTCGAGAACATGATATACAGATTAAAACAGATGGCTGGTTAGGATTGGTAGAAGCAGCGTGGGGAAAAGAACCGTTATATTTCAAAAAAACTGAAATCACATTGCCACATGAAATTGCCATTACGCAGGAGCTGCTGAAAAGTTATAAGGTCGACCTCCTCCCTGAAGCTCCACCAGTTAGATTTTACAATCAAAAGAATAGGACAGGAGTTATGACCAATAATTTTAGTTTTGAAACAGACATAAAAACAGGGATAGTCAATAGTGGCAATATTTGCCAACGTGTGGAAGTACTCTTACAGTCTAAAAACGATATATTTATTATACCTTTAGTAAACACAGCCTGTATCGGTGACATAGCCCTTACAGCTGGTGGTTTTTATACGGATAGTAAACAAGATGACCTCAGTGGATTTGGTTGTGATCTTTCCAAATGGACTAAGCTTAAAATAGTCTGTAAAAACCAGCAGATTAGATTTTGGATTAATGATAAACCTGTATATGCAACTACGATTAAAAATGCACCAACTGAAATAGTCGGTCTTCAATATCGTTTTAAGGGGGCGGGTTTTGTTAGAAATACTCGTTTAAGTGGATCGGAGATGAAGGATATTATTTTTTGATAAGAAAACTAATACGCATATGATGATAGTAAAAAAAATACTTCTTTTTTTATTTTTCTTACCTCTTGCTTGCCTGGCTCAGCAAAAAAAAGGAAAGCTTTTCGAAATTCAATTTGATCTTTCAGGATTTTCTAATGGTTCAAAGTTTGAACTGAGCAGTTTTCAGAATGACAGTCAGTCTTATTCAGGTGTGCTTAAGGATGGAAAATGTACGATAAAAGGAACTCTGCTGGAACCAACCTTATATATACTAACTGCAAAACCCAATTTGAGGACCGTGATTTGGATTGAGCCTGCACGTATGAAGATTTTGGGCGATAGCCTGAATTTTTCAAATATCGAAGTGCTGAATTCTAGATCACAAGCTGAGGCCATTCCGATCAATAAACAGCTGGATCCCATGTGGAAAAAAGCCGCAGCACTTGATAAGGAGATAGAAGTTGAAACTGATTCAGTCAAACAGACCGAGTTGAGAATTGCATCGGATCACTATTATTGGTCCATAAGACAATTAAGAATCGATAATATTTTTAATAAAAAACCTTCTTATCCGCTTATGCAGGAACTCTATTTCCTAAGAACATCATTAACAAGAGATTCCTTACAGCTAGCTTATGGTCGATTTCCGGAGAATATAAAAGATAGTAGAACTGGACGCTTTTTAAAAAAATTTATTCAAGCAAAAGAACTTAGAAAGGGGGACCTGGCACCATCCTTTATTGCACAAGATCTTAATAATAATGATCTAAAACTAGTTGATTTTAGAGGAAAGATTGTTGTGCTCGATTTTTGGGCTGCCTGGTGTGTTCCATGCAGACAAAGTAACAAAAAGCTACCGATGCTGTATGCTAAATATAAAAAACTAGGATTAGAGATTATATCCTTTAATCTAGATACGAATAAGGAGATCTGGAAAAAAGCTGCCGTCGAAGATAACATATCCTGGATTAATGTTGGCGATCAGCAAGCACTACACAGTAAAACTGCCATCACCTATCGGGTACAGGGTTTACCAAAAGTTTATATCATTGACCGAAATGGGATTATCCTTGAAACTGGAGGATCCGGAGTTGACCCTGAACGTGTATTAAAAGAAAACCTAGCACCTTCTCTTTAAGTCTCTGAGTAGAATAGAGTTTGCGAAATGTTGAAAGGTGATGGTTAAAAGGGATAACCACAATCGTGAAAAAATCAGGATGGTATTGTCAGTGATTTGATAGGTTGTTGACTTACAGTGATATCAGTGTAGCTTTAAATAAATATAATTGCTAAATTTAAGTATCTTTCACAAACACATATTGATATGCACCATCCATTAGAAAAACACTATGTCAACCGGGTTGGGTGGCTTCGCGCTGCTGTGTTAGGTGCCAACGATGGCTTATTATCGACGACGAGTATTGTAATTGGAGTTGCAGCGGCAAGTCCTGAACGCAATACCATTGTCTTGGCAGCGTTAGCGGGTATGATTGCGGGAGCAATGTCTATGGCAGCAGGAGAATATGTTTCCGTAAGCTCACAGGAAGATACCGAAAAGGCCGATCTCCTACGTGAGAAAAAGGAACTTGAAGAAATGCCTGAAATCGAGCTACAGGAATTAGCCAAAGTTTATGAAAGAAGAGGCGTCAGTCAAGAAACCGCCTTACAGGTTGCACGTGAACTAACTGCACATGATGCATTGGGCGCCCATGCACATGACGAATTGGGTATCAATGAGATTACACAAGCTAAACCTTTACAAGCTGCACTGGCATCTCTGGGCTCATTTGCATTAGGAGCGCTACTTCCATTTATGGTTTCATTGCTTGCACCAATTAAGCAGATGGTCTATCTGCAGTATGGTTTTACGATTATTTTTTTAATGGTTCTTGGAGCAATTGCGGCCAAGACTGGAGGCTCGAGTATCGGAGTTGCAGTAGGCAGAATATGTTTCTGGGGAACGATCGCAATGGGAGTGACCGCGTTAATAGGACATTTCTTCGGCGTTACGGTTGCTTAAATTTTTGAAGATAATACGCACTTCATAACTGAAGCTATGAAAAGGAAAGCATTTTCAATAATTCAGGATATCGGTTTCATCCTATTTCTTGTCGTATTTCCGCATGCTGTGCCATTACCTTTTTATTCTTATGCAGTGATTTGTTTTTTAGCAATTTTTCTTGTTTTAAGAAGAGAAGGCAGGTCATTGAAGGATTTGGGATTAGATAAGAAAAACCTTTCTTCGCGTGCTATTCTTTTAGGAATTCTCTCTGCATTGGCCTGGGTAATATTTATGCAGATAATATATATTCCAGTTATTAAACATCTATTTAACGTCCCTGATTATACAGAGTATAATTTTATCAGGAGTAGTATGGCAAGATTGATCATGACAATTGTTGCAGCTTGGGTTATTGGTGGATTTTATGAGGAAGTTGTGTTTCGGGGCTATATCCAGAATCTACTCGAAAAAAGATTGTTTAAAGGAATGGGAGGTTTGTTGCCTATCGTGATAACCAGTATTCTTTTCGGCCTCTATCATCTGCAGCAAGATATATTTGCTGTTATTGCTGCTTGTTTTGGGGGATTGTACTGGAGTATTTTATATAAAAAATGGAATAATAATCTTTGGGTTTCAATCATTTCACATGCGCTATTCGATATGATTACCCTTATCCTAATCTATACTGGAAAATTTGGAAATCTTATATAGATTTTGTCGTTTTTTGAGACTTGTTTCAAATGCTTTGTAAGCTCCGACAAGAACCTGACGATAGAAAAACTCCCGATTAAAAATGGCGAAAGTATTACCCTTATTTATTGATAGTGGACGAATATTAAGGAGATCAAAGCGATAATTATATTATGCAGGAGATTCATTTGCTTTTAACTATTTTGGTGTATTAAATCAATTTTTTATAATTAGTATGAAAATCAATCTATCACAGCGTACACTTATTTTTTATGGTGTCTTGGCGCCCTTTATTATTTTCGGATCAATCTATAATCTTTTGGGAATTATCTCAGGTACAAGTACGGTTATTTCTTTTGGGGCCTTCGCTCTCTTTGGATTTGTTCTTTTACCCGCCTTACTTGTTTCCACCTATCGGCAAAACCGCTGTACGCTATTCAGTGACCGGATAAGCATTGGAAAAAAAGAATATGTTTTCGATAGTTACGCAGTTTCTATTGTTGAAAAGTATCTACCGCTAAAGGAAAGGCCGCTTTTTTCATTATTTAGAGCACAATATGCTAATTTAATTATTTGGGAAAAATCAAGTGGACAAATCGTGCTCAATAAAGATTTAGATATTTCCTTGCAAGCAATAAATAAAATGAAGGCGTTTTTATCGGTGTAGATCAATAACTAAAGTGCCGTCTTGCTGTTTTATTGAAGTTGATTGAGAAGAAATTCGAAAGTATACTGCGGAGTGTAACCAAGTAATTGCATTGCTTTATCACTTCGGTAGACTCTATCTATCGATGTTGGAAAACTCCAGCCTCTCTGTCGGTATATTTCAACGGCATTTGGGATACGCTTAGCGATGATATGGGAAGGGTTAGATTTTAGTTCAATTAAATCCTCAATTTCAAAAGGCGAACCGCTAGAAACATTAAAAATCTGAAACGACGTAAAGTTAGTCTCAACACCTAGTCGAAGAGCCTCAGCTCCATCTCTTTCATCCAATCCCCGATACAAACGATGATTTAGCATAAGGTTATCGGATTCTGGAAGAAATCGGCCGACACGATAGACGCTAGTCATTAGCTGTTCTTTTTCGAAAAAGTCTCTACAGAGCTCTTCACAAGCCTGTTTGGTAATATCATAAATATCACGGGGTTGGGTTATAAGTTCCTCTGTAACCCACACCGCTTTTTCCGCATCAACAAGTGCATTGCCGTATATGGAGGTTGTAGAGGTAAAAAGAAAACGCTTTATTCCGTTCTTTACACAGGCATTTAACAGATTTAATGTTCCTGTTATATTGGTATCTATAAAACTTTGCCGGCTATAATTCAAATCCATATGTCTACCATGCAGTGCTGCAGTATGGATAATGGCTTCATAACCACTTGTGAATTCAATAACTGCCTCAGTTCGCTGTACATCTAAAAAATGATCAGTGGTATCGCTTTCTAATAAATCAACTCCCGTAACATCGTGTCCAGCAAGACGTAGATTCCGAACTGTTACACTTCCTAATTTTCCCGAAGATCCTGTTACCAATATGCGCATGTATACAAAATAAAGGAAAATTTAAGATATAGGTATTTATATGCAAATTTTTTATGCGGTTTTGGTATGAGTAATAAGGCCGTTCGAAGCTGTAAAGATAGTCATACGGTAATTGTACACGACAGAGATATTTATAAAAAAAATGATACAAATTGTACAGCAATTGATACGCCCTGTCAATAAATACAAACGCGTATGTAGTATCTTTCATATGGATATTTATAAACTAATTATAAAGCTTTGGTTAGGTGGCTAGTTATGCCTACGCTGGTGTAAAATAAAAAACTAGAAACAAGTCTTTCCTGACGGTTTCGGATAATCGAAATAGATCAACTATGAAAAGAAGAACATTTATTCAGGCCCTGAATTTTGGCATTGCCACAGCTACGTTGTATAAAGGTTACGCAAATGAAATTTTATTTTCCTCTGATGCTGAACCAGAAAACAAGGTACTGTCCTATCACAAGATAAAAGATATCAGATTTTCTACCGTAAAGATGAATTATCCTAGGCTTGTGGGGAAAAATGCCCGTCTAGACCTACATGGTTATGGACCTGATGTGGAAATATGTGTTATAAGGACAGATCAGGGAGCAATGGGCTGGGCCTCACTCCGTGGCTCAAGACGTGAAGCTGAACAAATTTCGGGAGAATTGATAGGCAAGAAAATGTCAGATCTTTTCTCTCCCAAAGTCGGTACACTGCTGCAGACACATATTCCCTTTGATATGGCTCTTCACGATCTCGCAGGAGTCATTTCAAATAAACCTGTTTATGAAATACTTGGTCGAAAAGATCCGATCATAACAGATTATTATAGCGGTATGATCTATTTTGATGACTTAGAACCAGCGGATAGGCCATCAGGAATTGACCGTATTCTTGAGGAATGCCAATATGATTATGGAGTGGGTTACAGGCAACTCAAGTTAAAAATTGGAAGGGGGCATAAATGGATGCCTTTTTCCAAAGGACTTCAACGGGATATTGAGGTGACAAAAGCAGTGGCAGACGCATTTCCCGACTGCAGAATTTTAGTTGATGGAAATAACGGTTTTACATCAGACCAATTTATTCAGTATTTAAAAGGTATCCCAATGGTAAATCTCTTTTGGATAGAAGAACCTTTTCATGAAACGGTGATGGATTATCAAAAGCTTAGCGGCTTTTTAAAATCGGAAGGCATAAATACTTTGCTGGCGGATGGCGAAGCAGATCCTGATCAGAATTTGCTGAGAACCTTATTTGAAAAGAAACTGCTGGATGTTCACCTTACGGATATTGAAGGCCTTGGATTTACGAATTGGAGGAATTTAATGCCAAAGTTAATACAACTTGGAGCGCAAGCATCTCCACATGCCTGGGGATCGCTTCTCAAGAGCTTCTATACAGCGCATTTAGCAGGAGGGCTCGGAAATACCGTAACCATTGAAGGAGTTACAAGTACATCTGATGATGTGGATTTGTCGGGATATCTCGTCAAAGATGGGAAACTTATTCCTTCCTCATCTGCAGGATTCGGTATGCCATTGCTAAAAAAGATTTGAAAGAAAGAAGCTTTGAATTATTTTTCAAACCTTTCAAAGTTTTGCAACGTTCATAGAGGAGCAAACAATGGAATTTCTTAACCTTAACATCTTTACTAACCCATGAAACAAATGTGCTGAAGCATATTCACGGCGATAAAGTATTGTTTAGGGCTATGAAATACTTTTTAAAATTCCTTTAAGTTTTTGTTGATCAAAATTTATTTCAAATGTCTAATAATACTGTGCCACAGAAGATAAATGACCATCTTGCGAATGAACGAACTTTCCTTGCTTGGATCCGGACAAGCCTGGGCATTATGGGCTTCGGTTTTGTAGTTGTTAAGTTTTCACTATTTATTCGTCAGATTGAGCTCATTCTCAAAAGAGATATAGTCGAAGGATCTCAGCATGAATATTCTGGTGCTGTTGGTGTTTCTATTGTGGTTATTGGTGCGTTGACGGTTATTGTCGCTTTTTTTAAATATCGTAAAACAAACAAACAAATTGAAGAGGAGAACTTCGCTCAAACTTCAAATAGCATTACAATTGTGGCCATATTGATTTTTGTTATAGGTATTATTCTGAGCTGGTATCTTATCGATGGTCTTTAAGGAGATGCATTAGATCCAGTTCGAACTGGAATGATTATCCAGGCTAACTAGATCTAAATTGTCGTGCATTGGCTATTTATAATACCGGCAAAATATATTATTGCTGTGTACACTGTACCACGGTGATTTGATTTGTTGTACCACGTTTTTCTAAAAACTGTCGTAGGGCGATCATCAGAAAGGCGAGAAAACCAAAACCCATCGTAAGCCAGGGCGAAAATTCTACACCTTTCGAAACGATAATCCAGCCACCTACGGTAGTTCCCAAGGTTACCCCGAGATTGCCAAATGAAGTCGCTAGACTATTGGCAAATTCTAGCGCCTCGGGAGCGGAAGAAATCATATAGGTAGATGCGTTTAAGAAGCTAGGAGAATAAAGAAATCCCCATAAGGCAATCGTACAGACCGTAGCGAATATATTGCCATCTGAAAAATACAGTAATAAAGGAATAATAAGTGTACCCGATAAGAAAAATGCTGTGGTAAACGTAATATTTCGGTTGAGCATTTTCCCTGCCACCCAGTTGGCGATGACTCCAATAATACCAAATACAAATAGCATATAACTAACCATGGTACTGTCCATATTCTTTGCTTTGTTTAAATATTCGGCGAAATAACTATAGGTAGAAAACCAAGCGGATACCATAAAGAAATTCATTGCGGTACTGACCATAAAAATGGGTTTGGTTAATATTTTCATCTGACTACCGTAGGATTTTTTTTCTTTTACAGGCAAAGAAGGAATGGTAAAATAGATCGCCAGTAGTGCAATTATACTGACAATGGCCTGTATCGTGAAAGAATATGTCCAGGAATAGAGACTGGCAATGTAGGTGGCGAAGGGGACTGTTGTCACCATGGCGATTGCAACGCCACTAAAAACAATGCTCATAAGCTCATTTTCATTTTTCTTCCCCCCTTTTAAAATTGCGACAGACAATGCTGTCGCAATATAGACAGGTTGGAGAAAGGCGGGAAGAATTCTTACAGTAAGTAATAACCAGAAAGGAGGGGATAATGAAGAGACAATCGCCGTGACTAAGAAAATAGCGATGGCAGTTAACATGACTTTCTTGCGGTCGAATCCCGAAGCCAACAATGTCATAAATGGCCCAGTTATGGCAATGATCAAGGCAAAAGCACTTAATAAATAACCTGCTTTGTCGATACTGATATGATAATGATCGGCTATTTGGGGCAAGATGCCAATAATGCCAAACTCGGTTGTGATTACTGCGAGAAAACCCAAAGCTCCGATGTATGCGTATTTTTTCATAAATAAAAACCTATTGTACATGATTAATTATACGAGCAAATGTAAAGGCAAATACTTGCTTCTGGGTGTAAAGCGGCTATTTGTGTGTTACTAACAAATTTGTAAGTAATGGTAAAAGAAAAGTTGTTGCTGAATAATTGATCTCCGCCTGACATTGATAAGTTGTGTGTTGTCAAAAGTTCTTTTATATTCACTTTAGATTTATTTAAGGGTTGAATACAGATAAGGAATACGAAATAAAAAAACTAATGGAACAGCATATATTAATTGTGGGCCTGGGGGGAGTGGGCGGATATTTTGGTGGTATGTTAGCGCGCAAGTATGAAAATACTGATATTCATGTCAATTTTTTGGCGCGAGGTAACCATCTTGAGGAGATTAACCAACATGGTTTAAAGCTGTTATTAGAAAAGGGAAGTTTTACAGCGAAGCCCTATAAGGCTTCCAGTGAGGCTGAGAACTTCACAAAAATGGATTACATTTTTCTTTGTACTAAATCTTATGATCTAGAAGATACCATGGCCTTATTAGGACCGTGTGTGAGCGCAGATACAGTATTCATACCCTTACAGAATGGAATAGACAGCAAAGAACGTATCAACAGATATTATCCGAATAATTTGGTTGTGGATGGTTGCGCCTATATTGTATCCCGGTTAAAGGCTGCTGGAGTAATTGAAGTGACAGGGAAATGGGGTACAATGAGTTTCGGATTGAATGGAGAACATGATGAAAGACTGGATAGGTTATATCATCTTGTGCAACAAGCTGATATCCATGTGAATTATTCCGATGAAATTGAGAAAATAATATGGGATAAATTTATTTTTATTTCCGCTATGGCCACAGCTACTTCTTATTTTGATTGTTCTATTGGTCAGATAATGGAAGATCCAAAGAAGAAAGATGCGGTTGTTAAACTTATTCAGGAGGTTGCAGCATTAGCTCAGGAAAAAGGAGTTGTTATTGCTGATCATATTGTACATAAGACCTTGGACAAAATGGAACAAATGCCTTACGATGCGACTTCATCCATGCATACGGATTATCTTAATAAACGACCGAAAACAGAGTCGGCATCTTTGACAGCTTACGTTATTCGTGAATCTAAAAAGTATAATCTCGAGACACCTGAATATCAACGCATGTTTGATGTATTGCGCCTAAAATCTGACTAGCTGTATTAAAATAGTTTGCGAGTTGGAAATTTCAATCGCTAAGTTCCTCTGGACAAGCTTTTTTTGAATACAAAAAGTAAGTTTAGCTGTCAAAAGAAAGCTGATTAGATTTTATTTCCTGTAAGGCCGCTGAATTTATTGCCTCGATTGTCTTTATAAAAATCACCGTCCTTCTTAAAACTATGCGCATCTACTCCTTCAAGTAGCTGTTTTTGATAAAAGACATTTTTTGCGTCTTTTCCGAAATCGTGACCTAAAGATATAAACGTTTTAATATCGGCATCTGGAATTATTTCCTGATTATAATACACATTATTCTTGTCTTTTGAATAGGAGTTGCTTCCATACACATCATTCTTTTCATCAATCGGGAATAATTCAAAGGAAGGAGCATCTACCTGTTCATATCTGAAGCTTTTCCCCCTGAATAAGATTGTTTTGTTGTCAACACTAATATGATCCTGATCAAGTACACGAATTTTATCAATGGTCTTAAAGGACCTTGTTATGACATCTGATCCCTGCTGAAATGGTGGGTAATAAATTGTATTGCCAATTCTTATGTAATATTTGTTTATGGCTTCAATGTTTCCAGCGTTAGCAGCAACTGCTTTAAAGGTACCTATATTCGGAGAGACATAAACTGAATCTTTATCCATTAAAAAATAGTCATTGACGAACGAAAAGGTTTTCCGATCTGCCTTTATCATGTCATTACTGTAGAAGTAATGGTCCTTGTCGCGTGCCCAGTTTATATGATCCTTTACGAGCTCATATGTTTTTGGATCTGCTCCCTGGATGATATTAAAGCCTAGAGCCTGATCGATATAATAGACATGAAAACGATCTTTTGGAATCTGATTGTCGACATAAAAGGAATTCTTGTCCACAAGTTTTTGAATCGTGCCACGAAAATATACCGCATTTTTGTCTTTAGCAATATCCTCTGACAAAACCTCAAACGATTTTGCATCAGCCTGCATTTGTGAAATGCCCAAACTAAACCAATTTCCATTCTGACAATAAGCTATCTGCCCTTTTGAATCGATGAAGTAAGAACCGGATTTTTGTTTATCAATAGGTTTGCCAATATTTCGACAAGAAATAAAAAAGCAAAGTAAAATACAAGCCAGAAAAAAAGTATATTTTTTCATTTTTGCATTGCATATAATCCTAGATTTATTATTTATCATACCCATCTATATAAATTTACAACGACAAAATTAAAAAACCGAATTTTCAGTTTTCCGTTTCCTTATTAAGGCAATTGCATAAAACTGGCACCAATGACTTTTAGTGTGTTATCAATGCGTTTCCATACCCTAAAATATCTAAATTTTCCTTCTAATGGTGCTCCCATTACCTTGCCTTTTGCCGTCATCGTAGTAACGGAAAGCGCGGTATCCCCAATTATTCTGATCTCATCAATTTCTGTTGAAGCATTTTCAATAATTATAGCCTTTGATCTGTGTGCATTTAGATCCATTTCTTTGGTTAACATTTGACCATCAGGTGCTACAGCAACAAGGTCGTCATATAGGAGGAGATCAAGACCGTCTACATTACTGGCGAGCTGCGCCAAGAAAAATTGGTTCTCTGCTTCTGCAATTTCTTTTTTCGTGATTTTATCCATATCCCTATCAGATTGTAATTTTTTTTTGTGCTTATTACTTTAAAAATAGTAAATCTAGATATTAGTCGGCTAACTATGAAAATGTATGCAATTATTTAAGGTTTATCTAGATCAAAGATTTCGTAATATTTTAATAATGGGGGTGAACTTGTTAAACTGCTAAGTTTAAAATCAAGATAAAATTATATATTAGTTGAATGAAATATTTAGAAAAAATTCAAGGGTTGTTGCCATTAGGATATTTATATCTAATTATTCTTGGACTTTTAAAGGAAAGTATTCTTTTTTACCAATTGGGAATTAACATCTTGAAATACTCATCTATAACAGATATTTTGATTAGCCCAATTGCCGATATGACCTCAAGTCCCATCTTAATTATTGTAATCATTTCTGTTGTTCTTTTCTTCTTTTTATTTCAACTTATCATTCTACGGAATAGAGAGAAAACTTGGAGTAAAAAGTTGTTAAGAAGTTATAAAATAAATCCTGAAGGAGATAAAAAAGAACTTCGCAAAACAACAGTCTCTTTTTTTTCCCTTTTTGTTGCTATTGAACTTCTGGCTCTATTTGTAGGATTAGGAATAGGAGAAGGTAGTATGATAAAAAAAAGGATTGAAAACCAAAACCTAAAATATAATTATACAATCAATTCGGAATCTAATCAAGAAACTGATATCTATATGATTGATATTAACAGTACTTACTACTTTTATGTAACTAAAGGAGATAAACGCATAAAGATTGCTCCTGTTGGAAAAATTAACGACCTTAAAATAATTGATAAGAAATAACTATATAGCGATATATTATGTATAGCTATGCAATAGTCTCCCTTACTTCTTTGGTTTAGGTAGTTCCTTAATCCATATATTCTTAAAATCTACGGGTTGACCTTCACTCTGTAATGCAATAAATCCACTGCTGAGCAATTTACCATCGATCTTAATTTTGGGGTTATATCCATTGGCTGTTCCACCTCCAATCTGAGGTCTTGAATATTCTAGTACGGTATCTCCGTTAATGATATGTTTGATTAACGAATCTCCTAATACAATCAACTCCCCTTTAACCCATTGATCACCATCATAGGTCTTCGAAGTAGAATTTAAACAATGTGAGGAGGCTATTTTGCCCTGATAGACCACATTGGTTCCAGGAGAACACATATTGCCTGTAGGGCGGGGCTGACCATCGCTCAGGCCTCCCAAAAGTTGCATTTCGACAGAAATAGGCCAATCCTGTTCTTTCAACATTGTTCTGGGGTCCTGCGAATGAAACATAACGCCGCTATTACGAAGTGTATAGGAGGGGGCACCTTTATGGAGCTCGCCTACAAATCGATATTCAAACTTTAAATGATAATAAGAAAAGGGTGTTTTATAATATAAATGGCCAAATTGATCATTAAAATCATCATACTGATCATATCTGACCTTAATTATTCCATCTTCAACTCTAAAAGTATTTCCGTAGTTCACACCAACATCATGATGATGAATTTTGACAAACCAATCATTAATGTCCTTTCCATCAAACAAGGATTTCCAGCCATTATTATCGCCCTGACCTTTCATTCCTGCGCATCCTGTAAAAATAAGACCGATAGCTACTATTGAATAGATAATTCTTTGCATTGAAGTGATATTTGGTTTAAAATTGGATAGCAAGATACGATATATTCCATTAAACTTTACAGTCTAAGAAATATCGTGGATAGCCGTAGCTCATTGCCGTTAAGCGCTGACTAGATCATAATAAGACAATTTAAACGACGAATCAGTATATATCAAGCAAGTTTCGCTTCTCTTGTTAATTTACTTTTGTCAAGGTATAGTTCACTACTGAACAGGTCTGTCAATACTTTTTCAATCTCGATTTTATTGCATGTGGTAGGGTTTCGTCTCGATTTTAAATAATTTTCCGCTGTCATTTTTTTTGCCAATTGTCCTACCGTCTGTAAGTCAAGCAGCTTACCGGTTTTGTGTGCAATCCAAAGCGACGTGTGCGAAAACATAAGGCCTGTGAGGCCTATTGGCCAATTAAAGTAAATAACAGCTAAGGAAGCAACATAAAAGATCGCAAGTATTAGGGTCAGCCAGAAGGGAGGGCGTAGGATGTCAAGTTTAAAGCCTAAATGTCTTTCGAGTTTTTTTACCCTTAACCGCCGACCATGTTTTGGGAAAATGTCCGTAAGTACAGTGTTTATCGTAATCGTTTTAGAATCGATTTGAGCTGTCGAAGCTATTGCCTCACGTAGCTTATAAAAAGCCTGCTGATTTGTACAGTCGCTCGAATGATCAAGTTGGATCTTATTTGTGATATGATCGCAGAGCTCACCAAACGTTGAGATATGCATAAGTTCTGTGCCCCTAAACTTTATGTCAAATGATTTTTCGACTTTAAAGAGCACATCGCCAATATCGTCTGGGTCTATATTTTGAAGTTCACAGTCTGTCATCGCATTCATAGTATGAATTCGTTAAGTTATACGAATATACTGAAAATGTTTCTCCAGATCCAGTGCTGGTAGAAAGAAATTGTCGTAATCTAAGCGTAAGTTCATGATGGTTACGATTTAATTTGTGATAAGTCGATACCAAATGCTGTCAATTGGGATTCTCCAAGTTCAGTAATATAGAGGTCTCTATCGCTGGGTTCTGTTTTTGCTAGCCAACCTTTTGCTATTAACACCTCCAGGAAGAGCTGGCCGAGTTTTCCGCCGATATGTTCGTAACATAATTTTGCGGACTTCACTTTATCGTAGTTTTTCATTTTCGTTTTTTATGTTGGGGTTAACCTTTGATTTATAGTTTCTTATCTATAAAATTATGAAAATGAAAAGGGATGAAAAATGATCAAAATCATCTATTTAAGTGGCTATTTGACACAATGTGGCGTGTTATTCTTTTAGATTAAAAAAACAAAATGTACCTAAATTTGGTATCTAAAACAGGGATTTTATAATTTATGAAAAAAGAACAGCAGGTAAGCAGTTTGTTTATACGATTTAAAACTCAATTAGAAGACTCTGCTTATGTAAGCGTCGATTTTTTGGTTCTTCTAGTGGATATCATTCGTCCCAAGCATACCAATCTGCTTTATCAGATCGATATTCAATTTTTACTGGATTATCTCCATGCTGCACCCGAGGAGCTGGAATGCTTTCAGCTTTATTTAAAAAGAATTCTGGCCAGTAAAGATTTTGATCAGTTGATTTCAGATACAGGAATTATCAGCTATGCGGATTTTTTTTACGAACTTAAAAAAAGGATCACCGAGCGATACTTACCTTTTCAGCCACCCAAGTCTACTTTGCAATATATATTAAATCAGGTTTTTTACAAACCTCGTGATGCCGATTGGATTGTTACGGTTTCGCAGGAGCAGGTCGATGAACTGTTTCGTTTATGTCGATTCGAAACAATTTATGATGATGAAACCGGTTTTGGAATGATCGAAATATTGTATGGATTGGAACTGTTGGTTCAACGTATTACGGGGCGTGCAATGGAAACGGATGTAAACAAGATGGTACCTGAGTTTCAAAATTTTGATAGTCCATTTATAGCCATTATGCGGGAATTTACTGAATTGAATGATCGTATTTTACAATCGGATAATAAGTTTATCTCCTCGGATGATCTGTCTTATAAACAAATTTTGGTACTTCATAAGCAATGCGAATCGTATATTGAAACTGCCTTCGATAATTCACATCGCTTCGGAATTTCCATAAAGGTTAATCAATCACTTTTGCGTATGCGGCAACAACTTGAAAGGATCCGAGAAATCTTGCTTTTTTTAGTGATTGATAATCCGGAAGAAAAACAGGAAAAGACTATTGCACTAGCAATGACCCTGATTGGATACAATTCCCGAAAAAGCAATATTCGCAAATTGGTAGGACAGAGTACACAGCTTTTAGCGTACGAGATTACTCATCATACTGCTCAGACTGGTGAACATTATATTACTTCAAGTCGGCAGGAATATTGGAAAATGTTCCGTTCTGCCTGCGGTGGAGGCCTTATTGTAGGCGTAATGTGTATCGTTAAATTATTATTAGGTAAGGTACACAGCAGTGAGTTTGGTCATGCATTTTTATATAGTCTGAATTATGCTATTGGCTTTACGTTAATTTATCTTTTTGGTGCTACCTTAGCCACCAAACAACCTGCAATGACAGCTTCCGCATTGGTCAACGCAATTGAGCAGGGGATTGCCGAACAGGGGACCAACAAACATCGGTATTGGATATTTGCTGAATTATTTGCGCGATTATTTCGGTCTCAGTTTATTGCTTTTGTCGGTAATGTTTTGATGGCTTTTCCGATGAGTCTTTTTCTTGTTTGGGTGATTCAACAATTGTTTCAGGTCAATATTGCGAGTGCCAAGTGGTTACATCTGGTCAATGACCTCAATCCGATAAAGACGCCCTTGGTCTTGCATGCCTCTATTGCAGGTGTTTTTTTATTTCTTTCCGGAATTATTGCCGGCAGTATTTCAAATCGGGACAAGCATAACTCGGTATATTATCGTATTCAGGAACACCCCATGTTGAAAAAGATATTTGGACAAGCAAAAACAAACAGAATAGCTTCGTTTTATGAAAAAAAATGGGCAGGAATCGTGTCTAACGTGTGGTTTGGGATCTTTATGGGTTCAACAGCTTCCATTGGACTTTTTTTAGGTTTAAATCTTGACATTAGACATATTACATTTGCCAGTGGAAATTTGGCTTTGGGCTTATTTGGTCATGGGATGGAGCTCTCTACCGACATATGGGTTTGGGGCATTCTAGGGATTGGAGTTATAGGGTTCTTTAATTTCATGGTCAGCTTTTCGCTATCCTTGATGTTAGCCTTCCGCTCGCGAAATCTATCGTCGAAAGAATTGATTAAAATGGGAAAGGCTGTTTGGATCTATTTTAAAATAAATCCAAAGCTGTTTTTCTTCCCACCTCGAAAAGGTTAAGGGACTTAATATTGTCGTTGACTGCGATGTTTCGATGCCGAGAGTTATGTGCCCGAACGTAAAGATATAAGATGCTTTTGCTATGATCTAAACATTGATGTCATCAGAAAGGTCGGGCTTATCTTCGTCATCTTTTTCTTTCTGTTCGGCTTGTGCTTCCTCCTTGTTATGGGTGCGATCGTCTTTGAGACCAGATAGATTGGTATTAGGCCCCCCTTCTTCTTCTTTAGAGGCTTCCTCTTGCTGTGACTGTGACAAGTCTGGGCTTGGCTCACGTGGATCCGGATTTGGGATAGCAGTCATGAGAAGGACCGCCATGCCTAGGTTATTATTTATGTTTTTTAATCTGTTCATTTTAACTCGTTTTTTAAAAGAGAACATTTTTCGAACCATTATCGTTGGCTGAAATCGTATCTTATTTATTGCCTGTGATAATTTCAACTATACCTTCTAGCAAGGTAAGCTTTAATTGTTGGCCAAAGTAACTCTTGCGCTCATCATCGATGTGTATTTCTTTGCCTTCCCATTCCATCGCTAATCGACTAGCCCGGATAGGTATTATTTTAAATTCGACGTTGGTTCCATTCAATAGTCCATCGATATAGCTTATAAGTTCCTGACGTTGATCGACAGTGACAATGATGATATCAAACTGTCCATCTCCAGGATCAGCATCTGCAGCAAGCACTAGCCTCGGTCCGATACTTGGTATATTCATGATCTCAACTAGTATGCACTCTTTTTCATAGTTATTTCCAGCTACTGTAAGTCTCAGTGTAGTAGCAGGGAATGTTTCTACCAGCTTGCGGAGCTGTCTTAGTGCAGTTTTGATTTCATCTTCCGCACTAAGATCTTCGGTGTTTTTTTTATCCATTTTTTTCATTAGTGTAGGAAATACCCCAAAACCGATAGATTCAATAAAATATAGGGGCTTTCTTTCTAACCCTATGACCATCCCTACATCGAATTTTTTAAGTATAGCGCTTTTCCACAGACCAATAGCTTTTTCACAGTCTAGAGGAATACCAAGAGAGATAGCAATATTGTTTGCAGTGCCTTGTGGTAATATAGCGATCGGCCTCTTAAATCTTAGCTTTTTTTCTAGTAGACCCATAACGGTCATTCTTATAGTGCCGTCACCGCCAGCCAAGGCGATGATATCCGTCTGTGGGTCGATCTTTTTGACAGCATCTTTTTTTGTTACTACAGTGCAATTGTGGCCAAGATCTTCAATCAATTGACATAGTTCGTCTTTGTCTCCATTCGAGTCATCCCCAGCAGCAGGATTGTGTACTAACCTTATGTTTTTGCCATGTTCTTTCATAACAGCAGAACAAAGCATGCTTGAGATTGGTTTTCATAGAAAAGGACAGCTATGAATATACTTATCACCAATGACGATGGTATCTATTCACCGGGGATTGCGGCACTGGCACAGACGGCGAAAGAGTTTGGAACGGTAAAGATTGTTGCCCCAGATGTTGAGCAGTCGTCAATGGGGCATGCTATTACACATTCTCGCCCCCTAAGCTATCGGCGTGCGCCTGTTACTTTTGAGGATATTGAGGCCTTTAGGGTCAATGGCACGCCGGCAGACTGTGTGGCCTTGGGTTTACATATGTTTCCAGATACGCAGGTTGTGCTTTCAGGTATTAATATGGGCCCAAACCTAGGCAATTCAATGTGGCACTCAGGAACATTGGCTGCGGCGAAGCAGGCCACATTGCTCGGGATTACTGGTATTGCATTGAGTACACCTGTTGGAAAGACAGAACCTGATTTTGAAGGGCTATCTCGGTGGACAATCGAGGTGCTCAAGATATTGCTGAAAAATAAGGGCCCCGCTCTTTATAATGTGAATTTTCCGCCTAAACCCCAAGGGCTTTCCTGGACAAGACAATCAGTACGTTTATATGATGGCAGTGTGGTGCCCGGAGAGGATCCTATGGGAAGGAAAAACTATTGGATCACAGTAGTGCCATTAGAACCTGCTGAAAAGGGTACTGATCGCTGGGCAGTAGAACACAATTTAGTGTCGATTACGCCTTTACGTCTTGACCTAACTGCACATGATGAACTTGCGGCTAGACAGACTAGCGAACATAAATAATAGGAAGTAATAAAAGAAAAAGATGATAACAGCCGAAAATTTAATACAAAAGAAAAAATTCCGTCCCGCCAACAAAGCTGGATTTGGGGGAGTGGCATTGGGAAATGGATTTCAGCACAACGCAGATATCGAATGTTTAAAGGCAGTCGAAGCCGTCTGGAATGCAGGGATACGATTGTTTGACACCTCGCCATGGTATGGTTTGGGTATCAGTGAACGTAGGATGGGCTTGTTTTTAAAAGATCAGCCTCGAGAAAGTTTTACGCTGTCAACAAAAGTAGGCCGATTAATGTTGCCGCAGGACGATTTTAAAATGGAACAATCGTTATGGAAAGGAAAATTAAATTTTGCTTACCAATATGATTATAGCGCCTCAGGAGTAAGAAGAAGTATCGAAGATAGTCTACAGCGCTTGGGATTATCTTCCATTGATGTGGTATTTATTCATGACCTTTCACCGGACAATGGAGATATGAAAGACAGCTATACACATTATTTTCAGCAAGCTATTCATGGAGCAATGCCCGAATTGACTAAGATGAGAGAAGAAGGTGTTATTAAAGGTTGGGGACTGGGAGTTAATACCGTTGCGCCTATCTTACAGACATTGGAAGTTGCTGATCCAGATATTTTTCTTTCGGCCTGCCAGTATTCATTGATAAAACATGACGATGAACTGAATCAGATTTTCCCGAAAGTTGCTGAAAGAGATATTTCCATTATTGTAGGAGCTCCATTATGCGCTGGATTTTTATCGGGTAAAGACCGTTATCTCTATGATGGGAAGTTTCCTGCCGGTGTTAAAGAAAAGCTAAATGCGCTGCAACAGGTCGCGGAAAATCACGCTGTGGATCTCCGTACAGCAGCATTGCAATTTGCGGCGGCTCCCGAAGCAGTGTCCGGTGTTATACCCGGAGCACATAACGCTGAGCAGGCCGTGCAAAATGCACATTCCTTTGAGGCCAAGATTCCCGCCGACTTTTGGAAAGAGCTAAAACATGATAAGCTTATTGAAGAACACGCACCGGTACCCAATACCTAAGATACCTGATAAGATTAAGGGTGTGATTAGCGCACCCTTTTTCTCTTGAATAAAGTACCTAAGCGAAAACTAATTCTTCCTGAAATTCTTATCTATACTTTATTATTGACCAACTTTAGTTAAATCTATGGGGATTATCAGGTTAAAAGTAATTTTATTGTCCTTTAAATTTACGACTATTTTTCCCTTATGAATTTTTACTATTTCACTCACAATAAATAATCCTAATCCGAGCCCATTACTATTGACTCCTTTTACGAAAGGCTTAAATAGATCTGTAAGATCTGAATATTGAGGATAGGCGATCTCATTTGTAACACTAAAAATGAAATTTTCTTTTTGAATGCATGCATTTATTTCGATATTTTCATGAGGATTACCATGTTTTATAGCATTTCCAATTAAATTAGCGAAAGCCCGCCCCATTTTCTGATGATCGCAAGGTACATCAACTGGAAGGTTGATGTTGGCGATTAGTGTTCTATTGTGTAATACTTCAAATTCCGATAAGATTTGCTTAATCAACGAATCCATGCGGTAATGATCATTAATTCTAATTAGCCTGTCATGAAGACGGATACTACTGAAATCTAAAATATCTTCTATCACACCTTTTACCCGTGATGAAGCCTCCTCTATTTTCTTTATTAAGTTTTTTTGGCTTTCATCTTTAATGTTTGCGCCAAGATATTGCGATATCACTTTTATGATGCTGACAGGATTATTTAAGTCATGGGCCAAAGACGATAAAACGAGTTCTCTGTTTTTGGAATAACTAAGTTCCTGTTCTAATTTTCTTCTCGTATTTCTACGTTCAATTGCAGTTTTAAAATCTATTGCAATCAAATCACTGCAAAAAGGGAGCAACGCCTCCAATTTAATTGGGTCGAAGTGTACAGGTTCCGCATTCATGAAACTCAAGTGTCCAACAATAGAATTATTTTTGTTAATAATGGGGTAAGATATATAGCTTTTTAAACCGAATTCATGAAGAACTTGTGTCCATTCGTCGACAGAACACTGCTCGCTATCGTCAATGTAAATAGGTGAGAAACCTTTCCTTATTTCCTGATATATTTTAACGTAGTTTTCGCTGTTTTTATTGACGATCTTCTGAGAATGATAGTCATAAACGCACCAATTTCCCCATTTCCGGCCATCTTTCTTGCGTATCATGCCATACCTCATTTTCGTGTGGCCACATAAAGCCTCCAAAATTCTTTGACAGGAGTCGAAGTCGCTCTTCTTCGTATACCTATCGTACCATTGATTTTGATTTAATCGGTTTGGGATTGTCATTTTTATTGCCGGTCTATTTGTTTACTAATAGCTTTGACTTACTGTTGAGATTGGTGCACCTTTGAATTACTAATACCCTTTATTGCGCGAAATATAAATGCTATTGCTGCAATAATTAAAAGAATATGAATAAAATCTTCTGTTATGAATCCGCCCACAAAAGTAACCGCCCAAACAATCATTACGCTAATAGCTACCGAATATAATAGGTCTTCCATATAATATTATCCTTTATTGAAGAACAATATCTAAATAGAATCGTTTCGTAATTTTGTAACTTGATAAGAAAACTTACAAAAAAAAGCCGTTTTACATCAGTATAACGGCTTTTTCTTCAATTTCTACGACTAAGGTTTAAAAAGACTTAATTTTTCCAAATGATGAAACTATTCATTAATGGATCAGCTTATAATTTAGACCTAGCCCAAAGCGAGCGCCGGACCAGTCAATCTTGGTATCTCTCATTTCACTACTTTTACCAGATATTTCAGCATTATATCCTAAACCTAGGTTAATGCCTAGGGCCTTAACTATATTCCACTGAATACCAACATAAGGAGTGATCGAAAAACCTGTGGATTTGGATTCAACAAGGTGCTTTTTGTCAATTTCATTGCGGCCAGATTGAGTTTGATAATAACCATCTGACGTAATATTATTGATGGTTATCGCAGGAGAGATCTCCGCAAAAAGCGATAAATTCTTATCCTGCCCTTCATTTGTCTGGAAGAAAAAATTACGATATACCGCTCCGATACGATAGGCGTTTGCATTCAAGTTATAGGCAATAGCTCCCGAATAATCCGAATAGGCCAATCGTCCCCCAGTGGATAGATAAGTGAAATTGACACCATAATCATTCTTTTTTACGGAGTATGTAATTTCACCGTAATTGGTATAATGATTTGGGAAATTATCAGTAACTGAAATAGGAACTGGATAGTCTAACTTAATTCCGCTTTGAATAACATTTAATAATGAACTCATTTCGGACATTTTATAGCTACCCATACCAAATCGATATCCGAATCCAATTTGAGCCATTGAGGTTATCGTAATGAATAACAAGGCAATACTTAATAGTAGTTTTCTCATGATTTTTAGGCTATTGGACGATATTGACATAATTGTTGTAAAGAATAATATTGTTGTTCAGAAGTCGTGCTTGATAAGGTTGGAAGTAATTGCCCGTTGTCATACTAAAAAGGATATTACTGTATGTATTATCTAAGACATTGACAAGAGAATTAGAGGAAAAATATTCATCCTTAAAAAGGATATTTCCAGTGAAACTATCATAAGAAAGAAATTCCCCAGGCACTTTTTTAATTACGTTTAAAGTTGGTAATTCACAAATCGAGAAATAGTTATCGATTGATTGAATAATGACTTGGTTCTGAATGGCCGGATGAAAATAAAATGCATTAACGATCCGACTTTCCGTTTTTTCAGTTAATAGTGTATATTCGTTATTTTCGTATTTATACAATTTATACCATCCTGTTGCTGCTCCCACTGCCGATACAATGTATTTACCATTCGGAGAGATTGAGGGACGAAATTGTTGACCATTTTCGGTTTTCTCGCTTAATAATTTTCCTGAATTTACATCGTATATTCTAAATCGATAAGATTGATTATTATTACGGATAAGGATTTTATCGTCATCGGTCAAAAAATAAACTGGAAAATCATCGGTCTCATAGGTCGCAAGTTTTTTACTGAGCGTATAATCTGTATATACCTCGATCTTCGGCTTGGTCTCATAGATGTCGCTTCTTATGTGAACAGCAACCTTTCCAGTGGTTGGAGCAATTTGAAAAGAATTAATATAAAAAGGATATTGAATATGGTCGTCATATTTACTCTTCATAACGAGGTCGTTAATTCCATAGCTTCGAAGTCCAAAACCATTTTTAATACCTCGCATGGAAAGGATTAAATTGTTTTTAAGATCTCCTTCAGTCATGATCATATGCGCATAATCTATTTCATCATCGTATTTTTGTTCTTTAAAATAGTTGATGATCTTCGGATATTTGGCATAGTCCCAGTCGTTGGCCTGTTCGGGCAGGATATACAATTCATAATACTGTTCTTCTTGAAAAGGGAATGCAGGCCGGTAGACCTCAGCATTATTTTTACCTAAGGAGATTGATTGTCTATTTCCTTTCCAAACAAAAATATATTTGTTTGCAATACCATCTGGGTGAGTCCACTGTATGTTCAGATTCAGATTTTTTAAGGTTTTCGTTTTGAAATAATCGCTTGTGAAAACCTTATATTTTACAGAATAATAATCTTCTTTTGGTGGAACTTTGTTGCCCTTGTATTTTGTAATTATTTTATATGTTTTAGCTCCATAGGAATAGTCATCATCGATAAAGCTATTTTTATCGGGATCTGAAATTCGATTGATGAGAATCTGATCCAAATTACTGAAATTATATATTTCATAACTTTCAATTTCAGCACCTTCTATGGCTGGTTTTGTCCAATAAATCTCTAATTTTTTTGAAGAATTAATCCGTTGGTTAATATTCAAATTTACCTGAGGGTTTATATATTTTATTGGGTAGGTGAATTCAAAAGCAGATTTCTCCTGTCCTAAAACCTCAGCTAAACTTCCGGTTCCTGAAGATAGTTCTACTTTTACTTTCAATATATCCGACGTTCCTCCTGCAAGATCGGATGGCTTTATGCGTAATACTGCCTTTTCACTACCCACAAGTTTATTATTGAGATAAAACTCTTGTTTAGCGATAGATCCTGATGTTGCATTGATTGCATACGATAAATCGGTTGGAGCATAAATATAAACGGTTTGACCATTTGGTACGTCTGCTAGATTCATAGATACCTTAGCATCTTTATCTGGTGGTTTAATTTCATGAAAATTAAGATCTTCGCTGTTATATTTACAGGAAATAAGACATAAAAAATTGAAACACATGTATAATTTAAAAATACATAGTAGGTTCTTACGACGCATATAGATTAATTTATGGTTTTTATTTGAGGTACAAAATAAGTTAAAATCCTTCTAAAACTAGATTTATTTTTTTAAAAATTCACTTTATGGTTAAAAAAACATGCTTTAAAAACGGATCTTTTGAAGTATGATGATCAAAAGTTCTTTTTTTCATAAAAAAAAACTTTTATCTTTTGATTATGCTAACGATCCAGTTTGTTTTGCCATTGGCATGTTGCTAGCTACCTCCATATCAATGAAGATAATAATGGCACACATAACATTTATTAAATTTTGCGGTTACAAAATCTCAAAAAGCTCTTTATGTTTAATCGTCGTACCGTTCAAAGTCATTACAAGAGCTGATTTACCTTTAGGTGCAAATGCCGGGATGATAAAACGGTGTTCTTCTGAGCTCCGAGAGATGCTTGTTGCATAAGCGCCGCCAACAGTTATCTGTATGGAGCCAAGGCCTTTTCCTTTGATCGTTATAACATCTCCAGGATAACCCTTTAAAGGTGTAATTTCGCTCACTTGAAAATCGTTTATATAGAGGGACTGTTTTTTAGGTGCGTAAAAAGATTCATCGTAATTGATGTCGACACGGTAGCCAATTTGAATTTCTGTCGGCCCAATTATGTTTGATGGTAGAGTAAAATTTATTTTACCATCTTGCGCTATAGGATGTTCGTAAATTCCATTGCCTGATACCAGGTATTCGTGATCATCAATAAAATTACCCGTAATTGTAAAAGCTTCTCCAACAAATCTCGATGTAATTGGGGGAGTAACCCAGGTCAAGTTTCTGACTTCAACCTGCTCGGTAGTTGTTGCCGTATAGAAGGGATTACTATAACTGAAATTGTACAGGCCATTCGGAATATTGCGCACAGCAAAAGATTCTGTATTTCCCCGCGTACTGTAAGGAATATGAGCTATGCTATTCTTACCAAGATAATATTTTGCTTTCTCAGATACTGTAATGTAGGAATAGAAATCGACTCCAGTCATTTTCATTAAGTACGGAGAATGAATAATCTTCTTTTCAAAATGGATATTACTGCCGATAGGTTTGATTAATTCGATAGAGTCTTTGAACACAACAGAATCCCTTCCATTGTGGTATCCCAGTTGAAATTTAGTTCCTTTGAGATTTTCTATATCAAGTAGATAGATGTAGTTTTTGTATTTAATTTTTTTTCCATTGATCAATATGTACAAGGGAGGATCCATCCAAATCCGTTCTGGATCTAATCCTGTTCCTTCTATTGGTAGATAATCGCTGAGATATAGTTGAGTTTTTGTTGGTGGATTTACGGTTCCCAGTATCTGGATGCGGGCGATGCCTCTACTGATTTCCTGACCGGATTTGTCTTTATAGCGGAGAAAAAAGAATATCCTATTTCCATGATTGAAACGACCTGATTTTGGAAAAGTAAAGATTAGGCTCTTTCTGTCACTTGCGAGTTGATAAGGTACACTATATTCCTTCTGATCTAAACCATCGTAGTATAATTTTACATTTTCGGATATGAACTTGAAATCGCCAGTAACTGTTATTTTATTGTTATTGGGTACAAGCATGTCTTCAAGATAATTGATTTGAAGTCCATCAGCTTCAAAAATACTGCTTCCACTGCGGTAAAATCCGTTTTTTGTTTTGACGTATAAGGTATAACGAAAACGGTCTCCAACTTCAAAATCACGGCTGTATTGATATTTAAAAGAAACCTCACCGGTGGTTACTTTGTTGCCCAGACTGATTAAGGTTTCCTTTTCATAATCCTTATTGTTTTCTATCTTTTCGATAATAAACCCATGGTCTTCTACCGGCATCCCATTTAACCGTTCTATGCGACCATGTAAAGTGACGGTTTTCCCCTCCAGGTTGCTAAATGAGCCTGCCTTTAGCGATACAGGGCTATAATCGACTACCTCCGTAACTTCTTTCTTTTTACATCCAATAAGAATACTCAAACTCATAATGAATAACGAAAAAAGGAAAATTGCTGCGCTATGGATAGATCTTGTCTTCATCATAAATTATCGTTATTGGTTAGTTGATTTCAAGATAGTCTGTCGCCGTAATGGTATTGTTTTTCCCGAAATTGGTAAAACTAATATTGATGCGATATTTACCTTTAGGCAGGTTATTTGGGATTTCGAATTGAATTTTATTGTTCTGGGACAGGGTATGTCGTGCTTCCACCGTTGCAATTTGCGCTTGATAACCTTTCAGTCCATGTCCCTCAATCGTAATCAAATCACCTGTAGAGGCTTTTAAAGGATATATGGCAGTGATTGTTGTCGCTTTAATTTCCAAGGGAATGCTATTGGAATAATAAGATCGTTGATAGTCCATATCACTTTTATAACTCATCTTGATCTGATATTTCCCGGCCGTCATAAATTGGGGGATTTCAAAATTTACTTCACCGGTGGTTGTGCAGGTTGTTGAGCTTGTATTCGTTTTATCTATTTCAAGTGTATAGGATTGCCCTTTTACAAATGTGCCCTTTAACGTTATTTTATGCCCGGCATAGGCTTCACTATGGCTACTTGAAACAATATTCATTTTTTTGACCTTAATTGTATTGGCACTTTTATAGGTGAAGTGGTTATTGTTCATAATCATCGGATAATCACCTTCGGGGAGATCACTTATTGTTAATTCCCCCTTTTTTGCGTTTCTGTCTACTTGGTTATAAATGACATGCTGATTCCCTACAGTTACATGCCCCCCAAAATTGAACTTGTCCGGGCCACTTCCAAATACTTCAAATTTTGTTCCTGGGTGTACATACGCTGGTATTACCTTGAATTCGTTTGGATCTGGCTCGATAAGTTGCAACGGTTGGGGAAAGGTTATGGTGTCACGTCCATTCGTATAACCCATAGGGAATTTCTTTCCTTTTTGGTTATCAATAAGATAGCGAAGATCCATCTCATCGTTATGTCTTAAAAAAATATTACCGACAAATACTTCTAGCCCTGGTTTTTCTGAATAATCTGTAGGATAAGGGAGACGAAGAATATCATCGTAATAATATGAATAAGAAGTCGGTGAGGCTAATGTCCCAACAATAAAAGCCTTAGCAATGATAGCAGCTAGATGCGGTTCCTCCTGGTTTTTGCTGATCAATCTAAATGTGACATTATAGCCTTGTTTTACACCCTCGGGAACCTTGAAACGAATGGCTTTGCCCGAATTGACAATTTCAAAAGGCATTTTTTTCTCTTCGTGGAAGGAATAGTAGAGATCATAATCTTTTTCAATGTTGGTAAACTCACCTTCTATTGTAATAATTTCGCCTGCAGCTATTTTAAGATCCTCTTTGGCAATGACTTTAATGTTATTGATTCTAAACTGATCAGATTTACTTAGGTACGTCTCTCTTTCTGACTTTACAAAATATTTGTAACTGTAATAGTAACCTTCTTTGTAAATCTCAGGGTCGGGAATTTTGTACGTAAATGAGCCAGATTTTAAAGTTGAAGCAATAGGATATTCTCTTTTTATATAAGTATCTCCACTTCTTCCGTCGACCATAAAACCGTGGGAGAGGATAATATCGCTATTATTTAAATACCTTACTTCGGCGGATAAAGTCAAATTATTGCCCGTATTGCTTAAGGGAGCTAAAAGAACGACTTCCGTCGGATTTGTATCTGGTGGGATTATGATAACATCCTTTGCACAGGAAAATAATAATAATCCAAGGAGGTTACAAATACATGTTAATACTCTTAATTTCGTAAGTTGGTTGATCCAAGTATGAAAATTCATTAGATAATATGCTGGCTAAATATGAGCTGCAAATATGATGATAATATTTTGTAAGTAATTCACCCATCGTTTTTTTATTATTTATGCAAAGTATCATGCCGGCATTTCGACCTAATCAGGCTTTTGGAAGATATTAGATATCGTTGTTATATCCAATCCTTATACGCGTAAAATAGATGTAGTAAAACAATTTATATAATTGTTATATTAGTTATTATTAAAATTTCTTTTATGAAACTTATAAACCAATTACTCAAGGGGCTTTTTGCCGTCATCATTTTGTTCTTTTTTATCCAGTGTAGCAAAAATTCCGCTGAAAGCAATGAAAAGATAATGATTGTGGGATCGCAGTTGGTTGATTGTGAAGGTGCCGGCCCAATGAAATGCATGCAGGTCAAGGCTAAAGAATCAGATAACTGGGAATATTTTTATGGAAATATCCAGGGATTTAACTACGAATCAGGATACGAATATGTGATCAAAGTAAAAGTTGAAGAGGTTAGAAACCCTCCTGCTGATGGTTCATCTCAGCAATATACACTGATAACTCAAGTGGCGAAAACAAAAAAGTAATTTGATAATACACGAAAGAAAGTCCCTTTTTGAGAAATTGGGACTTTTTTATTTTCTTATTCCGGTTGCCTAGCGGAAAGGACGTTGATTCCCTTAGGAAAATGGTAAAAGTGATGAAAAACACATGTTATGCTGTTTTTTTTTTAACGACATTTGAACATGGCTCTATTAATAACTTTGGATAATGTCTATCAATTGTATAATCTTGACCTTTCAAAAAAGACGGAAGGCATAGTTATTCTTAATCAACGACATGGCCCTGGGAAGAAGTATACAAGTCATAGCCGCATATTTGATGGTTTATTATTAGGTTTTATGGTACAGGGATCTATGAAATCTCAAATCCATTTCCTAGAATATGAAGTAAACAAAGGGGACATTGCTATTTTGCAGCCACAATTGATGATCGACACAAAATCATTGAGTGAAGATGCTGAAATTGTAACAATCGGTCTTTCATTGGATTTCATTACAGAATTTCCTGTTCTACGGGAGTTTGTAATGAACAATCAAATAAGATGGCAGCCAATTATTAGACTTCAATCGGAAGAAATTAAACTCCAAAATGAATTATTGACCCTTATACAAAACTTCTACCATAAAAAAGCAAGTCCCAATAAGACACAAATGCTACGGCATCTCGTCATGGTGCTCGTTAGTATGATTTCTGAAGTCTATTCTAAATTACCAAATAACAAAAATTTGGTAAAAAGCCGTACGCATGAGATTATCGATGAATTTTATCTGCTTGTTTCAAAGTATGCCGGGCAACAAAGAAGTGTTGTATTTTACGCTGAAAAACTACATTTAACACCTCAATATCTTTCAACTTTCCTTAAACAGAAAACAGGAAGATCGGCATTACAATGGATTGATCATATCACAATTCTACATGCTAAAACATTATTAAAATCTTCTAATTTATCAATCAAAGAAATCAGTCATGAACTTCATTTTGAAGAAACAAGCGTCTTTTGCAGATACTTCAAACGAATTGTTGGTTTGTCACCAACAACTTATCGAAACGTGTGATAGATGGTATTCGTTTAGCGATCTAAGCTATTTACAGATTGCCAAGTAGAATTAGCTTTCAAATTGTACGTAAACACCATTAAATTGTCAATAGCTCCTTTTCCCGTCTGTTTAATTTTACGGCATGAAAAATACAGGAAAAAAAGCAGCTATCGGGTTTATATTTATAACCTTGTTGATTGATATTACAGGTTGGGGCGTTATACTTCCAGTTGTTCCTAAACTCATTGCAGAACTTATTCATGGAGACCTTAGTGAAGCAGCAAAATATGGAGGATGGCTCGGCTTTGCTTATGCTATTACGCAATTTATATGCGCGCCTATAGTGGGTAATCTCAGTGATAAATATGGTAGACGCCCAATTATCTTAATTTCTCTTTTTGGATTTGCCATCGACTATATATTATTAGCATTGGCGCCATCTATCAGTTGGCTCTTTTTGGGAAGAATCATTGCTGGGCTGACTGGGGCTAGTATTTCAACCGCTAGTGCATACATCGCTGATATATCCACGGATGAAGATAGAACCAAAAATTTTGGTTTAATAGGCGCAGCTTTTGGCATGGGGTTTATCTTGGGGCCGGTAATCGGTGGTTTACTTGGATATTACGGAGCTCGAGTACCCTTTTATGCAGCCGCTTTATTATGCCTAGTGAATTTTCTCTATGGGCTGTTTTTCCTGCCGGAAAGTTTAGATAAGGATAAACGACGACCATTTGATTGGAAACGTGCGAATCCTATTGGAACATTTAATTTTCTGAAAAAACAATCGAACATAGCGCGCCTTGTTGTTGCCTTGATTTTGGTATATATCGCTCTTCACGCCGTGCCGAGTAATTGGCATTTCTTTACCATGTATAAGTTTAATTGGACAGAACGGACGGTTGGCTTATCACTTGGGTTGCTCGGATTATTGCTTGGATTAGTACAAGGGTTTCTAATAAGATGGGTAAACCCAAAATTAGGCGACGAGAAAAGTGTATATTTTGGATTATTCTTTTATGCGATCGGTTTTATGCTATTCGCATTCGCTAGTGAAGGATGGATGATGTTTGTTTTCCTTATCCCATATTCCTTAGGCGGAATCTGTGGACCCGCACTGCAATCCATTATTAGCAAGAGTATTTCTTCAAATGAACAAGGTGAACTTCAGGGAGCGTTGGCAAGTTTGGTAAGTGCAACATCTATTATTGGACCTCCTGTAATGACAAACTCATTCTATTATTTTACACAGGATAAAGCGCTATTTCAATTTTCGGGAGCGCCATTTTTTCTGGGATCCATTTTAATTTGCATGAGTGGAATCATTATATATTTTGTTTTTCAACGAAATAATAGCCATTGAGCAATGGGCTAGAAACATGCTGACGATGTTAACGGTTTAGATGATGGAGTGTACATCTGTTTTGCTACAGCCCATTTGTCCTTTATTTTTTAAAGGAAAGCGGAAGGTAATCTACGGGATAAACTTATGTAAAAGCGATCCCGTAGACACTTGCTTTGCGATTTAGCGCGTTGAAAAAGAGCTTTGAATAGGATAAAAAAAATAATATCTTAGAAATATAGATTTGTTTTTCTTTGATATCAAGGGATTTTTAATCTAAAAACAATTACAGCTCCCAAAAAGGATAATGAAACATGTTTGAGAAAATCAATAATTCGCTTAATTTTTTGTCTCCGCTTGAAAAGGGAGCAATTCTTTTGAGCATAATATTGTTGACTAGCTCCTTGACTATGCCTGCATTTTTTGTCGATCGGGGAGGAACCCAACCTAACGAGGTTGGGAGTTTGGGCATCTTTTTAATGGGATGGATGGGCCCTCTGGGCGGAGCAATCATACCATTCTTATTTTGGTGTGCCAATCCGATCTATCTGTTTTCTGTTTGTCTTTTCTTAAATCGGAACAGGAAACAAGCTGTTTTTATAAGTCTCGTTCCCTGCGTGATCGCACTTGTATTCCTGCAAATGGACAAAATTATGATTAGCGAATCCGGCTCCGAATCGCCCATAACATCACTTGGACCAGGTTATTTTTTATGGTTGAGTAGTTTTCTTGTCTTAAGCATTGGAACTGGAATAAAATTCAAAAAATAATCTTTAAATCGACTATGAAATTTCGTTCCTCGGTGAGTCTTTTCCCTCTTATTATCGCTTATACCGCTCGTAATATTCTTCTATCAGTTTTTTGAGTGTATTGAAATCAAGCGACAGTTGATCTGCCGAAACAGCTATTCCATTTTCGAGTACATGCTGTTGTACTTGTGGAGAGAAATGTTCGATATAATTTTTCGGATGATGTAATTTCATAAAAACAAAATGGACACCATGGGCCATTCCTGTTGAGACAGATTGAATAGCAGTCCATTTTACAGTACCAAGCTTTATTCCTACTGGCGTACCATTATATCGAATGCCATTTGCGTTCAATATCAGGCCAGTCCGATCTTTAGCAAATAGGCTTTTTACACCGCTAATTAGACAATAACATCCTAAGGCCCCTAAGGTCAACATCAGTGCTCCCGGGAAAATTCTTATTTTTTCAGCGACAAAGAAAATATAGTAAGCAAATGCCAAAGCCGCTATCGTCAACAACAAGCCTAATAGCGCTAATTTCAGACGTTTTTTGTTATCGAATTCTATGATAGTCTCATTCATAATTAACGTTCTCTTTCACATGTTTATCGGACTAAGTTAAAACAACGCTTTTCAGATTTTCATGCGAATTTCAATTCGTATGGATTCGTTTTAAATTCGCAGTATTTTGAGGTCTATCTGTATTTAAGCTATTTTCTAAATTCAATTATATACAGCGCTATGCTTCCCCGAATCATCTTTGACGATTAACGTATTGATGGGTTAATCTATCCTCGAATCTTTTTCCAGTTTTTTGGTCTGTTTTGCTGAGAAGGTTTTTCCGAAATTGTAACTGAAACTCAATTTTGCATAGCGTGACTTCAATTTATTCACTGTTTCAATGCTAATCACATTGCCTAAAATGGAAATAGGTGCTTTTTGTAAGTTGAAAATATCCTCAATCGTCAGGGATATGTTTAACTTGTCCTGAAGCACTTTTTGTTGTAAACCCGTCGTGATGTATCCTGTTGCCCCATATTGCATTTGAAAACTATTTCTTTTCGAAGCATAAAAGCCGAATATTTGAACAGTAGTCTTTGGCAGAATATTAATAAAAGTGTTGATCGACCCACTAAAGTTGACAATCCCAGGTAACAAAATATCTTCTGTATTATTCGATCTGAAAGTCGGTCGTTGGGCCGATAAATATGTACTGACATTCACGCTGCTTCCAAATTTGTTTTGCGACATGACATAACCTCCAATTTGGTTTAGATTATAATCATTATAATAGTTAAACTCTGGACTTCCAACCTCCTCATTATATCTTGAGATATAGGTAAACATATTCTTCGAGGAGTTTGCATATAAAGAAAAGATCAGTGAGTGGTTGCTATTCCACTTATGTAAATATTGCAAATCTAGTCTATTTGCAAAATATGGCTTCAACTGTGTATTACCGTTGGTAAAATAGATCGGGTTATTGGTCACCGCAAATGGATTGAGCATACTATAACCGGGGCGTTCGATTCTTCTGTTCCCCGATAAAGCAATGCTGTTTTTAAGGTCCTCGAAATCGTAACGTACATTAAAGTTGGGAAATAAATTAAGATAGTTGTTTTTACTCTGTTCGTCAGTTGAAAGGGATCGTAATTTATAATCGAATGATTCTAGTCGCAAGCCAACATCGAAGGAGAAGTGTTTATATTTACCACTCAGAGAAGAATAAGCAGCAAGTATATTTTCGTTATATTGAACCTTATTTTCACTATTTGCTTCTCCTCCGACGATATTTCCATCTGTGGTCTGATTCTTAAAGAAGCTTTCTGTATTTGCACGGGCATATTTTACACCAAATTTTAGATCCGTACCCTTTCCGATGTTAGTTTTGTAATCTGTATTGAAGGTCCAGATTTCATATGGTCTCGTAATAATAAAATTTCTGCTATCATTTTCTGAGGAATTTATTTCCGTGTTAGAAAAATCATATGCCTTTCTCCAGAATGAAGTGTTATTCTCATTCGAGTATCTAGCGTAATTTAGGCCGATTGAAAGCTTGCTTTTCTTTTTGAAATCCTTGTCGTAGATCAAATCGACGATATGGAAATTATTGTCTAAAGACATGAAGTCCCGCTGTTTAAGCTGCCTTTGAAATTCATCTCTCCGATTATAGATCGTGGCGTCTCGTTCATTTGGAAATTTACCATAAAAGCTGGCGTACCAATAATTAAAAGAGAGCGTACTTGTTGAATCAATATTATAAAGTGTATTGATTTTCATGGAATGTGTCCTTTGGGATCTTTCACTAACCTGCTCTTGTCTATAAAGATAACTAGAATCAGGTAAGAAATAGTTTTTTATAAGATCGTTTCGTTTATGCAAGTTTTCATTATATGAAAAATTATAACCCAATGAAATTTCAAACTTACTTTTTTTTAGATTTAAATTAAGCGATTGGTCCGTTCCCCAAAGGGTAGAAACACTTGTACTTGCCGACCCAAAGAAGCCCAAATTGGAATTCTTCTTAAGTCTGATATCTAACACACCTCCGTCTCCTGCGGAATCATATGCTGCGCCTGGACTGGTAAGCACATTAACAGATAAGACCTCGTTGCTCGGTAGAGATTTCAGGTAGTTCAATAAATCCTGACCACCCAAATTGACTTTTCGACCATTTATCAATACAGTAGCTCCCTTTCCGAGCAATTGTAATTTGCCTTCCATTTCATCAACGGTTAATCCCGGTACCTGCTTGAGCAGTTCTGCTATATTTGTACTATTGCCTAATATATTGTTTTCCGCATTAAATCTATACCCACCGGTAATCAGCTCTAAGGTAGGTCTCTTGGAAGAAACCGCAACCTCCTCAAGTTTATTGTCAATCTTATGAAGCCTTATAGTACCGATATCTATATTGCTTCCGCTCGGCGTTTCGATTCTTTTTATCTGAGGCTGAAAGCCAAGGTGGTTGATTTTTAGGTAAAATGAGCGCTGACTATAGGTTAATTGGAAGTCTCCGCTTTCATTTGTCACCATCGTTTTGACAGGATTGCTGCTACTTTGATGATTCAGTAAGTATATTGAAACTAAATGAACGGGTTCTTTCGTAATAGAATCGATTACTTTTCCCCTAAGAATAAAAGTTGAATCAATAAGTGAAACCTTAGTCGTGTTATATGAAGCGTGAGAGGTAGCAAAGAACAAGAGGTTTGGGAGAACTAGGGCAATTTTTTTTAAGATATTCATATATTTAAGTTGCTTGTACTAAAGCCTGATGACAATTGTTTGTAGTTAGTGACTATAGATTAGTCGAGCTCACGGAAAAAATGTTGCACGATTTATAATAAACATGATTATAAATTCGCCACCTAGGTCTTCTTATGCTCAAAGCGCAGCCCGAGGTGGGATGCAGTTTGTCAAAACTACCACTCAGATATAGTTTTTTTTGGTTTAATTTTATTCTAAAAATATTCTTTTTTAAAATAATTAAAACAAATATGGTATATTTATGTTCTAAATAAAGTGTATGAAATATCAGCTTTTAAAAGAAATCATTGTATTAGTTGAAGAATTTGAACAGGAAAACGTAGATGGAATCTACAGCACTGACGCTGATGGATTTAAACGTTGGATAGTAACAAAGGAAACCGATGTTGTAGTCGAGCCTAATTGGGACGGTAAGGAAAATGGGCGTAGTCCAGAGAGTGTAATCAGTACATTGATAGTGCATATGAATAGGTTTGCAAAAAGTTATTCCAAGGCTGCTATTTGGGAATCTGATTTTTCCACACAAGAAGAGTTTATATACCTTATTACCTTACGATCCTTTGGTGAGATGACAAAAATGGAGTTGATCAGAAGGAATATTCATGAAAAGCCGGCCGGCATGGCTATTATAAACCGTTTGATCAAACAAAGATGGATCGGTCAACAAGATTCAAAACTGGACCGGAGAAGTAAGGTGCTTTATATCACGGAAGGTGGCTTATCGGCATTGGATCGACAAATGGGGAAAATACGTCATGCTACGCAGATTGTTTCAGGTGATTTGACGTATAGTGAAAAAATAACACTGATAAGTTTATTGGATAAATTGAGCAAATTTCATCAATTAATCTATGATAGAAATATTTCACCGGAAAAATTGCTGGAGCAAGTGAAGTTATAGTCCATACCGAGGTGCGATAGAAATAACAAAAGCACTACAATGTGTACATTACCATATTGCAGTGTCAGTAAGTCTATTGGGGAATTACCCGAATAGTTCAGCTAAAAAAACAGAAATGAAAAAGAAGGTAGCAGTTATTGGTGCAGGTTTTTCGGGTCTTTCAGCGGCGGCCTATCTTGCGCAGGCAGGATACGATGTGCATGTTTTTGAGAAACATACGCAGCCCGGAGGAAGGGCGAGGCAGTTTACTACGACAGAAGGGTTTAAATTTGATATGGGACCGAGCTGGTACTGGATGCCTGATATTATTGAGTCCTTTTTTTCGGATTTTGGATGCAGCACAGCTGATTTTTTTGAGCTTGTATCACTCAATCCACAATTTGAAATGATATTTAACTCCGGACAGATTTGTGTGCCTGAATCCTATCAGGAGTTAAAACAATTATTTGAACAGATCGAATCTGGGGCGGGTACGCAATTGGATCGATTTATGGAAGCTGCAAAATTTAAGTATGAAGTCGGTATGCGTGATTTTGTCAATAAGCCCTGTCATAATTGGAGTGAATTTCTCTCTCCAAAAATTGCACTTAGCGCTTTGAAGCTAGATTTGCTTTCCAATTTTCGATCCTATGTCGCCAAATATTTTAAGGACCAAAGATTGCGGACATTGATGGAATTTCCAGTTATATTTTTGGGCGCTTCACCCAAGGATATTCCGGCATTATATAGCCTTATGAATTATGGCGGTTATGCACTTGGAACCCATTATCCGAGAGGGGGCTTTTTTCAGTTAGTACTGGCGATGCAACAAGTAGCGGAGAGACAAGGAGTCACTTTTCATTTTGATCATAATGTTGATACGTTAAATATTGAAAAGAATAAGATCACTTCATTAGGTGTTAATGGTGTGAATCATCCATTTGACCTCGTGGTTGCATCGGCCGACTATCACCATATCGAAACACTACTTGCCAAGGAGTTGAGAAACTACGATGATGATTATTGGAAAAGCAGGACCTTTGCCCCCTCAAGCTTGATATATTATCTGGGGATGAAATCGCCCATTCCAAATCTAACACACCACACACTTTTCTTTGAGCATCCGTTGGATGATCATATTGACTGTATCTATGGTGAAAAAAAGTGGCCTGAAAATCCGCTGTTCTATGTATGTTGTCCATCCAAAACGGATCCTCATGTAGCTCCTGCAAACAGTGAGAATCTCTTCTTATTAATGCCCTTGGCGACTGCAATCTCGGACGATGATGAAACACGTGAAAAATATCTAATTAAGATGTTAAAGCGTTTGGAAAAGCGTACCGGTACAAAAAACCTATATGAACAGATTGCATACAAGAGAAGTTACTGTGTAAGCGACTTTACCAGCGATTATAATGCTTACGCTGGAAATGCTTATGGACTAGCAAATACATTGAAACAGACAGCGGTATGGAAACCCAAGATCAGAAATAAGAAAGTCTATAATCTTTTTTATTCAGGTCAGCTGACGGTTCCTGGTCCCGGGGTGCCTCCATCCATTTTATCAGGGAAAATTGTTGCCAAAGAAGCCATTGAATTATATCGTAAAACATAAGACCATGAAAAAGCTATTTGATGAACTCGCTTATGAAGTAAGCAAAAAAACAACTGAAAAGTATAGTACAAGTTTCTCGCTCGGTATTTTGGCACTCAAGCCCAACATTAGGGCTAGTATTTATGCGATTTATGGCTATGTAAGGTTGGCTGATGAAATAGTGGATAGTTTTCATGGTTATGATAAGCAGCGATTGCTGGCGCGGTTATACCTCGAGACAAACTGTGCGCTAGAGGAAGGTATTTCATTAAATCCGATATTGCAATCTTTCCAGGAGACAGTACATAAGTATGCTATTGACATCGAGCTAATCCGCCAATTTCTACATAGCATGGAAATGGACCTGAATAAAGTCGACTATAATTCTGAACGTTATAAAGAATATATTTATGGTTCGGCGGAAGTGGTTGGACTGATGTGTTTACAGGTTTTTACGGAAGGTAATAGACAGCGCTATGAGGAGTTAAAACCTTACGCTATGAAACTGGGCTCTGCATTCCAGAAAATAAACTTCTTGCGGGATCTTAAAGACGACTACCATGTTCTTGGGCGCACCTATTTTCCAAATCTGGATATGGCAATCTTCGATAATGCACTCAAAAGCCAGATTGAGGATGAGATACACAGCGAATTTAAGGAAGCGCTTTTAGGAATTAAAAAATTGCCTGCATCGGCAAAATTTGGCGTTTATCTAGCTTATAGATATTACCTTTCACTGTTTGCGAAGATTCGGAAAAAATCCTCAAAAGAAATTTTGGAAAGTAGGATTAGGATACCAAATGTACAGAAAGCCTATGTTGCTTTCAAAAGTTATCTGCGTTACAAAGCTGCTTACTTATAATATAGAGCTATGAATTTTATTACAGTATTGATCACTTTTATCGCTATGGAGGGCGCAACCTGGCTTATCCATAAGTACATTATGCATGGCTTTCTCTGGATATTACATCGCGATCACCACGATCATAGCAATGCGGGCTTTTTGGAAAAGAATGATTACTTTTTTATCATTTTTGCTCTTCCCACCATCGCGTTGATGTATTTCGGTTCGTTAAGGGATTACAATTATCTGTTTTATATCGGATTAGGGGTTATGCTCTATGGTATGGCGTATTTCTTTGTGCATGATATATTTATCCATCAACGCTTCAAATGGTTGAGTAAAACAAATAACCGTTACTTTTTGGCGCTTCGTCGTGCCCATAAACAACATCATAAACATTTAGGCAAAGAGGAGGGCGAATGTTTTGGCTTTTTGTATGTTCCGATGAAATACTTTAAAATGTATACTAACAATGAAAAAATATGATGCCATATACTTACTCGCTTATCTTATTTTTTACGGTCATAATCTGTTTTGTCGCATCCTTCGACAAGCGGCTTCGGTTCGATCGTGAGTTTGTCCCATTTTTAAAGGCAGCAGCACTTGTTGCTGTATTTTTTATAGCTTGGGATGTCTGGTTTACCCGTAAGGGAGTATGGTGGTTTGACACAAGATACACCCTAGGCCTGGTTATAGCAGGATTACCATTGGAAGAATGGTTATTCTTTATCTTCATCCCTTTTTCTTGTATTTTCACCTATTTCTGCATTGATAAATTTTTTAGATTACAATCGTTATCCGCCTTTAATAATATCGTTGTCTTTATGAGTGTCATTATATGTGCTGTGGTGGCACTTCGATATGCCGACAGAATCTATACAGTTGTTACCGCTACTGTGACTATCGCGACATTAGTGCTTTTTCACTTTGCATTTCGGATACAATGGATTACGCAGGCCTCTGTCGTCTTCACCTTGCTTATGTTAGGCTTTTTACCTGTCAATGGTATACTCACCGGAACAGGGTTGGAGTCTCCTATAGTCAATTACAATCCCATGGAATTTATGGGGATCAGGGTACTTACGATTCCGGTTGAAGATGCGGTGTACGGATACACCCAGTTTTTGTGGGTTCTTTACTTTTTTAAAAAATTTCAAAGTAAGTCGCATGAATCCAATCAATAAACAAGAGTTAACCATTGAATGTGCTACCCCAGAAAAATGTGCTGACATTAGCGGAGCGGACAAATTTATTTTCTGGCGTCACCAGCCAAAATCCAAAGCCACAATAAAAGTTAAATTGCTATCCATCGCAAAAGCAGGTAGACCTGTCTCATTATAACTTGTATGGGTATTATAACTACCTGATTCACTAAATGTAATTGTAAAAAAATAAGCATTAGATATGGAGAAATCTTGATGGTGATTTTGGAAGTCTAGGAGGTAAAACTGCAATTTGTCATAAAAAGAACGGGGCCCATTCAATGGACCCCGTCTGACAAATAATGCTACCCACAATTGATAACATTAGCTCTCTAATCTAAATTTCTATATTGATAAACAATACTATTTTGTATCCCACCATACCCTTGCCAGCAGGACACCATTTTCTCCTTGTGCTTGGACGTTGGCGTTGTTGGTATTGATTTCTGTCTCCGGATACATAAAGCGCAATGGATACGCTCCTGAACTTGGCGATGACAGTGAATTTGGTATTGCAGGATAACCCAGACGTCTATAATCGTTCCATGCCTGGATATTGTTGATGTTGTGCAATGCAAGCCATTTCTGGGTTATGATCTGTTGAATTTTGTTACTCGCTTCCGTATAAATGACACTTTTCTGATTTATATAGGATTGCGCATTGTAATTATTTTGGTTGAACAGATAATTAAATGAGGCTTGAATTCCCTTTTGGTAGGATTCACTCGCGTTGCCACTAATCCATTTCCGCTCGATGGCCTCTGCTTCTAAAAAAGCAGTTTCCGCTAAGGAAATGAGAACGGTTGACTGGCTAAATGATTTTATAATCCCAGCGGGCTGATTACCATTTTCCAGCGGACCTTTTAAGGCTGAAGTATTAACCGCTGCAAACTCCTCAGCTATGGTATTATTTCCAAAAAGGACACCTTTAAACTCCCCGCTGACCTGCGTATAGTTTTGTTGTAAGCGCGGGTCGTTATAGGCTTTGTACGTGTTGATCAAAAATTGTGTTGGTCTGATATTGGCATAATTTGCTACTGCCACACCTGCATTGTTCCGATAGAAGGTCTCGTAAAAAGGATTCATCTTTGCTGCAGTGTTGAGATATCCCGGATTGACGGCTGCATTCTCGGAAAGAAATCCTGAACCTTCTTCGATAATTTTCGATATTTCCTGCTTAATATAGGATTCTTGACTAGAAACTTCCGATTGTTTTAGCAAGGCTCTTAATTTGAGAGTGTTACCAAATTTTGTCCATTTGCTTTTATCGCCTTTGAAAAGAACGTCGTCTGTTGTGGGCAACAGCGAGGCAACCTTGATATCTGCAATGCCTTCGGTAATTAGATCAACGGACTTGGCATAAACATCTTTTCCTGATTCATACTTCGGATGCAGGTTAACAGAGCCGTTTAAGGCATCACTGAAGGGAACATTATTGTAAAAGTCAACAAGTGTAAAGAAATGGTGAGCCATCATGATCTTACAGATCCCCGCATAAAATCTTGCATCTTCGGCATTGGCCTGATCCAAAATTTCTTTGTAATACAGTAGGTTGTTATAATTGGATTCCCAGACAGGTATGCCGTCTCTTGTATCCCTTATCGCAGGACCATTATAGGTCTTTAATGCTGTAAAAGCACTCACTCCCTCATTTGAAGTTCCCCAATAACCTCCCCATAAACCACCGATCTGATTCAGTTGGACAGATTCATTTACGGCAGATACGACCAAGGCAGCCGGAAGCTTGGCATTTAGGCTTAAATTTTCCTTTATTGGCGCATTCGGATTATCATTTACATCAAGAAAGTCCTTACAGGAGCTCGCTGTAAGTAAAGTAATCGCAAATAAGGCTGATTTTATGATAGTGTATTTCATCTCCGTAGTATTAAAAAGTAATGTTGACATTAAAACCCATTGATCTTGATGTCGGAATCTGTCTGAAGCTGTTGTAGCCATCTGTTTGATTATAAAGTGCCTCTGGGTCGCCGATTGTATTGGAAGAATGCCTGACGATGAAAAGGTTGTTTCCCACAAAACCAATGCTTGCTTTTTTGATCATCCGTTGATGGGATAGCCACGATTGCGGCAAATCATACCCGATATAGAGTTCCCTAAGCTTTAGGTAATCTCCTTTGGCGGCGGTGACAGATTGTATATTTCCGTATGCTGTCCACCACGCTTTATCTCCCTTAGAATATACCTCATTATTTTCAACAATTGATCCGTCGGCCAGGCGTACCATAGAATTAGGCATAATAAAAGGCTGTCTATCGTATTTTGCAGTTTCCGGATGTGTTCCGGCAGCAAACATCCTCGGGATTACCTCCGAATACATCCAACTTCCCAGTCTTGCATCAATCTGAAAACCCATTGTAAAGGATTTATAGTTGAATTTGGTATTAAATCCAAACAGATAAGGCGGTACCATCGTTCCCATTACCTTTTCTTCTTCCGAAGGGATTACATTCCCGTTTGGATCCAAAACGATTTTCCCGTCTTCTCTTAAAAAGTCAGTCATGCGAAGTGTTGGATATTGTAGGCCTTTGATAGCGTAAGCTTGTCGAAAGATGTTAAACTCGTCGCCTGCATATAGATTTTTGGCTTTTGTGTCGGTATAACTGAAATTAAGGCCAAACTGTAAGTTCAAATCTTTGCTTTTAATTGCAGTTCCATTGATCATGATTTCATAGGTCTTATTGATGATCTGTCCAGCATTTACGATCGTTGAATTGAAGCCCGTTGCACGCGAGATACCAGCATCAAATATTTGTCCATCCGAGTCCGAATAAGCATAAACAATATCCGTCCGCAAACGGTCGTTAAAAAACCCGAGCTGGGTACCTACCTCAAATGATTTAACAAATTCGGGTTTTATCGATCGGTTTGGCTCAGATAGGGAAGGAGTAAATCCGACCAAACTACCAAATGGAAAACCCGCGGTTTGGCTATAACTCAGGTTCAGACGATAAGGATCTAAGGTTACGTTTCCTGTCTTATTAAAAGAAGCAAAAATACGACCGTAGCTCAATACCCTGCTCTTCTGCAGGCTCGCGATCGCATCTGTAAATACAAAAGAGGAACTTACACCTGGAGAAAAATAGCTGTTGTTTCCTGGATCAAGCACCGATACCTGATCATTTCTCCCTGTAAACGTTAGAAAAAGATAGTTTTTATATCCAGCCGTAAATTCTCCGTAAGTCGCGAGCGAACGGTATTTTGTAATTGTTGAACCTCCGGTCAATTCGCCAGTGCGAGAGCCCTGATTGAATATATCTTCAAATAATAGATTTGTAGCACTGATATTGATAGATTTCGTATCATCCATTCGAACATTTTGTCCGACCAAAAACTTGGTAGAGAAATCACCAAAGTTCTTATGAAAATTCAGGATCAAATCATTGTTGAAACGGGTAAAGCCTCTATGTGTATCATTTACGCTCCCATTTATATTTCTTGTTGCTATATTAGAAACCAATTTTCTGTTCGTCACACGACCAGGTTCTGATTGGAAATATAGTCCCGTACGGAAAGTTGCATCTAACCAATCTGTAAATTCATAATTAAACTCCAGTTTTGAATTTAATGTATGCTGATCAGAGGTATTTCTGTTATTGTCAGCCATGAAAATGGGATTTCTAGTCCCGGCAACTGGATTATACCAGTTTAAAGGATGATTTGGAGAACTTGGATCCTGCCAGTTTCGTGCATCTTTATAGTCTATATTGGCGGGTTGTGTATAAACAGACAACCATGGGCCATCACTTGTCGTATTGTTCTTGAAAAAAACGTAATTTGTATTGAAAGAGGTATTCAACTTGTTAAATCGACGCGACCCATTAAATCGTACTCCAGTACGACTTGATTTGTCGCCAGGAATCACACCTTTGATACGAACATCCTGCAAAGAAACGTAATAAGATCCCTTATCATCGCCAGAAGAGAATGATAGATCGTTTTGTACTGTTACACCCGTATCGAAAAAATCCAATCGGTTATCTTTATCTGGAGCACTATATACCTTCGTTGGTTGTACACCATTGATGGGCAACCCAAAATCTCTGACCTCACCATTAAAACGATCTCCCCAAGATTCATTTGCTACAGGACTGTACACACCATTTTGTCCTTGACCAAAACGCTGTTGAGCAGGGGGTAGCAGGAAAACCTTGGAAAACAGCGTACTATTACTATAGTTGATCTGCCCTCTTTCTGCCCGACCCGATTTTGTCGTGATCATAATTGCACCATTGACACCTTCAGATCCATATAGCGCAGCAGCATTAGCTCCTTTCAGTACAGTAATGTCTTGGATATCATTGGGATTTATTCGGGTAATATCGGGCAATGGTACACCATCCACAACATATATGGGATCATTTTTTGACCGGTTTAAAGAACGTGTTCCTCTTAACCTAATTTGAATCCCTGGGTCAGTTTTTCCTGTTGTTAAGTCTGTTGCATTGATCCTTAGTCCGGCAACTTTACTCGATAACGCCAAAAGAGGATTTACGACCTTACCAAGATTCAATTCTTGATTGTCCACAGATTGTGCCGAAGTACCGAGTTCTCGTGCTTGCCTTTTTATCCCCAATGCACCAGTTACGTTTACTTCGGATAGCATGTGTGGGTCTTCAGCTAATCGGATGACAAGATTGGATTGTCCACCACGAACCTGAATTTCCTGCGGCGTATAATTGAGATGTGAGATCACCAATGTCTGTCCCTGATGAAGGCGGATACGAAAACTGCCCTGTGAACCTGTCATCACAGAACTTGATTTGATACTTTCTTTCACACGGATTGAAACGCCACTAATAGGCTCTTCGGTTTTTAAATCCAGGATACGCCCCTCTACGGTAAAATTAGTCTGTGCGGCCACCTCTTCATAAAACTGCGAGGTGAAGAATAGAAATAGGATTAACAAGTAGCTTTTTAACATTTTTTAATGTTTAATTGAATAAGTAGTATGATTTCAATACCTTTGATTATATTAAGTCTAAATAAATATCTTACGAAGATACTTGCTAAGATAATTTACCGAATAACGCAATCGGAAATAAGACTTATACTATTGGAAATTTCTATTCGATGGAGTTACTTCAAGCAGAAAAAAAAGCATTTAAATACGATCATCCGGATTATAAAGTAAGGATGGTCTATCCGTACACAGACCATAACATTGTCCCGGAAGATAAGAGCTATCTTGTTATTATAGCTATTGAAGAGGGCTGCAGCTTGTCAACGGGGCCGAAGAAAATTGTTTTGAAAGAGGGCAGTAGTATGTTGCTACGATTGCATGCGAATACAGTCAGTATCACATCCAAACATAGCAATTCGCGCTGTCTCATACTGCTATATCGAGACTCTTATCTTAAGCAAATGGATATTTCCGAGCAGCATATAACTGCGATTAATGATGCAATACTAAATGCGGAGAAAATTTCAGAGGAGACGTCGCTTATAACTTATGTAAAAGCTAAGGATCTAATACGAATGAATGGAAGCAGTTTGTTATTACCAGCATTTTATAAGTCCAAATCACTGTTTATTCTCTCAACCCTAATGGATGCTGTGCAGCCCGGTATTCCATCCAATAAACTGGAACTACGCGAATCAGATATTGAGAAAATTAGCCAGGTGAAATTGCTTATCGAAACAAACCTTCATGAGACCTATACCATACATAAACTTGCAAAAGAAGTTGGGACCAATGTTCAATATCTTAAACAGCACTTTAAAAGCTATTATGGAATAACGATATTCAATTTTGTGTTGAAGTGTAAAATGCAGCGAGCACAACATCTATTAAAAGATCACAGATTAACGATCAGCGTTATTGGAAATAAACTTGGTTATAAGCACGCTAGCCATTTTACTGCAGCGTTCAAAAAATTCTTTGGTTATGTTCCTAATAGTTTACGTTATCTATTGGTCATGGGATGTGATGAATTGGCTGCGATTATAGAAATGGGTCTTATTTGAAAAATCAATAAGCTCAGGTAATATTCTATTGATCTTTGGCCGTGTATGCTGTTGGGAACACTATATAACTATAAAACATATTGAAATAGGCATTCAGAAGAGTGCGCGCTAAACGGTATTTATTACCATAGCGCAGGTCTGTTCTTCAGTCACGGCCAACCATCCTGTTTTGTCGCAGTCCTGTAACGACTGATGTTAATAATACAACGCTATAAGCCCACATGAGCCAAGAACCAAATGTTGCAGCTCGGCTTGACGGCATATTGGGAAAGACCTGTTCAAAAAATTGAATGGCGAATGTATCGAGAATCATTCCTGGCAATACCAATAGCACGCCAGCCACTACATTTTCAAAACCTGAAAGTTTAAATTTTTTAAAAGTTAAGACTGCAATCAGAATCAATGCAGGGATTACTGCTGCATATAAACTAGTAAGTACGACTGGTGAATCGGTAATAAAAAAGAATTGTCCCGCAAATCGGAAAGCCAACGTTGCCAAAAACCAAATTAAAAATCCGATAACAAGAACTGGTAAAATAAACGTTTTTTTCATTTTTGAAATTTTGAACAAAGGTACTATCCGACAAACGTCACTTTCGAGATTCATCTACAAGAAAATTCTATGCTGCGTAATGACATGATAGAAATTTTTGTAAATCTCTGTACTTGTGCAATGAGGAATTTTGCTCAGCTAATATAATGAATCTTAAAATTCCTTCTGCTAGTTTATTAAGTTAGCTAAAACTGTTTTGAAATAACAGGACCTTTTGTAGCCAATCTAGTCAATAAATATCAAAATACAGTATATTTTACATGTTTTTATCACTTTTGTACATCCTTAATTACGATAGGATAAGTTCCTTTGTATAATTTTTTAGAATTATAGATCATTTATGATGAGAATTACGCTGTGTGTTTCATTGTTCCTTTGTTTTATGCTAAAGCATGTCTGTGCGCAGGAAAAACTATCGTTGGATGGAATCTGGAAATTTAGCCTGGATGAGAAAGACATCGGTTTAAAAGAACGATGGTTTGAAAAGGACCTTACGCAGGTAATCCATTTGCCCGGAACTACCGATGAGGCAAAATATGGCACAAGGACGACTGGTTCTGATTTTGGAATTCTCACCCGCGAATATAAATATTACGGTTCGGCATGGTATCAGCGCGATATCATTGTGCCAGCGGATTGGAAAGGGAAACAGCTGTTCTTAAATTTAGAACGGGTCATCTGGCAATCTACACTATTTTTAGACGGTCAAAAACTTTCGATTTTAGATGCATTGAACGCATCGCATGTACACCCACTAGGAATTTTGAAACCTGGCAAACATAAGCTGACAATGCGGATCAATAATGATATGGTCTATAATATAGGCGATAAAGGCCATGTTTATACAGAGTATACACAAAGTATATGGAACGGTGTTGTCGGTAAAATAGAGCTTATCGCAAAAAATCCGATCCGCTTTTCTAATCTGCAGGTATACACAAAGATAGCGCCAAAGGCGCTTCAAATTAAAGACACTTTGATCAATGAAAGCGGGAAAAAAATGACCGTTCATCTGTTGTATACCTTACGGGAGCGGAAGAGTGGTTTGGAAGTATTTCGGGGGAAAAGGAAAGTTGAATTGTTGTCGAAGCGACAAGCAGTTGATTTTGCTGACGATGTACCCGCACAAATCCGATTATGGGACGATATTGATCCTAATCTTTATTTGCTTAAAGTCAGTATATCAGATGATAAAGGGATGCGATTAGATGCCAAGGAGATGGAGGTAGGGTTTCGTGAGATTAGCGCTTCCAAATCAAAGATTCTTGTGAACAATCGACCGGTATTCCTACGTGGAAATTTGGATTGTGTACATTTTCCGTTAACGGGATATCCGGCGATGAATATTGAAGAATGGGAGCGAATCTTTCGCATCTATAAAGCCTATGGCCTGAACCATGTTCGATTCCATTCTTGGTGTCCACCAGAAGCTGCTTTTATCGCTGCAGATCGAATCGGTCTCTACTTGCAACCTGAAGTCATATGGCTGGACTGGTGGATGGCTGTGGATAACCCTGGACGCGAAGAAATGAATACCAAGGGAAGACCCAAAGGCCTAGGTCATAACGCATCAGCAGATTTGTTCGTACAGAAAGAAATAGCAACAATGATGGCTAGTTATGGAAATCATGCTTCTTTTACGACTGTGGCAATAGGAAATGAATTGGGTAATTCGGATTTTGCGGTTATGGAATCTTGGTTGAAACCGTACAAAGACAAAGATGCTAGAAGATTATATACTGTTTCCTCCGCTCGAAAAATCACAGCTCTAGATCAGTTTATAGCAACGCATTACATTGATAAGTTGGGTGGTACAAGAGGTTTGCGAGGGCCAACTACCGATTGGGATTTTGAAAATGTGTATAGACAATCCGCAATTCCCGTAATAGCACATGAGATTGGACAATGGCCCGTATATCCACGTTGGGACGAGATTAAAAAATATACAGGTGTACTGAAAGCGAGAAATTTCGAACAGTTCCGAGAACAGGCAAGAAAGAATAATCTGGAGTCTCAAAATGAAGCTTTTGTTCAGGCTTCCGGAGCACTTAGTCAGTTGATGTATAAAAATGAGATAGAATCTTTTTTGAGGACTCCTTCTGCTACAGGAATCCAACTGTTGAGTATGCAAGATTATCAGGGACAAGGGGAGGCGCTCATCGGCTGGCTTGATGCTTTCTACGACAGCAAGGAGATCACAACTCCTGAGAAATTTAAAATGCACCATGATACAACGGTGATGCTATTACGTATTCCAAAATTTGTATGGAAGACAGCAGAGACCTTTAGCGCAAAAGTACAAGTAGCGCATTATGGTAAGGCAACAATCCATGATGGAGCCTATTGGAAAATATATGATGAAACCGGCGTTTTAATATCCTCTGGAAATTTTCCGGATTTGGAGATTCAACGCGGGAGCTCTGAAATTATAGGATCCTTTACGAGTGATTTTAACAATATCAAAAAGGCAGCAAAGTTGACGGTTGAAGTTGGTCTAGTGGATCGACCTAATAAAAACAGCTGGGATATATGGGTATATCCTTCCGTCACAAAAAAGCAAAGTAAGGATGTATATATCACTGATAGGTTTAACTCGGAAGCCGAGCGAATCCTTAATTTGGGAGGAAAGGTTTTATTGGATGCTGCAGATTTAGGCAACGTAAAAACTGCAGATATGATCAGTTTCTATCCACTTTATTGGTCACTTACTTTTTTCCCAGGGCAAGGAATAAATACCCTAGGAATGTTGTTGCGTGACAAGCACCCCGCCTTTGCGGATTTCCCAACAGAATCGAGCAGTAACTGGCAATGGCAGTCTATTTATAAAGGCGCAAAGGGGTTTTATATCAATGATTTCCCTGCAACTTATAGACCAATTGCCCAACCGATAGATGATTTTCATCGCAATAATAAGCTAGCTTCAATTTTTGAAGTAAAAGTTGGTAAAGGAAAATTATTGGTAACAGGCTTTAGTTTACGAGATGAGAAAAATCCAGTAAGTCAACAATTGAAAGCCAGCTTTGAGAAATATATGATATCCGATGATTTTGCACCTGATTATGAACCTAATTTGGATAGCTTACGCAGCATGTTTGTATTCGTAGAACCTTTGAAAAGCGTGGCACCAAAGGGATTTAATCATGCACTGCTCTATGTGGAATCTGGGAAAAAATCGCAAGCACTGAACCAAAATGTAAGTTGGTCAGCCGCTTTGGATCTGAGTGAAGCAAATAAAGGAACCTCCTACAGTGTAAAAGCTGATGGAGTCTGGAAAGATGATATTTCTTCAGCATGGCAGGGAAGGCAAATGGAAGTCACATTAAAAGTTCCACAGGGTATGATCGGTACTTTCTATATATTCTTTCATGATTGGAATGATTTAGGACGACAGGCAGATATTGAATTTGAGGGGCGGGAATATACCTTGGGTAAGCATAATAAAGATGGACAATGGATCAAACTACATGTTATGCGGGAAGATTCCAATGATGGTGTATTGAAATTAAAAGTCAATGCCACCAAGGGACCTAATATCATGATTGGGAAGATGGCCTTGACTGAGGAGGTAGAATAAAAGATGTCAGTTAAGTATCCGGTTAACTTTAAACCATTGGTATTATTGTCTTTGAGATGTTGAAATTCTTTTGAATAGGTAAATTTATTACTCGTCGAGTTCTAGTTCGATCGGATTTGTGTGCTATCATTTTTTTAAGGTTATTTGTACATAAAATTACTATATTTTGAGATTACATTACTTTATGTGGCAACAATTTAAGCGAAAGATTGTAATAATCTGGAATTGATATCTGATCAATAAGCCATAGGATGATGAGAAATATGAAAAGGAGACTTACCGTTGCAGAAATTAATCTGATTTTATTTCTGGTGCGGGATCCATTGGAGGGCGAAGCAATTATAGCTACCTTAGAAGATCTATTTGTATCTTCTTATCTCGGTTATACTGGATACCGATGATAATTTTTATGAACTGGATATTTTCAAAGGAGATTTTTCGCCATTGATCAAACTGCCCGAAGTTCCTCAAGTCTGACGGTTAAATAATTACGCGAGTATTACAAAAACACGCTGGTGTTTTTTATTTATGCTGATAGGCTCCCTTGTCCAGCAATCCCTTAACTATTCTCGGTCTTCCGCTCAGATCTAAGTTTCCATTGATCTGTTGGGAAATAAAGTTAGCGGAAGATCTTGCAGGAGAACCTCTTTTTATGCTATAATCAGCTGTGGTTGGATTCACAAAACATGGATTTTGGTTATAATTAGAATGCAGATCGGTTTTACAGATTTTTTTCCATTGGTCAGAAGATAAGATGGTCTGTCCTTCCCATATCCAAGTAGCGTTGTTCTCGCTAAAATAGAGGTTATAATCCATATTATTGCCTCGTCCCGACCTGGTATATTTGTTTATAAAAGGCTGTCCAGGTATTGTATAAATAATATTGTTTTGTAGTACATTATCCATACAATTTTCTACCAATCGGATTTCTCCTTCGAACTCGTCAAAGTATCCACGATCTAAGCTGTTTTTATATAGGGTATTATTGACAACATAGCATCTTATCGTTCCACCGCCGGTGTAATTAAGATAACCACCTAAACTAATTCCCGCAAGGGAATTGTTATAAACTAAATTATTCCGTACAATACAATCCTGTGTAGGAAAATTATCAGTTTCACTTACGAGTCCAATACCCCGGCCACAACGATAAACACAATTTCTTTCAACGATTATATTTCGCGCACCGTCAATGTAGATTCCGATGGCGCCATTATGTTTTTCAAACGCAGGAATAGGACCTGTTTTTCCATCAATATCATAAACTTCATTTTCGCTGATCAGACCATTGCGTACATAATTAAGTGCTGGATTGGCATTACCTGCATATCCACCTGCAGCGACTATTCCTATATTTTCACCATTATAAACCTTATTTCTGCGAATAGTAAATCCGTCAACATACCCGTTGACGGTTATGTTTTCAGAATATCCTGTATTGCAATCGTGAACAATATTTTCTTCAACAATAATATTTGTTAGCGGTTCGGCAGTATTGCCTATAACAAGTATACCATGTCCACTTCGTCCATCCTGTGGAGAAGCATTATTTTCGATATGGTGGATTGTATTCTTTCGGAGACTAATATTTTTTGATCCCTTGTCGATAATAATGCCATTTATATCAATTCCTTTGGCGCTTGTTGTAAAATTTTCAACTATAAACCCTTCGACCTGTATATTTTTTGCATTCCTTATCGTTAGTAACGCTTCCGTTCCAGAAATTAACAGTCCGTCTCCATTAATACGAACTAGCTCATTGGAATAGGGTATTAGGACTATCGGCTTTTCAATCGTGCCGGAGTTTGAAATAAATACCTTTTCATGATAAGTTCCCTTCTTTACAAATACCGTATCACCGGGCAAAGCACTGGCGATTGCTTTTGAAATAGACTTAAAAGGGGCATTTCTAGTACCCAAATTGTTATCGTTACCGTTTATGTCGACATATTTGTTTTTCAGAGGGATCTCGGTCTGATTATGAGCTAAGGGTGCGCATTTCTTACAGGATGCAAACGACAGCGTTGTATTTTGAGCAATTAATAAAAGCGAAAATAAATATTTTAATTTCATTGATAGGGCTGTATATAATAACAGCCTCCTTTTTAATAGAGGCTGTTCATTGAAATTACAGAATTCTTATTCTGATATGATTTTACGAATGCTATTGTTCTTTTTATCCAATACATACACGGTTCCGTTTTTGTCAACGGCAACGCCTTCAGGCACATTGAATGCCGCCGCTTCTCCAATACCATTTATGAAGCCAGACTTGCCCGATCCTGCAAAGGTACTTACCTGATATGTTTTGCCGTCTACAAAACGGATGCTTTGGTCGGGAGAATTACTATCGCCGCCATTGGTACCATTTCCAGCAATCAGAATATTGTTTTGACTGTCGACTGCAATGCCCCAAGGGAGTGCGAATTCGGCTTCTTTCCCTGGGCCATTCTTATAACCATATTTGCCCGTTCCAGCAATAACTGTATACTTCCAGGTTTTTGGATCATATTGGCGGATTTGATTATCGCCGTGTAAAGCGATATAAAGACTGCCATCTGAACCGCAGGCCATACCCGCAGGATAATTCAGTCCAGTGATAACAGTATTAGAGGCCGTACCGTCCAAATTGATCTGGTAGATAGGGGCCGGTGAATCAACGACATTGTAATAGATTTTTTTTGAAGCTCTGTCGTAAGCGATAAACCATGGGGCACTATTGCCCCAGGCAACGATTTTGGTGGTTCCGTCTGGAGAAATCTTTCGGATATCCCAATTACCTGGATCAGCACTATACAGATTTCCCTGTTCATCTATGGTAAGGCCATAGGGGAGACTAAAACGTGCTTCAGTGCCTTTCCCTTCAGCAAAACCACCATTACCTGGAGAACCTGCAAATGTTGTTACGTTTCCGTTCGGGTCTATTTTTCGTATACAGTGATTACCTGGGTCAGTTACATATACGTTTAATGCGTCATCCACGACTATACCGTTGTTACGGTACCAGGCTTCACCGCTAAAATTAAACATGGCATCGGTACCTTTACCATTGGCAAACCCTGCAGCGCCATTACCCGCTAATGTGGTTACAGTTCTTGTGTAAAGGTAGGTATAAGTATCTTTCGAAGTGCCGGATTTTCCACCGATCGAAATTTCAAGAGGGCCGGTTCCTCCTTTTTTCGGTACAACAGCCATGATCTGTGTACCATTGGAAGCGATAACTTTTAAGGGAACACCACCTATTTTTATAGCTATCGCTGCGGTATCCAAGGAAAAATTCTCGCCATTGATCAATACCTCCGTTCCTCCAGATCCCTGTTTTGGAAGAAAGTCGGTAATGACTATGGGGGTATTGGGATCGTGGGTAAAACCGGCATCCTCTTTTTTACAGCCGGCTAGACTAAGGATAAGGAGAGCAAAAAAGATTAAACTAGTTGCGTTATATGTTAATTTCATAAATCTTTAAAAATAAAGTCCATATTTTAATTACCATCCCGGGTTTTGTACAAGCGCATTATTCTTGTCAATGTCATCTTGTAAGATGGGGAATAGATACATCTTGTCATTCCAATACCGGGTTTGCAGCGTTTGCCGTTTATAAAAATCCTGAAAAGCAAAGCCCTGACCATTATCGTTGGCACTAACGTTCAGACGATATATCGTCTGAACAGTGGGATTTCCCATCATCAAGCGACGGATTAGCGTAAAATAACGGTCTCCTTCAAAAGCCAGTTCAATCTGCCGCTCACGCAAGATCCATTTGCGTTGTTCATCCTTGTTGCCAGCCACCTGAGGGTAAACCGATTCAAGTTTCGGCAAGCCGCCCCGCTGACGGACAAGATTTAAATAGGTTAGAATATCTGGATGGCCAGGGTTGACTTCATTCATTGCTTCGGCATAGTTTAGGTAGATCTCCGCAAGACGAAGATGAATAAATGGACGGTAAACAGCACGGTCCTGGCGGATGTTGGAGGCTGGACTCACATTTTTCTGCCCGATATAACCAGTTTTGTCAGCGCTATTTGAATTTTGTCCTGCACCTGCTTTCCCCGAATAATAGAATTCTGCTCTACCACGGCCATCTTTATTGACATCCGATGAAAAATAGTTACGATCATCCGTTGTAGGCGCAGGTAATATTGGCTTACCATTGTATAGAATGTTGACATAGAATCGTGGCTCGCGGTCCACATACATCGAAGAGTTACCCGTGATGTAGCCTCTATTTACTCCGTCCCTTGATTTTCCATAGTTAGCGGGATCATCTTGCTGCACAAAGCCATCTTCTTTATAGCCGGAGGTAGGGTCGTCTATGGTTTTGCCATTGCGCATCAGGTGAGCATCCACTACATTCTGAGTCGCATTCATCATATTGATACCACCTGGTTCAGGAGCGCTTCGTTTTTCATGCCCCCATTGCCAGGTATCGGCTCTGTGAGTAGAAAATATGATCTCACTATTAAAGCTCGTGAGGAAGAGATCACGGAAGGACAGGTACGGGTCGAAATTGGTATCTCCCTCCTCCAGATTTGTAAAAAGCTTGTAAGCATTTAAATCGATGACAGCTTTTGCAGCATCAGCGGCTATTTTCCATTTGCTGGGATCATTTTGCAACGGAGCTAAAGCTTTTCCGTCTTTGTTCTTAAAGTCGGCAAAGCGGGGATTCCCATTCCATAACGGACTGGCAGCCCAAAGAGCTACCTGTGATTTTACGGCTAGACAGCTACCTTTACTCGGGCGTCCGTAGTTGGCCGAGGAGGACCAAACAACAGGTAGATCAGCCGCAGCCATATCCATCATCTTATTGATATAATCCACACATTCCTGAAATGAGTTGCGAGGGTAATTATTATAGTCTTCATTTAAGCCAAGTGGTTTGTCCAATAATACTGCCGGACCATATTGGCGGAGCAATTTCCAATAAAACCATCCGCGGAGAAATCTTGCCTCGGCTTTATACTGTATCTTGAGGTCAGAGCCCATCGCACTTTCCGGAACTTTATCGATGTTTTCTTCGAAAACAAATGATTGTCTGATAGCACTATATGCATCATTCCAGTACTCTTGCCAATAAGCACTTTGGGGATTCCAGTTGCCGGCAACCATCTTGCGTACATTTACACTTGGGATATTGCACGAGTTTTCGTCACTTGCTCCCAAAACGGTATAGTCATCCACGGGCATTTTTACATAACTATAAATCTGATTCAGGTAACCTTCTGCGTTGGCGCGGGTTTCCCAGAGCATATCGGAAGTCAGTAGATTGTCCGGTTTTTTGTCGAGATAAGTGCAGTTTTGCATTAAACTTAGTGTCAGTAAGCCCAAAGCAATATATTTTGTTGATCTGTATTTCATGTTTGCTAAGATTAAATAGGTTTAAAACTGTGCCCGAACACCAAAGGTGATCATGCGGTTCAATGGATATTTAGCGCCATTATCACCCAACTCGGGATCCCAAAGCTTAAATTTGCTGAAAGTCAGTAAGTTTTGCCCCGATGAGTATACATATAGCATGTTAAATCCGAGCTTGTCTAATCCTTTAGCTTTAATATTGTAACCGATTGAAGCCTGTTTTAACCGTGTGTAAGCTCCGTCCTTTAGCCAATGGGTACTATTTAGGTAATTATTGTCCGAGTTGTTCGCCATAGTAAGGCGTGGGTAATAGGCATCCTGGCGTGGATTATCAGCTGTCCAGCGATCTTCGACAATAGACATGGTATTGTTGGGGTAAAGTCCAATGCCCGAAAATGGAATAACCCCAGCCCCCTTAGCCCCACCTCCCGGAAAATCAATTCCCGAACCATTTGCCATAATACCAACATCACCAACACCCTGAAAGAATAGAGAAAGATCAAAGCCCTTATAGGAGATTCCAAATCCAGCACCAAATAGCCATGTTGGAAACCACGATTTACCAAGGTAGGTCTCATCAAAAGCATCAATGACATTGTCGTCAGCACTATTCAGGTTTTTATAACGGATATCACCTGGTTGCACTGGATTAAACTTTTGCTCGGGTGAGTTGGCAATTTCCTCATTGCTTACAAAATAACCTGTAGCCACATACCCTTTATATTCGCCAAAACGTTTTCCTGTTTCAGCTTGATAACTATATTTGCGGATCGGCTCGTCGGCAAAAATAATTTTATTTTTACTGTAAGTTACATTTCCGAACAAACGCATGCTGACACCGCCGAATTTATCATTGTATTCTAGATTCGCGTCTACTCCGGTGTTGTTCATTTCGCCAAGATTCGCGAAAACATTCAAATTACTATAACCGGCAATCGAAGAGATTGATTTCCTCCGGATAAGAATATCCTTCCGGTTTTCATGATATCTGCTCAATACGATATTGAGTTTGTTCCAGAGACCGATTTCTAGACCGATATCACTTTTATAAGACTTCTCCCAGGTGAGGTTCTGTACGCCCAGTACATTCTCGGTCATTCCCGCTGCCGCAGTCCCATTCAGGCCAAAACCTGTATTTCCACCAGCGCCAATTTGTGTTAAGTAGGGAAATCTGCCCCCATCAATGTTATCGTTACCGACAACTCCATAGGATCCCCTGATCTTTAATAGATTAAATGTGTTTTTCAGCGGTTCGAAGAATTCTTCGTTGGAGATGACCCAGCCACCCGAAATTGAAGGGAATAGACCAAATTTCTTGCCTTTCTCAAAATTTTCAGATCCCGTATAGCCGGCGTTGATCTCGGCAAGATATTTATCCCGGAAGCCGTAGGTAATCCGTCCTGCAATACTCTGATTGCGGTAGGGGATAGCACCGATCACCGAGCCTGCCAAACTGACCAAGCGGTTTCGCATATTATAGAGTAACATTCCACCTATTTTATGGTCATTGAAAGTACGGTCATAATTTAAATTGGTTTCAAGGTACATAACGCGTTGACCGGCTGATTCTTGGCTATAATCAAGGAATTGCTGACCCACACGGGTCTGGTTGAAGATAAGCTCTCCTTGTGGTGTACGACCTGTTGCTTGCCATAAGTCATTCCTTCCGGACCTACGGTTATTGAATTCACCATAGCTGTCAAATGAAAAACGAGCATAAGCAGAGAGCCCTTCAGTAACCGCATCTAGTTTTTGATTGATGGTCAAAACCGATTGGATAACCGGTTTAAACTCGTCAGAATAACCGTTATTTTGAACCTCATTTAACGGATTGCTGCCGCCATTATTTAAAGGCCCTGCCCATCTTCCGTCCGGATACCTGGTCGGGTAGGCGACGGGTGTAGTTGCATAAGCTAGGTACCATAGGTTTCCAGCAGATATTCCAGGATATCTTGAATTGACCAACATACCCGTCAAATTAAGCTGAACCAAGGTACTTTTCGTTAAATTGACATCAACATTGCTACGGAAATCATAACGTTTAAAATCTAAATTGGGATTGTAATTATTTAGATTACTTACCTTGTAAGGACCCTTTTGATTATAATAAGATGCAGAAATGTAGTACTTCACAGATTCTCCACCACCGTTGATATTCAGGTTGAAATTGTTTAAGAAGGAATTTTTCTTGTATACTTCGCCTATCCAATTGACATTGGGGTACATATAAGGGTCCAAGCCACTCCGTGTTTTTTGGATCAGTTCATCAGAGTATAGGGATGTTAAGCCCATATTTGTTCTTGCCTCATTCTGGAGTTCCATATATTTTATACCATCCAGCATCTGCGGAGTTTTCGTGAAACTTGAAAACCCAGATTCAGCTTTGAAGGAGATTTTAGGTTTACCGGCAACACCTCTTTTTGTTGTGATGATCATTACACCGTTTGCCCCCTTTGCACCGTACATCGCTGTAGACGAAGCGTCTTTAAGCAGCGATATACTCGAAATATCTTCGGGGTCTATATTATTGAAAGATCCAGCGAAGCCTCCATTGACATCGTCCCGCTGTACACCATCGATTATAATCAATGGCGCTTTATTTCCCGTGAAGGTACCTATACCACGGATGGTGAAAGTAGAATTATCATAGCCCGGTTCACCACTAGACTGCACCGAGATGATCCCGGCTACTTTTCCAGCCAGTGCATTCGATAGATTTGGAACAGGGGTCCGCATATCGGCCATATTCACCGAACTTACCGAACCGGTAACCGTAATTTTCTTCTGTGTACCATATCCCACAACAACAACGTCGTCTAAGTTGTTGCTCGCCAAGGTTAAGGTAACAGTCAGGTAACTCTCGCGGTCTTTGTTAATTTTGCGTTCGAGGGTTTGGTAACCGATAAAGCTGAATGTCAGTACCTGTTCTCCAGTTGGAGGGGAAATTGTAAAATTACCTTTGTTATCTGTTGATGTGGTTAGTTGAGAATCTTTTATTCTGACTGTTACCCCGGCCAATGGATTGCCCTGTTGATCGCTGACCGTTCCACTGACACTTTTTTGGATCTCCGTCGGATAGTTTGTGTTCTGAATATCCAGTTTTTCTATCTTGGGACGAATGACCAAGGTTTTTTTCCTTACTTCAAACTCTAGGCCTTGCCCTTCGACAACGGCTTTCATCGCGTCATTGAGTGAAACCCCATTCAGACTAAGCGTCACGGGGCGGGCATTTTTCAGCAGCTTGGTGTCATAGAGCAAGTCGACGTGCGCCTGTTTGCTGAGTTCTGTAAGCACCTCATCCAGCCTACTATTTTTAAAATGTAGGCTCACCTTCTGACTGTAAACGGGCGTGTTGGCCTTTACAGTAGCTAAAAAAGCGAGAAATATGTAAAATTTCATCATTAGGATTATCTTAGATAAGGACATTGCATGTTCCTTTCCCAATATTATTTTCATAAATTTGTGAGGAATTAAAAGGTTATTAAGTTTTTGACTGAAAATTTTAAAACTTTATTCACGGCCAAGATGTTCGAGCATCTTGGCTTTATTAGTTTTAGTAAATGGTTATTTTTTTATGACATAGATCCTCCTTCCTTCGACCTTAAACTGAACGGATTTTGTGAATTCCATTATAGACAAGATTTCTTCTATATTTTCTCTTCTGGATATGCGAATATTAAAATTTACGTCGTGCCATTCATTTCCCTGAAATATGATTTCGGCATCGTACCATTGGGCTAATTCATCCATTACAGATTTGATATTTTCATCTTTGAAAATAAAATAATTATCTTTCCATGCGAGTTCAGCTTCAGGGTCGAATTTATCATAGATAACTCTAGAGGCATCCATCGTGGCCCTTTCTCCGGGTTTTAATATCTTGTTCCCTACTTTCGACGTTAGCTGTACTGAACCTTGTAATAAAGCAACTTTTGAAAATTTATTGGTTGTTCTGCTAGATACATTAAACTTGGTTCCCAATACACGGACTCCGAAGTTGTCTCCCTGAACAATAAATGGTTTTGACCTGGATTCCGCAACCTCAAAATAGGCCTCACCCTGTATAGAGACCAGTCGCCGATCCTTATCAAAATGTTCGGGAAATACAATGCTACTTTCGGTATTGAGCCATACTTTTGTTCCATCCTCTAGATTGATCTGAAACTTTCCTCCTTTCGGGGTTTTTAATGTGACTAGTTTTGGTGGACCGGTAATATCGGCATCCTTCTTTTTGTAGCTAATAACTCCCTCTTTTTCTATTTTTAGAAGTAATGCCCCAAATTGGATCGTGTCGCCTGCCTTTTGTCCTGAAAGATTGACCAGCTTGCCTTTGTCGTTTTGCAGCACAGCTTTGTCGTTGGCAGGCTTAAGCACTGCATGTTCTTCTTTTGGCTTATCCAAATGGTCGGATTTGATGTTGATATAGAATAGGAATCCTATACTTGATATGATTAATATGGCTGCCGCATAAGGCAGGTAGCGTCTCGTCAATTTTTGTAGCCTATTTCCCTGCTCACTTTTACGAATGGCATTTAATACATTTTGCTGTATTTTTTTTTCCATTTCATCTTTATCCGCAAGGTCCTGACTGTCTAAAAGAGCGTGGTGGTAGCTATTCAATAAATCGTTATCCACTTCCATCATTTCTTGGTCTGTGGAAGTTTTATTTAGAATTTTTTTGATTAAGTATATTAATCTAGGCTCCTTCATGAAATTATAAATTGATTCTATGGTATAGAGTGCAATTTTTGAATTTACCCCCAAAAGGAAATTTCGATTTTAATAAAATAAAATGTAAGTATTTGTTTTTGAATTGATTAAATTTTAAAGGAAAATAAAGAATAAGATAGTATTCTTAGAAATATCTTGCTTTAACTTTTTAATGGCGATAGAGATTTGATTTTCTACTGTTTTTGGAGAAATGTTTAGCTGCAGGGCGATCTCTTTGTTATTTAATTGTTCTATTCGACTGAGATAGAATATCTGTCTACATTTCTCTGGAAGGTTATCGATTAATTGTTCAACATAGTCGAGCAGCTCAGTGTATTCCATTCTTATAAGCGGGTCAAATGAATCTATGTAGTTGATTTCGTCATTTTTTAATTCAGCATGTTTCATCGTTTTTTTGATTTCATGGAATACTTCATAACGAATACAACTGAATAGATAAGTATGAATTGAATACTTTAACCTGATTTTCTCTCTATTTCCCCAGATTTTAATAAATACATTTTGTACCAGTTCCTGGCATACTACAGCATCTGGAAAGGTATGAAAAGCTGTTTTAAATAACTGTTGCCAAAAACGCGACATAAAGTGCTGAAGGGCCCGCTCATCGCCGTTACAAACCAATTCAAAAATTTGCATATCAGAGTAAACGGTGTAATCCATAATTACGGGATGTTTATAGTCGGTAGTTAAAACAATTCAAACTTAAATACAAAATAGCTAAAAAGCAAAATAAGAATATCATGGAAATTTTTGAAATCTTGATCACCTAATTGTGGAAATCATTGATCAGGCAATTTGGGTATAGTTGATACGCGAATTCAAAATGCGATTTATCTAAGTCTTTTTGGGAAAATTGGAGTTTACCGAAAAGCCTGATTTAAAAAAACGGTTAGGGCCGCGTTTAGGTAGGGCCTATTCTGATATAGAAAATTACAATAATTCTTCTGACAGTGATGAGCTAGAGAACTTCTTGAATAAATTTTGATGTTCTTGATATGGGAGTGTATCAAATTTAAAGTTCAAGTGCAAAAAATATTTAATGCCTTTTTAGAGATATAACCAATCCTTGTAAATTGCTATATTGCGTTGGCCAAATAAATTAGCAAAATAGATATGATCAAATACTTTAAGAAAAGGAAAGGTCCATTTTTTATCGCATTGATTTATGTCAGTATAGGTACACTATCTGTATGTTCTATTTATCCTGACGACCCGTTGTACAGCGATTGGGCAACTGTTGGTTTAGCATTTACATTTCCGGTAACGATAGTCAGTTTTGGATATCGTTATGCCCAAGGAGATTTACTTTACCCTGTATTTATCATTCAGGCAATTATGTTTGTACTTACATTTTTTGTCCTGATCAGTATATTGAAAACCACCCATAAAAAATAACCGTGCAAAGTAATCAGATGAAAGCCTGTAGCTACAAAATCTTTTACCCAGGCAATAACGTCTCAAACCCTCCAACCAATTTCTTAAGATCAACAATAAACTTTTCCCTATCGAAAGAGAGTTCCTTATGTCTCCTGGCTTTGAAAAGATGGTTGTTGAAAAAAAAATCCCAAACTTTTGTAAGTTCTCCATCCCTTCGAAATTCGAGAAGAGCGTCGAATCGTTCCTCTTGATAGCCTAGATCGCCCGCCAGATTGTAAAAGTCTACAAAATCAGCGAGTGTATCCACAGAAGCAGTGTCTACTTTAAATCCGTCAATAATTTCCTTGGGAGAATAAGAGACCGACTTTGTAGATGGTAAGTCTTCCATACCGGACAACCATGCTTCTAAACTAACAGGCGCTTTAAATATACTGTTATTACTCTTCAACAAAGTCAGCAATTCTTCGATGGAAGGTGAGTGTATTATAGATATTGAGCGCAAATTTTGGCTTGTGAAAGTAGTGGCGTGAGATTAATTTTTTCAATATCTCAAATAGTTCTGGGTTTACTTTAGATCTTGTCCCTTTCGTAATTTCTATTTTCCAACGATAGTTTCTAGTGGTTCCGTCTTGATAAGTTACAGTAAATTTATAATAATCTGAGACCGAAAATTTGTTTTTCTCTTGTTTATAAGTACCATGGATATCGATAGTTTCTTTTGGGGCGATATCATTTGGTATAATTTCTTGAATGTTTTTAGAAGTAATGGCCGGCAGAATGGTTAGAAATTCAGGTTTAATCGTACTTTTAAAAAACAGCTTGAGGCACCCTTGGAAATATTTGTTGGTCTTTCCCATTAAAAACGAAACTTCTCGTTCTGATATTTTTTTCTTTTTACAGATCTCATAGAAGTTAGTAAGGGTTTCAAAATCAGTTCTTAAGATGTTTTGTCTATTGATATTCCCCCTTTTTGATACGGGACTTGTCTTGTTTATATCCAAACGTTTCATAAGTTCTTGAATAGGCTTAACTGTTACTAACGAAAAATGAAATAAGGTATTTTCTTTCAGTGTCGTTTGTATAATTGAATATAAGTAATTTAATTTGGTTATTTCTATGACAAAATTCAGGCTATAGTTTTTAAAAATGAATATTCTGCTGCTATATTATAGAATCGGTACCAATTGAGCCTGCTGGCTAACAGAACCTGAACTTGCTATCAATATATTCAATTATATTGATGGAAAAGAGATCGTAGCATTTTGATGTTCTATTTTACGGGCGTTGCGATAGAATAAAACTAAGCATTTTACAAGAAGAAATAAATATGATTAAGGATTTATTAAATGGTATTGTCAACGACTTATGTAAAGAACCTTATTTTTCAGCATTTAAATATAGAAAAAGAGACAGTAGCTTTGTTAGGAAAACAATAGAAGGTTTTGATGCTATCGAATTACAATTTTGGGATGGGTATGATCTGAAAAGAGATTGTAGATCACTGGTAATTAAGCCGTTGTATATGAAAAGATTCAATGTTCTTCATCGGTGGTTTGAAGCTTACAGCTTCAAATCACTGTCTGATCAGAGAGATAATTATAGTATTGGATTTGACGGAGGGATGATTGATGGTACTCTTCAGTTTTATTTTAGATTAGACGGACTTGATTTTGATCGTGATTTTTGCTTTTTCCGAGATGAGGTTATCATAGAATCAAAAGAGGTTTTCGAAAACTTTAATTCACTGAATAAGCTTTACGATTTTCAGATCAAACCAATTTTAGAAGAAGAAAAAGAACTACCTAATGTCGGAGCAGATTGGGTGTTTCTATATCTAAAGCTTTCCAGTATTGTTTGTCCTGAAAAGTATGATGAGCTAAAGTCTAGGATTTTAATTCAAGTAGAGATCATGAATAATCGAGGTGAGCCAAACATAATCGAATACTACAATGATTTGAAACAAATATTGACCAATATAGAAACATCGATTTGAGAATAGAGCCGAGTTATAGACATAACTGGGAAATTGACAGGCTGACAAAGACTAAATATGGGCATAAATAGGAAGAGTGTCAATTTTATATCTCAAAGTGATTTAATTTTCACTGTATGGGGTTCTACTTTAAACTTTATCCGTATTAGGTTTAAACTATCAGAGCTTATTCACAACGAGTAGGTATTTTTCAATTTGACTTTAACTTATAATTTATGGTATAGGGGCTAAATGATCTATATCGATTCAGTTCTAGTGTATATATGAGACGCTATCGGCGTCTGTCGGAATGTCTTAGTTTTCAATGATAGTGACCTTAAGTCGTCAATAATGATTTCATCTTCTTGGAAATCAGTGATTATTTCTTCTTGAATGTTTGCATAATCCAAAGAATCAATTATTTCACCAGAGGGGATATCGAAAATATATAGCGTACCCCCGGCGTACGCAGTTTGGTCACTCGAAGGCATAAATCCGTGAATACACGCCAAATTGCTCTCAGTAGTTATGATATTGTAACAGCAAATTCTATTATCTTTTTTAAGTTTCGAAAAATTTGTTGTCCATATTGGTTTGACAAAGTTGTCGTGTGTAAAGCAGTGTAATGAATTTTTTTTGTCACTTACCAATAAGTAGGTTTGGGTATTATCAAATTTGATCCAACTCATACCGCCTACATTTTCAAGTTTTATTTCATCGAAATAATGATCGTCAAAATGATATCTCAGAATAGATTTTTTTTCTGTTGGGATATAAACAATGTTGCTTTTAAGATGTAAATCTGCATTGTAAAGATTTTTGTCAATTTTATCTTTTTTGAAAACCACCTCACCGTTTTTAATATTTACACAACATAATCCAGAATAATATTCGAGTAAAAAATAGTTAGATGACTTATCAATTATGCTTCTATATCCCAGAAATTTGTCAGTAGAAAAGAGGTGTTGTTTAGTTTCAATGTCAAAAGCTGTAATTGTCGTTTTATTTGCATTACGTATTGTTAACCAATTTTTGGATTTCAAAAGTATAATGTGGCCATTAGGGGCAAAATCTAAGAGACGGAATTCTTCGAAACCAAGATTATTTAAAAGATTTAGGTTAGAATCTGTTAAGATTAAGCCTTTTTTATCATCCTCTACAATAGCCTTATTAAACTGTCTTCTATTAACAACTCTTCTATTTTCGATTCTCATATTGTAATGGGGCTAAGATCCGGTGTTGTTATATTTTTAATACTTGGAATTTTTATACTAGATGTTCGTCATTTCCTGATTTGAGCTTATTAGTTTGGAATAACTAGCTTAGCTTGGGAAAAGTCAATGGCTTTGTACCTATCTTTCATTTTCTTGTCGAGTATGACTTTGTCATCCGTGAATGAAACAGGAGGGGTTTTAAAATGCCAGGTTCCCAGATAGTTTAATGAGTTTTCTGTGACCTTAAAAGTAAAGCGTTCTAATTCATCTATATTTATCTGACCAGCGTTTACCTTATCTTCAAAACCATCCGTTGTATCCGTATTCTTAAAAATATATTCTGTAAACATTTTGCCACCATACCACTTACCATGGGTCCACCAATAATTTAGAATAGCGTAGTTACCCGGCTCGATGGTATATATGAAGATATTTTCCTTTGATGATTTGAATGTTGGTTTCACTCTAAATGCACAAACCTCCTTTGTATCTGTATTGATCAAACGTATGTCCTGCGGAAAACCGCCACTGCTGAATCCTAATCGTTGTATGAAGTTGCCATAGATAATAGCTTTCCCTTTCGGTATACCTTCGTTACTTGCGACATCATTGAGGTTTTTAAGATCTTGAGCAATAATCTGTATTGATAAAAAAACTAAGCATACTGTTATTATACGTTTCATTTCTATAGGAGATATTGGCTGACAAATATTCTTTGCAGACTGTATTAAGATTAACTAGCTGGAGATAAATCTACAATAAATAACTCATATTGTATATATCAATTATGAATTCTACGAATGATGACATCGGGAAATTTGATTCCTAGGCTTTATCACGAAAAATTTGCCATTAGCTGATAAGTCAATTTGACATGCCATTTATCTAAGTTTTTTGGGTAAATTGGATTTTTCTCAAAATCCCGATTTTAAAGCAACAAAAATTTTTCTTTATGATGTACACGAAACGTAATCTTAGCTACTTCTTAACCCTTATTTTGTTTTTTTGTATCGTGACTTTAGGAAAGGCTCAGGTGCTACCATTCTATAACGTTACACCCTTGGATGACGATGATTATTTTACAAAAACTGTTTTTTCATTCAATCCTACTTTTATGAAAAGCAATAAAGTAAAAAGCATTCTACTGCAGAGTGAAGAGAAGGTTGGTATGAAATATATTTACAATTTTAACACCGACGGCATGGTGGTAAGTATGACGAGTATACGATATAATAACGAAAAACCTGATACTGCTTTTTATACCAGATATTATTATAATTTAAACGGACTCATCGATAAAAAAGCAAGGATAGATTATTCCAATGGCATCGTAAAAGTGAGTAGCTTCCAATACAATAAGAATAATAAAATTGATATCATCAGAATCTTCACATTGAATGCTCAGATGCCAAATAGGCCACAAAACAATGATTGGCAGGGAGCGCAATTTCCCGGAGTGGACAACATGATTTTAGAAGGTGCTTTACCGGACGAAAGCCTTTGGAAGAAAATGACAGCGAATAATGATTTTTCTTCCATGCAATATCGTTACTATACCTTAAACGAATTCGAGGCAGAAGAACGTACCGAATATTTCAATTTTAGTAAAAATAGCGGCAGTTCAGATACGTGTTATCAAAAAAAGACGTATTACTATTTGAAAGGGCATCCGGTAGTGTTGTTTCTACATAATGGCTGTGCTGTCGAGAAAACACCATCTGAATTGTATCAATTCAAAGACGGACTTTTGGTACAGCTCACTGATGCACCTTCTTCCCCTGATCCCAAAACCGAAAAGTATGTCTACGACCAAAACCGAAACCTGAAACTAATGGAAGATAGTTGGAACGGACGAAAAGTAAGTGAGCTGGGAATGAGTTATGATGAAAAAGGCTTTTTGCTTTACATACAGCGAAAGTCGGATGCTGCTAAGGCTCATTATTTTGAAGATCATATTTTAAAGGCAATTTATAGTTTTTACTAACTCAATAACCATTGCTTCTTTTCCATATTCCATTTTCATCGAGAATTTTTAAATAACTTTTAGGTGACTCGTCTGATTGAAAACATTGAACCAGTTGATCGGTTAAGGCAGTCAAAAAGTCAAAGCAAACAGAAAAGTAAGAAATAGGCGATTGAAAAGATATCTTATCATGCAAATTTTTCACGGATTTAGGCTGGTGTTTTCGGGGGTCATCTCTATGGCTAGCCGTATCGTTGCAGGCAGTTTTAGTTTATTTCCCATTTGCAAAATCTACGCTATGGTTAACAGACAATATGCATCTGTTGTTCAGTAATATTCATAATAATTGCTTTGAAAATATTGCGCTCTCCTCAGCGATAAATTATCCGTAATGAGCTGATTTATGTTATCTATTACTTTGTTAAGCCGTTTGATTTGACTTAATTTCCATTGAGGTTCAATACCGTTATTATTTGCTGTTTCATCAGCGACAAGTTGTCTTAGCCCCTGAATATACAGTTGTTTTTGTTTATTGATAGCATATTTTTTTCGAAACTCGCTCTTATCTTTTGGCATTAGGTAAATCGCATATTCTACTTCCGCCAGGAGCCTTTTATGCTGATGTCCAAAGTACGTACCTCCTTGTTCAATTAATGCAAATAATTCATTTATTTTTGAAAATAGCTGAAATAACCTTTTACGCTGTGCGGCATATTTTTGCTCACCATTTACCTGCATTAAGAAGTAGGAATAGAGCATACAATAATTATCCTGTCCAGCCTCACTACTAAACTCCATATCGCTTTGGAGATGATAGCTCAATGTAGGATCAAATGTCTCTTCAAATAGAAATTCAGGATGATTACTTAAGATAGTGTCAAAATCCTCCCGACTGTATACCAGCGAGTCATTTGTCTGAAAATGCAATACGATTAATGAATCTGTTGCCAGTGGTATTGCAATAGCTTTTGCCAATGCCCCGTCTTGATATCCCAACAAAAGTAATATAACAATACAGACCTGAAATATTTTCACAACTAGCTTCACGATATGGCTTTACTGGTTTTTGAATTTACAAAACTGGATGTAAAAAAGCAAAATAAATAGCTCAATAATTATAATTTCCATCTCCATTTTTTATCTTGGTACCACATAGCCCAGCTATAGCTAAAGTGTAAGATTTTAATGAGCTTTTGTAGAAGAAGATGGTACAATGAAATTAAATATTATTTATGTTATGCTGGTTATTATGATAACAAGCTGCACAAAACAACAGTGTGGTTATTATCAAAATAATAAATCAATTGCATATATTCAAAGAATTATAGCTAATAATCCACAACAATTCTTTAATAATTCTAATATACCAAAGTCTTATTTCACAAATAAATACAAGGACCGGTATGCAAATATGGATGAAGATTTTAAAAAGAGATTGAGTGAAAGAGATTTCAACAGTTTGAAAAATTACTTTAACCAATTATCTATTGATGAAATTCTTTTTTTTAACTCAGATAATATGCTATTTAAGGTTGGGCAAAATGAGGGCTACTTAAATACACATGTATACTATTTGGGATTTCTTAAAAATATAAAGGAACAGGATCTTGCTAAATATTACGAAGTTGAAGATTTTAGGAATTGCAATGGAAATTGGTATTCAGCTACTGTTATTCATTCACCAGCCCAGTAAGTCTCCAATACTTTTTAATCCTAATCAGGTCAGTAAAGGAATTGGTCAATTAGAAAGATATAGGGCTGTTTTGGAAAAACATTTTGGGGAAAGTTTTAATATGTTTTTAGCGTTTTATTAATTATGAATAAGATTAAATTTAAGCAAGCAATAGATCAAATTCTTTTACCACACAAGTTTGTTAGAAATAAAAATACTTGGATATTAAAAAGCCCTGAAATAAATAAAGTAATCTCAGTATATCAATCAAATTACGCTAATACCTATTATATTGACTATGGATTTATTATTAACAATCTTGAATTGAACGATCTTAACATGCACGTTTTTAAACGCCTAGGATCGTCAGATTATAATGAGCAAATTTTTATTAACAGCGTATTAAGTTTAAACAGCTCTATGTCAGAGCACGAAAGAGTTAGTCAATTAAAAGTCATTATTGAGGATAGAGCCTTGTCAGTTTTAGAAAAGATAAATACAGCATCTGATTTATCGGAGTATATTCAGGGATTTTCCAATTTAAATATGATTCCTCTTGTGGTTAAGAATTATTTCCATTTAACCAATCGTAAAAATGTTAAAATATGGGTTGCTAAAATTTTATCAATTTTCGGTTTCAATAAAGTATAAAAGTCGAAATACAAATCAGATCATAAAGATCTTATCAGTTCAGGAGTCAGGGTAATAGGTCTCAGACATCTACCCTGAGCATGGCATCAGTCAGGTACCATTCTATTCATGGAAAAGTATTATCTTTCGTCTCTAAAATCTATTTGAAAATATGGGAACTTCGATCATTTTTGTCTTTATTTTATTATATATCTTGGCCATCTATTATTTTTTTTTACGGAAGAAAATGATCCGGATTGCAGTAGATGAATATATAGATTTTGATTTAGAGCAGCATAAATTCGAGTTAATATCCTATCAGGTACTACCGTCAATGTCTATCGGTAATTTTGCGAAACTATATAGCACTACTTTGGGCTATATGTTCGCCCTTACGAAGCTTCATGATCCTCTTCAGATTTATTTAAATCTTAAAGTAAAGAACAAGTTCAATGAAATCCGTGTTATTACAGCTAAGGTATCTTATGGTCTTTTTGATGGCATACATGACATCCAATATGAGCCGGCTCTACTGTAAATTTGTCGAACCAATTTTAACTCTATTAGCCCAAATCAAGCATTAAAGAGATGGTAGAATTTGGATAATGACATTCTTATATTGTTGCAAAAATTGATATCTTTATTTCCCATAGACCATTTCATATTTTTATTTAAATGCAAAAGTTGAATCAAGATCCCTTTTTATGGACTGAATTGCGGTATGCAATTGTATTCGATCGAGACCAGCTTGCATTTAAAACTTTATTTAAAAAGTTTTATCCTGATTTATATGACTTTGGCCATGCAATTATTAAGTCACCAGTTCCAGTTGAGGATATTATTTCGGAAATTTTTATGAAATTGTGGCTATTGGAAGATAAGTTAATGGAAATTGAAAACATCAAAACTTATCTTTTTAGGTCTGTAAGAAATAATGCCATAAAATACCTTGAAAGACAGCATACCCATGTGGATATTTCAGAAATTATTGACTTTAACTATCAATATCCAAGTGTAGAGCAAGAATATATTTCCAGCGAAAATCTGAAAATTATACAGCAGATCATAGACGAATTGCCTTCCAAGTGCAAAATGGCTTTTACTTTAGTCAAGGAGCTTGGCTTTACCTATCATGAAACGGCCGCCATTATGGAAATTTCTACGAATACCGTTGACCGACACATTCAGCTGGCGCTCCGTCGTTTAAGAGATTCTATTACTTGTAGAAAAATAAACAGCTAGAAATTAGTGTTTTAAAATTATTTTAAACTTATATTGGTGAGATTCGTCTGTAATTGGCTCTTATATTAAAGACTCAAGCGTAAGATGGATCAAGATCAACTTCTAGCATTATTGAACAAAGAAATTCAGGGAAAACTAACACCTGAGGAGAAGTTACTGTTTGAGAAGCTGCTCATTGATAATCCAGATCACCAACTCCTTTATCATTTTATTAAAAATCAGCAACGAACTCCGTCATCAACCATCGAAAAAACTGAAATGGCATTTGATCAGCTATGGAAGAAATTGGAAGACAGTACCCCCGAAAACATTCCAATAAGGAGTAGGGTAAAAAAACGTTACCTTTTTTATCTAGTAGCGGCTAGTATTGCAATCTTCTTTTTTGTTGGTATGTGGAGGTATTTGTCTCAACAAGAAGTTGTTGAGTATAGAATGAGTTATAGCAGCAATAAGGGCGAGAAACGGATAATTAGCCTGCCTGATGGGAGTACCGTTTGGTTAAATGGTGACAGCAAACTCTATCTGGCTACAGATTTCAATAAAAAAGAACGTCGGGTAAAATTGGTGGGAGAGGGCTTTTTTGCTGTTGCCAAAGATAAAAAACACCCATTTATTGTCTCATGTAAGGATTCCGAGGTAAAAGTATTAGGAACAAAATTCAATATCAGGGCCTATCAGGACGAGAATAAAACACAGACTTCACTTGTGGAAGGGGCTATCGAATTGAAAAGCCAAAATAGTGGCGAAACGTATAAGATGGTACCCGGAGAAAAGCTAATTATAGCCCACAACTCAATAGGATCCAAATTCAGTGATGAGAGCAGCGTAAATGGGGTAAAACGGACAGCACTTATTGTTCAGGACGGAGAAAAAATGCCCTCCGAAGCATTGTGGCTTGAGAATAAACTTTCTTTTGAGGCCGATCCGATGAATATTGTTGCGTCCAAAATAGGCAAATGGTATAACAGAAATATCGTAATCGACAATACCGAACTAGAAAAAACCACTTTTACCGGGACGATGGAGAATTATAGCCTCGAGATGGTTTTAAAGACTATTTTATTGGCCAATCCAAAGCTACATATCAGAGAAGAAAACGAATCAATTATTTTATATTAACCCTAAATAAACGATAATGAAAGACTATACATAAAGTTTCAAAAAAAGGATACACCCAATGATGTATCCTTCATGTTCATGAAATAAGAGTGCGAAGTCCCTGAGAAAGATAAAGCACTCTATGGTTCCATAATCAATTTAAAACTATGAAAAAAAATTTACATGGTCAGGTATTTTTTGCACGAAAATCTAGCACCATTAAATATGCATTAATGACAAAATTAACATTAGCGCTCACTTTTGCATTTACCGTAAAGGTCTTCGGAATAAGTACCAAAGCACAGGAAAAGGTATCCCTAAAAATAAAGAACACCGATCTTAAGACTGTTTTAAAAACCATTGAAAAGCAGACTAAAGTCAAATTTATATATTTTGACAACGTGATCGCCAATAAAAGCCTTCCCCTTATTTCTGTCGAGAACCAAAATTGGACCAACGCTTTAGCGCCATTGCTGAATAAATTTCAGCTCCGAATGGAGAATATGAATGAAAACACCTATGTGATCACTGTCAACAATAAAGAAGTCCAAGGGCTTGATATCAAAGGAAAGGTTTTGGATCGGCAGGGCTTACCTTTATCGGGGGTCACCGTAGTCGAAAAGGATAAGGATCGCGGTACTAGTACAAACGATAAAGGCGAATTTAATCTAAAAGTAAGCGGGCCAAATGCCATTTTACTTGTCAGTAATGTAGGCTTTATCAGCCAGGAGATTCCGGTTAGCCAATCATTTATGAATGTTGTCCTCCAAGAAGATCTGACCTCCTTAGAGGAAGTTGTTGTTGTTGGTTATGGTACACAACGGAAAGCAAATCTTACAGGGGCCGTTGCCTCAGTTGATATGGAAAAAGTGTTGGGAGATCGACCTGTAAGCAGCAGCTCTCAAGCATTACAGGGGGCTTTACCTGGTTTACAAGTTACTTTTGGTGGAGGACGTCCCGGAACATCGACAGAACTAAATATTCGGGGCGTTACTTCCATAAATGGTGGTAGCCCCTTGGTATTGGTCGACAACGTTCCTATGAATATGGACGATATAAACCCCAAGGATATCTTAAATGTCACCGTATTGAAAGATGCGGCCGCATCTTCTATTTATGGCGCTAGAGCAGCCTTTGGAGTTATTCTGATCACCACAAAGAAAGGATCCAGAAATCAGCCGACCAGCATTAATTACTCAAGTAATCTGACTTGGAGCCGTCCTTCAACGCTCCCTGAGAAAGCGACTCCACTTGAATTTGTGCAGGCGTTAAAAGACTTTGGAAATACTTCGAATTGGGCCGGACAAAATGTCGATACCTGGCTTGATTTATTAAAAGACTATCAAACGGATCCAACAAAATATCCTGATGGAATAGCCGAGGTAAATAACACAAAATATCCCCTAAAGGAATACGATTTATACAATGAGGTATTCCAGACTGGATTTGAACACTTGCATAATCTTTCTATCAGAGGTGGTTCGGAAAAGATTGCGTATAGGCTTTCTGGTATGTATAGCAACGAAGACGGTATTATGATTACCAAAAAAGATAGTTATAGCAGATATAATTTCAATGCTTATGTAAACGCCGAATTGTTCAAGAATTTTAATGCGAGCGTCAATGTCTTTTATAAAAAGGACAATCGCCTTACCCCGGCCAATATGGGGGAGATGTTTTATCGGGCTCTGACATTCGGGTCGTATCTTAATCCCGGCGAGACGATAGATAGCGATGGGAAAGCTATACCCTACGGTACACCCAACAATTATCTAAAATATGAAGATCCTTCGCGCAGATATGAAGAGAATCTTAGACTCTTTGGTAAACTGGAGTATAATCCTTTACCGGGCTGGAATATCACAGCTGAATACACCTTCAGTAAAAATAATCTGAACAATAAAAATGCGCAGAACCGAAATAGGTATATGAACCCGAATAATTTTAATACGGAATACCTGTTCAATCAAGATTTTTATACCCGTTCTAATTCCCTGACAGACTATAATGCCTTAAATCTCTATACGAGTTACAGCCGTGCATTGGATGACCATAATGTGAAAGTTTTGGTGGGAACAAATTATGAGAAAAGTTATAACGAATCATTTTCAGCAACAAGATATGGGATTTTAAGTCCTGATTCACCATCATTGGGGACAAGTACAGGGACACAAAATACATCCGACAGTTTTAGTCAGTATGCTATCTTAGGTTATTTTGGTAGAATTAACTATGATTATAAGAATCGTTATCTATTGGAACTGAACGGTCGACTAGATGGTTCCTCCCGTTTCCTCAAAGGTAGTAGGTTTGGCTTTTTTCCATCCGTTTCTGCCGGTTGGAATGTTGCTGAAGAACAATTTATGACGGGGTTAAAAAATAGTATCCCAATGTTGAAGTTCAGGGCTTCTTATGGGGAAATCGGTAACCAGGTCGTATTTGATACCAATAAAAATCAAGTTTATTTTCCTGCAATACCTCAGATGGGGACAGGCAATGCAAATTGGATTGATCCAAATACTGGCATCCGCTACCTGACGATAAATCCACCAAATTTAATCAGTTCTACTTTTTCCTGGGAAAAGGCGCGTACTTTAAATTTCGGTGTTGACATTGCTTTGTTCAATAGCAAATTGAACGGAAGTTTTGACTGGTTTAGACGTCAGACAATAGGCATGCTTTATCAGGGGGCCGACTTACCTGCAGTTCTGGGGTCACAACCTCCATTCCAGAATATTACGGATCTTGAGTCAAAGGGATGGGAGCTGGAACTTTCCTGGAAAGATAAGATTAAAGATTTTAAATATTCATTTACATTCAATCTTTCAGATAATAGAGGTTTCATTACCAAAATCAATAACAGTGCTGGCTTGATCGATGGCTTCTACAAAGGAAAAGAACTCGGTGAAATATGGGGATATGTTACAGACCGTTATTATACGGTAGATGATTTTCAGGAAAATAGTTTAAATGCCAGTTTGTTAAATGGGAAGCTAAGAGAGGGAATTCCATATTTCAAAGGTGTTGCTCAGAATCCCGGAGATATTAAATATGCTGATTTAAATGGTGATGGTATCATCTTCAGTGGTACAGGCACTGTCTCCGATCCTGGTGATATGAAGGTTATAGGCAATAATAACAGGCGGTTTCAATTCGGTCTGAACAGTAATTTCTCCTACAGGAATATTGATTTGAGCGTATTTATACAGGGCGTAGGAAAGCGGGATCTATGGTTGAGCAATTTCTTGATGTGGCCATATAATAACGAATTCGGTACGCTCTATAAGGATAATCTAGATTATTGGACGCCGGACAATACTGATGCGACCTATGCGCGCGTCTATGCAAATGCAGGTTTAAATACATCAGCGAATCGAAGAACACAGACCAAATATCTTTCGGATGGCTCCTATCTTCGGGTGCGAAATATTACACTTGGCTATACCCTCGACAGAAAGACTTTACGGAGCAAAGTGATCGACAATATCAAGGTATTTGTTTCGGGCGAAAATTTATTTAAAGCTGATCACATGCCAAAAGGGATGGAGGCCGATGGTGAAAACATAGGGTCGGGAGGTATTTATCCATTCCTGAAAAAGTACAGTTTCGGTGTTAATGTCACGTTTTAAATCTTCAAAAACCGCAGAATATCATGAAAAAGAAATTTATCCACTATATCCTTTGTCTGGGGCTAGCCACATCGTTAACAAGCTGCAGCAATTTACTGGATCTCGATCCGGAAGGTACATTGACAGAGCAAAGTACTTTCACAAACTATAACAATTTTATTTCCTATGCTTGGCAATTCTATGGCACGTTTCCTGGCTATAGCAATGCTGTGCCCGATGCTGAGGTCAATGGCGACCTTTTTGCCAAAGCTCAGGCAAACGCCACTTCTGATTGGGCTTGGCAGCGAATGGTCGTCCCATCAACAAGTAACGATTACAGTAATCCATTTGTGCAGATACGATCTATCAATGTTCTTTTGGATAATATTGAGCAAGCAAGCCAGCTATCTGAACCGGAAAAGAAGCATATCCGTAGTATTGGCTACTTTTTCAAGGCTTACCAATATATGGATCTTCTTAACAAATTCGGTCAGGCGATCTGGGTAGAGCGTACGATTAACGACGGCGATACCGATGTTCTGTACGGTACCCCTGGAACTCGTGATGAAATTGCTGCCCACATCGTTGAAATGCTCAGCTATGCCGGAGAAAATATCAAAGAAAATGGAGATGGACCCAATACCATCAATCGTAAGGTTGTCATGGCACTGACAGCACGCTTTGGCCTAAGGGAGGGGACTTGGAGGAAATACCATCAACTTAAAGACGCTGAGAAATACCTAAAATTGTCAACTGCAGCAGCCGAAAAAATTCTATCCAGTACGATACCGCTACTGAGCAATTACGACCTGCTGTTCAACAGTGAATCATTGGCGAATGTCGCTGAGGTTTTTCTTTATAAGCAGTATGAGTTGAATCAGATTACCCATGGTCTAGCATCGCTGGCGCGTAATTCCTCAGGCAGATGGGATCTTACCAAGAAAGCTGTGGATATGTATTTGATGAAAGATGGGAAAACACGCTGGGTGAGTCCAACATTTGCTGGTGATGAAAGTGCATATACTGAATTCCGGAATCGTGATACCCGTCTATACTTTACCATTCCACCTCCTTATAAAGTTAAAATGGGGAAAACAAATATGCTTTGGGAGTATTCGGATGATCCGAAGGACCGGGAGTATATCGATTTGATGGCCACATTATCAGACGACAAACATAAAACTTTACCCTGGATGAACTGGGAAGGTCTCATATTGAAAGAGGAGCCGCATTATGTTGATTTCACCAATGGACAGCCTTATAGTGTAAGCTATACCGGATATCGGTTTTACAAATTCAGTAACAAGATCAATAGGATCCAGAATGTTGATATCAACGATGCTCCTATATTTAGGCTCGGGGAATTGTTGGTCGGATATGCCGAAGCAAAATATGAATTGGGAGAAATCAACCAGCAAATTATCGATCAAACCATAAATAAATTAAGGTCACGTGCAGGAGTGGCCTCTCTGGAGTTAACGGCAATTCCAACCGACCCCAAACGCGATGAGACGGTAAGCCCGGCGCTGTGGGAAATACGTCGCGAGCGTGCTGTTGAACTGATGGGTGAAGGGTTTCGTTTTGACGATCTCAGACGATGGAAAAAAATGGATTATGCCATTACCCAAAAATTAGGACGATATATAACCAAGGGAGTCGATGTACCTGCTAATACGCCTATTCCAGTTGAAAACGGACAGACAAAAGGCTATATCGCCTACGAAGGTAAAGCACCATCTCCTTTTCCTGAATACTATTATTTATATCCGATACCTGCTGCAGAACTGGTACAGAATAAAAACTTAAAACAGAACGAAGGCTGGTAAAATAATTTATAACACATGAAAGTATTAACATTGATCGCGCTAAAGAAGACGTTCCTAGTTGTCTTAATCGTGACGTTCACAAGCAGCATTTTCGCGCAAAGTGGTAACAAAAGACCGAATATTGTATTTATTATGGCCGATGATCTTGGTTACGGCGATTTGGGGGCCTATGGCCAAGTTAAGATTGAAACCAAACATATCGACTCATTGGCCCAATCGGGGATGAAGTTTGATAACTTTTATGCCGGTACTTCCGTATGTGCACCCTCGCGTTCATCCTTGATGACAGGACAGCATACAGGACACACTTACGTCAGGGGCAATAAGGAAATTGAACCGGAGGGGCAAGAGCCATTGGCCGATTCAGTGCAGACCATTGCGATGTTACTGCAAAAGGCAGGTTATACCACTGGTGCCTTTGGTAAATGGGGATTGGGTATGGTAGGTACAACGGGTGCACCTGACCAGAAGGGATTTGACGAGTTTTATGGGTACAATTGTCAGCGTCAATCACATCGTTATTATCCTACCCATCTTTGGCATAATAAGCAGCGTATTGAACTTGAGGGCAATGGCTTGATGGCAGAGGGCCAGTATGCACCGGCATTGATTCAGGAAAGAACCCTTGCTTTTATCGATGCCAACAAAGATAAACCCTTCTTTCTTTTTGTTCCCACTGTGCTACCTCACGCCGAACTTGCAGGACCTGCAGACGAGTACTACAAGCAATATGCCGATAAGTTTGATGAGAAGCCTTACCGAGGCAACGATTATGGTCCCAAAGCAACAGTTCCGGGGTATAACAGTGTCGAAAAGCCGCATGCGATGTACGCTAGTATGGTAAGTCGGATGGATGCGTATGTAGGACAAATCGTTGAAAGATTACGTCAAAATAATCTGCTAGATAACACAATTATTATATTCACCAGTGATAATGGGGCACATAAAGAGGGCGGAGCGGATCCTAATTTTTTCAATAGTTCGGGCGGATTACGGGGTACAAAACGCGATCTTTATGAGGGCGGCATAAAGACGCCGTTCATTGCTTACTGGCGAGGTAAAATTGCGGCGGGAAAAACATCAGATTATTTAGGCGCTTTTTGGGATATTATGCCAACGATGGTCGAATTAGCCAAAGCAGATAAGCCAAGATATACCGATGGAATTTCTATAGTTCCGACATTGTTGGGTGAACGTAAAAAGCAAAAGCAGCACGGCTATCTATATTGGGAATTCCATGAGGACGGAGGACGTCAGGCTGTCCGTAAAGGTAATTGGAAACTTATTTTACAGAAAGTTATGAGCGGTTCGCCAATCATGGAATTGTTTAATCTTAAGCAAGATCCAAAAGAGCAAAATAACATTGCTGCCGATAATCCCAAAAAAGTAACGGAATTACGTCGTCTGATAGAAAAAGCGCATGTTGAAAGCACTATTTTCCCTTTGATTAAAAAGGTCCAATAAGTCAAGATCTTTTAATATGAAATTAGCCCGATCTTTTTATAAAAAGATCGGGCTAATTTTCTTTGTAAAATTCATCGATCAATTTTTCAATTACGGATACGTTTTGTTCCTCAATTTTCAGTCCGCGCCATTCATATTCTTTGAGATATCTACAGTTAGTCCATTCAATTTCAAATGCTGCTTCTGTGATAGTTTTAGTGTTTTGCCCCGTCTGTGGCTTGTTACTATAAAAGCATAATTTGTTTTCGATCACATCCAGTATTAATATAGGTTTACGTTTTAAATAGAAAATCCGAATGCCTAAATCCGAATTTTCTTTCATTCTGATATACTTTTTATTCAAAATATATTGCGCTAGGTTATCGAATTTAGGCACGACCGGTGTTTTAATTTATGAGAGATACTATGAATGCTATTAATACAAATTGACTTCGGCTAAGGTTGCGAATGTTTTGCCTTCATAATCATTGAAAGACGTTATTTTAAAATATTGGAAAGTTTTTGGGCTGTCGAAGGTGAAGTACTGTCTTCCATTGATAACCATTGTACCTGTATACGCCTGAGTCCAATTGGCTCCGTCGTTACTGATTTCAATTTTAAAATCTTTGATTTTTCCGCCATTTCCAGTATTATCAAGTCTTGTGTCTATTGCTAAACCCGCTGCCGTCACAGCATTTGCGCCCGTTTTTACAGCAATAAAATGGGGATGTGGGGTCGCGTTTGACCAAGACGTGTGCCAGTAAGAATTTTTGTTTCCATCTAAAGCATTGGCTGCAGCATAGCCGCTCTGTTCAGATGAAACTCCCACAATGGACCAGCCTGTACGTGTAAGTAGGTCGCGATCTCCAAAATCTACTATAGGTTGATCATTTACAAATTTATAGGCATAGTTGTTCCAGGTATTGGTTCCATTTTCATGATGAAAGAATATCTGCAAGGTATATTTCATGCTTCCTTTAACGTTAAATTCCGAAACGGGCATGCGCACACTAAAGCTATTGTTGCCGCTGGGCAATGTCGTGAAGGTGACGGATTGATAACCTGCAGCGTCGGTGTCTAGGATATTTCTAAAGGTGATATGTTTTGCAGGTACTGAGGATGTGTAGGTACCGGATACGACGATTTCATTGTTTTCCACTTTCGCTAGAATGGAATTGATTGTTGTTGTCACAGCACCATAAAATGTTTTGTTTACTTTACTGAATACCTGGCAATTGTTTAATGTTGCAGCATCGTAGAAGCTCAGGAAAGTTGGTGATTTGCCATAGGTATAGTTTCCACTGCCCATTAACGTCATTCCAAATTGTGGATTGTTTTTTTGCGATGCACTAGGACCGTTGTGCGGCAAATTAATTCCATGCCCCATTTCATGGAGCAAGCCACCGATATAAATTGTCGCTTTATCCCCGACGAGTCCAGGATTTCCAAGGTTTTCATATTTTAAACCTGGATAATCTACCGCATAGCACCATCGACCAACGCCATAGTATGGGATGGGATGATCGTCGGTTTCGCCTTGGTCATACTTTTTATTGGAAGCTGTGATGATTAGATAATGATCACTTGTTTTTTCTTGTGGATTCTGTTGAAAATAAGCATCTACCAGTGCTTTTATTGGTGCGTCTGTCGAATAATCACTTGAATTTCCTGGTCCATGTATCGTGTGGATTTTAATTTTCGTATTGGCGGCATTTTTCAGAAGGCCGAAAGTTGTTTCACCAAATCCCCAATAGTTCATCCACTGTTTGTAAAAATTCTGTCCTTCGATCATGATTTTGCTTAATCGTTGTTCATAGTCGGCGTTTGGCGTAATGTTGTTCGGTACAAAATAGATAACGTTTAGATTGTAGGCGTAATCGGAAGCTAAAATTGTATCTGCCACTGGATCTGTTGGCTCTGCGGTGGTAAGGGAAATTGGTTTGGAACATGCCCCCAAAAATAAGAGCATAGAAAACCAGAACATCCTTTGGATGTTAAAAATTAAATTTCTCATAATAAAAAGTTTTAGTGGTTTAAGGAGGGGTAGCCTTTCGACTACCCCCGATGTTTAAAGATTACCAACCTGGGTTTTGTACCAGATTTGGATTGATTTTGATGTAATTTACATTGATTGGAACCAAATATTGTTTTGCTTCGAAGATTAGTGGGCGGCCACTCAATGTTATTGGTTTGTAAAAGTCTGTAGCGGTCTTCCCCACTGAAGTAAGCCCTTTCATCCCTTGTCGGTCGGGCGAATAGTCAGAAACAGCCGTCTTCCACCGTTTCCTATCGTATAAGGAGTGGCCTTCAAACATAAATTCAATTAACCTTTCTCGATGGATTGCTTCAATCAAAACTGCTCCTGTCGGTAGGCCTCCATAGGAAACTTCGAGGCCAGGAATTCCGGCGCGTGTTCTGATTTTATTGAGATAGCCCAGCGATGTTGCATCCAATGTCCCATAGTAATTGGCATAAGCCTCAGCATAGTTTAAATACAGCTCACCTAAACGGATAATCGGAAAGGGGTATGCAGTCACTGTAAATGCGTTAGTAGCCACGTTTGTGCTCGGGTGAATTCCCTTTTTGATAGCATATCCCGTATAGAGATGGTCCACATTTAAATTCGGCGTTCCGTTTGTTAAGGTGGTACCGTTTAATTCTCCGGCTCTCAATTTAAGGATACGAGTCTGATCATTGATTTCATATTCTCCTCGGTCAAACCCGATGTAGGCATAGAAACGTGGCTCGCGGTTGCGGTGAAATTGTATGGTAGAATCACCATTGGCGATGGTAAATCGATTCGAATAGTTATACGCAGGATCCTTATCCGTTGGAACACCGTTTTTAGAATAGAAAAGTTCTACGGCATCCAATGTAGCTCCAACACCTCCCACAGGACTTCCCGAACGCCATCCACGAGGAACAGCAAGCGTTTGAAAAGAATATTGTGCATTATTGTCTTCTTTATAGCCTGAATAGCCCCAAATAAGTTCAGAGTTCCACGCATCGACCATTTGCCAGCGTGTATTGAGTACAGCTTTTTTAAATGGGTCGGTTACAGTAGTTTTATTATATTCATATAATTTATACCCCGCACCCTCTGCTTGATCTATAGCCTTTTTAGTTTCGTCTAAAGCTTTTTTCCATTTTTCTTTGTCATATGATTGCGCTGTGAGCTGTTTGCCATCGGGGTTTTTAAAGTTAGTGTAATCAACATTGCCATTAAACAATGGACTTGCAGCATACAGAAACATACGTGATTTCAACGACTGAGCGGCTATCCTGGTCACCCGGCCTAGATCTCCATTATTTACAATGGTATTGGGCAGGTCTGCCGAAGCTTCATCAAATTTATTAGCAATAAAGGTCACACACTCGTCGTACGGACTTCTGGGTTTAAAAAATTCTGTTCCCGTTGCATCTGTAGGTATAAGCTTGTCCACTAAAACAATAGGACCATAGTTTTGCAACAGTACATAGTGAAAATATGCAATCAAGTATTTAGCCTCGGCACGCCAGACCTTTTTCTTTGCCTCCAGTTCTTCTGCAGAAATGGTAATAGGTTTAGTTTTATCTACGTTATCAAGGAAAAGATAACATTGTCTGATTCCCTTGTAACAGTTTTGCCATATATCCAATACAGGATTGTCGGCGCTATACTGCGCTTGTTGTATCTGTAAAAAGGTGAAATATTGTGATCCCCAATGGTAAGATGCTGCGGTTTCATTGGACATGATCCATGAAAAATTAGTTCTTGCATCATTATAGCGGGGGATATAAGAATAACAGGTATATAAAAATCCTTCCGCTGTGGATTCGTTTTTAAATGCATCATTCATATTAGGTGTGGCATCAGGGACAATGTCCATGTACTTACAAGATCCTAGTGTTAATGTGAATGCGGTTATATAGATTAAAAATTTCTTTTTCATAATTCCATTAAAAGTTAAATTGGGCACCAACTGAGACAATACGGTTGTTTGGATATTTCAAACCATTTCCACCCCCTAATTCGACATCCCAGTATTTAAATTTGGAGAAGGTTAACAGATTTTGGCCCGCTACAAAAATCCGCGCAAATTTGTGTGTAAATCCAATCTCCGCATTTTTTAAACGTATAAAACTTGCATCGCGCATCCAATGGGTAGAGGTTTCAAAGTTACTATGGTAGGCGACATTGGTGATCATACGAGGGTACATAGCAGTTGTATTGTTTTCGGTCCAGTAATCGTCTGCAATGTATTGCAGCAAGGCTGAGCTTTCAGGGCTGAAAGGATGTATTCCCGATACGAACAAACTTACTTTTGCTGTACCCTGGAAAAACAACGAGAAATCCACCTTTTTATATTTTGCCGACGCTCCAAATCCATAAACAATCTGGGGTACCGTAGGATTGCCGATATAGGATTTGTCGAATGCATCAATTTTGCCATCATTGTTTAGATCCATATACTTGATGTCTCCTGGTTTAAGATCTTTACTCAGCGTATTTTCGGGACTGTTGGCGATATCAGCATCATCCTGGTAATAACCAATTGCTGTGTAACCATACCCTACGTTTAACGGCCTTCCTATAGCGGATTGATAGGAGAATAATTGAGTAGGTTCGTCCCTGTCAAGCAGCTTATTTTTGGAGTAAGTGAAAGTACCGCGAAGATTAACATATAGATCTGGTGTCAATTGTTGTTGGTAACTTAAATTACCATCGACACCACTGCTTTTTACCTTACCGATATTAGCATATGGGGTCAGCCCAACAACTCCGACTTCGGCAGGTACAACCTGACGCTGCATAAAAATATTGCTTCTTGTTTCGGTAAACCAGTCTGCTGTTAACGATAGCTTATCGTTGAACATGGATAGATCCAAACCGGCATTTATTTTTGTTCCTTTTTCCCAAGTTGCGCCGGGATAGCCTAGCTTGGAGATAACAGCGCCAGACTGTGTCGTCTGCCAGTTGTTTCCGAAGGTATAACTGGCACCGTTGAGGTTAACCTCCTCTAGGTAAGGAAACCTAACTGCAGCACCGCTGCTGTTATAGACGCTGGCATTTCCGACGATACCCCATGATCCACGGAATTTCAAACTGTTGATCGTTGCTTTTAATGGTTCCCAAAAACGTTCATTTGAGATCATATATCCGGCTGCCAATGAAGGGAAAAATCCAAAGCGCTTTCCTTCTGCAAAGGCTTCGGATCCATTGTATCCGAAATTTCCCTCGAAGAAATAAGTGTCTTTGTATCCGTAGGTCAATCGACCTGCAATTCCTTGATTTCTCGTTGGTAAGGAAGCGACGAAGCTTGAAGGATTATTTGGGCTGTAATCGCGACTTAAGTAAGCCAGCATCGCACCCACTTTGTGTTCTTTAAACTGTTTCGCATAATCAACAACAAAGTTGATGTTCATCAGTCTGTCTCCTTCTGAACTTAAACTAGTTGACAACGCCGTTGTTCCTCTTGTAACATTCCGGTAAGTATAGTCGTACTTACCATCGGTTTCCTTAAAGTCACTGACTTCATAGTAAAATGGAGAACTAGTTCTAAGATTATTAGATTTCGAAACGTTCGTGAATGATAAAAGCCCCTTAATATTTAACCCATCCAATAGGAATTTCATATCTTGGTTGAGCTCAATGGCTCCCATATTCGTAGCTGTGAAAGAGGAACGGTATCCACTGACCATATTTGCATAGGGATTGTAATAGATGTTATTACCCGTACCGGATGGAATGGGGCCACCATTTAAGTTCCCGAACATGATGTGGTCAGTAGCGCCTGCATTGGGAGGTAATACAGGTGTAAATAGGGCTGGGGGAGCCAGAAACAAGCGGCTATATAATTCTCCTGAGGTCACTGCTGAACCATTGTAGTCATCCAGTCTGGAATTGACACGTATAACTGCTTTTGTTGTGTTTGATAAACTCACACCAACGTTTGCAATCAAATTATACTTTCTAATTTTAATGTTGTTGTCGAAACTGTTAAATGGATCTTTCTTCAAGAAACCATTATCGTTGTTGAAGTTGGCACTTACGAAATAATCTGCTTTTTTCCCTCCACCGGCAACATTGAAGTTGGCATATTGATTCATGGACATATCTTTAAATAAGGTAGAATACCAGTCTACATCCGGATAAGCTATCGGATCAAGATGATTTTGGGTATTCGTTATTTTTTCGTCCGAAAAACGTGGTGCCAATCCTCTGTTGCTTAATGCGTAATTAAATGCATTCATGTAATCTACAGCGTTAGAAAATTTGACCGGGCGAGTAGGCGAGGCAAAGGTATTTTCAATTCTAAAATTTACTCTTGCTTTATCAAAGTCACCACCACGTTTTGTTGTAATCATCAAAACACCATTGGCACCCCGTGCACCGTATAGTGCTGTCGCTGAGGCATCTTTCAGTAATGAGAAATTATCTATTGCTTCCGGTGGAAGATTGTTCATGTCCGTAATAGAAGATTCTATTCCGTCAATAAAAATCAATGGATTGCTTGGTCCTGCAAAAGTCGATATCCCACGTACCCAAAAGTTCGATCCGTCTGCCCCGGGTTCAGCTCCGCGCTGTACGGCGATAATACCCGCTACACGGCCAGCAAAAGCATTACTTAAAGTAGATGTCGGTACTTTAAGGTCCTTGGCTGATACCGAAGATATTGCCCCTACCACAGATTCCTTTTTTTGCTTTCCAAAACCGACTACCACAACTTCATCCATTTGGTTTGAAGTAGTGTTCATTACGACCGACACAAGCGAATTTGAATAAGCAATTGTTTGGGTATCATATCCCACAATATTGATTCGAACTTTTGATAAGGTGCTGGAGACTCTCAGCGTGAACTTTCCGTCTGAATCCGTCTGTGTATTGCGATTGCTGCCAATTTCAGCTATTGTTACATTGGCGAGAGGCTTCCCTTCACTATCGTGGACGACACCCTTTAAAGTTAGTTCCTGTTGAGCAATAACGACATTGTTGTTGCCATTGCTTTTAATGACTACGGTAGTACCGTGGACAATATAGCTGTATTTGCTATTCGAAAAGATCTTATTTAGGGAGACTTCGAGCGGTGCATTTTTGAGCACTACGCTTGTCCTCAAGTTTTTCAGAAGACCTTCCTCATAGATAAAGCGTACACCGGTTTGCCCAGTGATGTTCTTTAGGACGCCTTCAACTTTTGCATTATTTACATTTACAGTTACTTGAGCTGAAGTGGATGCGTATACTCCTAAGCTTGATGCAGCAAGTATAAATCCTGTTAATTTCATCTTGATGAAGTTGTTCAATAGCCTTTCCTTGTTTTTAGGGCATAAAAAGGCTTTTGAATAAAAAAATTTATTCATAAATTGGTAGAGAATTAATGGTTTGCAATAATTTTTAATTCATAGACTTTGCAGGGGTACGCCAATACTCCTGCTTTTTTTTGAAAAGTAATCTGTGTAAATTTAAATCATAACTTTTTGGGTTTAAATGTTTTGGTTATTTTTTGTTTTCGATTAATAATTTGTTGCCTTCTATTTTGAAGCTATAGTCGGTGAGGTCGTTAAGCGCACTACAGACCTGTGCCAATGTCGAATTTTTATTTATTCCTCCCTCATATCGTTTTTGACTAAGTGTACCGTTATAAACGACATCTATTCCGTACCATCTGGTCAGTTCGTCGAGAATCTGTGCAACACCCTTACCGTCGAAGGAGAAGAAACCATCTTTCCAGGCTGTAGCTTCTTCGGGATTATCAAGCTTGGAAGTTTCCAGTTGACCATGTTTCGATAGTACTTCATTTCCTGCTGAAATTTCGATTTCTTGCCCATTTTTTCTTACCTTAATTTTTCCTTCCGTAAGCTGCACCTTGGGTTCGGCATCGTAAGATTTTACGTTAAATGCTGTTCCCACGGCCTGAATATCCATTCCATGTGTTTCTACGATAAATGGACGGGAGGGATCTTTTGCTACTTCGAAGAATGCTTCACCTTCTAATTTTATTCTCCGTTCATTTTTGCTGAAATGTGCCAGATAGAATAATTTCGAATCCGGATTGACCCATACTTTAGTTCCGTCGCTTAAAGTAATGGTATAGGTCGATCTTTTAGGGACCGATAAGATGTGGGTTTCGTTATCTTTTGCAGCTGATATAAGTTCTGTGTATTTAGCGTCGTTTTTTAATTCAATCCTATTTTGATTTCCAATAGCAAGTTCAGCATAAGGTACACCGGGGAGTACATCGTTTTTTTGTCCAAATTTTGTGTCAGCAACAATATAGTCTGGTTTCGTGTTTTTTTGATTCCAGGTCCATAATGCTCCAGCCAATAAGAATACAACAATCGCTGCGGCGGCATAACGAGCGAAAACTATATTTCTTACATTGGATCGATTGCGGTTTAGTTTAGCTGTAAACTTGTTGAGTTCATGATCTGTATCAATATGTCTAATATCAAATGGGGTCTGAATTTCTCCTTTTTCAAAGAGCGAGGAGATCAAAGATTCTGCTTCAGGATATCTGTTGACTAATCTATTCCAGTCTTCCAGTTGCTGCGGAGAAAGCAATGAGCCCTTCGCTTTGAGCGCGACCAATTCTGCCAATAATATTTTATCAGATTCTATCATAATTTAAAACTAAGTAACTTGAGAGGGTAAAAAGGGTGGGTGAAAAGTTTATTTTTTTTTAAAAAATTACTAAATAACTTAAAATGAGTGTAATAATTGATGTTAAAAAGAAGAATGATGTTAATTTTTTTCTTAAGATCCGGAGCGCAAGTATTCTTTGGGATTTAACGGTATTAACCGAAATCTGCATTTCAGAAGCAACTTCTTCATATTTTTTACCCTCCATGTATATCAAACGGCAAACATGTTGACATCTTTCAGGCAGTGCATCTAATTCTCTGTGCAATGTACCAATTACTTCAGATTCGATAAGACCTTTCATAAGGTCGACATCAGCTAAGTCATAATTCCCCAATGAGTTGGTGTATTTCTCTTCCAGTCGATTTTTTCTTTGGTGGTTCATGGACAGATTCTTTACGGTTGTGTAGAGGTAACTTTTTTGCACCAAAGGATCTTTTTCCAGTAATAGTGGATTGTCGATGAAAACCATATAAGCATCATGTACAATATCCTTAGCAATCTCCTCCGACTTAACGAAAGGATATGCAAAAGTACATAACTGTACAAAGTAAGATTTAAATATGTCATCAAATGTTGTCACTCAACTATATGTAGATGATGTTAAAGAAATAAAATGAGCCTATTGTTCAACAGCTAAATATATGCAATAAAAAACAATAGTAACAAATCTGTCACTGACCTCTTCCCGAATTTAGACGTGTTTTCCTTTAAGCCTGCCCGACCTCTTCCACACGCGTACCTGTCTCAGACTGTTTGATCGCAAAGTCTATCTGTGCTTCGGAAAACCTTGATTTTTTTATTGGTTTTCCACCTTTTAAAATTAGTAAATCAAGCACAAATTCTCTACTTTTAAATGCTCCAGTTTTTGGGGAAGAGGTCAAAAAGTGAATACTGATTTACCGAGATCTTTAATATTTAGAAGAAATGATAAATAGATGTTTTGTGATGCTATTTCTAACATTTTTATTTGTGAGATGCGACTTTGAGACTAATATCGTAGATCCTCAAGCTTCACATGCTATACAAGAATCTGCAAAATCAAAAGTGCTGGTATCAATCGGACGCCCCACAAATCATGATAGCAGGTTAATTAAAGAAATATGGGTCGAAAAAGCATGGAAAAATTCTATAAAGCATGGTAAACATTATAAGGAAATTTTTGATTCTAATCAAATTGTGTTATCCATCAATGAAAATCCAAAATACAAAATAGAGGATTATGGTTTACTTTGGAAAATGTATAATTCCAAGGGCGATGTTTTTGGAAGTGGAAACGGGGCTTTGATTTTGGATGACGTTGGAACAAGTGATTCAGTTAATCTTACTTTGTTTAATATAAGCGATTCAACAAGGACTGAAATAGGAAGCTTTAAGTTTTATAAAAATCAATAATGACTTTTGTGTCTAATCCATGTAAATAGGAATGAAAATGGTTCTAATAAATAGCTATCGTTTTACGCCTTTTAAGCCATTTGGAAATCCGAGTTTTACCGTCTTAGTCGGAGTAGAGGTAATGGATAAAAATAAATCGGCAAGATATTTTGAAGTTAGCGTAAAGTTTTTGTTCAATAGCGTGCAAAAAATAGAATTCTTCGAATAAGGAATAGGTCGGATAGACTACAAATAAATCTTGGGAGATAGTACGATTCGAGGGCAAAATGCGGTGTAGTTGTTCAAAAAAGCTTAGTTGCTAAAAGAAATGAATAAAATGAGAAAACTATATATACTATTTTGTTTAATATTGGTCAACTTATTTGCATGTGATAATTTGATAAATAGTTCTTTTTCTAATCAGAATGCCTCTCTTAATGATACAATCAAAGGTGGTGTTTTGATTATTAATGCTCTGTCTATTTTTGAGAATCATGATGTAGTCAAATTACTGAATGAAGATGGAAGTGTTTTTACTGAAATAAAGAGAGTAGATAATCAGGAACCATCTTCAGATAAGTTGAATGAAAACAATATACTGGCTTGTTATCCGGAGTATTATGTTATTCATTTAAATAGTGCTATAATATCGGATTCTCTCTATTCGGTTAATATCGGAGGGGAAACTAAGTTTGTAAATAGAGATCGTAATACTGAGTACCTATCATGGCCAGATTATCTGATGCGATATTATATCACATCAGATAAAAATAATCCGCTCAGACTTAGCCCGTCAGATGTAGCAAAACGGGTGGAAAATATTGATTATTCGGACTTAAGTTTTGTAGGTATAGAAATATTGGGTGATTGGATAAAGGTGCAATGTAATAAGGAATGTGAAGGTTGTGGCAAAGGGCCTATAGTTTCAGGTTGGATAAGATGGAGGCTGAAAGGAAAAGTTATAATTAAGCAATATTATGTTTGCTAACACTGTTTCATAAAGTTGTAGGCTATAATAATGTGATGTTTGAATAGACTTCACATTTTCTATTTATTTAATTAATTCAAGATCGAATTCTCTACTTTTAAAATGTCCTGTTTTGCGGAGGGGAGTCAGTTCTAGATGAATTTTAAAGTTATTGTTGCATAAGAATCGGGGTTGAAACCTAAATTGAATTATTATAAAAATTATCAAACAGGACGATGAAAAAGATTCTTTTGTTTATCATACTGGTATTTTTTCTTAGCGGTTGCTTTCAAAAGCCTGGCCTTGAAAAATCACGAATTGATTATAGAATAGGAAATAGTTTTATTCGGCTTTATATTGATCATTCAGGCCACGCTACCGCTCAATCCGGACGGTTAATTTAAAAGGGCGATAATAGCTTTGTCATAGATCGTATTTTAGATAGCACAAAGTTTACTGTTAAAGCTGGTGGTGAATTTATAAGTAGGTTGAGAAAAATTAATAAACCTGTAGTTGAAGCCGGGAATGGTTACAGTCGAACCCAAATATCTCTCGGTGACTCTTTGTGTTATGATACTAAGGTGTATAGTTCGAATTTTTGGGAATTATATTCCATAATTTCTGAAGACATACCCAATGAATTTAATCCAATTAAAACACATCAATTTGATTAGTTTTTTCAATTAGACTATTGGTATGAATGATCTAATTAGTAAAAATGCAAATTAAAATAATTTTTCCTGTACCGTATTTTTTTAGAATGGATCGATTTGTTTATATTTCTTTATTTAAATGGCCGAGTAAAAATTGTATATGCAAAATATTAAAAGATGAGATCAAAAATTTTTAGACCTATTTTATTTGTTGCCGTCAGTAGTATGCTGTTGCTGGCATGCCAATCACCATCCATAAAAGATAAAATTGAAAATGATGATGTTATTGGTTTCCGCTCTGATGATGAGGCAATGAACGCAGCTATAGTAAAGGCGAAAAACTCACTCAATCTGTTTGTACAGGCTGTTGAAAAACCGCAAGAAGGGTATGAAGCATTTGCACTTAAAATAGCATATGATACTCCTGATAAAAGTCTCGAGCATATTTGGGTCGGCGATATCACCTACCAAAATGGTCAATTTACTGGCATTGTCTCTAACAGCCCGGTCTCTACGAAAGAGGTCGCCCTTGGTGATACCGTAAGCATTGATAACCAAAAAATATCAGATTGGATGTATTTAGAGAAGGGAGTATTACGAGGAGGTTATACGATCCGTGCCATGCGTGATCAACTGTCAGGATCAGAAAAGGAAGAATTTAATAAATCGATCGATTTTGTTATAGAAGATTAGGTGTTTTTTTACTACATAACAAATAAAGTCACATACTGTGCAGAAGCATATATGTAGCAGATATATGAAGTGAAAGTGACTGTTTTTTTTACTAAGTTAGCTGCCGTGGAAACATATACGTCGGGTTCTCGCTCCGGGTTCTCGCTCAATTTAACCTTTTATTTAATTTATCCAACGTTTTCGTTGATGTATTGTTTCTCTGTAACTAATTATAAAACAATATGTAAAGAATAATAGCTATGGCATTCGGATTTACACCTAAGCACGTTGAAAACTTTCCACTTAATGACTTGACACAACAGCAATTCCTTATTCTTGCAAACGAATCAGCGAGAAAAGTAGGTTGGCAGATTAGTTACTTGAGTGACAACGGACTTATTGGATATACAGATAACGGCATGTTTTCTATAGATGCGGAAATCAAAATTAAAATAGAAGACGGGATTGCAACGATTCGGAGTGCATCCATTGGGAGTGAGCTGATGGATTGGGGGCGGAATAAGAAAAACATTACCAATTTTATTTCTACTTTCGAAGCATTAAAGCCCACGTTAACAAAAGAAGAGCTCAATGTTAAATATCTAGCACTAACGGAACAGCTTGTCTCGCCGGAAGATGATTTATTAAAGTTAAATCAAGGAACTACACAAGAGGAAGTTAGCGGTTTTTTCTCTATTTTCAAGCCAACTCAAGGATTTTTTGTTACGCCGATCCTTTTAGATATCAATGTTTTAATTTTCATTTTAATGGCAATGAGCGGTGTAAATATCCTGCAGCCAACGAGTGAAAGCCTATTAAATTGGGGGGCAAATTTTAAGCCTATGACATTAGATGGTGAATGGTGGCGGCTTATAGCAAACTGCTTTTTACATATCGGGATTTTCCATCTCTTAATGAATATGTATGCTCTTCTTTATATTGGTGTATTATTGGAGCCACATCTGGGGAGGACACGGTTTATTGTCGCTTATCTACTCACAGGAATTACCGCAAGTATAGCAAGTTTGTGGTGGAACGACCTCACTATTAGTGCTGGTGCATCGGGCGCTATATTTGGAATGTACGGCGTTTTTCTCGCCATGCTAACAACTAATCTCATCGAGAAAACAGCACGAAAGGCGTTAATGATGAGTATCGCGGTGTTCGTTGGTTACAATTTAGTCTATGGAGTTAAAGAAGGCATAGACAATGCCGCTCATATTGGGGGACTAATAGGCGGCCTTGTTATCGGTTATGCATTCATTCCTAGTCTAAGGAAGCCTGAAGAAGAGAAACTGAAATTTGGAACAATTGGTTTGTTGTCAATTGTGATTCTTGTTTTTTCTTTTATTGTTTACAAAAAGCTACCGAACGATATTGGAATATATGATGCGAAAATCAAAGACTTTGTTTCCATGGAAGAAATGGCACTGGAGGTGTTTAATTTGCCATCGAGTACGCCCAACGATAAGATACTTTACGGGATTAAAGACAAAGGAATTCATTATTGGAACGAAAACATAAAGCTTCTTGAGAGTTTTAACGACTTGGAGCTACCTGTTGAAATCAGAACCAGAAATAAGCTTTTAAAAGAATATTGTGAATTGAGAATTAAGAGCTATGAATTACTTTACAAAGCAATATCCGAGGATACAAATCAATACCAGTCACAACTGGAAAATTATAATAAGCTCATTGAAACAAAAGTTAAAGAGCTCGGTGCTGGACAACAGGGCGAATAAATGTGTGTCGTCGTGAAATGGCTTTACACTAAATCTGTAAAGAATGCTGATCTTCTTTAACCCGTATTTATTATTTAGACAATTATGCTTGTGTTTACATTTTTTGTCCTGAGTCATTTATTAAAAACTACTAATAATAAATAACCGCGCATAATAAAGATGGAAAAAAATGCTATCTAAGTCATCACAGAGATCAAAGCAGGAGGAAGATCTTATGAAAAGAGGAATCACACAAATGTTAAAGGGTAAGTCCAGTTTTTTTAAGTATTGCTTTTCTTGCATCCTTTATTGCCTGCTTGCCTTATTGCTTGTTAGCTTTATGGGAGGTATAATTGCCATTTTGCTAATTTGTTCGTAGTAAGAAAGCAAATTCAGACTTTCGATTGCCGTCATATGAAATGTCTTTCGTTAATTATTGAATTAAAAAAGATAAAGTACTTCTTGGATAAATTTTGATGCTCTCGCTACAAGTCAATAATTGAAGTATACACTTGAAAGATGTAAATGATACAAAAAAAAGAAACAATCGCAACGCTCAGTAAAAAGTTATCGTTGCCTTATACAGGTACGGAGCAGGGCTGGGATATTGAGATGGCAGACTCCAATTGCATCAATGAATTTATCGATTGGTATCATCAATATGATTTACGTTTTGAGGAAAAAGTGGCATTAATGTATCTAATCATTGCATCTTATGATGATTTTCTAAATGCAAATAATGTAGAGATAGATTACAGATGGGATATCATTAAGGCGATGTTAGCAAAGGATAGAATACACTTTGTGGAGTTGATAAATTATTGGTCACTGCGTATTCAAACGGATATTTTCAGGATAACACCTCTTATGAGAACTGTTTGATTTTAATGACTTATAAAAGCAAAAAAATGGATCTTAAATGTCAATTCAAAAAATGATAAAAAGTAAATAGAGAAATGAACTGTGGTCAATTGTATTTTCATCTTGAAAGGAAAGAGAGTCCTTATGAAGAAGAGTTGCCTCCCAATGAAGTTTGGGGTATAATTCAACTATGTTATGAATCTGATAACAAGGTTGAATATATTCTAGACTGGCAGTGGGATATTATTGAAATTGTAGAATGGTTTGATGAATCTAAAGATTTATTGGCTGTCAAAAATATAGATGTCTTAAATGATGAAAATAAATCCATTGCTGAATTAGAGGCTCTCGGTTATGAACGTTCGTTTTTCTTCACTGAAGATGAAATGTTTTCCTATTACGATGAGTTAGATAAGTGCTTTTCCAGTTTTAAATTTCATTTGAGGGGGACACCTACTCCTATGTATTATATTGGCCTGAATAATGGCAATGGGGAAATATCGTATTATTCTAGTGAACAAGAAGTATATAAACGTTACTGTTTCAGTATGGAAGAATTTCTAAACAATACTAATAAGGTATTGATGGGTTTTCGACAAACTTAGTTGGCACATAGTCCGTTTGGTGCCACTGCCAGTATTTCCATCGTTGCCCGTTTTCTGTATTTTTGTAACAACCGTAGACTGCCGATCCTCTTGCCTTGTTGTCAACTTTTCATCACTAGAGTACTAAGCCCGTAAATCCTATTTAAAAGTGATTCATACATATTTTTTCAATTATTTGAATTCATTCTAAATAGCGTTATCTTTGAAGACTGAAAACAAAGAGACGATGGTGAGCAAAAAAAACATATCAATTCTTACACTGGATGAATCCAGTTTTGAAGAACTGTATAAAACCTATGCTCCCAAAATGTATCGCATAGCATACAGCCAGATAAATGATCAAGATATTGCCGGAAATATAGTTCATAATGTTTTTCTTTCTATTTGGGAGAGGCGTGATACGTTGATTATAGAAAAGCCCGAGCATTTTCTTACCCACGCAACGAAACTCCAAATTATTAAGAACTTTAGAGATGCCGCCAACCAAAAGCAGCATCTCCAAAGTTCTTTACTTGGCTATAACGAGGCCGATTATAGCACACAACATGAAATATACTACAACGATCTCTCCGATCGAATACAAACGCTTATCAATAAGCTGCCACCACAATGCCGCCGGGTTTATATGATGCGGGATCAGCAGGGATTGGATAATTCGCAAATCGCTTTTCAACTAGGTATCTCGCTCAGTGCCGTTAAGCAGCATATTGGTAATGCCCTCTCTTTCCTTCGCGCCAATTTGAATGATATAGATTCTGAATAATCTTTTTTTATTGATATACAGTTCGTTGTGTTTTTTTTGTAGAAAGCAGCTGTACTTTTAGCTGCGTTATGGAACTGTTATTATAGAGTGTATTATTTAGACTGAATAAATTTGTGTAAGGCTGCTCTTAGGTAATCATAATGAAAATTACGGAAGAAGAAATAAAAAGGTATGCAAGCGGTCATTCTTCTTTGGAGGAAAGAAGACGCGTTGAGACTTGGTTAAAAGAGAATGACCAAATGGCTGAGCCAGCACCCGGAGAAGCGGAGCAACTGCAGTCAGAGTGGAATAGGCTTTCAATTAACATGATAAAGGACGTAAAACTTGTCGATACTCCTATTAGAAGAGTTAACTCCAAATTATTGTCTTCTATTGGAGCGATTGCAGCAAGTCTGGTTATGCTTATTGGTTTAGGCTGGCTGGCCTACCAATATGTAACTCCCGTTCCGACCCTGAAAAATGCGGTGTTAAAAAAGGTACATACAGAGGCGGGACAACGTTTGACAGTAACACTATCTGACGGTTCGATTATTGTGCTGAACGGGATGAGTGAACTTGAGTATCCAGAAAAATTTGATGGTCAGCAACGATTGGTGAAATTGCGAGGAGAGGGATTTTTTAATATTGCACATGACGAAAGTAAGCCATTTATTGTTAACACGGACTCTTCTTTCACCCAGGTACTTGGAACGCGATTTAATTTAAAGGCTTATGCCGATGACGAGCAAGTTGTGATGACGGTAGAAAGAGGGAAGGTACGTTTTGGTCGATATGATCAAAGAGATCAGGTCGTGCTTACAAAAGGTATGCAAGGAATTATGGACTTTCACAAAGCAGTACGAAGTAATCAGGTACTGCCTGAGGACGCCATAGACTGGACAGAAGACTCATTTGTGATAAAGAATGAGCCATTGGCCAACGTCGCTAAACGTTTAGAAAGACGTTATGCTGTAAAGGTCAATATTGAATCTCAATCCTTACGTTCACTGACAGTGACAGGGACATTCAAAAATGCTGAACTTGAAGAAATCTTGCATAGTCTAGCCTTTAGTACCGGAATAAATTATACGATGAAAAATAAAACAATCACAATTAGAAAATAGATGAGGAAGTAAAAAATAAATAAAAAAAACCGGTATGCTGTCGACCAAAACTACATACCGGACTATGAAAAATCCTAACAGTATTTATCCATAATTTTTGCAAAATATGAAAATATTTTTAGCGCAGCAACCTTATGCTTTTTTGTTGCGCATAATTTCCTGTGCACTACTGTATACATTATGTTTACCAACCTTTACATTAGGCCAACAAAGTTCGCTTCTAGAGAAAAAAGTGACTATTGATTTTGACGATGTAAAAATATCCCAGGCACTTCAGCAGATTGAGGAACATATACAATGCACATTTGTATACAGCCCTCAGCTTTTGAATACTGATCGCAGGATCTCAAAAAAGTATAGACATGAAGAGTTGGATCGCCTACTTACAGATTTATTTTCAGGTAAGAAACTCAAGTTAAAACAGAACGGTAATCAAGTCTTTATTGGTTTGTCAAGTGAAAAGAAACAACGAGTTTATGGGCGAATAATTTCAGCTGAGGGGCCACTTGCAGGTGTATCGGTTTCGCTAGGAACAATGAATACTACCACAGATCATCATGGACAGTATAGTCTCTCTGTTTTGGTAGATCAGGACTATGTTCTGCGTGTCAGTAATGTAGGGTATAAGGCGATTTACCGCTCATTTTTTTTAAAGGAATCGTCTCCGATGCTTATTAATCTAGAATTGCAGCCCGATCAACAAATATTGGAACAGGTCGATGTTGCCGCAAAGACTGCGAGTCAGGCGGTCAAAGAAACAGGATTTAATGTCAATGCGATTGAAGTTAGTAAATTCAATAACAGCACGCGTGATGTCAATCAGATTCTTAATACCACGACCGGGGTCCGAATTAGGGAGTATGGAGGACTAGGGTCCGATTTTAATTTTTCACTGAATGGTCTCTCCGGTAAGGCGATACGTTTTTTTATCGATGGAATACCTATGGAAAACTTTGGTATCGGTATGAATTTTAATAATATTCCCGTTAATCTGGCTGATAGACTCGAAGTGTACAAAGGAGTAGTGCCTATTGAATTAGGTTCCGATGCGCTGGGAGGTGGTATCAATATGGTCACCAATAAGGGCGCGAAGAGTTATCTAGATGCGAGTTATAGCCTGGGATCTTTCAATACACATCGTCTTTCGTTGAATGCACAGTCCGTCAACGATACAACCGGGTTATTGCTAAAGTTGACCGGATTCTACAATTATTCGGACAATAACTATTGGATGCACAGCAATCCAAAGTATGATGCGGCAATCTTGGTGCCCGATGGACCCGATAGTTTTGTTGAGAAGAGCGTTAGGCGTTTTCATGATCAGTATAAGTCGGCTATGTTACAGGGAGAGGTTGGCTATGTAAACCGCAAATGGGCCGATGCATTTGTTCTCGGTATGTTATATAATAACCATTACAAGGAGTTTCAGACTGGTCAGAGCCAAAATATTGTTTATGGTAAAGTCAATCGTCACGGTGACTATTTTATGCCTACCCTACGTTATAAAAAAGATAATTTGTTTTTAAAGGGCTTAAATGTATCTGCTTTTGCAAGCTATGCAGTAGATAAATATACTGTCGTGGATACATCTAGAACAACCTATTGGTGGGACGGTTCGGTACGGAGCAGCCAAAATAATTATGGCGAGTTTGGAGCCTCCATTAACAGATCGTATACAAATTATCAAAATTCATTTTTATTGACCCGCTTAAATCTGAACTATCGTTTCGACGACAATAATCAGCTTGTATTCAATCAAAATTACAACGACGCCAGACAGAAATCCGATGAAGAGCTGAGCCAAAAGGTGTTTAGCCCCTCTGGCCAATCCAAATCAGTGTCGGGGCTATCGTGGCAGAATAAAGCTCTTGGAAATGCACTACATACTACTGTTTTTGCAAAACTTTTTCATTTTAGAGTAGAATTGGGCGAGGTGACCGGGGGAAAAAATCCCAGGGAGGCACAGAAACGGGGCTATGATAATTTTGGGTATGGTTTGGCAAGTCGCTACCGTATTGATAAAAATACAGGATTAAAGTTTTCTTATGAACATGCCTACCGTCTGCCTGAGCTCGTCGAAGTACTTGGGGACGGTGTAAATATTATTGCTAATCCAGATATTAAGCCCGAAAGTAGCCATAATCTAAATCTTAGCACTGACTATATCTTCAGAAATGGTGCGCATTTCTACAGTGTCGATATCGGTGGTTTTTTCCGTAATGCCAAAGATTTTATTTATACCATTCCGGCCGGTAATAACACCTCCCAATTTCTAAATGAAGGTAAGGTGGTTGTGTTTGGAGGGGAGGCCGAGCTACAATATAAATATGCGCGGATTTTAGAATTTACATTAAACGCCAGTTATCAAAAGTCTAAGCAGAATCAAAGGTATGTCTATGGAACACAAACGCCTAGAGCCAACTATGGTAATATGATCCCCAATCAGCCTTGGCTATATGGTAATCTCTATTTGTCTGTAGGCAAAAGTGATTGGTTGGGAAAAGGTACAAGGTTACAGTTTGATTGGTCAAGCCAATATTACCATAGTTTCTATCTGACATGGGAAGCTTGGGGCAGTACGCAATCCTTAAATGTAATTCCAACACAGCTGCTTCATCATGCTGGTATTACTTATTCTTTAAGAGATGGCCGTTATAATATTTCTGCCGAATGCAGAAATCTCGGGAATGAACTCGCCTATGATAATTTTCGCCTGCAAAAACCGGGGCGCTCTTTCAATCTCAAACTACGCTATTTTATCCAATAATATTCACATTTAACATAATTAATTATCACATATGAACATGACCAAATTTACTATACTGGCGCTAGCTGCGCTTTTTATAGGCACTTCAGTCCAATCTTGTAAAAAAAGTAACACCACAGACAATCCTGATCCTGAACCCGAAACCGAAAAAACATTTGCTGTAGGTGGGCTTGTGATGGATCCGGACGGAACTTATCTTTTTCAAAATAGTACACTTTCTACGGGGGAAATCTCTTTTTTGGGAAAGGGTGCAAATGTAACTAGTCAGGAACCCGGATTCTTGGCCTTCATGGCAAAAGACGGTTATTATTATTCCTATAAATCTGCTGAAAATACGTTGACAAAATACAAATATACCAATCAGAAATTGGAGACCGTGAAAGTAATTCCTTTTGTTTTAGCGGAAGGCTACCGCTATAATCATCAGTGGATTGACAATACAAACTTGTTGGTATATGGTTATCAGGGGGCTTATAAAATTCTTAATGTCGAAAGTATGACAGTGACCAAAGAAGGTAAGTTCGATCTTCCAACAAAAGCTGGATTAACTGGTCCTATCGTTGGATTTGCTGAAGTTAAAGATGGCAAAATGCATGTGGGGTACTGGTATGGTGACGAGAAATATCCGGTTGCTGTAAAACCTGGTAAAACCAATTATGCGACAGGTACAGCCTATTTTGCAGTATTTGACTACCCGGCGATGAACAATCCTGTATATAGCGAAGATAATCGATCGACGAGCCCAGGAAATGATCGAAATGGCGTATTGAAGACATTTCGATACAATGATGATTTGTACATTCTTACATCTCCTTTTGAAATGGTTGCCCAAAATTGGGACAAGCCTCATGGTATCTATCGGATAAAAAAGGGAACAGCTGTGGTAGATCCGAATTATTTCTTTAATCTATCTGAAAAATTAAATGGTGATCCTGTATTAGGTGGAGGCTATGCCGGAAATGGAAAACTCTTGATCCGTAGAATACGTATGGATAAGGCGCTGACTTGGGGTTCTTATGGATTTGGTAACGTACAGGAATTTCATGTGCTAGATATGGCTACAGGAACACTAAGTAAATTGGATTTACCTTTGGCAAAAAGTCAGCCTACAGCTCCAAATATTTTGGCAGATGATGGTAAGGTTTATTTTCCTGTAAATACAAAAGATATCGATGGGAATTTTTATATCTATAGCTACGATAGCGCAAAAGGAAAGCTGGAAAGAGGAATCAAAGTGAATGATGTGGATGGTGTAAATGGTCTTTTTAGAACAAAATAAATAGCATATAGTCGCTATGTTACCAAATGGTAGTATAGCGACTATTTTATGAAAAATATGGCACAATCTAAGAAGTCTCTATTCAGAAGGATCAGCAACTGGTTTCATCTCTGGCTAGGGCTTATTTCGGGAATCGTCGTTTTTGTGGTTTGTCTTACTGCAGCAATATGGACCTTTAGGGATGAAATTGTACTTGTTTTTACGCCGGGACAAAAAGTTGAAAAGATGGACAATGTGTTTTTGCAGCCATCTGAATTAAAACGAGCCGTGGGAAAATTTGAGAAAGAGATTGCTCCAAAAGGTCTGGGAAAACTCTATTCTCTGGATTACAGGGATAAGGATAAAAGTTGTTTACTGACTTACGGACCCGACCCAGATGGCAATTACCACGATCTATACCTTAATCCTTACAACGGTCAACTTCTTTATCATCGGCTAAATGAGGATAAAATAACCAAATTTAATGATTTTCTTCGTGCCGGACATCGCTTCTTTTGGCTGCCAAGGCCCTTTGGAAGCTATTTTGTAGGGACCAACTGCCTGCTATTTCTTATTACTTTGATTACTGGTTTTATTTGGTGGTATCCTACTAAATGGACTAAGTCTACCAGAGATAAGAGTTTTAAAATCAAATGGAAAGCAAATTGGAAACGTGTTAATATTGATCTTCATAATGTATTGGGATTTTACACCCTAATTATAACTGTTATTCTAACCGTAACTGGAGTTGTATTTACTTTTCGATGGTTTGACGACGGCTATCATTGGTTGATTACAGGTGGAGAGACTAGATTGCACCATCCTGAGAAAGGAATTTCCGACACCACATTGCTCAGTACATCCTTTCGCTATCCTGACGATGAAATTTGGCGAAGATTCATACAGCACCAAAATGTGAGAATTAAATACCCCAAAGAAGCAAAAGATGTATATACTGTTTATATCAACCCGACAACAGGGCATAATGATTTGACGACATGGTATGAATTGGATCAAAACAGTCTGGCAATTGTGGGAGAATCTAAATGTGCAAAAATGTCATTGGGGCAGAAAATTTATCGGGCCAATTTTGATATCCATGTAGGTACTATTGGTGGAATGCCGACGAAAGTTTTGGCTTCTTTTGCCTCTTTAGTGGGAGCTTCATTACCCATTACTGGATGTGTTATTTGGTATAATCGTAAATGGGGTAAAAAGCGAAAACGGTGAAATTTGACGGATTGTTTATTGATCTTATTGATTGTATTTTTATAGGTTCTTATATTTAGCTAGAGGCTTGCATAATAGCATATGCTTTCGCAAAATAGTAATTTTTGCGAAAGCATAACTAGGGGTACAAATTAGATTTTTGTGATTTTTTGAACCGTGTCGCCATTTTCTAGACCTTCTTCGGCTTTGCGAGGACTTTTATTGGTCACATAGACACTGCCATCCTTTTCATTTATAACCAGTGTATTCGGTAAGCCTTTTGTTGCAACGCGCTCAATTACTTGATAATCTTTCATGTTGACAATAGCTACTTCTTTTTTGTTCCTATTAGCAACATAAACCAGGTCATTTTTGCTGTCGTAGACTAAACCGATAGGGGAGGCATCATAACCAAGATAGATCTTATTGATAATATTGCCTGTCTTGCCATCTAGTATGGTAATGTTGTTGTCATTAGACTGGCTTACAAAGAGACGATTATTGGATTTGTCCACGGCGATATTCAAGGGACAGTAAGACCAGGTTTTCCATTTACCAACAAGTTTGTGATCTTTTGTATCGTATACCAATATATTGCCTTCCATTGTTTGGCTGTCACTACTGTAAAGCCTGCCACGTTGTTGATCTACATTTAAGCCCAGAAGAGAGGTGCCAGGTGCTGTAATGGTTTTTTTATAGGTGTTGGTCGCACCATCGACAACCCAAATTGATGGATCACCATGATCTGAAACATAGACCATATTGTTTTTCTCATCAACAGCGATCTCTCTGATCTTAGATTTCTCGCGACCGCTTGGAATTAGCGTTTGTTTCTTTGTTTTTAGATCAATGGCACTGATACTTTGCTGAAGGCTATGACCTACATACAGGGTCTGTGTCGTATTGTTGATGGCAAGGCCAAATGGGGTATTTTTACCGATGTTGATCGAATCGACAACAGCGAGATTCTGACCTGATAATACATACACATATTGGTCACTTTCAGCCTTAAATCCTCCCTTAGGACCTACGACGTAAATTTGGTCACTAGCTGTATTGAAAGCTAATTGGTATAAGCTTGCATTGATTTTTTGATTGGATGCGATCTTATATTTCGGTGCAGGACTTTCTTTCTTGTCTTGCGCAAATGCACTGCCCGCTACGAGCAATGAAAAAAATAGTACGGATGATTTTAATTTCATATCGAGTGATATTTAGGGGAGTACTGAATTGTACTCCCGCAGGTGAATTAATATTGGGCTATAAATTATTGTACTTAACTATTTAATAGTAATTTTATGCAGACCTGAAACAGATCCACCGGCGGTGACGTTAAATAGGGCGCTTGCCTGGGTACCCTTAAGCTCATAGTAACCATTGATATCTCCCTTTTTAGTGGTTGCCCGAAGTAAGATTCTACCATCGATTTCGAGTGCACAAAAGGCTGCACCGGGGTTAGTGACGGGCGGGATCCCGGTGATTTTCGTGCGCTGGCGGGTAGCAATATCAATGTTGTAAAATTCCCAGACATCTTCAAAGTTGATATTACCTGTAGGACCACCTGTCAGTGCAGTATTAGGAATAACAGTAATGATTTTACCGTCTTTTGCAAAAACGGAGACAAATTTTCCACCAGGTGTTATATCGTCCATATTTAATGACCAGCTTTTGTCAATATCAGTTTCACCAGACTTGATACGTACAATCTTAGATTTTCCACCGGTTGCACTGCGACCTTGCGTTACGATGTAAAGATCACCGTTGCTGTCAAAATCATACATTGTATTGTCGTTTATATAAGCGATTGATCCTGTATCTTCGATTTTGATCGTCTTTTCATACTTACTACTAGCAATATCAATTACTGCAATATAGACATCCGGGAAAAAGTCATCAAAAAAACCTTTTTGGGTACCATCTGTCTTGGCATAGGTGACGTTGGCATAGAGTTTACCTTGCTTAACGGCCAAGAATTTCTGCCCGATAGACCTGTATTTTATGGCCGATTCATTTTGACCTCTTTCGTTGATAATGGAACTCAGATCAATGTCTCCGGTGCGGCCCATCGTACCTGGATTGAAAGTCTGTATTTTTAGTGGTGCAGCTGCATCCCAATAAAAGCCCTTATTTTCATCTAAGATTACAAAGTTTCCGGTACCATTGGTTGTATTGTCGCCCGCAATAAATTTTCCGTTCGTTATTTTCCCCGATGCATCCACAGTCAGCTGTTGGATCCCATAGGCATTAGACTCCGTATTAAACATTTTTAAAAGCCAATTGCCATATGGACGCCAGCCACCAAAGCCAAATCCTTGTAAGCTATTTGCTCCATTGTTGATGATATTGCCGCTCGGTAATGCATCAAATGCAGTTGCAAATCCGGGTTTGTTAAGCGTGTTTTCGCTCATACTTATCAATACATATTTCGTGGTCTCTGTTGATGGTGTAGGCTCAGGTACGACGCTGTCTTTATTGCTGCAGCTCGCGGTTATTATTCCGATTGCAGAAAATAATACTAATTTTTTTACTTGTTTTAATGCATTCATGATACTTATGGTATTTGATAACTAAGTTTTAAATAAAAGCTTCTGCCGGCACGTTGGATCCGGTAGTAGTCATAAAGATTTTTATTGAGCACATTACGCACTTCAGCTCCAATCGTAAAACCGCGGTAGGAAGGATTGTAAGTAAACCCACCATTCAACAAATGTTGATTAGGTATGATCAAGTTGGAGTTTATGTTAGTATTACCTGATAGCCCCAAAAATCCGTTTGGTTCCCATGATTTGGGAATGGTTTCCAGGTAAAACTCCCGCATAAAATTGTAGTTGAAAAACAGGTCCAGTTTGTCCGAACCCCGGAACAAATTTTCATAGCTGCCCTGTAGACCAACATTAGCAAAAAAGTATGGCGTATTGCGCAAGCGCGCATCGTTCATCCATTGGTCTTTTTCAGATGTAATGCCATAAAGGCGCAGGTTGGTCCAAGTCGCGTTGGTATTAAATCGATAGTTTTTCCAAAAGCGGTAATTTAAGTCGATGTCGAAACCATACCCCCTAACATTTTCCTGATTTTTGTATTGCGCATTTGGTGCATCTATGGTCACCAATAAGATCTGATTCTTGGTACGGCGATAAAAGACGTTCGCTTCAATATCGAGTGAGGAAAATAGCGTTTGTTGGTACCCAAGATTAACATTGAGACTTTGCTCAGGTTTCAATTCAAAGTTTGGAACAATGAAAATATTGTTGCCAAAAAGTTCTTCGCGCTCAGGAAGACGATAAGTATATTCGCCCCCTAACCGGAATAGTGATGTGGTGCTCAGACGATAACGTATGGCATCGGCTAGACTCCAGTAGTTTCCTCTGACGGTCCGTCTGTCTTTTTCACCGACGTTAGCCGATAGCCAGGTATTTTGTATGCCCGATGCGTTATAGTTGTAGTATTTGGCCATCAACTGGTTTTGGAGCTTTTCATCAAACCAGTAGTTATCAAGACTAAGTCCCAAAACCTGCTTTTTGTAAGTTGATTTGAGCTGTAGCACATCGAGTCCCGTTTCTTCAAGTTTAGGACCGTAGGGGTCTGCTCCGCGTCTGTTCACTTGGGTGAAAACATAATTGAGTCCCAATTGTGTATGTGCATTGATGCGGTAGGAAAGGTTGCTGCGTGATACAACCTGATGTTCGTTGATATGCGATTGGGATGGTAGCCGAGTTTCACCGATAGTTGTTTTTGGTGTAAAATCTCCGTACCAGTCATAGCTACCGCGTAGCGTATCGATGCGCTCGGTCTGTAGATTATTGTATGATACAAATTGATCAAAATGGAGTTTGTCATTCAGCAAGGCTTTCTTATAACGTAAACTCGGAGCCAAGGTATATTGCTTGGAACGGACTGCACCATACGCATCGGTCATCATGGCGGGATGCTGTTGCTCGCGGGCGAGGTCAAAACCGATTAGGCTGATGCGTAACTCGTCTGCCCAGATTCGATTTTGCAGCTGAGCGAATATTTCCCCATAAAGATGTTTGCTGCCGTTATGAAAGAAAGGTAAACGGACCAGTTCAGGATTTTTCGTCAGCGGGTCAGGTACCTCTACTGTTGCCTTGTAATTGTTTTTGGCGTAATTATAATACATTTCGCCACCAAATAACCAACGATTATCTTTGCTCGACTTGCTGCTCTTCACACCAAGCCGATGACTATTGAACGAGCCTATTTCGTAATAGGCATTTGTCTGTGTTCCATTGGTTTTGCGCGGGACGAGATTGATTGCTCCCCCAAGCGCGTCGGAGCCGAGATAAATTGGAAGTATGCCTCTGTAAACTTCGATATGATCAATTGCTTCAAGGGGCATAGTTGCAATAGAGTAGCCATCGCTAAGATAATCCAAAGGGATACCGTCTTTAAAATATTTGATCGCTTTCCCCTGAAAGCCGTTTACCGAAACATCTGGATTACTGCCTGTGCCACCACTCTGGCGAATACGGATTCCTGGTGCCCGATTCATTAGCTCGGTTAAACTTGTAGCCTGTGTCGAAACGGCCCTTGCATCAATCAATGTGGTTTTAATGGGTTGTAAGCGTTGACGCTGGTGCGCACGTCCTTCCACCTGCGCCTCATCAAGCGTAGTTGACGTTTCAATTAATAACACCTCAATGGTAATTTGCTGACCATTTTTTCTCTCCAGTTGTTTCTCCTGAGTTACATAACCTAATGCAGAGACCTTTAATTGGTATTTTCCTGAAGGTGATTTGGCAAATGAAAAATAGCCTTGTTGATCACTCTGTGTTTCTAGCTCCCCAAGGCGTATTGTGGCTGAAACCACCGGCTGCTTGTTTGCATCATAGATGTGTCCGCTCACAGTACTGTGCTCTTGAGCAAATAGGACTGTTGTGTGAAGTGCAAATATGGAAATGCCGGTAAGCAGTGTGGATCTTATCATGTTATTTTTAAAGAATTTCTCGGAATATTTTACATTAACCCTGATTGCAAATATATACTTATTTAGATTCATTAAAAATAATATTTGAATTTTATTTAGAATATGTCTAAATTGCGACAGCTTTTAGGAAGCCTAGTTAGTAAAAGGGAGGTTGATGATGCAGTCTGTAAAAGATGAAAAAAAATATGAAGTTACTGTTGAAGTGCATAACACAAATCCCGATCATATCGGTAAGGAATGCTATTTAACGGGCAATTTTAATGGTTGGGCTATGCCAGGATACAAACTTGGAAATATCCCCAGTGTTGGAGAGAATTTGCATGCAGTCATCGCTGATGTTGCTGCCGGCACGCTGGAGGTTAAACTAAATCGTGGCGACTGGAAGTCCTGTCTTGCTTATGGTGATGGTCGTATCGCAGAAGCAATTTCTATCGAAGTGCCCGAAAAAAAACACCTGCGCATCCGGGCTAATCACTGGCGTGACGAATTCCCCAAATCAACAGCAAGTCCACAGGTACACTTACTTGATCCAGCTTTCTATCTGCCAAATCTTGCCGTCCATAGACGGCTCTGGATCTATATTCCGAAGGGTTATGAAAATACCGATAAAATGTATCCGGTCATCTATATGCATGATGGCCAGCAACTGTTTGACGAAGCAATTTCAATAGGTCGTGCAGGACCGGTAGAATGGAAAGTAGATGAAACGATCGATGCGGCGGAAGTGAAGGCGATCGTGGTGGGGATAGATCATGCGGATTCGTACAATGAGCGACTGGATGAATATCTGGTGAAACCTTTTGATACCGTGGAAGCTCCTCGGGGACTTTTATACCTTCGGGATATCATCGAAGTCATTAAACCATTTATCGATCGGGAATATCGGACGTTGGCAACAGCAAGGTATACGGCTGTGGCAGGAAGTTCTGCTGGAGGGCTTATTACGCTCTATGCCGGTCTTTGCTATCCTGAAATTTTTGGGACTGTAGCCGCTTTTTCTCCTTCCCTATGGATGGGCAACGACCTACTGGAACGCTACGAGGCCATGCCCACTGATATGAAAGCGCATGTGGCTCAACAGGCTTATTATTTCTATGCTGGCCGAAGGGAGATACGTCAAGATAAATATTTGGGAAAGATAGACCTAGCTGCGGATATGGAGAAGTTTGTGTCGTTTTTCGCTAAACAAGATACTGCATCGCTCAAAACTGATATAGATCCACACGGAAAACATGGAGCCCTCTATTGGCAACGTGCCTTTGTTCGGTTTTACGATTGGTGGACAAAGAAATATATAGTTATTTAATATTTATTCATTTCTAATCTTTTGTTTTATGAACAAAAACAATAATAATCTTAGCCGTAAAATGCTGCTTAGTATGGCTTTACTTGGACTATTAGCTACGCCTGCGGCTCAAGTTTTGGCACAGCAGGTCGACAAATCTGCTCCAGCAGGAACGGGTATATATGAGGCTGTGATCAGCAATAATGATGGTCATATCTATGTGACAGCTGCAGGATCCCGAAATACACCTGGGGGAGCAATATACAAGTTAGACCCAACGAGTCTATCCGTCGTCGATAGCATTAGTTTAAAGGACAATCCGCCATTTGGTATAGCCATTAACAACAAAACCCAGACAGTTTATACGACGAATACGCGTAGCAACTCGGTAAGCGCAGTAGACATCCGCTCCGGAAAGCTGTTGGCAACCATTACTCACGGTGGCGAAAAGTCCCATACGCGTGAAGTATTGGTTGATGAAAAAAATAACCTGATTTATGTTTCCGATGTGGGCGATCCGAGCAGTATCTGGGTCATCGACGGTAAAACGAATAAATACCTGCATACCTTAGAAAATATTGGAAAGACTGTTACTGGGATGGTGTTCGCGCCCGGCAATAACAATGTGCTTTACGTAACAGTCATGAGTGATAATGCGATTGCCAAAGTAAATACCAAAACACGTAAGGTGGAGAAAACGTTCCCATCCGGTGGTGAGGCACCCGTAAACATAGTGAGCGACGGAAAGTATCTGTTTGTAGCCAATCAAAAATCAGGAACAATAACTGTATTGGATGATAACGGTAATTTGATACACAGCATCCCGACAGGAGCCGGAGCTATCGGTATTGCATACGATGCTGTAAAAAGTAGAATTTACTCGGCAAATCGCCAGACAGGTACTACGTCTATTATCGACGCAAATACTTTTAAGGTGATCGCTGATCTGCCGACAGGTTCCCACCCGAACAACGTAAAAGTTGATTCTAAAACGGGTATAGCCTATGTTGTCAATAAAGCAAAAGGCGGCCGCCCGGTTGAAGGCCAAGCTGTGGTCAAAGATATAAATGGTGATACGGTAACACGTATTGTGGATTAATAATAAGATATTTCCCTTACAGTCTTTGGGATGATCTCTGATGAGGAAATCCCGAAGACTTTGTTATTAAATGGACTGCGCTGAACGAATAAAAATGAATAGAAATGTGATTGGGGAGAGACCTCGGCGCGGATTAATGACCCTTTCCGCGGTTGTTGTTGTGCTGATCTTGGCTTGGATCTCACTTTTTACTGGGGCTCGCCATATTAACTTTTTGACCCTATGGGATGACCGAGATGGCATGTTAGTCTTCTTGATTAGTCGGATTCCGCGTACCGCGGCACTTATACTCGTGGGTATTGGTAGTAGTATAGCAGGCTTGATCATGCAACAGCTTTCTCAGAATCGTTTTGTATCTCCAACGACCTCCGGAGCGCTCGATGCTGCCAAAATGGGAATCTTAATGGCCATGATCGGAATTCCAGATGCATCCCTACTTGTTCGCTTATTGTCTTCATTAGGATTTACATTTCTCTTTACATTGCTTTTTATCCTTTTTGTGAGTAAAATACAATTAAAAAGTAACGTCTTTATCCCTCTGGTGGGGATTATGTTTGGAAGTATCCTCAATGCACTATCCACATTTTTTGCATTTAAAAATAATATTGTACAAAATGTGCAGGAATGGTTATTGGGTGATTTTTCAGCCATATTGCAGGGGCAGTATGAAGCTATCTATTTTATCCTGCCCGCTGTTGCAATTGCTTATTTCTACGCTGAAAAATTTACTTTGGCGGGAATGGGACGCAGTTTTGCCATCAATCTGGGGCTTTCCTATACCAGTATTGTCAATATCGGACTGCTCACTGTTTCCATGGTAGTTAGTGTATCGGTCATCACCGTTGGCGTGATTCCTTTTGTAGGCCTTATCATTCCTAACTTAGTCCGTTTATTTTTGGGGGATAATATTCGTAAAACCTTGCCGATTATTGCTTTATCGGGAGCTATATTCCTATTGCTCTGCGATATTTTTGGACGACTTATCGTTTATCCCTACGAAATTCCAATTGGTGTTACTGTGGGTGCGATTGGAGGTCTGTTATTTTTGTTTTTTATTTTAAGAAAGCGTGGATGAAAAATCGGACTAAATTGATTGTTCTTACCTGCTTCTTGATCTGTACCATACTACTATTTTTAGGGTACGACCTCAAAGGGAATCTGGAGTATATCTTAAGCCGACGTTTCATTCGCTTGGCGACTATGATCCTAGTAGGGACCAGCGTGGGCATTTCTGCGATTATATTTCAGACCATCACCGGCAACCGCATTCTGACACCTTCCATCATGGGCTATGAATCTATTTTTATTCTATTCCAGACCTTGATCGTATTTTTTTTGGGAGACAGTGCGCTACAGACTATTTCACAAGAAAAGAATTTCTTTTTTGCCGTAACACTCATGTTACTCTTTTCGCTGATCATGTATTTACTGGTGTTTCATAATCAACAGCGAAATATGTTTCATCTGCTGCTCATCGGTATGGTCATGGGAGCACTATTTCAGTCTTTGAGTCAGTTTATGCATATTCTGATCGATCCAAACGAGTTCTCGGTAATCCAGAACTTTATGTTTGTTTCTTTCTCAAAGATGAATACTAAGTTATTGGGGATTGCTGCTGTGACATTATTGATCGCTCTGATTTACCTCTGGCGTTTAATGCCCTATTTGGATGTACTCAAATTAGGAAGGGATCAAGCTATCAATCTGGGTATTCACTATAACCGTTTGATCAAACAGCTGCTGCTGCTTATCTCATTAATGGTATCGGTATCTACTGCATTGGTGGGGCCGATTACATTTTTGGGGATTTTGGTAAGCAATATTACCTATGAACTTTTAAAGACACATAAGCATCGGACGATGCTTGTTTTCTGTGCTATGCTTTCCTGCTTATGTTTGGTACTTGGACAGTTTTTGATCGAGCATGTGCTGAAGTTTTCAACTACGGTAAGTATTGTGATCAATTTTATAGGTGCTATATATTTTATGTTTTTACTATGGAAAGCGCGAAAAATAATCCGTTGATTTTTGACAACATCAAAAAGCTGTATGGAAGGCGAACTGTACTGGACAATGTGTCCGGGGCTATCGCTCCTCAGGCTATAACTTCTTTAATAGGCCCCAATGGTGCCGGAAAAAGCACCTTACTGGGGATTTTGAGTCGCCTCTTACAGCAAGATGGGGGGCGTGTCAGTTTTTATGATTGGGATATAAAAGATTATGGATCTAATGAACTCGCAAAGAAGTTATCCATCTTGCGACAGACCAACAACCTTGATTTGAAGCTGACGATTCGCGATTTGGTGTCCTTTGGTCGTTTCCCGTATTGTAAAGGGAGGTTGAGTGAACTCGATTGGAAAAAGGTAGATGAGGCGATTGCTTTTTCAGATTTGCAGGATATTCAGGATCAGTTTGTAGACGAGTTAAGTGGAGGACAACGACAACGTGCATTTATTGCCATGATCATTGCCCAAGATACCGACTATATCCTGTTAGATGAACCGCTCAATAATCTTGATATGAAACATTCCGTACAAGTCATGAAAACTCTTCGACGGCTGGTAGAAGATTTAGGTAAAACAGTAGTACTCGTAATCCATGAGATCAATTTTGCAGCCCAATTTTCAGATTATATTATCGCATTAAAAGAGGGGCGAATCTGCTATAATGACTGCACCGATGCGGTCATTGCATCACCTATACTAAAAGATATTTTTGGAATCGAATTCGATATTATCGAACGTCACAATAAAAAAATTTGTAACTATTTTAATCTCTAACAAGATATGGTATATGTATCGACTAAGAAAGTAATAGCTTTCATACTGAGTATTGTTTTACTTGCTTTTGTAGGTTGTAAATCAGCGGGAAAAAAAAGCGGAGCGCCACAAGATTCGCTGGAAATTGTGCATAAGCTGGGAAAGTCTAAAATAAAAAAGATGCCCGATAAAATTGTTGTTCTGGATATCGGTGCTTTGGAGACGCTGCACGAACTAAAGGTGAAACCAGCTGGTATACCCAAAAAATTTATGCCCAATTATCTGGATGATCTCAAAAATGACACACAGGTGGCCGATGTTGGATCCGTAATTGAACCTGACTTTGAGGCGATTAGTCTATTAAACCCCGACCTGATTTTGATCTCAACGCGGCAGGAGCGTTTTTATAAGGAATTAAGCGATATTGCTCCGACCATCTATATCGGTACAGATAATAAAGATTATCTAAATTCTTTTGAACACAATACGCTTCTGCTCGGTAGTATTACCGGAAAGGAAAATGAAGCGAAAGCAAAACTTGAACAAATACAGTCCCAAATTCAGAAAGCCCGCGACAAATACGCCAAAGATCAGCACAAAGCATTATTTCTATTGTTTAACAATGGACGTTTTAGTGCATTTGGAAAAGGATCCCGATTTGGATTTATCTATGATGTCTTGCAGTTTAAACCAGTAATGGATCTCAAGGATGAATCTGTACATGGTCAGAAACTGTCAAACGAGCTTATCGCACAGGCCAATCCAGATTATCTTTTTATTGTAGACAGAAATGCGGCAGTACTTGGTAAAGTTGCCAATAAAGCCGATGTTGAAAATCCACTGGTCAAACAAACGAAAGCATATCAAAATCAGGCAATATACTATTTGGACCCGAATGTTTGGTTTATTTCCGGAGGAGGACTTACTTCAGTAAAGTTAATGACGGACGATATCTTGCGGATGGTCAAATAACAGTTTTTAATTCCTGTCTGCATGAAAATGCTTGACGGATACAATGAGAAGAAATTCCCGCTAAAGTTTAGCGGGAATTTTTTTTAAAATTGATATTTTACTGACGCAGCAAAGTTTCTCGTTGGTAAAGGATTATCATTTATTCCCCAAATCTTTTGGTTACCAATATTGTTTATCTTGAAAGCCAATCTTACTTTAGACTGCTCATAGAATAGTGTTCCGTCGGTTAGAAAATATGCATCTGTTTTTGGATCAAGCGTATATTTATTGATTTCACCAACATAATTTGTTCCGCCGCCCAGACCAAAGTTTTGGAGGATACCAGTTGAAAATTTGTAGGTTACCCATAGATTACCATAGTCTGCCGGCAGGTAGTTTCTGCTGGTAACGGCATTGCCATTTTCATCTTTGTTGGTGAAGGTATTTTTATTGTAGCCATATCCAGCTGTAAGATGTAATCCGGCCAAAGGCGTTGCCTGTAGATCGATTTCATAACCTTTACTTTTCTGTTTCGAATCTTGGAAAGTATACCCTTGTTGGTTTGTCCGAACAGCATTGTCGATGGCAATATCAAAGAAACTGACCGTTGCACTCAACCTATTGTTAAACAAATCTGTTTTCAGCCCGAACTCCAATTGATTTCCGGAAGTAGGCTTTACGTTGAACAGTGTTGCGTCAGGCTGCCTGACAGGAGCATTATTCTGAAAACCATTGGTGTAATTTCCAAACACACTAAATTGATCTTTGAGTAATTGATAGACAGCTCCAAATTTTGGCGATATGGCAGTCTGGTTGTATCCGCCGTCGAAATCACCACGCATCACGGCTGTTCCCTTATTGTTCAGCCGGTCTACCCGCAGCCCGAGCAGTACAGACAATCTATCTGTCAAGTTGGTGACACTGGAGGCGTAGGCCGCATAGACCGAACTTTGTGTTGTCTGATAACCGTTTATCAGTGTCTCACGTTTTGCTTTGATTTTTGCTAACGACAAAGGGGAGTAAGCTTCAGTGATGGTAATAACATCTTTATATTCTTCGCCCAAATATCCCTTGTCGACAGACCTGTAGTGATATACATCGAGTCCTAGGACAACCTTATTCTTTAGACCAGCCAGGGTGAAATCACCATTAAAAAATTGTTGAAATTGGTAGACATTTTCATCAGTAGCCGAACTACTTGCCGTTCGCTCCACTTGGGTTGGCGATAAAAAACGAGCTCGTGTATAGACGCCTTCATTGATGGTATTACTATTTAACGAAGCAATGGTCGTGGACTTCCAATTGTCCGAAATCTGATAATCGGCTTTGGCGAAGATATTTATCCCACCACCATCAAATATGGCATCGTTACTTCCAAGCGATTGGTTATGCTTGAGTGGCAGCTCTTTAATATTCTTCAACCCCAATGCACTGTAATCGATGTAAGGTAGCATGCTCATTTTGGCATTTGTCAGTTCCGTATTAAGCGAAACATTCAGCTTTTCATTGATCTTAAACAGAAAGGATGGTGCCACAACATAGCGTTTGTTGAAACCCCAGTCCATAAAAGTGTTTTCAGACTGATAGGCCGCATTTAAACGAAATAGTACAGATTTATCGCTTGTTAGCGGAGTGTTTACATCCGCAGCAAGACGATGGAGATTGTAGCTTCCAAGGGTGTAATCGATAGCTGTACGTGCGGTTTCAAAAGGCTGTTTTGTAACAAGATTGATAAGCCCGCCAAAGGAAGTTGTACTGTTGCCATATAGCGTACCCGCAGGTCCTTTTATAGCCTCCGAACGTTCAACAACGGCAGGGTCAATACCCGACCAATTTGAGGATGCAACGCCGTTCCGCATACGCACACCAGTCCAAAACCCACGGAGTACAGTATAGGCAAATCCGTTATTGACGAATCCATAAGCAACCCCTCCTCCAGCAATATTACGTAGCGATTGCTTATAATCTGTCGTAATCTGCTGTTCCATAATCTCCTTACCAACGATGTTGTACACTTGGGGTGTCTCAATATCTTTTAATGGCATACGGGATATATAATCCGATTCCTTTTTCGTCGCCTTGTAATTCCCATTGACGATAATCTCATCTAATGCGCGACTATCCTCTAAAAGAACAAATTCAATTCTCATATCGGTATCCGAAAGTGTTATATTTTGCTCTTGATTTTTTAAGCCCACATAAGACGCAATTATTGTATAATTTCCGGGAGCAAGGTTATTAAACCTAAATTGACCAGCCTGATCAGCGACGGTAGATTTTTTGTGGTTTTTTAATGTGATGGAAACTTGCGGTGCAGGTTTTCGGTCAGAGGTACTGACTTGACCACGGATCGTCAGCTTCTGGGCTAATGAAATCTGTGATACGAATAGAAATGCTATAAAAGCAATTGTTTTCATGATGGTTGTTGATTGAATTAATATGAATAGATATATTGGTGGATGCTTACCACGTGTTTAGTGTGGTAGAAGTCCCTGTTTTTGAAATTTACCTGGAGGTAAACCGAAATGCTTTTTGAATGCAGCGACAAAATTTGTGGTCTCTGTGATGTTTAAAAAAGTCGCAACTTCATTGATATTCATTCCTTCCTGAAGTAGTAATATCTTTGCCAATTTCATGCGTTCAGCATGGATGTACTGGTGGATTGAAACACCATAGCATAGCTTAAAATGTTTTTTTAAGTAATACTCACTGATTCCAGCCTGATCTGCAAGTTCCCGGAGGGGGAAGAGTGTTGTAATATGTTTATCAATGTACAATTTAAGCTGGTATATGCGATCACGTTCTTCACTGTGGAGTGCTCTATATAGCGGGTGTGTACCATTTTGTAGTTCCATGTATTGTCGAAATTGCTCACTCAGAAGTTCAATTACTTTGCTCTCAAGGTACATATGTCTCAGTTCGGGATAAGCTTCCATTTTAAGGATCTCATTTAGTAAATGATGTATATGTAATGTAATAGGAGCTGACTGTTTAAAAAGAGTATTGGTCTGTCCGCTCATGATATGTTCTTTAAAATCAAAGAATGCACTGTCGTTGGGTACATAACGCATAAATAAATCGGTCGAAATAATGATCGATACAAGTTCCTGTGCCTCACCAAGTGGCCAAAAATTCTGATAAGGGAGTGTCGGAAAATGGAAAAGATTGTGATGTCCTGTATCGATCGTTATCAATGTACTCGAGTCAGTAGCTTCATAGCTGGCACTGGTCGATAGGTAAAAGCACATTTCTACACATGGCCTTGTTCCCACTATTTCAAATCGAATAGCCTTTTTTGCCGAAATAAGGATATGTGTGACAAGAATATCTGCTGTGGCAATCAGCCTATTTTGATCAATAACGCCATCGAGCTCCTGGGATCTGCAAAAATCTTTTAACTGATTACGCTCCGTATTCGTAGCATCTTCTAATGTGCTTACAAAATTAATTCCCTTTGGAGACATGCTATTGATCGATACTTTCATGGTTAATATTGTTTTTTTTTAATCAATTTTTTCGCACAATTCATCATGAGTTCCTATATCCTATTTAATAATTTTGTGCTCGTCAAATATATTTATAATTAATCTAAATAAGAATAATAATTTATACTTCCCACTATTCCATGGAAAAGACAATCCACAAAAACAGCATAGCATACCTAAGGCATATTCATTTTGCATTTTTTACGATATTTCTCCTTTGTACGTCAGGCCATACGCTCTTTGGGCAATCCTTTAGGCTAGGAGGTACAATAACGAATACAACCGGTGAGCGTATTCCCAATGCTTCCGTGTTTTTAGGACCGGGTAGGCAATCTCAGCACGCAGACAATGAGGGGAAGTTTTACTTTTCACATTTGAAATCGGGAAGTTATACGCTTAAAGTGACTGCTTTGGGCTATAAAACTTATCACTTCGCTTTTAAAATCGGCGAGGTACAGGATCAAAATCTCCGTATCCAGTTGGAAGCTGCAGATAACTCCCTGGATGAAGTCAATGTTTCTGGAAAGACCGAACTGCAGCAGGCGAGGGAACAGGCTTATCAGGTTTCGGTGATTGATGCAAAGAAATTACACAACACCACCCTTAATATAGCTACAGCTTTAAATAATGTGCCTGGTATTCGGGTTCGTGAAAGCGGAGGCCTTGGCTCCAACATGGAATTTATGTTGAATGGGTTCAGTGGAAATCAGGTCAAGTTTTTTATTGACGGCATCCCGATGGAAAATATGGGAAATGCGTTTCGAATCAATAATATACCGATCAATCTCGCCGAAAGGATTGAAGTCTATAAAGGGGTGGTACCCGTAGAATTAGGCTCAGATGCTTTGGGAGGAGCGATCAATATTGTGACAAATTCGGGTAAGACAAGCTATGTTGATGCTTCCTATTCCTATGGTTCGTTCAACACACACAAAACATCTGTAAATGCCGCAATAAATACAAAAAAAGGCTTTCAATTTTTGGTTAACGCGTTTCAGAATTATTCAAAGAACAACTATTGGGTGGAAACCGAAAGTACAATTAATGCCAGTGGACAATTGGAAATGGTACGAACCCGCCGTTTTCATGACCGCTACCGTAATGAGATGCTGACATTGGGTGCTGGCGTGCGTAATAAGACCTGGGCAGATCAGTTTTTAGTCGGAATAGACCTCGGAGAGTATGCAAAGGATCTTCAAAATGGAGCTACTATGGAAGATGTATACGGTGAGCGTGAATCAAAAGGTTTGACAATTTTACCTTCCATGAAATATCTGAAACGCAATCTGGGTCTTAAAGGACTCGATCTAAATCTCAGCGGAAATTTTAATCTAGGGCATGATCAAACCATAGACACAGCGAGTAGAAGGTACAATTGGTTGGGGCAGGTGATTAATCCTAAAACCAGTCAGGGTGAACGCGATCGCATGAACTCCCGCTACAGAAACAATGACGGGGTTTTTACCGCCAATCTGAGTTACCGAATCAACCCGAAGCATTCGTTGGTTCTCAATAACAGCTACACGATTTTTAGACGTGTTAGCAAAAATCTTTTAAATGATTCCGATCCTTTTTTTGATAAGCGCCCGAGTTCGTTGCAAAAAAATGTTTTGGGCCTCTCTTACCGATTTGATTATTCCAAAAAGGGAAATGTATCGGCATTTGGCAAATTATATTCACAGCACAGTAAAGCCTTCGGTGTGGTCAATGATGTCGATAATCCTTCCCATCAGGATTATGGTTGGATGCAAAATAATTTTACGACGCAAGGTTATGGCTTCGCAACTACCTATTTTATTCAGCCAAAATTGCAGATTAGAGGATCTTACGAGCATGGAATACGGGTACCTACAAGCGGTGAGTTATTCGGCAATATGGACGCTTTGGATCAAAATGTGAGTTTGAGGCCTGAGAATAGCGACAATTTGAACCTTGGGATGATCTACAGCCCATCCTTTAATGATATTCATTTCTTGACGTTTGATGTGGCGGCGCTCTATCGATATTCGAGAGATTTCATACGTACAGAACTCAAGCGCAGTATGAATTCTACCCGCGCCCGTACAGTCAATCTACGTGATGTTAACAACAAAGGGGCGGAAGCCACAATACGGTATAGATATAAAAATGTGTTCAATGTTGGTGTAAATATGAGCTATCAAAATCTCATCAATCAAACCAAATATGAAGGCGGACAAGAAGATATGGTGAGTATCGTCTATAAGGACAGGCTGCCCAATATGCCTTACCTTTTTGGCAATATGGATGCCTCTTACACCTTTAACAAACCTTTTGGTGGAGATGGATCCCTCACCTTTGGATACCAACTTTATTATACGCACGAGTATTATGAAGGCTGGCCGAGCCTTGGAAACGCAAGCACTAAAATCACGATACCAACACAATGGAATCACAACGCAAATATGATTTACAGCTTTAAAGGAGGAAAATATAACCTGACGTTGGAATGCATGAACCTGACTGATGAATTGCTGTATGATCACTTCAAATTGCAGAAACCAAGCCGTTCATTTAATGCAAAATTCAGGTATTTCCTATTTAACATGTAAGTACGGTCAAAATTATAAAATGAAATATTAATGTTTAATCAAAATAGTGTTTTATGAGAATCAATAGATTATTAATTCAGTTAGCTACCTTTTCATTATTGGGCTTAGGAGCCTGTAGTAAGGACAATGTTAATGGCGGAGGAACTCCTCCAGATGATAGCAGCTCAAAAAAATATGTCATTGCGGGGATGTCTGCAACAGCAGAAGAATCCAAACAATATCTTTTCCTTGCAGATCGTCTCGATGAGGGAGAAATCACAGTCAAAGGAAATGGGTATGAGACAGCAGGTGGTACAATGTATGCATTGAACAATAAGGCTGTAACATTTAAATATAATCGGGGTGATCCTGGTAACGCCGAAGTGTTTCAGTTGGGTACAGACAATTTATTGAAAAAGACAGGCGCATTTAATATCAAATCAGTCAATGTATTTTTACCTTTCAAAGCTCAGGATCACCTTATCGCCTATAATATCGGGCGTTCGTTGACCACACCTGGTACAGCCTATTGGGTAAATATTGCTGATAACCGTGTTGACAAGACCTTGGAAGTAGATCAGAAACTGATTTATGTAGATGGTAAGCATGTTGATAATTATTTTGGATGGCCCTACGCGATGTTTGAATTTGGAGATAAAATTTATGCACCACTTTCTCCGGCATATGGTGGAACCGGCGTTCAGGATAAAGCTGACTATAAGGACCATGCTTTCGTGGCAATTTTTGATAAGAACCTAAAGTTTGAGAAAACAATCGAAGACAAACGCATGCCTTTTATTGGACAATATTATAATACCATTGGATTGGGACAGGTTTCTACGGGCGATATTTATGCTTTTTCAAATGGTGATGTGGAGTCTAGTAATAACCACTCTGCATTTCTGAAAATTAAAAATGATGCTTTTGATAAGGATTATTATTGGGATGTTGAAGCGGTTGCTAACATGCGAATTCGTGCCGGTTTCTTTATTAAAGACAATAAGTTTGTGTTGGTGATGGTGCCACGGGACGCGAAACAAGCCGAAGCTAGTGGTGTGAAACTGGCCATTGCAGATGTTGTTAAAAAGGAATTCAAATGGATTTCGGGTGTAGACACTAAAATTACCGATCCAGGTTATGGATTCCCGCTCTTTACGACAGATGGCAAATCTTACTTACCAATGCAGGAAGGACAATCATCAATATCCTACTTATACGTGATCGATGCGGATAATTACACGGCTAAACGTGGACTTAAACTTACCGGTATTAAAGATATCACAGGTGTAGGTATGCTAAAAAAATAATAGTTATATGTGCTGATTAAGAAGGAGGTGGCCCAAAAAGGTCACCTTCTTTGCTTAGGGAAGGATTGGATTTAGGGATTGAAAGAGCGTAGTTTTCCCTTAATCTTCGTCTATTTTCTAAATATCTATATTGAAATACATTTTATAGACCAATGCTGAAAGATTGACTACCCTTTCCACATAAATTTCAAGTGAATTTGGGTTGTGAATCGCATACAGTGGAATTTACCAATTACGTTTATACCATAGATAGGTACCTGTCAGAGCAAGTAATGCTGGTGTCAATCCGATTAAAGCATAGATAAACTTTACGAGGTAACCACCAAACCCGCCAATATGCAATTGATAAATTGCCCAAGAAATTTTTTTTGAAAAATCTGCCTTTTCAATATCAAATTGTTTCATAAAGGTTGCATGAACAGGGTCGAAAGCAAAATTGCTCGCCTTTCCACCAAACAAAAAGAATGTGGTACTTGACAGGTGACCACGGACCAAAATAGGAGATTTGTCATCTTTTGGAATATTTATCGCAATGGGTTCAAATCCCGGAGCAGCTACTTTGCAGTAGTCCAGTAGTTTATCTAAATTTGGTTTTGCCGTGAACGAACCCTGTTTTTGTTCCATGGTTTGGTGGTCAGAAAAAAGGGGCTGGAAAACGGGAATATTCATCCATACACCTGTTATCAGTAAAACTATATTGATCAAGGCCGACCAAACCCCCACTACCCGATGCAAGGAGGAGTATAATCGTCGTCCCTGCTTGTACAGTGGAACCTGAAATAAAATAACTTTCCTTATATATTTCCGATAGACAACCAGGCCCGAAACTATAGTCAATAAGAGAAGTATGCCGAGTATGGCGCAGATAGCCTGTCCGATGCGACCGAATAAAAAACTGTAATGCATGGCATATATCCATCTAATAAATGAACCGCCAAGGTCCTCGTAATTGCCTTGGCGCAGTATTATACCCCGATGTGAGTCTACAAAAGCAAAACTCAAATGATTATTGAAAGGACTTTTGGTCTTTCGATAAAGCATAAATTCATAAGGTTCTTCCGATGATAGCGGAAAGTCGTGCAGGACAATTTTCTCGAAGCCCGGAGAAGCTTCTGCGACGATTCTATAGGCGCTGTCTGCAGAGATCATTAGCCCGCTGTCGGGCCTATGATAGATATCTGGATTGAGAGCTCTATCTAAATCGTGTCGGAATAGCAACAATGACCCTGTAATACCCAAGATTAGAAAGAATAGCCCCGAACTTAGTCCCAGCCATCCATGCCAACGGAATGCCCACTTCGTTATCGTTTTCATGGTTAGAAATTATAAGATACGTTCAGTCTGAACTCGCGCGGGGAATAGGGCACATAGGCGTAGAGCCCTATTGGCCTTGTCCAGGCACTACCATAATTGAATCGGTTTGTCAGGTTATTGATAAGACCATTGATTGCTATTTTGCCATTTGTCCAACCTAGACCAGCATCCAGGCGAAAGAGCGCTGCAATGGAAGGAATTTCATCTTGCGGATATCGGCCTGCCCTACCAGCTTGGTATTGGTAGCCTGTCGAAATACTCAGTCCAGTCAGTTTTTTAAAAGGAAGCCGATAATTTAGCCAAGTGTTTTGTATATGCCTTACGCGATAGGGGGTAGCCTTGCCTACCAGTGCTGGATTGGCATCGGCGGAAATATAACTATCGGTATACGCATAATTAATGACGGCATTCAATCCCTTGACAATTTCACCTTTGAGGTCAAACTCAATTCCTTTGGACTTGGTCTGCCCAATTTGTGATTGCAGGTTTGTCGAAGGGTCGGTCACCAAAATATTGTCGCGGGTAATATGATAAAGGGATAGGGTACTGTTCCATTTGCCATCCCACCAGTCTTTTTTTAAACCAATTTCATAATTTTTCCCCCATAGTGGATCAAATGTTTTCCCATCGGCGCTCAAACCACTCTGTGGCGTAAAGGTATGATCATATAATGCATAAATTGAGGTGTTTGTGCTGAGTGCATAATTTACACCGAGACGAGGTGTAAGGACGAGATCCGAAACACTGGATTCTGCAGGGATATCGATATAGCTTGTCGATTGTGTTAGACGCGCTGCTAAGGTTAAATGTAGTCGATCCTGTAAGAAACCAAGCTCATCTTGTAGGTAAAAAGCCAAATATTTTATCTGCTGTTTGTTGGTCGCAATGCTTTCGAGTGAACCTGACTTTTTGTTGTCATCGAATGGAGTGCCATACACGGGGTTATTAATATCTAGCGGATATAGGGTTTGGTTGGCATTTTTGTCATTATATCCTGAATAGCCGAGTAACGACTTTCGATTTCCGTCCAAGCTGGCCAAAATGTGATGATCGAGCTCACCTGTTTTCAATAGACCATTCACAAAAACCTGGATGGATGCAACATCGGTCGTAAATCTTTCGTAAGTAACACGTCTTTTAATTTCGGACGGACGGTTCTTATCATAGGCAGATACAAAAAAATAGTTGCCATCCATATGGCTATTGGCGTAAGCAGTTTTCGCTGTCAGGTTCCAGTTGCTGCTTAGCTTTTTTGTATACGTTAAAAATGCGCTGTGTTCGGTGGCCTCTACGGGATCCTTCTTTGGGTCAGCAATACTGAAATCGCGTGGGAGAGATGCGAATCCATAGGGAGAGAATACCGTGAGTAGATATTGGAGGAAGGATTGTTTTTGAAAACTATATTCCGCCGTTAGGGAGGATGTGGAGTCCATACTATATGTCAGGCTCGGATTGACCACGACCTTGTCATTAAAAGCAAAGCGTTGAAAAGAACGCGATTTTTGTCCTACTGCATTTAATCTATAGCGCCATTTTTTATTCTTATCGAAACTGCCGTCCAGGTCAGTGCCCAGACGGTAGAGATCCCAGCTTCCTGTCTGAAGGAAAACGTGGTTGGATGTGATACCTGTTGGTTTCTTGGTGACGAGGTTAAAAGATCCAGCGGGATCACCGATTGCATTCATAAAGCCCGATGGGCCCTTGATAAATTCCAGTCGATCGATCATATTGGCTTCTTCCGGCATAGGCCCATAATAGATCATGGACATGTCAACACCATTGCGTAAAGTATTGATCCCAGCCCCGCGCATAAATAGAAAGGGGCCATAAAAATCGGCGGTGTTGTTACGCATAACACCACTGACATTCCTACTGATAGCTTCGTTGATATTAATTGCCTGCTGATCGGTAATGATACTATGGTCTATTTCCTGAATATTTTGTGGAAGCTGGAGTAGGGGAACCTGTAGCTTTAAAGTGTTGGATGCAGCGTCCAATTTGTATTTTCTGTAATATTTGGAAGTGACAAGAGCCTCGTCAAGTCTGATGCTGTCGCGTAACTTGGATGAGCTGTTCGGTAAAGAGTTTTGTGCATATACGATATTGCCTGCCAATGCAAGCAATACGGAAAATGAGTATTTCATAAATTATGTTGCCTAAGATGATTTTTTCTAAGAATATTTCAACGGTCAATAGTACCATTGTAAGAAAAGTAATTAGGCAGCAATAGGAGGGCGAAATAGACGATTTGGGTCTATACTATTATATTTGGTATCAACCGTTCCCAATGAAAGCAATTTTATTTCAACGGAAGATGGTGCGAAGGAAAATAGTGCATACGAATTAATTAAATCATACACCTCAGACTTAAGCTTTGCTGTTGGATTCTGCTTTTCTTTCTCCTGTGCTTTTTTTATTTTTTTCATTAACACACAATTGCCATTACAGTGTAATTGTGGTTTATCGCGGTTTTCACAAAGATATTTCGCAAAGTAATCTTTGTTGACATAAAATGCACCTATGACAATATAACCCCAGCTAGCTTGGAGCAGTAAGGAAATTGTCAAGAAGTATAGGAGCATTTTTTTCATCTGACCAAACTTAGATAAATTGTTTCTGAAATACAATTTAATTTTTTGATAGTCAATTTCTGCCTTATAGGAGAAGTTTACATTTCTTAACAAATAGTAAAGGTAGCTTAAACCTACTCATAGGCAAGATCTCACTAGGAAACCAGTAGCTGGTCACAGATAAACTTGCTCAATGTCAATTTGTTTACTCCATTGACAAGTACGGTTAAGCTTCCATCATATCGCTCTACCTCTAGGATAGCAATTTCACAGCCAAGTGTAAGTTGTTTCTCTGTCAGAAATTTAAGAAAATCAACGGAAGAGTTATGGACAGCTTTAAAAATGACAACCTCACCAGCCTTACATTGGCTCAGTTTTTTATAGTCTGTTACCGGAAGTGTTCCCCGCGGATCAGGAATAGGTGAGCCATGGGGGTCGGAATGGGGATAGCCCAGTAGTTCGTCCATTTTATCAAAAAATGCAGGCGATTGAATATGCTCAATCTGTTCGGCGATAGCATGTACCTCTTCCCATCCAAATCCCATTTTTTCAACAAGATACATTTCAGTCAATCGATGTTTTCGAATGACTAAGGCAGCTTCTTTTTGCCCACTCTCAGTTAACCTTATCGGTTTATAGCTTTCATAGACAACAAGCCCTTTATCTGCAAGGCGTTTCATCATACTGTTTACTGTGGGCATCTTGATATCCAGTTCTTTACTGAGCGCATTTGCAGTAGCAACACCATTTTCCTGGGTGAGAGCAAAAAGCACTTTTAAATAATTCTCTTCGGTATATGAGATCATGAATCAAAGATAAGTATTGTTAGGTTTTTCTAACAAATTTGTTTAAATAATTTTGTTAGTCAATTCTAACTTTGTAGTTTTGCTTCTGTAAATTTAAAGTTATAATGGTAAATATTAGATCAAAACAATTTTTTCTTACGGCTATTCTAGGGATCGCATCGATGGCTGTATATGCGCAAACGGGAACGCTAAAAGGAAAGGTTACCGACGGTGATGGCAATGTTATGCCTGCTGCCACGATATCCTTCCCCCAATTAAATATGCATACCGTGTCCGATAGTCTTGGCAATTATATTTTGCGTTCAGTGCCTTTTGGTAACTATCGGCTCGAAGCTACTTTTGTCAGTTATGGGATTTTTAGCCAAACAGTCAAGATTGACCAGGCAAATGAAAGACAGGATATCAAACTGGTCAATAATCCGTACAATAGCCTGGACGAAGTGGTTGTATCAGGTACCATGAAGGAAATTTCCAAATTGGACAGCCCGGTCCCCGTAGAAGTATACAGCGCCAAATTTTTTAAAGCAAATCCGACCCCTTCATTATTTGATGCATTACAGAATATAAATGGGGTACGTCCACAATTAAACTGTAATGTCTGTAATACAGGAGATATCCATATCAATGGTCTTGAAGGACCTTATACCATGATATTGATAGACGGCATGCCTATCGTTAGTGGTCTCTCCACGGTATACGGTCTCAGTGGTATTCCACAGTCACTTATTGATCGGATCGAAGTTGTTAAAGGGCCTGCTTCGACGCTCTATGGTAGTGAGGCTGTGGGAGGATTGATCAATGTGATCACCAAGCGACCAGAAAATTCACCGGTCCTTTCCCTGGATGCTTTTGGCACTTCATGGGGGGAGGTAAATACCGATCTTGCCGCAAAATTTAAAGTTGGAAAAAAGGTACAATCGCTATTGGGGGTCAATTATTTTAATTATCAGAATCCCATAGATAATAATAAGGACAACTTTACCGATGTTACCCTTCAAAATCGGATATCCATTTTTAATAAATGGAATTTTGACCGAAAAGACAATCGGATCTTCTCATTGGCTGGCAGATATGTTTACGAGGACCGTTGGGGTGGAGAAATGAACTGGGCAAAAAAGTACAGGGGTGGGGATGAGGTATATGGCGAGAGTATTTACACCAGTCGATGGGAGTTTTTCGGAACATATCAGTTGCCGGTGAAAGAAAAGATACTTTTTCAGTTTAGTACCAATGGGCACAACCAAAACAGTGTATATGGTGATACACCTTATTTGGCCGACCAGTATATCGGTTTCGGCCAATTTACCTGGTTCAAGACCTTGGGGAAACATGAACTGCTTACCGGATTGACCTACCGTTATACCTATTACGATGACAATACACCAGCTGCGGCAGACCCGAAGGATCTAAATCGTAACAAACCGACCAATACCAGTCTACCAGGTGTATTTGTACAGGACCAGATTACCTTTGATAAGAACAATACCTTGTTATTGGGATTACGGTATGATTACAATTCCCTGCATGGCAATATTGTTACCCCAAGAGTGAACTACAAATGGAGTTCGGATGATAAAAGTAATGTTTTTCGGGTCAGCTTTGGTAATGGTTATCGTGTCGCCAATGTATTTACCGAAGATCATGCCGCCCTTACGGGAGCCAGGGAAGTGATCTTTATCAACGACCTTAAGCCCGAGACCTCATGGAACGGAAATCTGAATTTTGTAAAGAAAATGTCTGTCGGTGATTCTTTTATTGGATTTGATGCCACCGCATTTTATACCTATTTCAACAACAAGATTGTCGCTGATTACGATACTGATCCCAATAAGATCATTTATGACAATCTCGATGGTCATGCTGTGTCGCAAGGTGTCTCCCTCAATTTAGATATCACACTTCCGATTGGTTTAAAAATATTGGCAGGAGCGACAGCAATGGATGTTTACAGTAAAAAAGATGGTATCAGAACAAGACAGCTGTTTACAGAGAAATTTACTGGCACTTGGAATATTGGCTACACACTGAAGAATCTTGGTCTTACAGTGGACTATACCGGAAATCTCTACGGTCCCATGCGCTTGCCCCTGTTGAGCGAAACGGATCCCCGCCGAGCATACTCACCGTGGTGGAGTATCCAGAATATTCAGCTGACTAAACGTGTGGGCGGAAAAACCGAAATATATGGCGGTGTTAAGAATCTCCTAAACTGGACTCCTAACAAAGGCAATCCATTTATTATTGCCAGAGCCAATGACCCTTTTGATAAAAACGTACAGTTTGATGGCAACGGACAGGCGTCGGTTACACCGGATAATCCATACGGTCTTACTTTTGACCCATCGTACGTATATGGACCAAATCAGGGTATTCGTGGCTTTTTGGGGATCAGGTATAATTTATTTTAGCAATAGAAGGTATGAAAGTGATGCGATCGTTTATGACCATACTGTGCTTACCACTTGGGTTATTCTGCAAGGCTCAGATCAGGCCAACGCTGATAGCGTATATCGATAGCCTACTATTGGAAAAACCAAAACCGACCGTGATTCTGCTGTCGACCGACTGGTGTAACTATTGCTATATACAAAAACGGCAAATCCGTCGGAGCAGAGATTTCATCAGTCGCAGGAATCATTTTTACTATGTTGAGTTTGATGCCGAGAGCAAAGAAGACATCTGTTTACACGGGACTCGTTTTAAAAATGTGTCGGGACTTCATGAACTTGCTAAAGCCCTGAATGGACCATCTCAACTAGTCTTCCCGACCTGGATTGTGCTTGGCCCTGACTATAAGATACTATTTCGCTATCAGGGATTAATGTTAGCGGGGCAACTTACGCAATTACTGGATGTTATAGCGCGTGTAGATACAAATTAAAACGAAACTATGGAATATGTAATCACATTGTTGGAGTATACACGTAAATCATTGGAACAAGAAATCAGGGATGGGGATCTATTACGGAACAATATGCCCAAGGCCACACGTTTGCTTAGACAGATAAAGGAACTGAAGCGTGGTATCAAGATATTACGTGCGAAATTGAATTAAAAGATAATGATGTTGAAACCGAATTTTTATGCTTAATGATATAATAGAGTATCTCGGAACTATAGATCCCGTTTTAGCGGCACTGTACGCCACACTTTTTACCTGGCTCATCACTGCGCTGGGAGCCGCATTTGTTTTTTTGTTTAAAGAATTGAACCGAAATGTAATGGATGTGATGTTGGGATTTACAGGTGGAGTAATGGTTGCTGCCAGTATATGGAGTCTACTTATCCCTGCAATTGACATGAGCAAAGGGGAGGGCTTTGTATGGGTCGTTCCAGCGGCAGTAGGTTTTCTGGTAGGAGCTGGTTTTCTCTATGCCGTGGACAAGCTGTTGCCGCATATGCATCCCAATTTTAAACAGGTAGAAGGTGTAAAAACACCTTGGCAAAAGACGACCCTTATGGTTCTTGCCATTACCATGCACAATATCCCCGAAGGCTTGGCCGTCGGGGTACTTTTTGGCGGAGTTGCGGCGGGTATTCCTGAAGCAACAGTTGGGGGTGCGGTTGCGCTTGCATTTGGTATCGGACTTCAAAATTTTCCGGAAGGCATTGCTGTTGCAATGCCGCTCAGGCGGATGGGAATGAGCCGGAGTAAAAGTTTTATGTATGGGCAATCGTCCGCTATTGTCGAGCCTATAGCAGGCATGCTCGGTGCAGTCGCCGTGACTACTTTTACCCCGATATTGCCTTTTGCACTAGCTTTCGCAGCAGGAGCAATGATCTTTGTTGTCGTGGAGGAAGTAATTCCCGAAGCCCAGCAAAATAAAGGGTCAGATCTGGCCACAGCTGGATTTATATTGGGGTTTATATTGATGATGGTATTGGATGTTGCACTGGCTTAAGAGAAGGGACAAAATGAATCAAAAATCTCTTATAAATCTTGAATCAACCTGGAAGCAGTTTACGCTTTTTGCGAATACATGCTTTGAAAAAAAAAGTATGATCATGCGCTCTCGCAATATCAACAGGCTCTATCAAAAGCAGAAGCTTTAAATGAGCAATCTGAATAATGTAGATAACTCGCAATTCCGAACATATATATATGGTACGACTCTTTTTTTAATTACTAAAAAGAGTCTTTTTTATAAGTTTTGGAGTCATTCGTGATTTTAAATCTGCTTTTGAAAAAAGAGATTTAAAATCGAATGGTGTGCAAATACATTTATAAAATTGAGAAAAGGTATGAAGAGCAAATTAAATTGCAAGATGGACAACAGGAGGGAGTTTGTCTTACAGGTCGCTAAAGAAATGTTTTCGATCAACGGATTTCATAACACGAGTATAAGAGATATTGCAGGTGTTGTACCAATGAACACATCAATGGTATCTTATTATTTCCAAAATAAGGAAAACCTACTTGTTCAGATTTTGGACAATATACAAAGAGATATCCTGGAGATATTTGCAGCAATAAAACTACATACTGATTACAAGGAAAAGTTAAAAGCTTTTATTGAACGATGTATAGATTATTCATGCTCTTCAGCTAATGGTGTGAGGCTGCTTTTTCAGACATTAGTGATCGACGTCAGTGAACCAATCGTGAATAAAGCACGTGAGATAGTCGCCATGTTTCAGAATTTTTTTATTGATCTGATCGATAAAGGCAAAATAGAAGGTAGTTTTTCTACAAGTGAAAGTAGCAATATGCTTTACAATTTTGTGTTAGGAACAATAAATAATGCACTTCAATGCCTGGAAATACAAGAACTTAAAAATGAAAACGATTGTCGGCTAATGATGCAAGAGGTCAATTTATTTATTACCAACGGATTATCGTGTTATTTGGACTGTGACTTTACATAATGTACTTAAAATGAGCTATCATTAATCCGTCTTTTTACTAAATAATAGCTTCTTTTTGACTATTTTCTCTATAAATAATGCATTAATTTTAGCTATTATTATAAGGACAACGAAAGGGACTTCATCAAAAAGGTGATTGTCCCTTTTTTTTACTGCGATACTCGTTATCTAATTTAAGTCATAATGAATATTTACGTCTTTTTACCAAGTTGATGGATCTTCCTGTCTTTTTACCCGCAAATATGGCCTATATATTTGTACGCATCAAAAATAAAGGAAAATATATGAATTTAAAGAGCGGTCTGAACACTGTTGTAGGATTAGGAGTACTCGTCAGTTTTTTTTCATGCCAGAGTAAAGGAACTCCGGCGACCAATTCCGTTGCTCCCGAAGTTTCGGTGCAGCAAGTGCAGACTGGAAGCGGTGAAGCAAAAAATACCTATGCAGCTTCAGTTGAGGGAATTACGAACGTTGAGGTAAGACCTCAAATTTCAGGTTATTTAAATAAAATATTTGTCGATGAAGGGGCTTATGTCCAAACTGGTCAACTACTCTTTAAAATTGATGATCGGCCTTTTGTTGAACAATATAACACAGCGAAAGCTGCAGTTCGAGTCGCCGAAGCTAATCTCAAAAATCTTAAAATTGATCTTGATAGAAAAGTCGAATTGGTAGACAACAAAATTGTTTCTGATCTACAAGTGACGCAGGCCAAAGCATCATATGAAGCATCTTTAGCAAGCCTGGAACAGGCCAAAGCTACTATGAATGCGGCGAAGATCAACCTCGACTTTTGTCTCGTTAAAGCGTCGGTGTCCGGATATATTGGTCGTATCCCTTACCGTTTAGGGAGTTTGGTCAGTGCTTCATCCATAGAACCGTTGACATTATTAACAGATATAAATCAGGTCTACACATACTTCAGTATGAGTGAAAGCGATTTTGCCAATTATCAGGCAAAACAGGAGGGAAATCAGCGAAAAGACTCTGTGGAACTCATGCTGTCGAATGGTAACAAATATTCCCAAAAAGGTATTATTGATGCTGTGACCGGACAATTTGATAAAAATACAGGATCTATAGCTATTCGTGCCCGATTTAATAATCCTAAAAGGGAATTAAGAGCGGGAAATACAGGCCGCATCGAAATGATTACGGCACTTGATAATGTACTACTTGTTCCTATAAAGGCTACTGTTGCAGTGCAAGACAAAATTTATGTGTATAAGCTGGATAAAGACAATAGAGCTCGTCAGGTCGATATACAAGTTGGAGGGAAGACCACTGAAGACTACTATGTGCTATCTGGGGTGCAAGCTGGAGATCGCATTATTACAGGTGGTTTAGGTTTTGTTAGGCCTGGAGCCATCGTTACACCTAAAAAGTAAGTTGTCTGTCGTAGTTATACGATATTCTGAGTCTTATTTATCAATTTATTATGTTAAAAAAAATAATTAAACGGCCGGTACTAGCGACCGTAATATCAATATTATTGGTTATTCTGGGCGTAGTGGCAATGACATCATTACCCATTACCAAATTTCCTGAAATTGCGCCGCCCACCGTAACGGTGACAGCAAATTACCCTGGGGCTAGCGCTGAAGTTATCGCTAAATCAGTAGCCCCTCCCTTAGAGAATGCAATTAACGGAGTAGAGAATATGGATTACCTTTCATCGACCGCTAGTAATGACGGTAGTTTGATGATCAACGTGGTATTCAAGTTAGGAACCGATCCGGATCAGGCTTCTGTCAATGTGCAGAATAGAGTCTCTCAGGCAACTAGCATGCTGCCTTCCGAAGTGAACCAGATCGGTGTCACCACTATGAAGCGCCAGAATAGCATCGTCGCTATGTTGACCTTATATGCGGATGGGGGTAACGCAAATGAGCTGTTTTTGGAGAACTATGCCAAAATCAATATTGTTCCTGAGTTAAAACGCATCACTGGAGTTGGAGATGCACAGGTATTTGGAAATAAGGATTATTCGATGCGTGTATGGTTGGATCCGCAACGTATGTCTACCTATAATATTACTCCGGAGGAGATTGCGGCAGCCATACAATCTCAAAATAAAGATGCTGCTCCAGGCAAATTCGGTGAGAGTTCTAAGGAATCTATCGAATACACGATCCGCTATCAGGGAAAATACACCGAGCCTGAACAATATGAAAATATCATTTTAAGAGCAAACAACAACGGATCTTCTTTACTATTAAAGGATGTCGCTCGCGTTGAGTTTGGCTCTTACACGAATACTGTTACAACCAGCTTTGACAATAAGCCAGCGATTATGGTAGCAGTTTTTCAGACAGCGGGATCCAATGCAAATGCGGTTGAAATCGCGATGAATAACCGTTTGAAAGAATTATCCGCATCCTTTCCTCCAGGAGTGAAATACAAGATCCCATATAGCTCTAAAGAATCTTTGGATCAATCCATTAAACAAGTTTTGAGCACCTTGTTGGAAGCCTTCATTTTGGTGTTTATTGTCGTATTTATCTTTTTACAAGATTTTCGCTCTACGCTTATTCCTGCCATTGCGGTTCCGGTTTCTATTGTGGGGACGTTTTTCTTTATGCAGGTATTTGGCTTCTCGATCAACCTGCTGACATTGTTTGCACTGGTGCTTGCCATTGGTATTGTGGTAGACGATGCAATAGTCGTGGTCGAAGCCGTCCATGCTAAAATGGAGAAAAAGAAGCTAAATCCGCGCTCTGCAACAATGTCTGCTATGAGTGAGATTACCGGAGCTATTATATCGATTACTTTGGTAATGTCAGCCGTATTTATCCCCGTGGCGTTTATGGACGGTCCTACCGGAGTCTTCTATCAACAATTTGCATTGACTTTAGCAATGGCGATCTTGATCTCTGCAGTAAATGCTCTCACGTTGAGCCCGGCTCTTTGTGCAATTTTACTTAAACAACATGACCATCACGAGCAGGAAAAAGTATCCTTTAAGCAACGCTTTTTTACAGCGTTTAATGCAGGCTTTGACAAATTGACCAATCGTTATGCGAAGTCCATTATCTTTTTGGTCAAGAAAAAGTCCGTGGCTTTTGCAGGACTAGCATTATTCATCGGATTGTTTGTATATGCATTCCGATCTACGCCGACAGGCTTTATACCAGATGAAGATCAAAGCTTTTTAATGGTATTGGCTAATGACCCTCCCGGAGCTTCGTTGGACCGGACGGGAAAGCATCTTAAACAGGCTGAAAATATGTTAAAAGATCATCCTGCCATTGAAAGTATTATCAATATTTCAGGGCTCAATATGATGAGTTTCAGTACATCATCCTCAGCGGGAGCGATCATGCTTCGTTTGAAACCATTGAAAGAGCGCGGAGATGTGAAAGATATCAATCAGCTCATTGGCCAGTTTCAGGGAATATTGTCCCAACAGGATGAGACCACATTTTTAGTGGCAGGGATGCCGACCGTACCAGGGTTCGGGAATACTTCTGGACTTGAAGTCGTGTTACAGGATCGGAATTCGGGTACTCTGCAAGCCTTCAATGATGTTTCCAATGCATTTGTTGGAAATCTGATGCAAAGACCAGAGATAGCTTTCGCCTTTACAACATTTAATGCTTCTTTCCCTCAATATGAGATGAAAGTAAATGAGGGATTGGTCAAACAGCTTAGTCTCAATGTGAGCGATGTACTAACCGCTATGCAGGCCTATTACGGAAGTATGCAAGCGTCTGATTTCAATCGTTTTGGTAAATATTATCGAGTGGTGCTGCAGGCGGAACCGGGTTTCCGTGCTGATCCCAAGTCGATTGAAACGATCAGCATTAAGAATAAATTAGGGCAGATGGTACCACTCAAAAGTGTTGTAGAGCTAAAACCTGTTTCCGGGCCGGAGAATGTCGAACACTTTAATCTCTTTAACGCGATTAATCTGACCATTATGGCAGCACCCGGATTTAGTACAGGACAAGCGATGGCGGCCATCGAAGAAGTAGGTAAATCTTCACTTCCGCAGGGGTTTACAGTAGATTGGAAAGGAATGGCCCGTGAAGAGCGTGGGGCTTCTGGCCAAACAGCTGCGATCTTTGGATTGTGTATTATTTTCGTTTATTTTCTCTTATCAGCACAATATGAGAGTTATATTTTGCCTTTTGCAGTGTTGCTGGCGATTCCCGTGGGATTGTTGGGTGTATTTTGGGGAATCTCCCTGGGTGGGCTTTCCAATAATATCTATGTACAAGTGGCTTTGGTCATGTTAATCGGCTTGCTGGCTAAAAATGCGATTTTGATTGTTGAGTTTGCATTGCAGCGGCGGAAAGTAGGAAAACCATTGGCAGCTGCAGCTATTGAAGGTGCGAAAGCACGTTTGCGTCCTATTTTGATGACTTCATTGGCCTTTATTGCAGGTTTATTGCCCCTGCTGGTTGCGGTTGGTCCTTCGGCTATAGGTAACCATTCTATTGGTTATGCTGCTGTATTTGGAATGTTGGCCGGAACCGTCCTCGGAGTTTTCTTTACGCCAATTCTGTTTGTGGTATTCCAATACCTGCAGGAACGCCTCAGTGGAAAACCGATAGATCCAGAAGATTGGGAATATGAACAACATGAATTGCAGGGGCAGCATTAGAAGAAATACTACAGAAGCATAAGAATTAAAACATGAGATCAAAAAATAATATATGTTTGGGGATTATATGTAGTTTGTTGCTGCTTTTAGGCTGTAAAACAAATAAACAGATTCCAACCTTGCAGAAAGAGCAACTGCCCCAACAATTTTTAACAAAAAATGAATCGGTTGAAGTCGATACAGCTGCGGACCTTGCCGCGCTTTCCTACCGTGATTTTTTTAAAGATGAAAAGTTGATTGCACTAATAGACAGTGGACTGCTGCATAATAATAATTTACTTGTAGCCATAAAGCAAATCGAATCGGCACAAGAGACGATGAAAAAGATGAAATGGGGCTATCTTCCTGTCGTAGATCTGTCCGTTGGAGCGGCCTCTATCAATAGACCATCCAACAATAGCATGAATGGTATGATGGCAAGTCAGTTTATGGGCAAATCCTATATGGAAGACTATTCGTCTACACTCACCTTATCTTGGGAAGCGGATATATGGGGTAAGATTAAAAACCAGAATGCTGGCGCTCTTGCGAGCTACCTGGCCCAAAAGGAAGCGACCATTGCGGTACGTACTGGATTGATAGCTGGAATAGCACAGGGCTATTATAATTTGCTTTTATTTGATCAACAAAAGCTGATTTCTCAACAGAATCTGGCTATTGTAGACAGTACGCTTCAGATTACACAAGTTCAACAACGTCTTGGTCTGAGTACCTCCCTCGCTGTTCAGCAAATGGAAAATAGCCGTGATAATCTCTTGAAGTCCATACGCGTCATTGAAGAGAACATTGCGATACAAGAAAATGCATTGCAAGCTCTTGTTGGACAATTTCCTAAAGAAGGTATTTCAAGAGGAGATCTTTTGGGTTTAGTGGAGCGTGACGTTTTTGCGACAGGTGTTCCTGCCGATATGTTGAGCCGTAGACCAGATATAAAACAGGCGGAATACACATTTTTACAGACAGTTTCGGATATCAAAGTGACCCGCGCGAATATGTACCCTGCCTTACGTATTACAGCGCAGGGCGGTCTCAACTCATTTACCGCAAGCAATTGGTTTACTGTTCCCGGGTCCTTATTTGGTATGCTGTCTGGTTCATTGACGCAACCGCTATTGCAGGGGCGTCAATTAAAAACAGCCCATAACCAAGCCATCATAAGGTCTGAACAGGCAGAGCTGCAATTTAAAGAAATCGTCTTGCAGGCTGTAGGTGAAGTGTCAAATACGTTAGAGCAAATCGCATCGCTTCAAGATCAACAACGATATAGTGATCAGCTTGTAGCGCGCAATCAGCAACTCGTTAAACAGGCCAAAGTATTGTTTAAGAATGATATGGCTACCTACCTTGAGGTATTAACAGCACAACAGAGTAAATTACAAGCGGAACTTGATCAGATGCAAGTGAAAAGTAAAAGGCTGTATGCTGAAGTGGCTCTTTACAAAGCTTTAGGTGGCGGTGCTAATTAGGAACGTAAATTGAAAGTAACAGGTAGTAAAGATGGATGATAATGGTTTTATTAGGCAAGCAATTGAAGATTTGAAGCCACTGTTGATTGATAGTGGATTTCAAAATCTTAAATTGGATGCTATTTTAGTATCGTTAAATATTTCGAAAACAAAATTCTTTCGGTATTTTGGAAGTATTGGAGGTATCATGGAGCTGACTGTTTATCATGAACTCAGCGCATGTTACCGTTCATTGGTATTGAAAATCCGACAGCAAAACAATAAAGAGCATGTGTTACATACGATTATAGCACACAGAAAGAAATTTATTGACAATAATCCTATTCTGCATATTTATTATGCCACAAAAAAGGGTTTTACGAAACGCTTTGAACCCTTGAAAAAAGCGGTCCTTCAAAATGAAAATGATCTTTTGCATGGGATGCTGGCGCAGTGTTTTTATTCCGAGGCTGACATTGCATTTTTCAAACAGAAAATCACAAATGAGATCTGATATGGTAAATAAGATAGCAAAACTCACTTTTAAAGACTATTTAAATGAGAAGATCCTAGGTAATTGCTATTATTCGGGACTTCTCGTCTCTAAGTCGACGAAAGCTGAAGTCGTAAATTATTTACGTCAGACGCCGGTGCGTTTTGACCATTTGGGGATGTGTTTAGTGAAAAAAGGTCGTGTAAAAGTATCCCTCAACTTTATCGAATATACCCTTGAAGCAAATACACTTTTCTTTTTGTCACCTATGGTGGTTATGCAAGTAATCGATTGTTCGGATGACGTTGAGATGCACACACTTTTTACAGAATTTGATCTCTTTCAAAAGGTAGGTTTACCCGTTTACAAAGCATATTCCATGGAAAAGCTTGGTCGGGAAAATGATACAATATTACGGCTTGATACGAGGGACTCAAGCCGTATTTTTGAATATTTTATGAATTTGGAACGGCAGAATACGATGGATTCGGAAGCTATGTTCCGTTCGGAAATTATTAAAATGACGTTGATGCTTCTGTTTTATGAAATCAGTTCAAAAATCAACGGTAATCTGGCTCGCTCTAGTGCCGGATTTGAGCGTAAAAATCGAATGGTAATGGATTTTTTGAATTTAGCTTCATTGCATTTTAAAATAAATCGCTCTGTACAGTATTACGCAGATAGGTTATTTATCTCCAGAAAGCATCTGACGCGTATCGTCAAAGATGTTACAGGCCTCGGCCCCAAAGCCATATTAGAAGAAATTGCTATTTCTGAAGCCGTTATTTTGATGAATGTATCAAGTATGTCCGTGAAAGATGTGATGCAGGAACTAAATTTTTCAGATTATGGTACTTTCAGTAAATTCTTTAAGTTACATTTAGGGCAGTCGCCTATGACCTATCGCAATCAAAGTCTTTAACAATTGAGAGCAAAAAATTCGCGTGTGTATTTGCGTTTAGGAGGTCTTGACTTAAAATTCAAGCCGATGCCAACATTTCACAACTACTTCCAATCCCTAAGTAAACAGGATATTCGAAAAGGCAAAATAGCAGTAGATCAAACTTATCCTGCCTAAAAAATAACACCTTCGGGACTATTGACTACTTAAGTGAAAATAAATCTAAGTAGATTCCGGTTATTCCAAAATTTTCTTAACATTTGTATATATTTAAGAAATACCAGCTATAATATGAATTCTAAATCAAAATTGATATTTTTTGTTTTATTTTTATTAACTCTAATCTTAATAGTAGTGGCGTTTTACGTTACTTTTTCCAATGTAGTCGTTCCACGCTGGAATACATTAATTATCCCTGGGCATATAGTCAAGATCTCCGTCATTACAATACTATCGATTTGGTCAATATGGTTGGGAATAGTTTTCTTGTCAAACATAGCCAAATCTCGAATCCGATAGTATATAAATTTATTGTTGATCAGTTGACCAATGGATAAAACTGGAGATTTCGGGCATTGAGAGCATGAGATTCCGAGGCGAATTGACCACTTTAAATAAACCATAAAAGTAAGTGAAAATGGTTTTGAGACTTTTCAGCGTAACATTCAAATGTTCAAAATTGTCCGGATTAACTAGTCATCGGTTTTCGAATCTGGATAGTCAACGGCCCTGAAATCTCCAGCTTGGCTAGAGGAAGGCGAATGCTCGCTTTTCAGAACTAGAAATATTGAATCTATGTTGATTGAAAAAAAATGCTAGATTTGAATGTTAATTTTATCTACTTAAACTGAAAAGCAAGAAGTCGCGCATTAGTTAATGAACTCCGATCAACAGATTTGGCAAATGTTTCAAGTTGGACATGAACCATCGTTCAAAATACTTTTTGAACGATACAACCAACTGTTGTTTAATTATGGGTTCAAGTTCACACAAGATGAGGCGATTATCGAGGACAGTATTCAAGAGCTATTTGTTAAGTTATGGTGTAACAGGGAGAACTTAAGTACAGATGTTGCGGTCAAAAACTACCTATATAAGGCTTTCCGTCGTACGTTGGTGAAGAAAATTGAGCAATCACTTCGGCGGACAGAAGTGACGAATTCTTCCGTTGATTATTTGCCATTTACCATTGAGCTTCCACATGATCTTACTATAATCCGTCAGGAACGTGCTACTAAGGTCCGGGATAGACTCGATCAAGCACTGCAACAGATGACCGCTCGTCAGCGCGAAATTATTCATCTCCGCTTTTTTGAAGAATTGCCCTATACTGACATAGCCGAAATAATGGGGCTTTCGACCAAAGACACCTATAAACTGTATTACCGTGCGCTAGACAGTTTGAAAAAACACTTTGGCAGGTTTGGTCTTTTGGTACTGCTCTATTTGCTCAACCAGCTACGATATCAATAAATCTTGCATCCATAGCAAGTTTTTCCATAATATATAAAATAACCAGTATTAAATTATCCTGAATGGCGTTTGTGCCTTTTGGGTTGATTTGACTGGCATTGCTATTTTAAAAAAAATAAAATTTATTGGGGTAAAATTTTAGTGAGGGGTGTAACCTATATAAAACAGTATGAATTCTAGGTTAGCAAAATATAAAGATTATACAGCGGCGGACTTTTTTTCGGATGAGGACTTTGCGCAGTCTATGTTTCAGAATGAAGCTGCACAACAGGATTTTTGGCAGGAACTGGGCAGTCATTATCCACATTTGGCCGCCGAAATGGATATTGCAAGATCGTGGATGCTGTTAATTAAAGCACAGAAACCTGTTCAAAGCAGCTTAAATAGTCATCAGCGTTGGACGAACATCCAAAGTCAGATTCCAGTTTATGAGAGGAAACAAGTGCAAAAATCGATTATTAGAACAATTCTTCGATGGACAGCTTCAGCGGCGGCACTATTGCTTCTTGGAATATTGAGTTATGAAATTAGCCAATTTGGTACAAAAGCAGCGAATACCGCATTTGGTGAACAACGTGAATTGGCACTTCCAGATTCTTCTATTATCAAATTAAATAGTAATTCCCGCATTTCCTATGTACGCAGTTGGAAAACCGATAAACCGCGTGAAGTCTGGTTTGAAGGGGAAGGTATGTTTGAGGTAAAACATACAGCAATTAAAAATCGCCTCCGCGAAAACGATCTTTTTGTCGTGCATGTGGGCAAACTTTCATTGACGGTGTTGGGGACAAAGTTCAATGTGAAGGATCGCCGTGGACGCATCGAAGTGACCTTGTTTGAAGGGAGCGTACGCGTTCAGGGGCAAAATGGAGAGGATCGTGTACTGGCACCAGGGGAGATGTTCATCTACGACGAAAATTTAAAAACTAATGAGATTGTTTATAACGATGCCAACAAAGTGCTATCCTGGACTCGGGGAGAATTAAGCATTGAGCACAGCAACTTAGCCAATATAGTAAGTGTGTTGGAAGATAACTATGGCTACCAAGTCGTGGTTGAAGACCCAGCATTGCTCAATAAGCGATTTACCGGTGTCATTCCAGTAAAAAAGATTGATGACATTCTCTTTGTTATCAAACATACGATGAATGTAAACATTGAAGTGAAAAACAAACAGATTGTAATAAAACCTAACTAAAAACAACTATTAATCAATCAAAATTTATGAAAACTAAACTTCTTGTGCCTATAGTCTGCCTGATGAGTACCACAGGTAGCTTTGCACAAAAAAGAGCTAGTCTCGGGCAGGCTCTTAGCGAGGTAACTCGCATTTACGGAACGAAATTTTCTTATGAAGAGGGACTAATCCGCGATTCTTTTGTTAACAGTGATCTGATCCCGAAAAATAAGAGAATTCCTGTGGAGACTGTATTGAAAGAACTTCTCTATCCAAACAATTATCTCTTTCTCTACGTTCAAAATAATTATTTTACCATTATTCGGGACAATAGAGATAAGAGAAGTAAAGATGATGATGGGCTGTATTGGAAGACTATCACAGGTTTTGTAAAAGATAATAAAGGTACACCCTTGGTGGGTGTTACTGTCATGTCCGATGGACATGCTGTACGTACGGGGGTGACCTCAAGTAGTGATGGTGGCTACACACTTCGCCTCACCGAACCAGCTGATGCGCTGATTTTTTCCTACATGGGGATGGAGCCGCAGCGTAGGGTAATCGGCAGTAGTAATCAGATTAATGTAACGATGGAACAGGTCGTCAGTGTGTTGGATGATGTTGAAGTGGTGTCTATGGGGTACACTAAAATCCCCAAAGAGACAGCTACCGGTTCATTTGGAAACGTGACGGCCAAACAATTACAGGAAACACCGGCAATCAATATCCTTGAACGAATACAGGGGCTCGTACCGGGGATGTATGTAGATCCACGAACAAATAATATACAGATACGCGGTATAAATAGTTTTGGTACCGGAGGAACGCCAAAAGAACCATTGATCGTAGTTGATGGATTTCCGATGGCGGAAACCGTTGATGCCCAGTTTTCGCTTACAAATAAAGGCAATACACAGAGCTCTGGTGGTGCGGTATTAAGCCGAATAAATCCGAACGATATCGAAAGCATAACTGTATTGAAGGATGCTGCGGCATCATCAATTTGGGGGGCCAAAGCCGCAAATGGGGTAATCGTTATTGAAACTAAAAAAGGAAGAGTTACCCCAACATCAATCAATTTCGGTACTTCCTTAAGTATCGCCTCTCCAGCTGATCTGAATAAAATGGACAGGATGTCTTCGTCGCAATATATTGACCTTGAAAAACAATTGGTCGAGGAAGGCTTTATAGCAGACAATATCGAAAAAAATAGCTGGGACGCATTTAATAGTAGCAAACCTCACTCTGAATCACTCGAATGGATTTTTCGTGCAATAAGGGGGACAGCAACCGAGCAGGAACGCGACGCAGCACTCTCAAGACTTGCATCTACTGATAATCGTAATCAAATCAAAGACTATCTATTGCAGAAAGCGACTTCCCAACAGTATAATCTTTCGATCTCGGGAGGAGCCAATAAGAGCACCTACTTTGTCTCCACCAATTATACAAAAGATGTCCCCGTGTTTCGCGCAAATAAAGCAGAAAGCTTCAATACAACGGCTAATCTTACCAATATGCTTTTCAACGATCGGGTTAAGCTAGCGACGGGTATTACGTATAATTATGGGAATTCCATTGGTAATTCGGCCGTAATCAACGCTCTATCATCAAATATTAGTTCAGGCGGCCTTCTCCCTTATGATCTGTTGAAAGATGAGAACGGAAATATCATACGACGCTATATTCAATTTAGACCTGAGGTCTCGCAGGATTTTGAGAACAAAGGTTATATGGATTGGGCTTATAATCCAATAGAAGAGCTTACTGCTGCAAATTATAATAATCAAAATCATGGGTTGCGGATGCACATGGATATCAATACTAAATTGACCAGTTGGGCAGATCTCTCGGTAATGGGGCAATGGCAGCGGCAGCTGAACAACACGGAAAATGTTGACGGGGTAAATAGCTATAGCCAGAGAAATCAGATCAATATCGGTACTACGTTCAATGCTAATGGAAATTATGTATATGGCTATCCGATGGGAGGTCGATTGGGCATTCAAAATTACAATGGCTCCCAGTACGTTTTTCGTTCGCAGCTGAATATCAACAAAGCTTTTGGCAGGTCTATGGAGCATAATTTGAATTTTCTCGCCGGTGCCGAATGGAAACAGAATAATTACCGGTCATCCGGAGATAACTATTTAGGATTCAACGCTGATACCTATTCATTTGCCGTTATAAACCCAAAAGGAAGTTACCCGACAATTTATGGTTGGGATAATTATTTCAGTTCCAATGCTGCCATTGCAAAGAATAGAAACCGAGCGTTATCTTACTATTCCAATGGCGCTTTTTCGGCCTTTAACGGTAAGTATGTACTTTCTGGAAGCATTCGATTTGATGATTTTACGCTAGTTGGTGCTTCTAAGAGTGAGCGCGGTAAGCCACTTTGGTCTGTAGGTGGAAAATGGGATGTTAAAAAAGAAAACTTCTTAAAAGAATCGACATGGGTAGATGCTTTGGGAATTCGTATGACCTACGGAGTCAACGGTATTTTGCCAACAGGTGCAAATAGGGTAGTTGTTATCAATACAAGTAATGATAACATTACAAATGAAGTAACGGCAGAAATTGTATCGCCTGCTAATAGTCAGATTAGCTGGGAAAAAGTCCATACACTAAATATTGGTCTAGATTACGGCATCTGGCACAACAGACTACAGCTTAACGTAGATTATTATACGAAGAAATCTTCTGATATTATTTATGATTTCCCGTTCAACCCAACCTATGGCTGGACGCGTCTGAAATTTAATAGCTCGACAATGTCGGGACAAGGTGTTGATTTAGGCTTAAGGGCTGTTTGGTTGCAATCTAAGGTGAAATGGAATACATTATTCAATTTTGGTTATAATACCAATAAAGTCACAGATTCGCGTTTCAGCAATCCGACTCGGGTCCTTGACTACATCAATGGAACTATTCCGATTGTCGGAAATTCAACAGATTATGTCTATGCCTACCGTTGGGCAGGACTAGATAATCAAGGACGTTCGCAGGTATACAAACAAAATGGAGAAATTGTCAATGCTGACGCACCCGCTACAGCACTTTCACCCGAAGACCTTGTGAATGTGGGGCGTACCACACCGCCCTATTTTGGTGGACTATTCAATACATTCTCCTATCGTAATTTTACCTTGGGAGTGCGTATAACCTACGAATTGGGACATGTATTTAGACGACTTTCCGTACAAAACTATCCAGATTATGCTCCCTATTCTGGAGTGATCGGTCTTCAGTCTGATTTAGCAAAGAGATGGCGTCAACCTGGAGATGAGGCTTTAACAAACGTACCAGGGTTGAGTAAGCAAGGTTACCAATACAATAGTTTGTCCCGTTATGCCAATTCGGATGCGTTGGTAATCAGTGGTAGTAATGTTCGCTTGCAACAGATTGATCTAGGTTATAGTTTTCCATTCAAAACCTTGGAACATACACCGTTTAAATCTGTAAACGTAAATGCGAGTGTTCGCAATCTAGGATTACTTTGGCGTAAAAATAAAGATGGAATTGATCCAAGTTATCGGACATTGAATAGTTATTCAAATCTTCCGCCCTCACCAACGTATTTTATGAGTCTAAACCTATCTTTTTAAACCTGAAATCATGAAAATCAAAAATATTATCCTCTATAGCCTACTGTCCTCGAGCGTATTATTGGCAGCTTCATGTCGGAAATTTGTAGAAGTAGATCAGTATGATAAACGTACCCTGAAGACAACCGACGATTTTCGTTATCTTCTCAACAATAAGGGTAACTTTGAAAGTTCGTATATACTGCCACTTATCACAAGTGATAATATCGCTGCGGAAGTCCCAACTACAGCTTCATTGTCCTGGGGCGAGAATTACCAAAGAGCTTATATCTGGAATGACTATTTCTATGTAGACAATCAGCAAGATGTAGCCTGGAATAATCTGTATAAACAAATTTACATTGCCAATGAAATTCTTGACGGGGTGATGGAAAGCCAAAATGGCACAACGGCACAAAAGCTTGCTGTAGCTGCTGAAGCTCGTGTTCATCGTGCGTTTGCCTATTTTTCTCTAGCCAATCAGTATGCCCAAGTATATGATCCCACAAAGGCCGAAAGCCAACCCGGATTACCATTATTGCTGAAAGCAGATCTTTTTGAAAACCTAAGTCGTGTGTCGCTAGCTCGGATTTATGAACAGATGATTACCGATTTAAGTTTGGCTACGGAAAATCTGCCTAATTATCCGACTTTTAATTACCATCCTTCCAAAATTGCCGCTTATGCCTTGTTATCAAGAGTATACTTGACAATGCGTAATTTTGAAGAAGCAGGTAGATATGCCGACTTGGCGTTGGCTTTAGATCCTACAGTATATAATCTGGAGGACTACATTTCAGGCTCCTATCCTCGGTTGATTGATGATAAGGAAGTACTCTTGTCGAAGTTAAGCTCAGGATTTATACGCGGCCCGATAAATCCTGAACTTATCGCACTGTACAAAGCTGATGATCTTCGGCTGAAATTATTCATTGGTACCGATGTCAATACCTACAAAGGATCGGTATATATCAAACCTTTATTTAATAACCCCTATTATTACAACTCTTATGTAGGTTTGAATAGCCCCGAAATCATTCTCAATCGGGCAGAGGTATACGCTCGTCAAAATAATGTAGCCAAAGTAGTCGAATTGCTAAATCTATTGCGTAAGAAGCGTTTTGCAGCAAGTAAATACATCGCACTTTCACCAACAGATATCAGTGGTGACTTACTACAGTCGGTCGTCGACGAGCGCCGTCGCGAATTTGTTGGAACGGATCTACGTTGGTACGACATGCGCCGCCTTACATTGGATGGTAATTATTTTAAACCTGTTAGCCGTACGTTAAACGGACAGACTTATACCTTGACGGCTTCAAGCCCACGTTTGATATACCCCATTAACCAGGAAGTGTTGACTCTCAATCCTGAAATTGGCCAAAACCCCAGATAATTTATATAAGATGAAAAAACAGATGATCTTTTTAGTACTGTTGTTTGTCCAGGCTGTGTTATATGCGCAGCCTCGATTTGACAGCAGCGTTTTCAAACCAGCAAAGCCCCAAACGACAGCGCCTGTTCAGGTGGTCTACAGCGCCAAAGACAAGGATCTTGAATTTAGTGATGCAATACATGCGACATTCTTTTTGTTTGAAGATTTTGACTGGAAGCAGATAAGCCTTCCCATGCAGAAAAATGCGACAGGGCTATGGACAGTAGCGGTACCGGTTAAACCGACGACGGCTTTTATAGCCGTAAAATTCTATCAAGGAGAAGCTGATCACCCGGATGCAATTGACAACAATCAGGATCGTGGCTATGCTATTGCTCTAGCTGATGGAAAAGGAAATTCCGTAGAGGGGGCATATTTGGGAGAAGCTGCTTTTCAGGTACCTGCAATAGCAGGTGGTGGAATTTTCTCTTATTATAATAATCAGCCTCCTGCGATGCCAGCTGTCTATCTGAAAGGATTGGCTGAAAAAGAATTTGCTTTGTCTGGAAAACTTTACCTGCGCTATTTTCAGCCTTTTATGAACTTACAAAAATTGGCTTTGGAAGGCGCATTTCCGGCATACGCCAGGAAGCTGATTAATGATCAACTTAAACAAAAGGATATCTCTGATCAAAACTTTAACCAACTTTATAGTTTTGCGAGCGCGCGGCTTCAGGATAAAGCTTTGACTCAATTGATCGAGCAACGTGTAAACACCGATTTTCCAACTGGTGCGACGGCCCGGTTTATTGCCTACAGTAATACCATGGGAAGCAGTCCAAACAAAGCGGAGGTAATTGCTTCGTATGAGAATTTTTTACAACGTTTTCCTGTTCAGCAATGGCGTCAGCATCCCAACGGTCAGGGGTTTATCTATTATGCAGTATACCGTGGACTCGGATCGGCTTACTTTGACTCCAAACAACTTGACAAGTTCGCGAAACTGTATGACGATATTGATTTCCGTACAGGAAACGAATTGATGCGCTGGAACATCATGCGTGCATATATGTTTAAAATGGTTGGTAGAGATAGCCTTTATCAAGTATCCGAAGCAATTCTACCCAAATTGATCGCGCGTAAAGGAGACAACTCTTATCAGGAAGATTTTGATCGGCAGACACAGGCAGATTCCAATGTCGTTAAAAATTTGGATGACCGCCTTTTTACCCATATTTCTTTATTAAATGACCTCAAAAAGTATGAAGAAGCCCGAAAATACTTCTTACTGCTTTCCGAAGATGGTAAATACAATAATGCCGAACTCAATGAAATTAATCTTCAGGTGCTGGAAGGCTTAGTCGATGACAAACAAATTTTACCCTTACTTGAGATGAGTGCAAGATACAATGCAATGACACCGCGTATGTTTGATAAGCTCAAAGCAATTTACTTAAAAGGACATGCTGGCGATGAGGGTGGTTATCAGGCTTACTTGACGGGATTAAAATCCAACGAGGAAAAAGCTGCAATGCAGGCCTATGTGGATCACAATTGGGTCAATCATCCTATGCCTGATTTTCGATTGGAAACTGCCGAAGGTCTATTTATTACGCCAGAAGATTGGAAAGATAAAATTGTTGTCGTGGATTTTTGGGCTACCTGGTGTCGTCCGTGTATTATGGCCTTTCCAGGAATGCAGCTTTTGGTCGATAAATATGCGCAGGATAAACATGTTGCCATTTATATGCTAGGTACCATGCAGACCGGAAATTATAAAGATAAATCAGTGAACTATGTTCGTGGAGAAGGTTTTCGTTTCAATTTGTTACATGATTCGGTCAATCCACAGACGAATGAGCAGGATTTGGTGTTCAAACAATTGGTTCCTCTGTTCGGCGATTCATCTATTCCGCGAAAAATCATTGTGAAAAATGGTCGGGTGCGTTATTGCTCGGGAGGTTACTCAGGAAGCCCCAGCAAATTGATGGATGAACTTTCCCTTGCTATCGAGATACTTAAAAACGAAAAATAAAATATTAAAACATTACGCAATATGAATAGGAAAGCAACGAGTTTACTCGTCGGCATGCTTGGTCTAGGGCTGTCTTTGCAGGCTCAGATGAATCCAAAATATAAATTTGAGGAGGCACTGAAGCTTATTCAGCAGAATTATGTCGACCAGGTCAATGAAGAACATCTGGTGGATGCGGCGATCAAAGCGATGATAGCAGATTTAGATCCCCATTCACACTATACCAGTCGTGAGGAGGCTGAACAGATGCGTGTCGCCATGAGTGGAAGCTTTGCTGGGATAGGCATTCAGTTTCTAAAAACAAAAGAGCAGACTTTTGTCACCAAAGTCAATCCTGATGGACCTGCCATGCGTGCAGGAATACGTGTCGGTGATCAGATCCAAGGGATAGATGGAGAAAGCATCCTTGAGCAAAAATGGGGCAATAAGGAGATTATGGAAAAATTACGCGGTGAAAAAGACGTGCCAGTACTCCTTACAATTGCGTCTCCGGGAAGTAAGGAAAGCAAGAATATCAGTATTGTTCGCGAAAATATATTGGAGAAATCGGTTCGAGAAAGTTATATGGTAGATCAGGAGATCGGCTACATCGCGCTTTCAATTTTCAATAGAACGACACGTCAGGAGATTGATGCTGCTCTAAAAAATCTGAAAGAACAAGGAATGAAAAAGCTGATCCTTGATTTGCAGAGCAATGGTGGAGGCTATGTCGAATCTGCGATTGGCGTTGTCGATGAGTTTTTGCCTAAGGAAAAAATTGTCTTTTACTCAGTGCCCAATGAAGGCGGAAAAGACTATTACTTTACGGGCGGATTTGGTCAGTTTTACGAAGGACAGCTCGTAGTCCTTATTGACGAATCAACTGCTTCGTCCAGTGAAATTGTCACTGGAGCACTTCAGGACTGGGATCGTGCTGTAATTATCGGGCGCCGCAGCTTTGGAAAAGGCTTGATGCAGAAACCAGTACCGCTATCGGATGGCTCAGAAATGCAGCTTACCGGTGCGAGATACTATACTCCATCAGGGCGTTCGATCCAAAAGCCCTACAATAAAGGCAAGGATGATTATTTCCAGGATTTTAACCGTCGAATGGAATCAAAAGAATTATTGGAAGAAGGACATATTTCCTTTCCGGACTCTTTAAAATACACGACACTTGGAAATAAAAGGATTGTTTTTGGGGGTGGTGGAATTATGCCAGATCGTTTTGTTCCCATAGATACCAATGAATATAGTACCTGGATGGCACAACTGATGAACAGTGGGCTCGTTGCCAAAGGTGGATTTGAGTTTGTGCAACAAAATCGTGAGGCTCTGCTCAAAGCGTATCCAGACTTCAAAGCATTCAACATAAGGTTTAAAGTTCCAAAAGAAGTACACCAGCAACTGATCACTGCCGCAAACAAAATTGCTGTAGCAATTCCACCTGCACAACAACTTGACGCGCATGCTACTATTGATGTTGAATTTAAAGCACAAGTAGGTTCATTGTTATATACTGGCGGTGATTACATGGCCCGGATCCGGAACGAATCCAACCAAAGTTTTAAAGAAGCATTGTCTGTACTACGGGATGAAAAACTTTACAAACAATTATTACAGACAGGAACTGTGGGACAGTCTGCTAAAAACAGTCTGACGAAATTAGTGAAATAGATTTTTGAACGAGAAAAACTAAATAATTATGAAAAATATGAAATGGGCGCTAGCTTTGGCTTGCGTATTGCCAGCATTAGGATATGCACAACAAAATTATACACTGCAAGGAGCAGTGGGCAAGTTAGACAAACCTGCGAAGGCATATCTGCGTCTTAATTATGACGGAAAAGAACGCATTGATTCCGTTGAAATAAAAAATGGAAAATTTGAATTTAAGGGAAGCATCCCTTCCCCGATGGAAGCGCATTTACGTATTATCCACGATAATGCTCCTTTTGACCCTGCTAAACCACCGAAACAAGATATTCTTCCTTTTTTTATTGAATCAGCGACGATCAAATTTGTAGCGGCAGATTCAATTAAACATGCAAAAATCTCCGGATCTCCTTTAAATACAGAAAATGAACGGGTAAATACGATGTTGAAACCGATATACGATCAATATGAAGTTTTAAATAACGAATATAAAGCTAAGTCGCTCGCAGATCAGCAAGACCCTAAATATATCAAGTCTTTGGAGGATCGTGCAAATGCTATACAGCAACAGACCATCGATGCGAAATTGGACTATGTGGCCAAAAACCCTAAAAGCTATATGGCTTTAATGGCTTTTAATTCAACTTTACCCCCTGAATTTGATGCGCTCAAAGCCGAGAAGATATTTGCTACACTAGATCCTAGCTTGCAGAATTCTATTCTGGGTAAGGACTTGGCAAAACGTATAGCGTTAGTCAAAAAAACAAGCGAGGGGGTAGAAGCCCAGGATTTCACACAGCCTGATGTTGATGGCAAGCCTGTGAAATTATCCGATTACCGTGGCAAGTATGTCCTGATTGACTTTTGGGCATCCTGGTGTGCACCATGTCGACGGGAAAATCCGAATTTGGTAAAATCCTATACTAAATACCAAAAACAAGGATTTGAAATTCTAGGCGTATCCATGGATAAAGCGACTGATAAGGCGAAATGGTTAAAAGCGATCCAAGATGATGGACTTATGTGGAAACAAGTGGGAGATCTCAAAGGATGGGAAAATGAAGCGGGGTTAATGTATGATGTGAAGGCTATTCCCATGAACTTCTTAGTAGACCCTAATGGTAAAATCATTGCGAAATATTTGCGTGGTGAAGAATTGGATAAAAAATTAGAGGAAATTTTTTCCAAATAGTTTTCCAATATGCTGAGTCCTAACCTAGGTTGGCATATGTTTCGTTAGAAAAAGAAGGCTGTCGTTGAGTACAGCCTTTCTTTTTGATTTTAATGCAGAGATTACACTATGTGGTAGAGTGTCTATAGCTAGCGTTAAAGCTTAAATGTGTCACTATTTGTCTAATTTGTCAGAAAACTTCTGAGGGTTTCTTTATTTATATTTTTAGATAAAGTTTTGATTAATTTTCCTTTGCTATCCAATAATATAAATGCAGGTATACCTTTAGAGCTCAGATAATGCTGCTGAATTTTTTGGCTACGTTGACCTATGGTTATATTGCCAGTGCTGTATTCGTCCTTTTTAAGATTTGGTATTTCATCCATTCTGGTTTTATCATCATTGTGCAAAATGACAAATAAGAACTCACGAAGAAGTTTTGTATTAAGCTGCTTATCGTCAAACAAAGAAACTTCGAGTTTTCTACTATCTATATGGCTCCATCCCGTAAAATAGATGACAACATTCCTATTGAGGCTGTCAGCTTCCACAAAAATTTCGGCCAACGTCATCGTATTATACTTTCCCCTGAATAGTGCATCCTCAATATTGCGTGGCGAATCGTTTTTATTTTCTTCCATCCCCATCTCTTTATTCGTTTGTTGATGTTTCGTTTCATTACTTTTAAAAATTCCCCAGGCATCAAAATAAGTGTAATCTTTCGAGGGATTAGCCTTTAGGTAGTTGTAAAAGTCTTCAATCTCGTTAGAATCTAGTGGAACTTGCAAGAGCAACTTGCTATCTTCTGCCCAATTTTTAAGGTCTACGTTTTTATTTTTAAGCGCTTTGGATGCATCATGAGACTGTTTTAAGAAAGGAAACTCGTCTGAATTTTGAAATTCTATAATTTTGTCAAAGATATGCTGGTAAGTTACATTTGTTTTCTTGCCATAATCCATGGACGGTATAATTAAGGTCGCAAAAAGTGGAGGATCGCTGATTATTTCGAGAGCATTGCTGTCGAGACCGCATGCTTTTAACTGTGCAAAATCTTTAAAAATACGGTCAACTTTGCCACTATCTAAATCGTGCAAGCTTATTTTCTTTTTCAGAAGCTGTTGGCAATTTACCTGCGCATTTACAAAGTTGATGCTGGAGGTTGCTATCAGAATTACTAAGGTAATAATGTGGTACATTTTTTTCATTTCTTAAAATAGAGGGCTCTATCAAATATAAGAATTCGGAACTTAAATTACATCCACAGCAAATGAATTTACTTATTCTACAGATGACCTCTCCCCAAAAACTGTATGTACAGAAAAACATGGAATATAATAGAAGTAATAATGGCTTCAATGAAAACTATATTAATCACTGCTTCTCTGACAAAATGGATTTTGTTTATACATGGTACCGAGTTGAGGGATGTTAAAATATGCTGAAATAGGTTTATCCTCTAATTTAAGAATTAATGTGAATTTTTTTTGTTTAAACAATTGATATTCTTACAGTCAACCAAGTTTGTGTTCCTACGATATCATGGGCTTATTTTATAATGCACAGACAAAATATATCGCTGCTGGGGAGTACAAATACTCTAGCGTGTCGATTGATCACCAACTTTACTGCTTCTCATCCAGTTTTAGATCTTTCAATGAAATAAACATATAACTATACCAAGGTGATACTATGATTTCGAGTCCAAAGCAAAATTTGGACTAATTTTTTATTTAAAAATTTTATATATCGTTTTATACATTTATAAAAAAATATTAATATTGTATTTATGTAATACATAATATTGTTGGCATTTTTTCTTAATCTAACCAATTAATCTTAAACATCTGCTAACCTTTGAAAGAACATTTTTAATTACGATATGGAATCGAATCAAGTGGAAAGTCGAATAGAGCATAAAATTTTGCGCTGTTTAAAAGACGGAGATATGCAAGCATTTTCCTTAGTTTATAATTTTTACTGGGATGGCCTCTATGACTTTGCTTTACGATTAATGAAGGAAGAATCGCTAGCACAAGATGTTTTACATGATGTCTTTACCGAGTTGTGGGCCCGTCATAAACGATTAAACATCCAGTCATCGTTAAAAGATTATTTATTCATTTGTACAAAAAACAGATGTTTTAAGCTGCTGAGGAAATTACGTAGGTTAAATGAAGTAGAGGATCACCTGTTGTTAGACATAGCGATTGAGCATGATGAGCTTTCGTATAAAGAGCTTTCTGATCAGCTTGATGGCTTACTAGCAAGACTTCCAATCAAAACAAGGGCAATATTTATTATGAGTCGAGAAGATGATTTATCCTACAAACAAATCGCAAAAAAAATGAATCTTAGTATTAAATCTGTCGAATATCATATATCAAAAGTCTTGAATAAATTACGAAAAGCCTTATAATTATATTCGCCTTTTCGTTAACTTGTCGTATTAACAAATTAAAATCTTTCAAATTCATCTGTATTATAAACACATGCCCCTAAACGATAGCGAAGATATAAAAAAACAAACTTTTGATCGTATTCTAACAACGATTAGAAGAGAGAAACGTAAAAAGCGTTTGTTGAATGGTGCTATCCTATTTTTTGTTTTATCTATTTGTTCTGTTAGCTTCTATATTTTCTATTCTCGTTCCATTGACCTGTCCCCCCAAAAAGCTGAACATCTTTATGCCGATATTACAGCAGGTGATATCACAATCTCAGGATCAAGGCCCATGTCGCTTGCTGAATGGGAGAATAATAAAAACAAACCTTTCAAGGTCAGTAAAAAGAAAGATATGTTGATTATTGAACAGACAGAATCATCAACCTCCGAATTTAATGATGTTGTTTTGCGTGTTGGGGTTGGTGGATTGTATAAGGTTTTGTTAAAAGATGGAACAACAGTATTTCTCAATTCCAATTCTGAGTTGAGCTACAAAGGCGATTTTTTAAAAAATCGGATTTTAAGTTTAAAAGGGGAAGCTTTTTTTGAGGTTGCTAAGAGACAACAGGCTGGTATTAAACAGGATTTCATTGTTCTGACCGAGAAACAGCGGATAGCTGTTCTAGGTACAAAGTTTAATGTTTTGTCTCGTGAAAAAGTCGAGCAGACTGTATTAACAGAAGGAAGTATAGCTTTGAAAAGTATTAAATCAGGAAAAAATGAGTTGCTTATTCCTGGAGAGATGGCCATGCTGGATGATCAAGGGGCTATTGGTAAAACAATTGCTATAACCGAAGATTATACATCGTGGAAAGATGGTAATTTGTATTACGAAAATAAAAGCTTGCGCGATATTCTTTCAGATCTTGCTAATATTTATCCAATTCATTTTGATCCCAATAAAGTTCCAAATCGGAATTTCACACTTTTTCTTAAAAGAGATCGCTCTTTTTCTGAGATTTTAGATCTCATAAAAAAATCAGGCAATTTGAACATCACATTAAAAGATCATGAAATAATTTTTTAAAAAAGTTTTTAGGGTAGTAGCGTCTGGGAGACTCTTTATTGTAAGAATGGGGATAATGCCCCTTTTACAATAAAACCTAAAAACATGAATAAAGAATTTCACCTGAAAAAAAACAAATTTGGGTTTGTTCGGGACAAATCCGCTTTAACTCTTCTTAAGCGATCGTCAAGAATAGGGACTATCTTTGGTTTAATAGCTCTCCAAAGTCTTCCTTTAGCCAAGGCACAAGAATTAAACCTGAATCTAAAAAATGCAACCTTAACTGAGACCCTAAAAGAAATCCGTAGACAAACAGGATATCAGATTATTTATGATTCGGATATTCTGCAAAACAAAAAATTAATCACTTATTCAGGTTCCAAACTGGATCTGAGATTGGTGTTGAAAAAAGCGCTCACGGAGCAGAATCTAGATTTTGTGATTGAAGGCAACACTATTATTGTTAAACCACAGGAAAGAACTAGTTTAAAAGATAGCCCAAATCAAAAATCAGAACGGATAGAAATTAAAGGTACAGTGTTAAATGTAACGGGAAAACCAATTGCAGGTGTGACTGTAACGGAGAGAGGTACTTCAAATACTGTATTGACAGCAGAAGACGGAACATTTACTTTAAAAGTAGCAAATGAAAAATCCATTTTGGATTTTTCCTATGTGGGGTATGCTTCTTTAAGTGAAAATGCGAGTCGCAATCCAATGCTGTTGACAATGGCCAATCAAGATAGGGCCTTGGAAGAAGTTGTCGTAGTGGGGTACGGAACACAAAAGAAGGCAAATTTGACCGGTGCGGTTTCTTCTCTTGACGGTAAAGAGTTAGAATCAAGACCTGTGCAGAATGTTGGACAGGCCCTTCAGGGCATGATCCCTGGACTGAATTTACAGACAACCGGACTGGGTGGTGAGCTAAATCAAAATTTAAGTGTCAATATTCGTGGTGCAGGAACGATAGGCGTGGGGTCAAGTTCATCAGTTTTGGTTTTAATAGATGGGATGGAAGGCAATATGAATGCACTTAATCCTCAGGATATTGAAAATATCACCGTACTTAAAGATGCAGCAGCTTCGGCTATTTACGGGTCCAGAGCACCTTTCGGAGTAATCCTCATTACGACAAAATCGGGGAAATCGGGGAAGATAACTGCAAATTATAACAATAATATCAGACTGGGCAAGCCAAGAGGACTACCCACGATGTTAGATTCCAAAACATTTGCTTATTATTTCAATGAAGTCGCAGCAAACGATGGTGAGGGAGCAAAATTTTCGCAGGAGGTATTGGAACGAATTGATGCTTATCAGAAAGGCGAAATTGAAACGACGACTACCCCAAATGCTAGTGACAGATTTCAATACTATACAGGATCTAATGGGAATACAAACTGGTTTAAGGAGTTTTATCGGAACTTTACAACTTCCCATGAACACACACTCAGTTTGAATGGGGGGACTGAAAAACTAAATTTTTATAGTTCTGCAAATTACATGGATCAAAACGGTTTGAACAGATTTGCCAATGATAATTTTCAACGATACTCGATAGCTACGAAAATCAATGCAAAGATTAGCGATAAGTTAGACTTGATGTACAATACGCGTTTTGTACGTGAAGACTACGAAAAAGCAAGCCATATGAATGATTTATATTATCATAATATAGCTAGAAGATGGCCTACGATACCTTTGTACGATCCAAATGGAAATTATTCCGAACCAAGTGAAATCTTGCAGCTGCAGCAGGGGGGGCGTTCAAAATTTCAGAAAGATTTTCTCTATCAACAGCTGCAATTGCATTATCAGCCAATCAAAAACTTGAATGTAACAGGAAATGTCAATTATCGCATTACGAGTCAAAATGATCATGCTGAAATTTTGAGGGCTTATTCAAATGATGCAAAAGGAAATCCATTTCCCGTTGCGGTAGGATACAATGCGGCAGGATATACCAATGTGTCCGAATACAATCGAAAAGATGAATATTTCAGTACAAATTTCTTTTCAGATTATTCCTTTGACATCAACGATGATCACCATTTCAAAATTTTGGCTGGTTTCAATTCAGAGCTCAATAAGTATAGAGATCTTAATGGAAGCATGAGCGATCTAATCACAGATAATATACCGACATTGAATACTGCCACCACTAATCCAAGAGCTTCTGGGGGCTACCAACATTGGGCTACCGCTGGTTTTTTTGGACGTTTAAACTATAACTACAAAGATAAATATCTTTTTGAAGCGAATGGGCGATACGATGGCTCTTCACGTTTTCCAAGAGACTTGCGCTGGAATCTCTTTCCCTCCGTTTACGTTGGATGGAACATAGCGAATGAATCATTTTGGCCTATCAAGGAGCATATTTCCATGTTTAAGTTGCGTGGTTCCTATGGCGAGCTGGGAAACCAATATACGGACAATTGGTATCCTTTTTATGCAACAATGCCAGTGAGTATAGCGAATGGTACCTGGCTTTTGAATGGACAAAAAACAAATACAGCCAGTGCACCTGGGCTTATTGCCTCTACATTGACCTGGGAGCGTGTATCAAGCTGGAATGTGGGGCTTGATTTGCGGGCACTTTCCAATCGTTTAGGTTTATCTCTTGAAGTCTATCGTCGGAATACATTCGATATGATAGGACCAGCACCAGAACTTCCTGTTATTTTGGGCACGGCTGTACCGCGTTTAAACAATGCCGAGATGAATTCCAAAGGCTTCGAAATTGAGGTAAACTGGAAAGATCATATCGGTAAACTGAATTATAGCGCGCGAGCTGTCCTTTCCGACGACCGTCAGACAGTAACCAAATATCCTAATCCTACTGGTACGTTGAGTACTTGGTATGATGGCCGGAAGAATGGGGAGATCTGGGGATATCAAACTTTAGGAATAGCACAGAGCGCGGAAGAAATGGCTGCACACCTCGCTAATGCCAAACAGTCTTTCGGGACAAACTGGCAAGCTGGCGACATCATGTATGCTGATCTCAACGGAGACGGTCAGGTTAATAATGGAGCCAATACGTTGGCTAACCCAGGGGATCTGGCAATTATAGGAAATTCGGCCCCACGCTATCGTTACAGTTTTGATTTAAATTTCAATTATAGCGGGTTCGATTTAGGGATTTTCTTGCAAGGTGTTGGAAAACGCGATTATATGCCCAATGGCCCATATTTTTGGGGAGCGAATGGCGGGATGTGGCAATCTGCTGGATTTGTTGAGAATATGGACTTCTACCGTGATGAGAATTCCACTATGGTACAAAATGGTATATTAGGTGTTAATAAAGATTCCTATTTACCAAGACCTTATTTTAATACCTCAAAAAATCAGCAAACGCAAACGAGATATTTGCAAAGCGCCGCTTATTTACGTTTAAAGAATGCTCAGTTTGGATATACGTTTTCTCCACAGCTATTGACCAAAATAGGATTTTCCAAAATTCGAATTTATGCATCAGGTGAAAATTTGTTGACTTTTACCAAAATGGCCAAGGTTTTTGATCCGGAAACCGTTGGACTTGGAGGGTGGAACGATGGAAAAACATATCCATTTTCGACGACTTATTCTTTTGGACTTAACTTGAATTTTTAAACAGATAGATATGAAAAGAACATATTATTTCTCCACAATTTCTTGGTTGCTATCAATGACCGTGTTGTTCACTTTGCACTCCTGCAATAAGTATTTGGATAGAGAACCCTTATCCAATGTAACACCACAAGAATATTTAAATACAGAAGCGGACTTAGCTGCATATACTGTTGGACGTTATGCCTTTCCATCCCATTCTGGCTGGGGGCTTGGAACATTTGCCAACGATAACGGTACTGATAACCAGGTGACTTCAAGTTATTCGACACGCTGGGTCCCGGGGGAATGGCGTGTGCCAAGTTCCGGAGGTGAATGGGATTTTACCCAGATTAGACAGTTGAACTATTTTCTTGAACAAGTACTTCCAAAATGGAAAAATGGTAAGGTAACAGGAAATTCCGCAAATATAACCCATTATGTGGGAGAAGCTTATTTTTTGAGAGCGTATGAATATTTTACTAAGGTACAGGCGCTAGGTGATTTTCCGATCATCAGAAATACACTGAAAGATAATATGGAAGAGCTGACCGCTGCTTCTGTTCGACAACCTAGGAATGTGGTGGTTAGATTTATTCTTTCTGATTTGGATTCGGCGATTACACTGCTGAACGATGTTGCTCCGGACGGGAAAAACCGTATTTCAAAAAAGGCTGCTTTACTTTTTAAATCTCGTGTAGGATTATTTGAAGGCTCTTGGCTAAAATACCATAAAGGAACTGCTTTCGTCCCTGGTGGTACTGGCTGGCCGGGTGCAAAATCGCATCCAAATTTTTCGATCAATATCGATAATGAGATCAATTATTTCTTAGAACAGTCGATGACAGCCGCCGCTCAGGTAGCCGATGCAGTCGAACTTGTTGGAAATACAAAGGATGATGGTTATAATTCATCTTCAAATCCCTATTTTAAAATGTTTGGTGATGAAAATCTAAACGGTTACAGTGAAGTCCTCTTATGGCGGAGTTATTCAATGCCTTTAGGAATTACGCATGCTGTAAATCACTACATGAACCGTAATGGCGGAAATTCTGGATATTCAAGAGGTCTTGTGGAAAATTTCACCATGAAAAACGGACTGCCTATTTATGCTTCTAACGCTGGGTATGCAGGTGACGATTCCATCAGCCTCGTCAAAAAAAATCGGGATAATCGCTTACAGCTCTTTATGAAAGCACCTGGTGAATTGAGTTATACCAACCAGACTTCTTCGACAGGTGCTGTGCAGACAGAGCCGAGACCAGATATTATCGGACTAGCCGAAACAAGGTACGTGACAGGTTATGCCTTGAAAAAAGGAATGAGCTATCTTTTTGCCCAAGCTGAGGGACAGACTGGTACCACAGGCTCGATTATATTTCGCGCAGTCGAAGCGTATCTAAACTATATTGAAGCAAGTTATCTTGCAAAGGGAGTGATCGATGCAAAAGCCAATAGTTACTGGACAAAAATCAGAGAAAGAGCAGGTGTAAATACAGATTTTATGGCAACCGTAAATGCGACCGACATGCAAAAGGAAGCTCAGGGTGACTTTGCTGCATATTCAGCAGGACAATTACTATCTGACAAACTTCTTTATAATATTAGAAGGGAGCGCCGTTTGGAACTAGTTGCCGAGGGATTTAGATTTAATGATCTTAGGCGTTGGCGGGCTCTTGATCAGCTAGCAAGCAATCCATACATTATTGAAGGGATGAGGCTGTGGGGGCCTATGCAAGACTGGTATAAAGATAAAGGCGTCTCGACTTTAATCGTACCCGGCACAGCAGGAAAAACCGCAAATGTGTCTTCACCACAGGAAAGTCAATATTTAAGACCCTATCGGATTAATCTTTCGGCTAACAATCTAGTTCTAAATGGCTATAGCTGGACCAGTGCCCATTATTTGTCTCCCATAGCAATAAGTCATTTGAGCATAACTTCGACAGATGGTAGCCCAGCTGGTTCAATTATCTATCAAAACCCGAATTGGCCTTTAGTTGCCAATCAGGGGGCCAATCAATAATTGGTCGGAACCTTTACTAAAATTTTGAAGATAAGATAGTTCGGAGATTATTCCGGCTATCTTATTTTTGTCAGATAAATATCAAATGAAGAAAATTAATACAATTACATTACTGTTATTGGCAGCGGTTTTTCACGCTTCGGCTCAAAATATGATTGCATTACAACCCGGAGAATCAGAATCTGCTATTGTAACCAAAGCTGCCAACGTGATACCGACCCAAAGACAGCTTGATTGGCAAAAGCTGGAAGTGACCGGATTTCTCCATTTTGGGATCAATACCTTCACAAATAAGGAATGGGGTGAAGGGAAAGACGATCCAAAATTATTTAATCCGACGCAATTAGATGCAGAACAATGGGTTAGGACAGCAAAGGAAGGTGGAATCAAACTTTTGATTCTTACCGCGAAGCATCACGATGGCTTCTGCCTCTGGCAAACGAATACAACAGACTATTCGGTTAAAAATTCTCCTTACAAAAAGGGAAAAGGAGATATTTTTGGCGAACTTGCTGCGGCCTGTAAAAAATACGATATGAAGTTGGGGGTATATCTTTCCCCTTGGGATCGACATGAAGCTTCTTATGGGTCAGAAGCTTATAATGATTTTTTTGTTGCCCAATTGAGCGAATTACTGACCCGATATGGTCAGATTGATGAAGTTTGGTTTGATGGTGCTAACGGAGAGGGACCTAACGGTAAAAAGCAGGAATACGATTGGAATCGTTATTATCAGGTTATACGTGAAAAACAACCTGAGGCCGTTATCGCAGTTATGGGACCCGATGTAAGATGGGTCGGTACAGAAACGGGGTATGGACGGGACACAGAATGGTCAGTCGTACCGGCTAGTAATCTAGCACAAAATCAGATAGCTGCAGGATCGCAACAGCAGATGAATATTAAACCGGCCGGAGATATGCGTAATAAAGATCTTGGGAGCAGAGAAAGGATCAAAGAGGCAAAAGGGCTGGTATGGTACCCAGCGGAAACTGATGTTTCTATACGCCCGGGATGGTTCTATCACGAGGAAGAGGATAACAAAGTCAAAAGCCCGGGTAAGTTGATGGATATTTATTTTAATTCGGTAGGGAAAAATGGTGTCTTGTTGCTTAATATTCCACCAACAACTGCAGGCTTGATTCATTCGGTAGATGCTGCAAATTTAAAAAAGTGGAATGACTGGCGCACAGCATTGTTTTCGAAAAATCTTTTAAGCAAAGCTAAACTCCATACTGCAGGCCTCGTTTTAAAAAAATGGAAAAAAATGCCATTCTGGACAACGAAAGATGAAAAAAACAGCATAGCAACTTTTGAATATACCCTACCTAAAGCAACCGCGTTCAACGTTCTTTCCTTACAGGAAACCATCGCTTTAGGGCAACGTGTCGAGCGATTTAATTTGGAGATCTGGCAAGATGGAGTCTGGAGAGAAGTGTCGAAAGGAACTACTATCGGTAACAAACGTTTATTGACTTTTCCGACAGTTAGTGCCCAGAGATTAAGAATCAACATTTTACAATCTCGTCTAAACCCGCAAATAGAACAGCTGGGACTCTATTTCAATGAAAGAGGAGCATTTGAATAGCACATCATGATTTCAGCTTTAATTCCAATCACAAAAGATCTGAATAATTTTATTATGTTATACATAAGTTGTATTTTCGGATCTTCAATTTGTTTTTATGAACAAACTCAACCTTAAAATGCTATAGATGCAAAAAGAATCTAAATCCTATTTATCCATTTTTTCAACCCGAGGACTGAAATTTATACTATGTGCAATAATATCTATTGGACCAAATACTTTATTTGCTCAGGAACGAATAGTAACCATGCTCGAGGATGGATGGAAATTTACAAAACATGATCAGCCAAACTTCGCTGATATCGGATTGATTACAAGCGAATGGCAGACTGTTCGTGTTCCGCATGATTGGGCAATTTATGGCCCATTTAGTGCCAACAATGATAAGCAGCATATGGCTATTGCTCAAGATGGACAAAAGGAAGCATTGGAACATGCAGGTCGGACTGGTGGACTTCCGTTTGTAGGCGTTGGCTGGTATCGTAAAGAATTTGAATTGCCACAAAACGTTCAAAATAAGCGCACGGTTTTACAGTTTGATGGTGCTATGAGCAATGCTGTCGTTTTTGTTAATGGGAAAAAGGTAGGCAATTGGCCTTATGGCTATAATAGTTTTTATTTTGACGTTTCCGAGTATGTGAATCCGGGTCAAAATTTGGTCGCGGTAAGATTAGAAAATAAGTCTGAGTCATCCCGCTGGTACCCTGGCGCAGGATTATATCGAAATGTTCGATTGGAGATCACTGACAAAACAAGTATTGCACATTGGGGCACCTATATTACGACGCCTGAGATCACAAAGGATTTCGCGCGAATTCAGGTTCGGACTGATTTAGCCGGTATAGATCTGTCGAAAGATTCTCTATCCTTAGAAACTATTCTTATCGATAGCCATGGACGCATCGTGGCGAAGAAGAATGATCAGATAGGCAACTACCAGATCCAGCAGATGCAACAGGAATTGTTCGTTGAGAAACCACAATTGTGGGAATTGCAATCCCCCAATTTATATAAGGCTGTCAGCAAGCTCTATCAGAACGGCAAATTAATCGATAAATATCAAACCGTATTTGGAATCAGAAGCATTGCTATGGTACCCAATAAAGGGTTTTATTTGAATGGAAAGCTGACCGTATTTAAAGGAGTGTGTTTGCATCATGATTTGGGGCCTTTGGGAGCAGCTGTAAATGATGCCGCTATTAGGCGGCAGTTACGAATAATGAAAGATATGGGCGTTAATGCCATTCGCACTTCCCACAATATGCCGGCTCCGGAGTTGGTGCAAGCCTGTGACGAAATGGGTATTATGCTAATGGCGGAAAGTTTTGATGAATGGAAAATTCCCAAAATGAAGAATGGGTACAATCAATATTTTAACGATTGGGCCGAAAAAGATCTTGTCAATCTGATACGGCATTACCGCAATAATCCAAGCGTTGTGATGTGGTGTATTGGAAATGAAGTACCCGAACAAGGAAGTCCTGATGGATCTAAGGTCGCGCGGTATCTGCAAGATATTTGCCATCGTGAGGATCCATCTCGCCCAGTTACCCAGGGGATGGACAACCCTGATGCGGTTATAAATAGTAGCTTTGCCTCAACGATGGATGTTGCAGGCTTTAATTATCGTCCATTTAAATACCCCGAAGCCTATAAAAAGTTACAACAGCAGTTAATTCTTGGTACTGAAACTGCGTCTACTTTGAGTTCTAGAGGTGTTTATAAATTTCCCGTTGAACGAAAATCGATGGCAAAATATGACGACCATCAGGCTTCGAGTTATGATGTAGAGCATTGTTCCTGGTCGGATTTGCCTGAAGATAACTTTATCCAGCATGACGATCTTCCTTACGCAATAGGTGAATTTGTCTGGACAGGGTTCGATTATTTGGGCGAACCGACACCCTACTATACAGATTGGCCAAGTCATAGTTCTTTGTTCGGTATTGTAGATCTTGCCGGTATCCCTAAAGATCGATATTATCTTTATCGTAGCCATTGGAACCAGGAATTGCATACACTTCATATTCTTCCTCATTGGAACTGGAAGGGACGCGAAGGACAGAAAACGCCAATTTTTGTTTATACAGATTATCCTGCAGCCGAAATTTTTATCAATGGAAAAAGTCAAGGAGTAAAAAAGAAAGATTTTGATGTTACCTTGGAAAATTCTAACGATAAAAAGGCACAAAATGATTTTATTCGTCAAAAGCGCTATCGTTTGATGTGGATGGATACTAAATACGAACCGGGTACGGTTACGGTAGTTGCCTATGATTCTTTAGGAAATATAGCTGCAAGAGATAGTGTAAAGACGGCAGGTAAGTTATATACTGTACGTTTAGACGTTGATCGGAAACAATTGAAAGCAAATGGAAAAGATATTGCTTTTATCACAGCTACGCTGGTTGATAAACAGGGGAATATAGTGACAGGCGAAGACCGAGAATTAAAATTCAAGGTAAAAGGGCAGGGGGCATTTAAGGCTGTGGCGAATGGAGATCCAACAAGTTTGGAATCATTTCAGAAGCCTTTCATGAAGTGCTTTAATGGTCAATTGGTTTTTCTTGTTGAAAGCAGATACTCTGTTGGGGAAATTATTGCAGAAGTAGAAGGAAAAGGATTGAAGAAATCAAGCGTCAAATTAACGGTGAAGTAAATGATATGTTTCATCCTATAATGCTGTACAATCAGATAATATAGGTGTGTGTATAGATGGAATTTGCTTGTGGGACACGATAATCTCATAAAGGTCTATTAAATATTGTAGAGAATTATTTGACCTAATTAATGCATCAATTAATTATGTTTAAAAAAATGCTTTTGATACAACCTTTTTAATATCTTTGGTGAGTAACTTCATTTTATGAAAAGAGCTATTTTTTACCATTGTGCTCAGCTATTTTTCTTAATTCTAATTTTATTAATTGGAGGATGTTCCAAGAAGGAGAATATTGCGAGCAAAACCGATGAATATATTGATCAGGCAGAAATATTAAATCCTTTGAATCTTGTTGTAAGTGCTGCAAACAAAGATTTAATAGAGTTATCTTGGGATAAGGTGAACAGTTCGCATTTTAAGCCAGTATCCTATGCTATATATGTCGATAATAAACTTGTAGCGAAGGATCTTAGTATAACAAAATACAGCTTAATTAATTTGCTTGGCGATACAAATTATAAGATCCGTGTAATTGCGAGTTCCCAAACGGGAAGAACACAAGAACAAAGCATAGATGCAAGAACTGTTGGAGGCAGCACAACTAACGGAAGTACCTATGTAGAATACAAAATTCATACGCAATCACGTATAACGGGCAATAATAGCATCCGTCTTCTGGAAGATGGTGGACATTTAATCTGTACATTTTTGCAGCATGAGGGTGGAGAAACAAATTTTAAACTGATTGTATATCGTACAAATAATAAAGGCCAGATTATATGGTATCGCTTGATCCAGGATCTAAATTATTATGATTTACCACCACATGTAGTGTTGCCTTCTAAGCAAGATGAAGCTTTCATTATTGTTAAACACGATATTTATGTCATTGATCAGACAAATGGTAAACTGAAACTGGAGAAGCCCGTTTCGATAGATTTGTCTCCGAATGATTACGTTTCATCAGTTCAGTTTGACGCGTCACATAACATGATCATGGGTACAGGTGGGGGAGAGCTGTTAAAGGTTACTACCAGCGACTTTAAAGTTGTTTGGAAACGTAAAAATAGCTCCGTTGGCATTTCTTCAATTCAGTTAGACAATGCGCAACAGATCTATTATAGTTTGCTTGATTCTGAAGCAACAAAAATTAAGGTGCAAAAAACAGATCGGGACGGTAATGTGCTGGCTACTTTTGAGTTTGATGGAAAGCTTCCTGGCGATTACGAACGTCAATACCATATGCCTATTTTACTGAAAGATAAAAATGATATTTTTTATCTCTGGGGTTTTGACTTCTATTCCTATTCGTTAAGGTATGTCAAATTTGATAAGAATGGCAATGTCAAGGCAAAATTGGGTGAGTACGTCAATTTAAAGCCAGCAGGAGCTTTTTTTGATAATGATAACAATATTGTGGTCTATGGACAGCAAGAAGGTGGTGGAATATCCACTTATGGTACTATAAATAAGTATGACAGTGATCTGAAGCTCTTATCGACTTTACAATATCCTAATTTGGAGATGCATATGTTTAAAAATATGACCCAGAATGTTGATAATTCATACAACCTGTTTTTCTATTATATACAAACCTGGTCCTATGAAAATTTGAATTTCATTTATATTAAAACAAAATCAAATGGGCAACTTTAACAAATACCTTTGTCTACTGGGGCTTGTTTTTCTTATGTCGGCCTGTAAAACTGAAAAAAATGAGGTTTTTCCAAGGATTATAAATGAGGCCATCACTAGTGTCCGGGATAAAGAAATTTCAATGACCTATCAGATTTCCAGTCTAGGATATACAAAATCTGGCGTCAGGTACTATAAAAAAGATAATCCCAGTCAAGGAAAAAGTGTTGAAGCTGTTCGTGAAGGCGATATGTTTCGACTCACATTGAATGAACTGGATTCCGAATCTACTTATATTTTGGTGCCTTACATCGAGTATAATGGCAACACAATAGAATCTGAGCGTAAAACTGAAATAACCACAACTGCTCCATTCCCAGAAGATTTTACGCTCTTTTGGCCAAATACAGAGGCAGAGTATGATGAAAGGGGCCAGTTTAGGACTGTGGTTGAAGGGAAGAATCTTAATAATATTAATCTGAGGGATATTAAATTTCTATTTGGAATGGACACGCTTCACATGAACTATCCCATTGCAACGAAAAATGGAACCTATCAGATCAGTCTAACGGGTTATTATCCGTATAGAGACGGCAATTATATGTTGCGCGTGATTTATAAAGAGAAAGAGATCATTGGTCAGGCTATTGATTTTATTTATAAGGGAAATACATTGGCCATAGGACTGAAAAAGACGAACTGGAGAACTAATTATCCTTCTATCTGCAATGATCAAATCTATTATTTTTGGAACAATTCTGTTTCACATTTTGATCCTGAAACGAGCCGGTTGCAGAATATTGCTCATATTCCCGATACGATGGGGGTTATTCCGCCAAAGTCCGTATCCATTGGAAATCGAATATTTTTTCTTGCACTGCCAGTTAGCCATATTTTGCCTTCGCTAGAGCCGGACCTTTTCAATGGTTATGAGTTGTTTTGTCAAGCTTTTGACATTGAAAAACGCGAATTTTCAAAGTACTATTTTAGCCGGCCCCAACTTAAAGAATCGCACGGTTATAGTAATCATAGTATCTTTGTGCACAATAATGCGGTCTACCAAACGTATACACTTACAGTGAATTCTCGTGGAATAAAGAATATTGTCGCCAAATATAACCCGACAAAAGATAAATTTGAGGAGATCGCCACTTTCGATACTAATTTTTCCAGTGAATGCTTTGTCTCAGTTAAAGGCAGATTATATGCACTTGGAGTTTCAAATGTATTTGACCAAGGTTTCAATATCGGGTATACCTTAACGATATATGCTGTTGACGCGAACACATTTAAACTTACAGAATTATATCGTGTCGGAACAACAAATCAAACCTATCCTTATGCGCCTGTCGGTGCCATAAATTTTAATGGTGATATATTACTGGCATTGGACGTCAATAATTTTATGATGTACAACATAGTAAAAAACACGCTAAGTCCTATCTATTTAAGTATTAATGGAAATCATATGTATTTTGGCGGAATGTTCACTTATAAAGACAAGTATTACCTCAATGCTGATATTAACTTTTTAGAAGGCTCAATTTATGAAATGTCTATCCAATAACAACTGTATATGCTGGTTTATAGGAGTTTTATTAGTCTTTATGAGCTCCTGCAAAAAGGAAACCGTATATAACGAAATAGATGCTTTTGCAGATATTCAAAATAAAGTTACTTTAGATAAAGGCCAGTACATACTGTCTTTTACACTTGCTTCGTATCCATATAGTAAAGTTGAAGTATATGTACACGATGATCTTGCTGTTATGTACAAACAGACCGGAGGAAAAATCTACAATGCCGTGAGTCAAAATAACAATAAGTATAGTGTGTTCTTTTCCCCTTTAGAAAAATCGAAAAAATACTATTATCAACTGATTGTTAACGACAGCAACGGGAATTCAGTGCGTTCAGCAATATTTAATTTTACAACTCAACCTTAATATCCATGTATAATAAGTCTACATTATTTTGGTGTTCATTTCTTTGTGTTTTTTTTGAAAGCTTTTTATTTGTAGCCTGTTCAAAGAAGGAATACCAGGATGTCCTGAAAACAGTATATGAACCTAAGGCCGAGCCCACTGAACTATATGACGAATTCACCGTCCAGCTAAAGGGTAGCGCCTTACAAAAAGGGGAAACAGGTACATGGAGTATAACAAAAGGAACTGTAGTGGAAGATTATGTGAAAATCGACGATCCTAATAACCCTAATTCGTTTTTTAGGGGAGTGCCTGGAGAGGAATATATCCTTACCTGGACGGTAAAAGGTAGTGGTAATAGTAATACGGCCACAGTCGATGTTAAAATACCCGAGTTACATATCGATATTAAGGAAAATACACCTTCATCTTTTAAGACTATACTTCATTTCGCCGTGGATCCGAAATATAAAGGTAGATGGTCTATCGATAAAGCTTATGGTCATCTACATAGCACATACCACGATGGTTGGGCCAGACCGGTAGAAGAAAATCCAACCATTGAATTGCATGGTTATTCCAATACCAGCTATCAAGTTACCTATACGATGACTTATGCTGGGAAAAATTATCAGTTTACCAAAAAGGTACAGACTGGCGAATATCAAGAAGACGAGGCATTAAATGAATTGCAAATGGGGCGCGGTGGGCGTGTTGTTGAAGATAAGGATGGACATATTATTGAAATGAATATGCAGGCTTCAGCTATCGCACATCGTTTTAATGAACCAGATTTCTTTCCAGCGCTTAAAGCCTTTAAATATCTAAGGAAGCTTATTTTAGGTGGATCTTCATTGAAAGATGTCCCTACTATTTTTGGCGATCATTATCTTGCCCTTGAAGAACTTAGTCTAGACAGAGTTGGCTATTATCTTACTATTCCTGATAATTTTGGCAATCTGACCAAACTGAAATCATTTCACCTGACACCGATGCGAAGCCCTGAGTTGGGATATACCGTGGTTTTGCCAAAAACTTTTGGAAATTTAAAGTCGCTCGAAACCCTTATTATGCGGTATGTCGGCGATGTAGACTTCAACGGCACGTTGAGTAAACTGGTCAATTTAAAACACCTCGATTGTTTTGTTACCCAGCTTCCTTCAGATTTTGGAAACTTGACCAAATTGGTGTCTACGGAAATTCTCGCGCAACAGGCTTATATCCCATCAAGTTTGAGTCAATGCCGTAATTTGAGGTTTGCACGTTTTAGTTTTGTTTATCCGGGATCATCACCAGTTACCTTGCCTTCGGATATCGATAATTTGACTAAGTTGGACACGCTTGAAATTTACGGAGAAAGTAGGCTTCAGCAGCTGCCACAATCTTTTGGTAACCTCAAGAGCTTAAAACAACTTTGGATTCAAGGAGAAAGCTTGCAATCTATTCCTGATAATATTGGGAACTTGTCTAATCTTAGATTCTGGTTAGTGGGCGGTAATTTTAAAACTTTACCGGCTTCGATAGGTAACCTTAAAAAATTAGAAGATCTTTGGCTATCCCCTTCTGTAGAGAAGCTTCCAGATGAGTTCGGCGGATTAAGTAGTTTATCCTATCTGAATATGGAGAATAGTAGACTGACAACTCTACCGGAAACATTCGGAAAACTCAAGAGCCTGAAGGAAATCAATGCAAGGGCATCTTCGATTACTGATTTTCCAAGCAGTTTTGGACAATTGGACGGTCTGCTAAAACTGGATTTCAATTATAGTAAGCTCAAGAAATTTCCTGTAGAGATTTGTGCTTTGAAGGCCGTGAATAACGTTATTTTGAACGGTACAAATTTGGGTCGACTTCCCGATGAAATTTATTCCATGCGCTCAGGTGTGATTTTTACGCTATATCAATGTTTGAATATGGACTATGATCAATTAAAGGAAATCACTGCGAAAAGAGATGGTCTTGTATTTTATTACTGATAAGCGGATCATGATTGCCTGTAAATATGTTAATTTTTAAGGCATGGCCCACAGGAAGTAAACATAAAGTCCGATAGCACAGGGTGCTCCAGATGAATATTTACAGAATATTTTTGGACGGAAACAAAGGGGTATAACGTAATACTATTCAAGCTTAATGAAGTTTCAAAAATTTCTTTTCGGACGATCAATTTTGGGTAAATTCCAAAAGAATAGAATAAAATGATAAAGGAGCTGACCACATGATCATCCTTTTTTTGGGAAGTATTATAAGGATAGCGAATGCGAGAAATAAAAGAATTTTAATAACCGGAAAAACAAACGGTACTAGGCCATCAAAATTCACACAAAGCCCAAAAACTGTTAAAAATAAAATTGGTAATACGATTAGTATTATTGAAAAGATTTATGGAGTCCAGTACTTTTTATAATACTCTAGCTGCGATTTTACATCGAGATCTTTCCCCTTTAATTTCCTATAATAACTTGTTAATATGATGCCAGACATGTCGTCAGGATGCCTTATTCCCCTTTTATTGAAATATGCGGAGAGCCTTGAACCTCCCCAGAGGCCCCAATTATTTCTCATCCACATTCCAAATCCGAAATGTGAGCCGGCCATAAACTCTGACTCTGTCATTTCTCTTACTTTATTTTTGGTGCTATCATCCCAGAACGAGTCTATTTGGACAAAACAATCGTCAAGGTTTTTCGGGATATAAATACCGGCAATTGTGTCCGCATTCATCCGCTGTCTGATTTCCTTTTTCAATTTGTTTTCCTTCAGTTTGAATACCTTCAGGAGAGAATCTTCTTTTACATAACCCGCTGAGAGTAGCTGTTTATAGTATTCCAAAATCACATCTTTTTTAAAGTTGTGGATTCCTTTATTATTTAAATATGTAAATAATGGAGATTTTCCAGTCGAAAGGAGCGAGTCAATCAATTCAAATTCACTTTCAAGTTCATTTTCGGTTAATTCACTTAACTCTACTTCATCACTATACTTGATTACGTTTTTTAGGCTATCCGAAACGTTAAGATTTAAGAATGAGGCTGTTTCTTTCAGATTTCTAGGAAGGGAGTTTTGAGCAGAAGCAGAGGGCAGTGACCAAACAACTGATATAAGTGCAAGCAATATAAATCTTAGGGTGGCCATATTATTGGTGTAAAACAGTTTTAAATTCAACTAATTAGATCTAAACAATTCTTGAACTAATTTAAGAATTTATTCTTTTCTAACAGCTGTCAACTTAGGTAACGTTAGACAAAAAATGTAATATGCTCTCAACTCGTTATAGGACTTAAGTGATCAATTTAATATTAACGAATCAGAACTTAGAAAACGGCTGGTCGCTTTCTTATCCTACTTGAACAAATACTATTGTAAATAGCTAGAAATAAAACCGCTCGGCCAATGGTTCAGTATTTTAATCCGCTGTACTCAAATTTGACACCAAGAGGAAGTAGGATTAAGGTCAAAAACACCACTTGGGATCATCGCCAATTATACTTTTCACCATTCACAAAATATTTATTATTTTTAAATTATCGTTAAGCCTATTATGAAATATATCCTTGTATTTTTGATAAACCTGATGATACTATTAACAGCCTCAGGTAATAATAATCGGTCATTGGATGTTAATTTCCAAAATCAAGAAAAGAATGAGGTTTCCAGCGGTGATCAGGATACAATTCTTCCCACTGGTTGGTACTTTGTTCTAGAAGAAGGTGACCCGAATGCTATCGCAAAGCAGCTGGATAAATCCACCGCAATCTTATTTCTACACCCCGTTCCTATTCTGACAGTTTCAAATTTTGAATCAGTCACGATAAGTGAAAATGCTACAAAAGATAAAACCATTGCTATGCAATTTGATGAAATTGGAACTCTGAAATGGGCGGCGGCAACTGAAAAAGCGAGTCGGAACAGGGACCGTATAGCTTTTATTGTGAATAATGTGCTTTTAGATGCACCAGTTGTAAATGTGCGGATACCCAATGGTGTATCGGCAGTCAGTTGTGGCGGATACTATTCTGAAAATGAACTCGAACAATTTAAAAAAAGAATCGAGAATGAGATGTCAGCAAAAAAGTAATCGCAACGCTCATTTACCAGAAATAGATAATGAAGATACCAATTAGGTTAGGAACATATTTTGTAATTAATTTAGGCGATTATTATGTATTTGGACGAATCGTCGAAGATTATATTTTTGTTTTCTTTGATTTTAGATCAAAATTACAACTCCTTTTTTCGTGCAGGAAACAGGCAATGATGATTTATGTTGGATCGACTATAATGGTAAAAGAAATCAGGTGACTAAGGCTGACTGTTTTGGGCTTGAAAGATTGGCGACTTGGAATGCGATCCATGTAGAGCAACGTATCAGGGATCACTATGATGGAAAACCCAATATGTATCTTTTGGGATTAAAGTTGAGATAGATTTCATTATCCTTTGTAATTAAGTAAATGGCTAGCAAAATAATAAAGAGGAAGATTATTTTAACACAATCTGAATTATTTAAAGATAATATAATGATAGATTTGGATGATGCTCATCTTGATCTACATAACGACTATGACTGCATTAGATTGGTATACAACCGAACATATAACGAATTTCGCCTTACTTTTAAACGTGTCACTCTAGAAACTGATGTTAACTATAATCAAGTTGATGTAGTGTTTATTGACGCCGTTATGGATACTTGCCTATTTGTTTTTGACGAAGATGTTTTCGATGAATTTAGGACTATAGACCAGTTGTATCGAGGTCGGTTTGAAAATGGTGATAAGCTGGCTGAGTTTGATGGTTCAGGGAGATCGTTGTACTATATAAGTTTTTATAGCGGGTTAGAATTAAAAGTATTTGCAATGGCATTAGAAGTTGAGTTATAGTATAGCTTTCGTTTCTCCATTTCTAAATCATGTATGTCTTCATTTACGATAAATACAATACAATGCCTGACCATTTGCGTTACTGTCATTTTTCCCAAAAGAGCATCGCTGTCCTCGTGTAATAAGTTAATTCTTTCGATGACCGCTTCTCTTATGTTTTTCTCAAATATTGATTTCATATTAAGAACATTTATCTATTCTATCTGGATTTTGATCATTGGCTGTCTTACAAATCTAGGAGATTTGTTCTTCGATCGACTTTGCATAGGATAAGAAATAGAACTGCATATATAACGCATTGCATCTCGTTGATAGTCTGATAGACAGGATAATTTTTCGAATAAGATATTTTGAAAGCGGATTTTTTGCCCGGGATGCAAAGAATAAAACGAGCAATGTTAACATTACTCGTTCTATCATGATTGACACTTCTTTGCTGTGAATAAAATCATTGAATTTGTCCTAAAATAAATAGGTGATTCTATGGCAACAATATTTAGGGCATTAATACAGCGTCTATTACATGGATTACCCCATTTGATTGATTAACGTCCGCAACTGTTACTTTTGCGCTGTTACCTTTTGCGTCTTTTACATATACATCGTTCCCTTTCATCCAAAAAGTAAGGTTGCCACCTTGGACTGATTTGGTTATATAGGTTCCTTTACCATCCTTAATCGCTTTGATGATCTGCGCGGCACTCCATTTTCCAGGAATCACGTGGTAGGTCAATATTGATGTTAATTGAGCCTTGTTTTCTGGAAGCATTAAGTTATTTAGGGCCTCTTTGGGGACTTTAGCAAAAGCGTTATTGGTAGGAGCCAAAACAGTAAAAGGACCAGGTCCCTGTAAGATTTCTACAAGGCCAGCAGCTTTTACTGCAGCGACCAGAGTCGTGTGATCTTTAGAATTGACTGCATTCTCAATAATGTTTTTGGAAGGATACATCGGTGCACCACCTACCATAACAGTTTTTTCCTTTGTTTGAGCCTGGCCCATGTAAGTGCTTCCCAATAATAATGCTGCAGAGGCAGCCGCCCATAAGATTGATTTAATTTTCATGATCTTTATTTTTTATCTGTTATTTAAAAGCTTTATATGATCATTTACGATGAAATTGATTACTTGGATTGCAGTGAAGAATAAAATTTGTAGATCGTAGCTTAGTGTACTCTGTAAGTTCCAATTGAACTTCAAAAGTAAGTATAGGTAATCTTCTAGAAGTTGAAATTCATTCACCAAATAAATTTGGAGTTCAGTATCAGAGAAAATCTACAATACTTTTTTAGAATATAGCTACCCTTTAAATTATTGTATTCTTCTGCGAAAAATAATCCGATAAAATCTTTATTAGCGTTTCTTATATTTAGCTTCACTCCTCTATGAAGCGTATCGATGATAGGACAACCCTTATAGTTTGCTTTCTTTATTGCTTGTTTGTATTCAGTGACTTAGGTGTGAGGTTTTTACTTAATCGCTTAAGCTATCCAGGTATAGTCGCGTTTTATTACCTTCCATTTCCCATTTATTTTTTCTAGGACAAAATCATAACCCTGACCGCAAAATCCCCCACATACGTAGTCTAATGATACAAATGCTTTTTTGTGATCATGGGACAAGATGGGCAAGTGAAATGTATATCTTGACAGAAATTGCTCCGTCGTTTCTGTTTTTTTATGGTATGCAACGTTATATTTCTTTTTGATTTGTAATGGAATAAATATAGTATCCCTTCCTTTGACCTGATTGAGATAGCCTATAGAGTCTTGCTGGCTATGGCCTACTAAGCCCAGCAATTTTTGGATCCTCAGACCGTCAGGCATAAAGTTTTTGTCGTAGGCATTATATAGCGAGTCCTTGATGAACCATTGGTGAATATAGGCCATTGGTTTATTAGTTTTAGCTACTTCATTTGAAATGGAGTTATAGGCAATTATAGCATCCAAAATTTCAGCATAATCATCTTCAACAATTGCATAATCAAATGCTTGTTTTTGGATTTTGACTGGTACCTGTTTTTGATCATTGCTTTGGCATGCTATGATGAAAAATAAAAATGGTATTAAAAAGCGTACTTTCATAAATCAATCCAATGGTTTAAAAGATAATGCCAAAATGATTTCTTTTCCATAGTACAATTTACTAAATTCATACATCAGGTTTTTTATTTATGCTACAGTATTTAACAGACGATCAAATCAGAACAAGGCTTAGACTGGGAAAATCTGTAGAGCAGTGGCTGGATGATGTCCAGGAAGATGATTATACCATTCTTAAATGGTTAAGTATTGATAAGGAAAACGATGAAAGTTTTTCTGTCGCCTATTTTGAATGCTTTGATGAGGGGAATGAAGATTTCATGGATATCTATGCGTTTTCATTGATTGATCCTGATGAACCTTTTGGCGTAATTCATACTTTTCCTTCAATCGTTGATGCGTTAGAATTCGCCACATTCACCTATAAAGCATCTTCTTATAGATATATTTCCACGGGAATGATTCAGGAAGAATATAGGGATTATATTAAACGCTAATTTTATCATCGTATTCAAGTTCTATTGATTAAAGTGGGAGGAAAGCAAGGAAGTTGTTCCAATGTAATAATGATGAAAGACCAAGATTTATTTATTAAGGAATTGATCGATTTGTTTCCGAGTTTGGAAGAGGAGCTTTCAGATGAAGATTACAGGGCGTCTATTACCTTTCAAATGGGTTGTTTCAAGCGATTTATGCAGGAAGTGATAGCTAAAAATGATGGAGATAAGTTTGATGCTATGGTAAATTTTTTAACGAAAAATTTGCCTTTAGTTGATCAGCGAGTTCAAAATGCCATTTATCTAAGTTTTTTAGGCAAATTAGATTTTGCTGAAAACCCCGATTTAATAAAACGCTTAGGGCAGCTTTTAGGTAAGGCCTATACTGATATAGAAGATTATAATAATTCTCCAGCTCGTGATAAGGTAAAGAACTTCTTGAATAAATTTTGATGTTCTTGCTACAGGTAAATACTTGAAGTTGGCACTTGAAAGATGTAAATGATACTCAAAAAAGAAACAGTCACAACACTAAGTAAGAAGTTATCGTTGCCTTATACAGGTACGGAGCAGGACTGAGATATTGATATGGCAGACTCCAATCGCATTAATGAATTTATTGATTTTTATCATCAATATGATTTAGCTTTTGAGGAAAGGGTGGCTTTAATGTCGCTGATTATTGCGTCTTATGATGATTTTCTAAATGAGAACAACGTAGCGATAGATTATAGATGGGATGCCATTAAGGCGATGTTAACAAAGGATAGGATACATTTTGTGGAGTTGATAAATTATTGGTCTTTGTATAATGAAACCGATATTTTTAGGATAACACCTCTTATGAGAACTGTCTAATTTTATTAATCGATATGACGATGAGTTCAAAAAATCCGGAAGATACCAATTTTCAGAAATAGATCTTATATGTGGTTTTTTAAGCATCGAGATCACAGCTTCAGTTTTTGAAAACCGTTTCCTTCAGCTTAGGCGGGAAGATAGCCAATGGATGAAATTTGGTTCTGATCATAAGGCCTACCGAATTTTAGATACGCTGAAGTATCTGTTGCTGAATATCGCAATAACAAACATGAGCAAATAAAAAATGTGAAGTCCTTTTGAACTTCACATTTCTATAATTTATATTCTTGGCGGTAAATACTAGAAATTACCTCTTTTGTTTTTTCATTTCTTTTATCTCCCGCTTTAGCTGATCTCGATCTTCTTTCTTGGAAAATTCTTGCTCCGTTGCAGAATAATCGTACTTGAATAGTCTTGCTTTTACCTTGGTGTTATTGACAAAAATACCAAAGTCTATATTTGCTATAGTGAGAAAACCAGCACTATTTCCATCAATTTCGATACTTCCAAATTTTGAGAGTTTTACCAGTTTTGTATGAAAAGACCCGTTGTTATCAGACGATATTTTTTTAAGTGTATTTCCTTTAGAATCTAAAAATCTTATCTCGGCATTGATTACCTTTCCTTTTGTCTTAGCTTCAGTAATAATGCCTGAAATCGTCACAGAATCTTGCGAATCGTTCTCGTCTAAATAGCTTGAAGCTTCGTACCCGCCCAATACTTTATTGTTTTCTGTTTTGGGTATGATGATAGCGCAGGATGAGAAACAAAAGATCCAAAAAAAGACAAAAATTTTAATAGCCCAGATCAAATTACAATATCTATTTATGTTTTCTATTTGCTTTTTCAACTTCTTTCCTCAACTTTTTCTGGTCCTTTTTTGAACCTATTTCATTAATATACATGGGCTGCCTTGGTAATTTTATGTCTAAGAAGTAGGCTTTAAAATTTGGTGCAATGTAAACATGTTCGATAGTCATTCCCGTTCCAAATGTATCTACAATAATTTTTCCATGGAGCAATCCCTCGGATGGGACCGTTAGCGAAAATTCTCCATTTTTATCGGTGATGGCCGTACCAATTGTATCACTCTCTGAACTAAGAAAAAAAACTTTAGCAGAAGGAACATTTTCATTATTATGGCACATTCTTACTTTACCTTTTATTAAAGGAAATACCTCCTCATCTGTATAACCTTTACCTCGTTGACTATAGCTGCTACAATTATTTTGGTCTATATCAACCCAGTCATTATAATTCTTCTTTGTAGAACAGCTAAAGAGGGTAAGCAAAAGAAGAAGTTTAAAACCACAAAGGTTTAACTTTATGCGTAATGCCATTATAAATTTGGACCTTTTTTATATTTCAAATAATAAACAAAAATTCTTTATATGAATAGATTCCGTTGTAAACAAGATGAAATTTTTAGCACCATCAAAAGCTGTTTTTTTACTTGCTTGTACCTACCTCTAAAATCTAACTCATTTCAATATTAACAATTTTTCTGAGTTGATTCTCATTTATATCTATTTATTATTTTGATTGGAGATTTTGGAGGCTTTGATCATATTATTTCGGAAATTACTGATCGGTGAAATCGAATAATTTTGACCATTAAAATAATGTACCTATAGATTTTAAATATATTATTTTATGTTATTTTGAACTTCAATTTAAATGGTCAATTTGCGACGGAATCACATGGTCGGTATATCCGAAATCTCCATCCATGGTACTAAAATTAAAATTGCGGCTTCCACCTTCAGGATTGAAACCTGCGTTTATGGCTATGGCTTCGATTAATGTTGATTTTTCCGATACCATTTTCTCCTGAAGATATAAATGAAATCGTGTTTCTGGCAGGATGGGACATGATAGTTTTTTTTGAGGATTTATAGATATTGTATCTATATGAAATCAATATTAAGTTGGCTGCTGCTGTTGCCTTTTTTTGTACAAGGCCAGGTTCAGGGGCAATATAATGCCATTTATTCAGGGGTACCATGGATTGATGCGCAAGGAAAAACGGTGAGTGCACGTGGTGCTTGTATCATCAAAGAAAAGGATACTTATTTTCTATTTGGCGAATATAAAACAGACTCAGCCAATGTATTCAATGGTTTTTCCTGCTATTCTTCCAAAGATCTTGTGAATTGGCGATTTGAAAGTATGGCACTTCCGGTGCAGTCTATCGGAAAGTTAGGGCCAAATCGAGTTGGCGAGCGACCAAAGGTAATGCAGTCACCCACAACTGGAGAATACATTATGTATATGCATGTGGATTCGCTTAACTACAAAGATCAATTTGTCGGATATGCTACAGCAAGCAAAATTACGGGGCCTTATCAATTCCAAGGACCTTTGCTTTATAATGGCCAGCCTATCCGAAGATGGGATATGGGGAGCTTTCAGGATGATGATGGGCGAGGATATATTTTGATCCATGGAGGAGAAATTTACCGATTGGGTGCGGATTATAAACACGTCGAAAAGAAACTGAATGAGACGATGGTGTCTGGTTTTGAATCACCTACTATGCTCAAAAAAGACGGCCTATATTATTTCCTGGGTTCTAACTTGACAAGTTGGGAACGTAATGACAATTATTATTATACCTCGCGGTCTTTAGCAGGGCCTTGGGAAAAACAGGGGTTTTTCGCTCCGGAAGGCTCTCTGACCTGGAATTCACAATGCACATTTGTTTTGCCGATCCAGGGTACAGAAACGACTTTTTGGATGTATATGGGCGATCGTTGGTCTTTTCCTAAGCAAAACTCTGCAGGGAGCTATGTATGGCAACCACTGTCTTTTGAAGGAAATAAGCTGTTATTACCGCATTTTTATGACGCCTGGCAGCTTGATTTGAAGACAGGGGAATATCGCGTGTTGACACTAGCGGGTGTATCTATTGACTTAACGACATCAAAAGAAGTTATCCGTAAAGTTAATTGGAAGCAGGACAGTTTGCACACGATCAGCTCAGACCGACGCGGTGATCAGCTGACCATGAGCTTTCATGGTCGGGCAGTAACTTTGTATGGACTTTCTAGACCGACGGGAGGCTATGCAAAAGTGACAATTGAAAACAAAAAAGGCCAGCATATCCTAACATCTATTGTGGATATGTATGCACTGGTACCTAATGTGGCAATTAAATTTGCCAGTCCGCAATTGAAAGAAGATACCTATACAATAGCTATAACAGTGATGGGCGAACAGGGTACTTGGTCGGATAAACGGAAAAATAATTATGGGAGCAGAGGGTTTGACGTTGTACTACAAAAGTTCTTGGTAACAAAATAATAAATCAATTAGCTATGTAAATTAGAGAAGTCCAATCGTGGCCATTGGATGTCGAACACTGCAAAAAATTATTACTGTCATAACAGAGTCGATTTAATCTACTAAGACTTAATCGAACTTTTCTACATACTTCAGATTTATGATCATCCTATTCAATTGCGCAAAAGGAAGCAAACGCTACGGATACCATCGAAGTTATCTCCTACAGGAATGTTCCTTTTGATGATGAATTCTATTTATTTAGGTTTAAAAATAATAAATTGGAGAAATGGCATCGCGAATTCCAGCCGATATACAAAGAAATAAAGCCGTAGATTTGATAGGTAGGACTGCCGTCGTTACACTTACATCAATAATAAAAACTACATTAATTGGTGTAGTTATAAATCCTTTTTATATATAAAAGTAATTTTACTTGTTTGGATCGTATCCTCCTTGAAATTTAATAGAGAAACACTATATTCCATTTTTTCCCCTTCCTTAAACGTCAAGATCCGATCGATGTCTTTCGGTAAGAGTACCTGTTTGATTTGGATAACCCCTTGATTGGCATAAACTACATCCCGGTTTTCTTTATCATCTGTTTTAATCTTCCACGATAGTGGGTTATTCACTGTCTTATTGCGGTTATCAAACTTTCCTTCACAGGTAAATAATGCAAATGTAGTGCTAAATTCATCCGTGTATGTCAACTTTATTGGCTTTTTCTCGTATATGATGTATAAGCCTGTTGGATTCACAAATAAAGTGTCCGGATAGATTTTATAAATATCGTCTGCCTTTGGACAAGCGTATTCGATAAGGGGTTCCGGTTCTGGTTGAGGTTTTGGATCAAATGGTTCATTACGGCTGCAAGATGCAACTATTAAAAACAAGACGCTAAAAAGTAGAATAGTTAGTTTTCTCCTCATTATTGATATTACTGGTGTAGTTTATAAAATTCATATAAAGAGACGAAAAAAATATTCGCTAAGCTATAGTTTGAAATGTAAAATTTCAGTTATATCTCTACTTTCTATACTTATCCAAGTTCTATTCTCGTTGTTGAACGATGAAATATTGACAGGCGTTGAAGTTTTCCATTTCATATAATGTTATAGTTTGAGATGTAAACACGAGTGACCTCCCCCTCAAAACAGGACATTTTAAAAGTAGAGTTTCGGACGTCTGGTTAAATGTGCTTCCGCCAGTGCCGCTAGTTTGATTTAAAAATCAAACCTCAATTCGGATAGCATTCGTTCGTGATTATTTATAAAATACTTCATCAGCTTATACTGTTCGGTAACCTGATGTGAAATTAGCTTTATTCCATTTTCAGATACCTGCCCTAGAACGACCCCGTTATAACGTCTGACTCATGTAGCGGCTTTGTGGCTTTTTGGGTTACGCTCCAAACTGCTTTAAATGGTGGTTGCAATGTTTGTATATGAATTGTCCTAATTGGGCTCTGGACATTCTACCAAAGAACCAATGTACAAATGTATCTTTTTCAAATGTTTCATATTTCTCGATTAATAATTTCCAATTTCGTTTCTCCATTTCTAAATCATGTATGTCTTCATTTACGATAAATACAGCGGATGTGAGTGCGTTTTTGCCAAAACTTGTTGTTTCATCTTTCAATATCCCCTTTATCGCATTTTGACCAAACATTCGCCCTAAAAATGAACGTTTAACCTTTATGGATCCTTGGTAATATTGTTCACATAATATACAATGCCTGACCATTTGCGTTACTGTCATTTTTCCCCAAAGAGCATCGCTGTCCTCGTGTAATAAGTTAATTCTTTCGATGAGCGCTTCTCTTATGTTTTTCTCAAATATTGATTTCATATTAGGAACATTTATACATTCTATCTGGATTTTGATCATTTGTAGTCTTACAAATCTAACAGATTTGTTCTTCGATCGACTTTGCATAGGATAAGAAATAGAATTGCATATCTAACGCATTGATGATAAGATTTGTTTAAAACTCATCATATTTCCAGTTAGAGGAATGGATAAATAAGATACCTTTCTATTTTAATTTTCTAACAGCCTTATTTTCTACGAGCGACTTCATTTGTGTTACCGCTACTTTATTCAGTTGCATAAGCCGTTCATTTTGTGGTACTCCTTGTTGAATTAATAACGCGTTTATACTTTCCATGTTACTTAGTACGACCAACTGTTCTATAACCGCGTAGTCTCGGATATTTCCCTTTTTATCAGGATTAGTATCTCGCCATTGTTTGGCAGTTATTCCAAATAGTGCGATATTAAGTATATCGGCTTCGTTGGCATAAACGGAATTTGACTGTTGTTTGGTGATTTCTGGCGGAATAAGATTTTCTTTGATAGCATCTGTATGGATTTGATAATTCACCTTAGCTAGCGTTCTATTTAAATCCCAATTTAATTTCAAACGATTGTTTTCATCGTCTTTTAAACGTTGAAACTCCTTTATTATATAAAGTTTAAACTCGATTGAAATCCAGGAAGCGAATTCTAGTGCTATGTCCTTATGAGCAAAAGTTCCCCCGTATCTCCCAGCTTTAGAAATTATACCAATTGCATTGGTATTTTCTATCCAGCGTTTGGGAGTCATCACAAAACTATTGAGACCAGCTTGTTTTCTAAACCCGTCGAATTCGACGGGTTTAAAATTGGGATTATATATACTTTCCCAAAAACCTAAGAGTTCAATGGTATTGCGATTTCTCATCCAGTTTTTAATTAAATCGTCAGTATGTGCCGAATCTTTGTGTCTTGCAATATCCGTAAGTGATATGTAATCATTTTGATGTTCTTGATATAGGAGAATATCTACTCCTTGTACATTAATTTTTTTATTCTTAGTCATGCTTTTAGATTTGATAAGTTCTTCCCATCAGCTCGAGAAAACTAGATGGCATATTGGCTATTACAATTTTATTTTACTTTTTATGAAGATAAATATACTAAAAAAAATAGCAATACATAAATAGATATATATCAAGATTTAGAATAAAACCTCAAGAAAGATTTATTGTCAATAGTCTTATCGCTAGGCTCGCAAAATCTATCCTATGTTTTATATACAACATTTGTCTGCTGTTTAGTAATATTCATGATAATAATAATAAATAGCTCATTAATTATAATTTTTATTTCCATTTTTTTATCTTGATATCACATAACCCTGATATATTTAAAGTGTCGGATTTTAATGAATTTTATAGATGAAGATGTTGCTTGCTTTTATACAGACTATTATGTTCTTTTTTACGGAATTAAACGAAATATAGTGGGGTATATTAACAGGAGTATGAGCTGTAATAAACTGGTTTCAAAATCAGGAATTAAAGAAAGGACATATTATTCGCAGGATAGACTTAAACTAGTTTATATCATTTTTTTTATTTTACTTTTTAGCTGTAAGACCGAAAAATCGATTTTTGGGATCTACAGTAGCGAAAATTTTGGGAGAATTGAGTTGAAATCGGATTCAACGTATAAATATCGAGGGGGACATTTAGATTTGGTATATTTTTCGAGCGGCGTCTGGCAGAAAGTCGAAAATAATTCTGTTTTGTTAAACAGTACAATTACCAATACTACTGCCCAGCTTTTCCTAACAAAAAACAATAGGGCAAAAAATAACAGCAAAACTCTAAAGTTTATCCCAACCTTAGTTGGTGATAATGATATAAAAAATTATCGTTTTTACTTATATATTGATAATGAGAGGTATACTGATGTTAGATGTGATTCATTAAATCAAATAGATATTCGCAAACAATTTAGCCAGTTATTTATAAAGATAAATTATGAGCCACTATTGTCTACTTCTACGGCCATTTCAACACCGATAATATCCGAAATATTTAACTTTGAGAATACTGATGCATTGGATTTGGAGTTTACCGTGTTTATTGAAAAGGATAAATTCTTTTATAAAAGTTTTGATTCCTATTTATTGAATGGAAAAAGAGCAACTCTTTATTTTATGAATGAGTATACTGGGAAATGGGAAAAATTGAAAAAGATAAATTGAGATTAAGATTACAGGGCTAGGTTCTATGACCCTGAAATAGGACGATGGAATGTTTTGGATCCAAGAGCAGAGGAAGGAAGAAGATGGTCACCATATCGATATGCATATGATAATCCTATTAGATTTATAGATCCAGTAATAATTTTTAAAAAGAAATTGAGTGAGGGAGATTTCAACAGTTGGCAAAAATCCACAAGAAGAGTAATAACGGATGTTTATGGCGGTGTAGTTGTTCAAAAAACCTTAGTTGCTCCTTATAGAAATGATTCAAGAGGTCAAAGATGGATTAAAGCAGGGGGCATGTATTATGAAAAGAAGAAATAGGTTCGGTTTTATTTTATGGGCAATTGTACTTGTTACAGCTGCTTTCGTCATTTATAAAATGGCAACATTCTCACTATTTGAAAGCGAGGTAAAATGTCTCGTAGAGTTTGATGTTCCTGAACAGGATTATAAATTGAGGGTGTATCACGTCCCATCAAATGCTACAATGCTTGATTATATTCAAGTTAGGAAATTTAAAAACAACAAAGAGGATATCCTTGAAAACTACGAAAGGTACGATTCACTAGTATCTTATTTGTTGTCTGATACATCACTGGAGCTAAGGATTATTAATACCGTGCAAATGAAACCTAGAATAGATACACTGATATTAAGATTGAAATAGCTATATAATACAAGGCCAAACCGATGAAAGATTCAAAGAGAATTATTGAACAATAGTACTTCCCGCAAGGAGTGATGAAAGACCAAGATTTGTTTATCAAGGAGTTGATTCAATTGTTTCCGAGTTTAAAAGAAGAACTTTTAGATGAAGATTGCTAGTGCGAGCGATGTTGGAACTTATTCAGCAGGATTTATCAATATCTAGGTCATTAATCTTGGATAAATATGTTTAGGCAAAAAACTTTTATGCATAAAAAATAGAAGCATGAAAACGATTATTAAGGTTATTATTATCATCGTTATATTACTATTGGCGTTTGATCAATCTAGAACTATCTATAAAATAGATGATAACCATTATATAACAGTTTGGAAAAGGTTAGGGGGGAAATGTATTATCACATTTGATAAACATTATTCAATCTTTAAACCATCTCGATATATAGAAACTACAACAGATAATTATCTAACGATTGTCATTAACAAAGAATCGTCAAAGTCAAATTTTGCCGTTTTATCAGGATATGATCTACCTGTAAAGTTCGTAGGATACAAAAACTTAGACTTTTATCAGCCGGATCAAAATGATGACTTTAAAAAGCGATATTATATTAATGGCGATCATTTACAACATTATTTATATTTCTCAATAGATATTAAAGAACAATATATGTCCAAATAATAAGAAAAAGGAGTTTAGTTAGCATAGCATAATGATTTAGTAAGGATGTATCCTGAATCTGAAAAATCAATTTTTCCTTTAAAACCGAATAGGAATTATATTTTTACTAATAGTACAGTTTATGATGCTACCCCTGCTTCAGTAAAATTTTATATTGATAGTTTAGGAAATTTTCATAGTTTGGACAATCGAGTTTGTGAATGATGTGTTTAAAACACAAAGGCACTATGATAAACCGTACGATTACGAAGAAAGGTTCTACGATGCGGAAATAGGAAGATGGAATGTGATGGATCCGCTAGCAGAGAAGTATTTTAATCATTCTCCATATAATTATGTTCTTAATAATCCAGTTGATATTATTGATCCGAATGGGAAAGATATTATAATACTATCATATGGGCCGCTCCAGATTAGACATAAGACAGGTCATTTGGCGATGCTAATTGGAAATAATAAGGATGGATGGACTTATATTCAAAAGACGGTGATAATGGAGGTGAGACAATAATAGACGAAAAAGGGAATAAGTCTTACAATAACACTTTTACTGTGGAAAATTTTAAAAGTCTCGAGGACTTTGTTAATAGTGAATATAATACTTTTAAAGAGGATTATGATGATGTTAGACAGGGCGTTAAAGATAAATTTGCAACCTCAGAAAGAGATAGACATGGCAATATCAAACAACGATATGAAAATGGATTTCTAATGAGGTCAGACAAGGAAGCAGACAAGAGAATGAAAGATGTTGCAGATGCAACGACTAAAACGGACTATAGTGCAATCCAAAATAATTGTATAAGTAATGTGCAGGCAACTTTAAAAACTGGAAATTTTAAAACCGCTAATCCGTGGTACCATACAAACCCATTTGGCACGTATGAGGACATTAGAAGAAATAATAATGGTTATAATATTGGGATTATATTGAATCCTAAAGATTATAAAGCTTCCTTGGAACGTATCAAAACAAAACAAAAAACTAAATGAGAAAGTTAACTCTCAAAAGAGGTGGTATAGTATTTCTAAAAGTAACCGCCACAATAGCTGCTTTTTATGTTTTGATATCAATATTGATTCTTCCAGGTGGTAAATTTATTTACACTTATTATCCCACTCAAACTCCTATCAAGGTTGCAAAAGATAATGGAAGCTTTATTAGAGAAATTTCTCCGTCAAGCATCAATATTATTGATACGATATCCTATGATAAGATAAAAAGTGATTTATCAATTTATCTATGTAAAGATTTATCATATAGGAGATATGGTTTTTTTCAGTTTATTAGAAGAAAAGTTGAAAATCCAAATTTTGTTTGCTTAAATATAGTGAGACCGAATGTAGATATTTTATTTGTACAATATGATAACTTATTGCCAATAATGGCTATTGGGGATAGTGACGCTGATTTTAAATTTTATAAAGTAGGATCAGATGCGACTGTCAGGATTTTTGGCAAGAATAGAAACGAAATCGTAAGCATGAAATTTTCGAACCTCGGAAACTAAGGAGCTGTCTAATAAAATGTGTAAGTTACAAAAATTCGAGACTGTAATGTAATCTGTGTCAGAGGAATAATTCAATAAGATTATTTATATTCAATTATTCAAACGACACGCTCATGAAAGAAAAAGACCCATTCGATTTTTGGTTAGTGAGAAAGGGACTGTCCCAGTAAGTGTGTAAATAAAACTACGGAGTTCAGTTATGTTCCTTATAACTGGACTCTGTTTTCAAATAAAGTTAAGAACTGATTTAGGATAATAGCCCAGTTACGAATGGGCATTGTCCATTTTTTAGAGATTTCTCTCAAAGCCAAATATACAGATTTCAATTTTTCATGAAAGGAAAGCTCACATAGATTAGAAGGGCTCGGTTATAAAAATATAACTGAGCCCTTCTTCCTTTTACTTCGAATCCCCTGGTTTGATTGCTTGAATAGTTCCTATATAAAAAATGTTTTTATCTAAATTTTTGTCCGATACCAGACGGATGATGTTGAATAATGAACATTCGGTATATTTATCAATAATATAGATTTAGTTCACAAATGAGAGCCTTATTAATTATAGATATGCAACTGGGGAGTTTTAGACCCTATGAGCTGCGGCTGGATACAATTGCTGTTATTAATCGGATAAACAGACTTTCTGATGCATTCAGAAAGAACGGAGACCTGGTCATTTTTGTTCAGCATGATGGGACAAAGGAAAACTGTTTCATACCGGGCACAGAAGAGTGGTCTTTGTTACCTGAGCTGATCAGAGGTGCCGCAGACATATTTGTTTCTAAGACAGCGAATGATTCATTTTATAAAACTGATCTTCAGACGATATTGAGGAGTAGGGGAGTGAAGGAACTGATCGTGACCGGATGTGCTACAGATTTCTGTGTGGATGCGACTATAAAATCAGCCTTGACGAGAGACTATTCTATTACCGTGGTTGCTGATGGACACACCACCGCCGATAGGCCCATGATCCCAGCTCGGCAAGTGATTCAGTATTTTAACTGGCTATGGTCAGAGATGACGTCAACAGAAGGGGGGATTAAAGTCGAAATGTGTGATGTAATTTTATAATTTATATCAAAATAAGATAACACGTCTAACAAATAGAGAAGACAACAACCCTTCAGTTATGGATTATATAGCAACAGGAATTGATACCAGTATATTTTATTCAATTGTGAAATTTTTACAACAAAATAAGTGGAGATTAGATTTTGAATATGATGAAAAGATGTTTGATAAAGGAATAGATTTTGATCTTTATCAATTTAGTAAAGATGGCGAAATAATCCTACTGGCCTGGGACAACTGTTTTGAAGGAGAAGTTAAAGCCAGCAAAAAAAGATTAGAAGAATTATCTGCTGATTTTAATTTTGAACTTTTTGATAAAGGAACAGCGTATCTTCATCAAACTGACTTAATTCAGAACATGAGCAAGCTAATTAAATTCTATAGCTAAGTATTGTTACTGGAGATTTATAAAACCTGATTATTCAAGCTTTTTATAGCGTTATCGCTTCGTCGAGAGAGTGCACGCTACATTTCTGATCCGCCGTCAACTAACTGAGCGGTTCAATCCATTGGGGTATACCGATAAACATATCATTTACAAATTTTTCTGTATACCGCTGCATTCCAGTTTCCTCTTTATCAAAGTAGGTCTTTATTTTTGAGCATACTTTAGGGTTGTAGCATAACTTGACGCGGAAGTTTTCGATCCATTCGGCCCGTATAACAATGGTAATTAATTTTTTTGTATCTCTGGACAAGCCGATTACGGTAATAGCTTGACACATCCCAGCATACCAATCGATAATATACACCTTGGTGCCCGGGCTAAACTGTTTCGTGCCATAACGGGTTTGCAGTTTTCCTTGACCATAGCTAATTTCCTGTTTGATGTTAGCTACCAATGTCCATAATGGTATAGGTTCTAAATGATCCATATGACGTTACTGGTTTTTGAATTTACAGAAAAGAATCTAACATGGCAAAATATAGAGCTCATTAACGATGATTTCCATCTCTATTTGTAATCTTGGTATTACATTGCCCAGATATATAGTGTCGGTTGTGAATAAACTTTTGTGGAAGAATGGCCTGTAGATCGCTTTGTCGGGTAGTAGCCCTGTTGAAAACTGACTGAAATTTTGGGATACTCATATTTCATTTTGAAATAACCTTGCATTTATATAGATTTAATATAAGTTTTGTTGCTTAGACCAAGTGTAACCTAGGGAAAATATAACCATGGATTTAAATGCAGTTCCATTGAGTCTTGATGAGTTTAATCGCTTTAAATTGGGAGACGAGAAGGTTTTTAAAAAGATTTTTGATTTTTATAGGCCTTTGATGTACTACAAGGTACGTCGTGTATGTTCTTCCGAATTAGACGTGGAGGAGGTTATGCAAGAGATTTTTGTGCAACTTTTTCTAAAACGGAATTCAATCCCGTCTGCGGAAGCTATCTTTCCATTTTTATTTTTAGTAGCAAAGCGAACGGCCATCACTTTGTTTCGAAAAGAGCTGTCTAGACAAAAATATCAAGTATCACAATTAGCAGAATGGGATGAATTAAGTGATGAATTAGAGCGGACAATCGCTCATAAAGATTTAGATAAAGTACTCAAGACGATTGTATCCTGCTTACCGCCACAGCAAAAACTTGTATTTCATAAGAGCAAAATAGAGGAAATGAGTTATGCAGAAATTTCCGAAGAAATTGGTATTTCCAAAAATACCGTACGCAACCATCTTGTAGCAGCATGCCAGTTTGTACGTTTGAAACTTGATGGCTTACTTTTAATCCTTTTTTTAATAAAAAATATCTTTTGACTAGTTCATCGATCCTAGTTGTACGAATAATATTATAGCGTACAACAGATAAGGATGTCCAAAGTAGAAGCATATAAGATTATTATCAGCCAATTTTTGGCAAAAACATTAGACGAGCGTGCAAAGCAAAATTTTGCCAATTATCTCAATGATCCGGATTTTTTGAATGCGTGGCAACAGCTTATGGACGAGGGAGAGATAGAGCAGTCTCCAGACAATCAAATTGCGCACGATAATCTTTTTAAGACAATCATTGAAGATGAAAGAATAAAAGACCAAGTTGTTTCCAGCCCAATTGCAAAGAGATCATCAATTCACATTCTACAGTATGTCAGTATCGCAGCTATATTGTTGCTAGTTGGTATATCTGCTTCGATCTTCTTCTTTATACAAGAAAATAGACCGGATGACCGGGCAATGGTCAACAATCTACCTGCGGTAGTTCCCGGATCCCAAAAAGCCGAAATAATTTTAGAAAGTGGCGAGCGTATAGATCTCGAAAAATTGAAATTGGATACGATCATAGATAATGGTGCGTTTGAAATTATCAAATCCGACAAAGGTATTATATCCTATCGTCTGAAAAGCTCAGGGACTAGCAATCAGCAGACAGCGTATAATACAATCGTTACGCCGCGTGGTGGGGAATATAAGCTATTATTGGCAGATGGTACAAAGATTTGGCTGAATGCCGCTACTACACTACGTTATCCAATTAGTTTTAACGGTGATGAAAGAAAAGTACAATTGCAGGGTGAAGCTTATTTTGAGGTTGCTAAACAGGTCTATCAAGGAAGACGGGTGCCCTTTATTGTTCATGCAGGTAATCAGAAATTGGAAGTTTTAGGAACAGCATTTAACCTTCAAAATTATGGTAAATCGATCGTGACAACTTTGGTGGAAGGCAAGGTGAAATTAAATGTTCAAGATAGCCCTCAGGACAACCTCTACTTAAGTCCTGCTGAGCAAGCCGTGTTTCAATTTACAAGCAAAAAGTTTCTAAAGACGGCTGTAGACCCACGCTATTTCATTGCCTGGAAAGAAGGAAAATTTGCTTTTTATAATACACCTATTGATGAAGTCATGGAAATTATCAGTAGATGGTATGACGTGGAAGTCCAATTTGATTATCATCCCGAAAATTTTGCTTTCTCGGGCACAGTGTCAAGATATGATAATATCGACAAACTACTCCGTACGATCGAACTAGTCGGAGATATTCATTTTGAATTGAAAGGGAGGAAAATTTATGTGAAAAGATAACCCATAAAGAAGAGTTCAGGAGCGTTACGACCGCCCCTGAATTTGTCTTCGAAAAGACCAGGCTGAAAAAGATTTAATAGACTTAAAAACCATTACAACCGTATGCAAAAGTACAAAAAAAAACGGTATGGAGATCCTTTGCCTAAAAGTAGGATCTCTGCCAAAAAAGAATTTGCTATGAAAATGTCATTAGCGATTCCCTTGTTGCTGGCCTCTAACCTCCAGTTGAGTGCAATTACATTTGGGCAAGGAGTCAATTTCCAAAAGAAAAATGCCAAACTCGAAACCATATTAAAGGTTTTAGAAGAACAGAGCGGTTACAATATTCTGTATAAAGCTACTCTGCTAAGCAATGCCAAGCGTATCGATGTCGATTACAAAAATGTACCTTTCGAATATGCATTGAAGGATGTGCTTGCAAACTATCAGATCGTCTATAAGATTATGGACAATAATGTCGTATTAAGCAAGCCAGCTTCTACAACAGAAGGAATCCCGTGGAATCGATATGTTACAGGTCTCAATACTACTCTTGTCCTTCAACAGCGTCGCGTAGGGGGAAAAGTGGTAGATTCAAAGGGCAATCCAATTAGCAATGTTATTATTACGGAGAAAGGAACGGATAATAGAACAACTACCGACGACAATGGTAGGTTTGAGATTCGCCTTAAAACAAATAATGATCAGCTTGTATGTTCAATGTTAGGCTATCAGTCCAAGGAGGTAAATGTAGATGGACAAAATGAAATTCAAGTTAGCCTAGATGTCGCTATTACTGCAATGGATGAGGTCGTTGTAGTCGGTTATGGTGAACAGAAAAAAGTTAACCTAACCGGGGCGGTGAGCCAAATATCGGGTAAGGAGTTTGAAGATCGTCCTGTCACACAGCTTACCCAAGCCCTTCAGGGCAATATTCCCAATCTCAACATTGTCTTTGGATCAGGAAAACCCGGTACAAGTGGTTCAGTCAATGTGAGGGGAAATACATCCATTAACGGTGGTGGTCCATTGATTTTGATTGATGGTATTCTAGGTACCTTGGATCGAATTAATCCCAATGATGTAGAGTCCGTAACGGTGCTTAAAGATGCTTCCGCAGCGGCTGTTTATGGAGCGCGTGGTGCCTTCGGTGTTGTTTTGGTCACAACAAAAAAAGGGGGTAAAAATGGAAAGACCTCCATTGAATATAATAATAATATTGGTTTCACTACCCATGCCACAAATACTGATTTCATAACAAGTGGTTATTGGAATGCGAAGATCAACGATGACGCTATGTACAACGCATTAGGGTATCGGACCACGCGTTATACCGATGAGGATTATGAAGAATTACTTGCACGTGTTAACGATAAGACTGAAAATCCGGATAGACCCTGGGTTGTGGTTAAGAAAGATGCTAGTGGTAATGACATATATCGTTACTATGCCAACTTCGATTGGTTCAATTATTTGTACAAAAAAACAAGACCAAAAAACGAGCATAATCTTTCTTTTTCTGGATCTTCTGGCAATACACGTTATGCAATATCTGGTTCCAAAGCGAGTGAACAAGGGATATTCAATATTGATCCCGATAAATTTGGACGTTATAATCTACGTGCAAATATCGCGTCAGATATCCGAAGCTGGCTGACCATCAGCAATAGCACACATTTTTTCAAATCCAGCTATGATTGGGCCGGACTGGAAAATAATTTCAGCACCGTTGCCAACAACGTGAGCAATAGTCCGACCTACCATTATCATGCGATGTACGTGCCGCGAAATCCGGATGGCACACTTACGGGGTATTCGGGTATTAATAGTTATCCTATTGGGTACGGCCTGCACAATGCGCTCGAAAGCGGCACAATGCGTGGCTATACGCGGGGCACAGAATTTACCAATATGACAGAAGCGGTTTTGAAATTGGGAAAAGGTCTATCCCTAACTGGAAACTATTCCTATCGTGAATATCGTTCTGACTATTCCTACCGACAGACCAAACAGTATTATTCGAAATATCCTGGACAGCTCGAATTGTCTTCACTCGGAGCTTTGAATCAAGATAAGCTTCGGGAAAATATGGGTAAATATGCTTGGCATTTTATCAATGTTTTTGCTACTTACCAAAAGGATTTTGGCGATCACCACCTTACTGTGATGGGCGGTTTTAATCAAGAAGACCGTTTTTATAAGCGTATTGGAGGAATTGGTCAGGATCTATTGTCTGAGAATTTAAATGATCTTGATTTGGTGATCGGGGAGAAACAGTTTGAGGCAGGTGGCGATGAGTGGGCAGTACGTGGAGGGTTCTATCGTGCCAATTACGATTACAAAGGCAAATACTTGCTGGAGGTAAGTGGTCGATACGATGGTACCTCACGTTTTCCAAAGCACAGTCGTTTTGGATTCTTTCCATCCTTTTCTACAGGCTGGCGTATCAGCGAGGAGAAGTTCTTCGCTCCACTGAAAAACAAGATCAATAACCTGAAGATTAGATATTCGTACGGCTCACTTGGTAACCAGGAGGTGGATACCTATGCTTATATTTCATCCATGGGTACAGGTCAGATCTCCTATTTAGTCAATGGTCAAAAGTTAAATGTTGCCAATAGCCCCGCGCCGGTAGCGCCCACATTGACTTGGGAAAAAATTACCACCAGCAACTTAGGTCTGGACTTTAGTTTATTCAATAATAAGCTCGATTTTCAATCTGATTTTTATGTCCGGCAGACAAAGGGTATGCTGAGTAAAGGCAAAACCCAGCCGGCTGTATTTGGTGCATCTGAACCCAAGGAGAATGCAGCCGACCTCAAGACCAAAGGTTTTGAACTTTCTCTTTTATGGAAAGATCATTTTGATTTAGGCGGAAAACCTTTCAATTATTCAGTTAGAGCAATGTTGTCTGATTATCAAGCCGAAATTACCAAGTTTGCCAATGATGCCGGGCTATTGAGCAATTATTATACGGGACAAAAATTGGGCGAAATATGGGGGTATCATTACGACGGATTTTTTAAGACAACCGAAGAAGCACAGGAGTATGCGAAAATCGTCAATCAAGATCAGATCAATAGGCGTCGTGTTCAGGCTCCCACAGCAGACTTGCGCATGCTTCAAGCAGGTGATATCAAAATATTGGATCTCAATGGCGATGGTATCATTGATGCTGGCGATAATACGCTTGCCAATCCTGGTGACCGTACCATTATCGGAAACGATCAACCGCGTTATTCCTATGGGCTAAACCTAGGCGCTAATTGGAATGGCATTGACCTATCTGTCTTTTTCCAGGGGATTGGGAAGCAAAATTGGTATCCTAATCTCGAGGCACAGGCGTTTTGGTCCGTCTATGCGAGACCATGCGACTCATTTATTCCGTCTAATTTTCAGGATAAAATATGGTCTCCAGAAAATCCAGATGCTTATTTCCCCTTTTTACGCGGGTATACAGCACAAAACTCTGAACTTTCTGTCGCCAACGATATGTATATGCAAGATATAGCCTACCTAAAACTACGTAATCTGACTGTAGGTTATACATTTCCTGTGGCACTTACCCAGAAGGCAAAGATCAATAAGCTACGTGTGTTCTTCAGTGGGGAAAACCTACATACCTGGACGAAGTTAAAGACCGACTATATTGATCCTGAACAAGTAATGAGCGATAATACCGGCAGGAGTTATCCTGTAGGCCGTGTCTATTCTTTTGGCGCTCAATTGTCTTTTTAGTTTGTGCGTGTAAATTTTAAAATGAAAAATCATGAAAAGAAACCTCAATATTTTTACGCTCATTATTGGACTTGCAGTTAGTTCTTGCAACAACGATTATCTGGAGCGATACCCCATAGCCGAATTGGCACCTGAAAATTATTTTCGGACCGCTTCCGAGTTGCAGACCTTTACCAATGCTTTTTATGCAGATCTTCCGGATGCGCTCGCCATACATTACAATACACCGGGTCAGGGCGATGACGAAGCACGTAATACGCTCGCTTCTGAATTTCAGGGTACTCGTACCACTCCAGCGAGTGGAGGAGGGTGGACATGGACATCCCTTCGTCGTATCAATTTTTACCTTGAAAATTCGCACAAATGTACAGATGAGGCAGCAAGGTTGCAGTATGACGGTGTAGCTCGGTTCTTTCGTGCATATTTTTATTACGACAAGATCGTTCGCTTTGGTGACGTACCATGGTATGACAAAGTAAATCAGCTGGATGATCCTGCGATGTTCAAACCTAGAGATTCACGTAAAGTTGTTTTTGCTAAATTACTTGAAGATCTTGATTTTGCTATCGCCAATTGCAGTACAGCCAAAAGCGCTCAATTGATCAGCAAATGGACCGCTTTGGCTTTTAAATCCCGCATGTGTTTATTTGAGGGGACATTTCGCAAATACCATGGCTTGGGCGATTGGGAAGACATGCTTCAGCAAAGTGTGTCTGCCGCCGACGAGTTAATGAAGTCCAATACCTACAGTATCTACAAAAGTGACCCAAATAAAGCCTATCAGGAGCTGTTCATTGCAGAAGATGCCAATCCTGCAGAAATGATCTTGGCGCGGCAGTATAGCGCATCTGTTCCTTTTGTCCATTCTGCGAATTTCTATATTTTGTCCGCTTCTTACGGCCGTCCGGGTATGGTTAAAGAGCTTGTGAATAATTACTTGATGAAAGATGGAAGCCGATTTACCGACAAGCCTAACTTTGATAAACTATCGTTTTACGAAGAAACGCAGAATCGCGATCCGCGGCTATCGCAGACGGTTCGCACACCTGGTTACAAGCGTATTGGTGCGAATACAACATCAGTTCCTGATTTTGCAACATCAGTAACAGGTTATCAATATATTAAGTATATTCTTGCACCGGGCTTTGATGCTGGGCAAAGCACCAATGATATGCCCATTATCCGTTATGCAGAAGTATTACTTAACTATGCCGAAGCAAAGGCCGAATTGGGTACAATCAATCAGAATGATATTGACAGATCCATTAAATTACTTCGGGATCGTGTCAATATGCCCAATTTGGTGTTGGCCGATGCCAATTCCAAAGCTGATCCCTATCTTTTGGCTGCTTATCCCAATGTTAGTAAGAGTGGCCAAACAGGGGCAATCTTGGAAATTCGCCGAGAGCGCCGTATCGAGCTTGTAAAAGAAGGGTTACGCTATAATGACCTGTTACGCTGGAAAGAAGGAGCGAAAGTTGCCAAACCATTTTATGGAATGTATTTTCCTGGAGCAGGCGAATACGATTTGGATCAAGATGGAAAATTGGACCTGGTGATTTACGAAGGCACTGCGCCTACCAAAAAACCTGGTGTCCAATATCAGAAACTGGGTGAACTGGTTTTGGAAAATGGAAAAAATGGTGGCCGTATTGTCAATTTGCCGGACATTCTAAAAAAATGGACAGAGGAAAAAGATTACTACTATCCAATTCCGACACAAGAGCTTCAGTTAAATACCAAGCTCGAACAGAATAAAGGTTGGGATAAATCAGGTACTTAAAGAAAAAGAAAATGAAAAATTATAAAAACTTATTTGTTATTTCCATCATTTTGGCTGCGAATGTGTGTATTGTAAATGCGCAGGAAACATTAAAGATTGTCTCGTATAATGTCCTTTATGGATTAAAGAAAGATTCGGTCAATATAGATCGGTTTGTAAACTTTGCAGAGGACTGGAAGCCGGATGTGATTGCCCTGGAAGAAATGAATGGATATACCCAAAAGACGCTGGAACAATTGGGACAGCGTATCGGTCACGACTATGTTTTACAATCTAAGGAAGATGGATTTCCTGTGGCCATTACCTCCAAGTATCCTTTGGTCAATTTTAAGAAGGTCACTGAAAATATGTGGCATAGCTACATCTATGCGAAAATAAAAGGTGTACACTTTTTTGTCATTCATTTTTCGCCATTCAGTTATGAGAAGCGATTGAAGGAAGTGACGGATATCTTGGCGCAAGTCAATGAGATGCCGAGTAACGAACCTATACTCATTATGGGTGACTTTAATTCTCTGGATATATCGGACAAGGACAAATATGGAAAGGAAGTTTTGGACGCTATGAAGCAAAGTGAGCAAAAACATGATCACATCCGTAACTTGCACAATGGAGCGATCGATTATTCTGTATTGGGGAAACTGCATGAAGCAGGATTTAAAGATACCTATCGTTTGTTACATAAGGAGTTTGAAAGTTCTGTTCCGACTTTTAAGGATGGTAATGGCAATATCAAACAAAAGAATACCGGTCATCCTAAACGTATTGATTTTATTTGGGCCAATTCAGTAGCAGCCTCACGGGTTACCAAAAGTGGTATTGTTAAAAATGAATATACACATTATATTTCTGATCATTACCCAACATTTATAGAGCTTAAGCTCAGTAAATAATAAAATTCGCCCCCATAGGGGGCGAATTTTATTACGACTTTTGTTTATCATTAATTTAAAGTGCAATGAAAAAAAAGATCAGTACGCTTCTCTTTATCATCCTTATTTGTAGTTCATTTTCTAGCTATGCGCAACAAGTTATTCCTGCATCTAAATTTGAGATTCAAGGAAAGTCTTTTGAAAATACCCGTAGATATCATCGTGTAGACACATTAAAGTATAAAAATCTTCCTGCTGCCGTAAAGAAATTGTATACACATGGTACTGGAATGTATGTCACTTTTAAGAGTAATACCGGTAAACTATCCCTGAGATGGAAAACAGTCGATGCGGAATTGGGTAATAATTCGACCCCAATTATGTCACGGGGATTTGATGTATATGTGAAAGAAGCTAACGGCTGGCGCTTTGCCGGGGTGGCCCGTCCCGATCTCAAGAAAGCAGAAAGTAATGCTATAGTGGTCGAAGATATGGCCAACACCGAGAAAGAATTTCTTCTTTATTTTCCTTTGTACAAAGAATTATTAGATTTTGAGGTGATTATTGATGAGAAAGCTTCCTTTTTAGCCACTAGACAATCTTTTAATAAAACGGTGGTGGTTTATGGGTCTAGTATTGTCCATGGAGCCTCAGCAAGCCGTCCAGGCTTAGCTTATCCGGCTCAATTAGGACGGAGATTAAATGCTAATGTGATTAATATGGGAGTGAGCGGAAATGCCCGTATGGAGCCGGCTGTCGCAGATATGCTCGGTGATATCGGGACTGTTGATTTGTTCATTTTGGATTGTGTACCAAATAGTAGTCCCGAGGAGGTGAAAGAAAGAACCTTTAATTTCGTAGCGCGGCTTCGTAAATCTCATCCGGATGTACCTATATTGTTAATAGAAAGTATTACACGGCAGATAAGCAATTACAATTTGAAGTGGAAATCAAGATTGACTGAGCAGAATAAGAATTTTAGATTACAATATGAAAAACTGCTGCAAGCCGGATATAAAGACTTGTACTACTTGCCAACCGATCATTTAATAGGCGATGATTCGGAAGGAACCGTGGACGGTACTCATCCGACAGATGTGGGATTTGATAGGATGCTAAAAATAATCGGTGCTAAAGTAGAGACAATTCTTAATGATTAGATAATGGCATCATAGATTTTACTTTGGAATAGAACCTCTAATGCCATAGTCAAAGGAATCTGCACTATTGTACGGTTTGGAACTTTATTAAAATTGCGACGTACAAATAAGGGCTTCAGCTATACTTTATAGCTGAAGCCCTTATTCTTTTACTTCGAATCCCCCGGTTTGTGCTTATGTGGTTTCAGATCCGGATGTTTGGGTTTCGTTTCGGGAGTAACCCGTTGTTTTCTGTCGGGAGTGCCGTCTTGTTTCTTCGGCTTTGGTCCCGGTTTTATTGCTTTAATTGTTTCCATATAAAAAATGTTTTTATCTAAAATACAGTTAGATGAGAAGCATTTTTTATGGTATCCCGTAGAGTATTATAAAATTCTGAGGCTATAATTGCATTTTTGATTTCTCGATAGATAATCATTAAATTTAAGAATGAGCCATAATATTGCATTACCTAAATCAAGTCGACAAGAAGAGCTAGAAACTATTTCTCGAAATCGCTTGTCGCTTAAATTTGATCCTTCATTATTTGAACTTCGTTCAGAGAATCAACGAGACAAAGGGATTGATTTTATAGGTGAAATCAAGCAGAATGGTGTGTATACCAATTTTCGTTTTGCCATACAGCTGAAATCTACTGAGTCTAGTAAAAAGTTAAAAGATGGATCTATAACATACCCAATTGAAGTAAGTAATTTGAATTATTTAGTAAATTTTGGAATTCCTTCCTATTATATTCTATATGATTATCCCGCAGATCAGTTTTATATGGAATCAGTAGGAGAGGTATACCGCAGTTTTTTTGATAAGTATAATTCAAAAAAAACTCCCAAAACATACAAAGTCAAATTCAGACAAGCTCTTGATCATGCAAAGATCAATATGATCTTTAAAGAAGCTTTCGATTTCGGTAGCGTACAACGTAATGTAGGAATGCATCTTCGATTCAATAGCAATGAAGGAGGAAAATTAAAAGGTATTGTTATCGATGGTATTCAAGAGGTATATAGTATCGATCAAAACATAGCATTTATTGAAAATTATGGCTATGAGTTGTTGAATCAACATGCATTCTCTCAGATTATTGAGATAGAAGAGCGGTCCCATCCGAGAGATAATGCCTCAGCAACATTCAATATGGTCTGTGGAATAGCTTACTATCATCAACATGATTTATTGAAAGCTATTAACTTTCTTAAACTGGCTTATAGCGAGTTAAATAGTTTGCATCCAGAAGATCAGACTATGGTCACATATACCCTAATCCAGGCGAAGTATTTACTCGGTATCATAGGGAAAGATCAATTTAGTAAAGAGATTGAAAGGATTGTTGAGAATGAAAATGCCGGATCATTTTTACAATTTGAAAATCTCTATAACAAATGTTTTGAGGGAAATGAATTTAGAGCAGAACAGATAAAGAAGTATTATGATGGTGTCACGAAAATTCTAGACAATAATCCGCAGTTTGCAGATATGAGAATCGTTGCCTATGCTCATGTGCTAAAAGCCGAAGCGAAATTATTATTGCACGAACTCGTTGGAAATTACTTAACTACAATTGGACGAAAAGTCGATGCCTATCGTGACTTACTCATTGCAGAATGGTCGAAGCTGGATGAACAATATAACCATCAATTGAAAGAGCTAGTGAAGTTTGCGAAGGAGAACTACAATTTTCTAGCAGTATGCAATCTTTTGGGTGAGAAAATAGAATGGGAGTTTACGAAAACATATTATTTTCATTCGTTCAGTAATTGGAATAAAGAAACTCTATCAATTAACATTGATATAAGAATAGAGGATCGTGATTTTTTACTTCTTTTATTAAATGATCTAGATCCAATTTTGGATACTTATGATAAATTACAGCATCGTAGAAATCAGTTTCATTGTTTGGTATTACGGTTTGAGATCTTACACTTTTTAGGAATGAAACATGAAGCTGAAGATTGTTTAAATTTAATGAGAAGGCTAATAGAAGCCTATGAGTTGAATTCCTTGGGAAAAGATATAGATAAGTTGACTAATGGTAATACCCGCTCATATTTGTTTATGGAAAAACTTGTTAATCAACGAGCAACTTTAGATAGAATAGCAAAAAATGAGGGAATACATGAATATTTGTATAAGGATATATCACCTGAAATGAATGCACATCTTGGACGAAAACCGAAATGGTCGCTTGCTGAGCTATTACCTCTTACTTTATCCAGAGATTCGGAATTAAAGGTGCCAAAATAAAGTATATAGCTACACAGAAAAACCCTTCTCATATATTTTAGCAATAATTTCTAGGTCAAGATCGAATAAATTTGAGAGGCCCAAATTATATTCAGAGTTTAATATTTTCTGAAATTCATTAAGTAACACAATTAGATTATTTAAATGTCCGGTATCAACATAATTTAAAAAATTTCGACGCTTTTCAGTTCCAAAATGCGCAAACCATTCATTTCTGAGATCCAAGACATTACTATGGAATTCTTTCCAAGAACTCAATTCGATCTTTAAACTCTCTAGCGTATTCGAAAGATATTTACTCTTATACTGTGGCTTTAGACCTTCTATAAACGATAATATTGCAAAAACTGAATATTTATCATTTTCGTTCTTGCTGTATTTGCCATCAGAGATTTTATAATTCAGTAGCTTAGAAGCTTCAATTATAGCAAGTTTATAATGAATTACATGTAATACAGAATTTTCTTCTGTATTTAATTTTGGAAATCTATTATGTTCAATTTTTAAGCAGGCATCAATATGGATCATTGATTCACATATGAGTTGAGAATATCCTTTAAGTTTACTTAAAAGGATTTGTCTTAAATTTGAAGGTAAATCCCCATTTTTATGTTCCATCACTTTTATTGATTAAAATCAAAGAATAGCATATGTATTATTAAATACATTTATAAACCTTCAATAATCTGTTTACCTAATTCCGTTAAGGCATATTCAGAAACAATAGTTCCTTCAAAATTCTTCTTGCATAAAGTCAATAGTCCTACGTCAATAGATACTTTTAAAGAGTTAGTTAATTTGGAACTTCTACGTTTAAGGCCAAGTAACTCTAGTATCTCATTTTCAGCTTTTTCTTCCACGCAAAAAGGAATAATCAATGCTATTCGCTCAATATCTTTATCTGTGATCTTATTTTTAATTATCAGGTTATTTTCATTCAGTAACTTTGATATAATGTTGATTAGCTGTTCTGAAGGAGTAAATTCCTCTTTAAGCTTTAAATTACCAAATAAATCTTTTTGCATCTGACAAGCCTCTACGTTTATAGCCAATGAAATCAATTGTAACTCACTGCTACGTATATATAAAACAGGAGCGTAACATAGCCATGTCATTCTAGTTGGATGTATCCCAGTTCTTTTACATACCTGTGCTTTGTTTATAGATCTTTTCTCTAAATATTCCCCGAATGCATTTAAAATTCTTTTCTTCTTTTCCATAATATAACATCAATATCTAAATGTAGCTTGATGCAATAATTTTGCATATTATTTGTATTTATATACATATAATGTGTATATTTGAATTGTTTAGTGAGGTTGCTAATTTTAGCAATAATTGAATAAAATACTGTTTAAGTATAAGTGCTTTAAAAATCTTGCGGAGAAAAGTAGGACGTTCGAGTGCAAGGAGTAGGAAAGACCTTTGTCTTATGTTATCTTTGTGTAGTCATAAGACTTGGTCACCCTGCTTGCTCTGTGCTCGGCCGTCGAAAGACGGTGGCTGTCCTACGCCTTCTCGGCAGAGCAAGCAATAGGGTGATCTATTATAATTCTGTTGTTTCTGCCAGTTTCCCCTCATAGAAATAAACAATAGAATTATGACAAAAAAACAGAACACAAAAAACATCTTCAAATCTCCCGAGTAGCTCGGTCTGATTTCGCCAGCAATGATCTGGCCACATCAGCTACGGAATTCGAGACGCCCAATTATTTACCTAGTGATACTCATTCAAAAGAATTCTAGCACCGCCAATTAATCAATTTTATTACACGTGGCGTATAGCCTGAAAAAATAGCTGATTCAGTCGGACTGGAATAGCTATGTCCTAAGCACGCCATTAAAATCTTAAGAATGAAATCTAATTACGCTCACCTAGTCCTCCTGGATATGGTGATCTTCGAGACGCATCAACCAGGATATGATCCTGTTAAGAATGTTCAGAACTTTTGGGAAAAGTATCCCTTAATCGCAATTCAAGACTATATTGTTGCTTTACAACCTGACACGAGGGATAAGGAAAATTTGAATGGTAATTCACAATTGTCTGAATTTTCCGTTGCACTTCTGCGCACATTAATAGCTTATTTTATGATCCACATGACTCAATGTGATCTTGGTAAGGTATCTATTTCTTTAGAGGTAAACAAAGAAGCAATAGATATTTCTAAAGCAATCTCCGATTTCTTCCAACGAGTGTCCCCATCCAAAACCAACCCCTAAAATGATGAAAAAATTAAAACTACAATCCAATAGTAGCGCACTGTTATATATTCAAATACTAAAGATCACCGTACTAGTGATCCTATATCTTCTAGTTTCTATGTTTAGTTTATCAGCTCAGACGCCCCGCAAGAATAGCGGGGCCAATGGGCAATTGATCAAACCGCTGATAGTGGGGGATAGCATCCCAGAGTCCCTTTGGGATTTGCCAATTGATATTGTTAATGCTCCATCTAAAAGTGATTCAATTAAACTTAGGCAGTTTCGCAACAAGAAGCTGATCATCATCGATTTTTGGGCAACATGGTGCAGTCCCTGTATCAGGTCTATCCACAAGCTGGATAGCCTACAGCCAATTTTTAAAGATGAATTGGCGGTATTTGCGACAAGTTATGAAGATCGCGATCGTGTAAATGCTTTCCTGAAAAAACAGGGAATAAAACTTTTCTCGGGTACGAAAACAGAATATCTGAAACAGTATTTCCCCCATAAAATGATCCCGCATCAAGTATGGATCAAGAATGGTAAAATCATCGCTATTACAAAAGGTTCTGATGCGACAGGCGAAAATATTCAACGCGCATTAACAGACGATTCATTTAAGCTTGCAACTAAAAATGATCGGCTTGATTATTCACGAAGCCGATACCTTACAGATTTTATAGATACTGCGAATGTTAACCGTTTCGCTGTTACTACATTCAGTAGTGGACGGGATGGTCTCGGAAGCATTATTTCGCAAAAAAAATTACAAGACAAAATCTTTGTCAATTATACCAATGCTGATCCGATTTCTATGTTTTTGCATACGTTGCAACAACCCAACAACAAAACGATCATCACCCATAAAAACCTATTGCAAATAGATAAGCTTCATGGACTGGAGGCGATGTTCTGCTATCAATTGATCAGCAAGGATACTGCTAGATCACACTGGGTAAGACAAGTCTTAAACGATTTATCGCTTCAATTTAATGTCAAGATTGAACGCAAATTGCTTAGGAAAGAGTGTATTGTCATAAGCAAAGTAAAGGATAATAACTCCAAAGAGAGCATCACCAATTCTGGCCATCCGCAGGGCTTTCAGGACTTTGTTAAGCTGCTCAATTTTTCAGTACGATGGAAGGTTGACCAGCCTCTTTTTATAGATGAGTCGGGATTTACTGGTAAAGTGTCGATGCCTTACTATAAAGACCTTCAAATGAATCTTGATAAGCTCAATCAAGCTCTGAGAGCTTACGGACTTACAGCTTCAAAAAAGAAAAGAAAAATAGACATGCTCATCCTTGCGGATAACAATATAGCTGAAATTAAGCCTAACATAAGATAACCTATAATAATGAACCCTATACTACAATTACATAGTGGGATCAAAGTATACTTTGTTCTCCTCATCATATCCTTATTATCGACCAATTTTGGCTATAGCCAAAATAATCGAGGTCTATTGGCCGGAATAGTGCTTGACTCCTCCACAAACACACCTATAGAAGGTGTTACCATTACACTTGTCGGTGGATCATCGATAAAAGCGTCTACCGATAATAAGGGCAAATTTGAAATTAAAATAAACGCTCCGAAAGGAAGCCTGACCTTATCGCGGATAGGGTATCGACCTAAAACAGTAGCATTTGGCCTAAGTGCATCCAACACGATAGAAATTGGATTAGCTAAAGCTGATAACATGTTACAAGAGGTGCTGATCAACACGGGATACCAGCATATTTCAAAAGAAAGGGTAGTGGGCAGTGTCGATGTGATCGGAACAGAGCTGATCAATCGGAATGTCGGTGCAAACATAATCCAACGTATCGAGAACCTATCTCCGGGATTATTGGTTAATCATGGAGATGCGGCTGCACAGGATGCCTTTCTGATCCGTGGCCGCAGTACCATCAATGCCGAAGCCAAACCTTTGATCGTACTGGACAACTTTCCGTATGAAAGTGATCTGGAAAATATAAATCCCAATGATATTGCCTCCGTATCTGTGCTTAAAGATGCAGCTGCTGCCTCAATTTGGGGCGCTCGTGCTGGTAACGGTGTCATTGTACTGACCAGCAAAAAGGGAAAAATAGGTGCAACTACCGTTTCCTGGAATAGTAACTTGTCTTATAAGGGAAAGCCTGACCTTGATCACCGCAAAATCATGTCTTCGGCAGATCGTATCGCTTTGGAAAAGTTCCTCTTTGACAATGGCCGATATGATGCTTATAAAAATCCGACAACCTTAGGCAATAGAATTACTGTCGTACCGGATGCGGTGGAACTGATGATCGCGAACGCTCCTGATCTTGATGCGCAGTTAGCACAACTGGCTGGTCAGGATGTGAAAAAAGATCTTCGGAAATATTTTTATCAGGGCACACTAAATAGTCAGAATGCCGTGAATGTCAGTGGTGCAAATGACAGGATGCAATATTACATTTCAACGGGGTTGGATAATGGACGTAATCAATTGGTCGGTACATCCAACGAACGTTTTACACTGCGTTCCAACAATCGCTTCAAAGTAACGGATCGGCTCGGATTTGAAACGACAATCAGTTATATCCGTACAAACAACAAGAATGGAAATAATGATGGGATGGGAACAGCACCCTCTGGTACGTATACCTTATCACCGTATGCACGCTTGGCTGATGACAATGGGAATGCGTTGCCCGTGTATCTGAATTATAGAAAAGGATTTTTGGACACTGTCGGTAATGGCCGCTTGTTGGACTGGACATATCGTCCCTTAGACGAAATAAATCGCGAGACGCATTCCACAGACAAGCAGGATTTACTTTTCGCTGTCTCGGCGGACTATAAAGTTCTCGATGGATTGCAGGCTTCGCTCCAATACCAATATCAGCATCAGTCCGGCAATGGTCGGGATCTATTTTCCGAGGAATCGTATTATGCGCGAAACAATATCAATGATCTTGCGCAGATCAATCGTAACACAGGTCTGGTCACCTATCCATTTCCATTGGGTGGCATTATCTGGCAAAATTATAGCAGCACCCACAGCCATCAAGGGAGAGGGCAGCTCAATTATTCTAAAAATTGGAAGCAAGAACATCAACTGGATGCGATGGCCGGATTTGAGATCCGTACAATTCGAACTCAAAATGAAAACTACCAAAATATAGGCTATAATGCCGAAAATGGCGCCATAGCTAATCAAGTGGATCTGTTGACTTATTTTTCACGGCGGACAACAACGGCAACGAGGCGAATCGCATTTAATGATTATAAGGATGGCGCTGTAGACAACTTCTTGTCTTACTTTGGCAATTTATCTTATCGCTACAAAAATCGGTATGATGTATACGCCAGTTTACGAAAGGATGAAGCGAATCTCTTCGGCCTCAATACAAATGACAAGGGGACACCATTATGGTCATTAGGTGCGGCCTGGGATATGGCAAAGGAAGATATCGGATTGGACAAACTGTTTTCCCGCTTTAAACTTAGGGGTACCTATGGTGTCAGCGGAAATATTGCACGCAATGCCAATGCGATATCGACCATTACATTAAATACAAGCGGTACTACGCATCCTTTCCCAACAGCTTATCTAAATAATATTGCCAATAGTAAGCTCTCCTGGGAAAGAGTGAAGCAGTGGAATGCGGGGATTGATTTTGAGTTTTTGAATAAGCGTATTTCAGGAACGATCGATTGGTACACTAAAAAAGCGGTCGATCTACTTGCCAGTACTCCAGTAGATCCTACCTACGGTGTGTCAAGTGTCTACATGAATGTGGCTGATATGAAGGGACGCGGCATTGATATTCAGCTCAGCACACAAAATATTAAAGGCGCACTGAGCTGGGAAACCGTATGGATGTATAGTCATACAAGTTCCAAAATAACAAAGTACTTATTGCCGGTAGCGAGCACAAGCCAGCAATACCTACCGATCACCTTAGCAAATCCGCTGGAGGGCAGACCGCTATACAGTGTGTTCGCTTTGAAATGGGAGGGACTTGATCCGGCCAATGGCGATCCACAGGGTTTATTGGCAGGAAATCTTTCGAAAGACTACAATGCTTTGTATAACCAGACGCCCTTGGAAGATCTTGTTTTCTTTGGCACTGCCCAGCCGACACATTTCGGCGCGGTAAGGAATAGATTGACCTATAAACAATTTGATCTTTCTTTTAGTATCAGCTTCAAATTCGGTTATTATTTTAGAACAAATTCGGTGAATTATACCAATATGTTTGCCGGTGACTGGTACGGGCATGCAGACTATGCGGCTAGGTGGCAAGAAACTGGGGATGAAATGTACACAGCTATTCCTTCCCTTGTATATCCGGCTAATGTGAATCGGGATAATTTTTATAAATATGCTGAGGTACTCGTGCAGCGTGGCGATCACATCCGTTTTGATGACATCAATATTGGCTATTCCATTCCTAAACTCGGAAAACTGAAAAACGTAAGAGCCTTTCTATATTTCAGCAATCTGGGAATGCTATGGAAAGCGAATCACCGCGGCATTGATCCTTACTATAACAATAATCCAAGAGAAGCGAGACAGGTCGCGTTTGGTCTAAAACTTTCACTTTAATTTTTAACACATGAAATCAATTATAAAACTGTTGATAATAAGCCTACTGTTCAGTGGATGCAGCAAAAAAGAGTTTCTTAATGAAAAACCTAAAGATTCTTTGATTATCCCGACCACATTGGCTCATTTTCAAGCACTCTTGGATAGAGATGCTTATTTAAATGGAACAAATGGCCAAGGGGTGACTCCGCAGTTAGGGGAATCAGGCGCAGACAATTTTTATCTGCTAGATGCTGACTTCAATGCCAATTTACGCCCTCAGATGCAAAACTATTATACTTGGGATGCACAACCTTATGCCGGAGTGGAGGTATTGGACTGGCTATATCCTTACCGTGCGATATTGGCAACAAACACGGTGTTGAGTCATTTAGATAAGATAGGTGCTTCGAAAGATGACCTAAATTATCTTAAAGCGCAGGCTTTATTCCATCGTGCCCATTTATTTTATCAGTTAGCACAGGTGTTTGCCCCGCCATATCGTAGCGGTGGGGCAAATGATGAAAAATCAATTCCCTTGCGGATGACAGATGATATCAATGAAGTTTTGGTGAAGTCTACTGTAGCGGAGACTTACAGCCGTATTGTAGGCGATCTGAAGGAAAGTGTCAAATACCTGAAGGAAAATAACGATTTTCCGACAAGACCGTCCAAACAAGCAGGCTATGCCTTGCTTTCTCGGGTATCTTTAATGATGCAGGATTATACTGCTGCTGAGAAATATGCTGATTCTTGTTTGGCTATCACAGATTTCCTCTTGGATTATAATCTGATCAATATGGCACTTACTGAACCGTTGACAGGCAATAATCAATCGGGCATCATCAAACCAGAGGTGATTTATTGGGCTGGTATGTTGGCGGATCCGTATCAATATTACCCAACGACATTTTTGAGTGCCCTAATTCCCGATCAGCTTTATAATAGCTATACCGAGGGTGATCTGCGCAAGAAATTGTTCTTTGAGAAGAGACCGAATGGTTACCGGTTTAGGGGAACATATAATTACTTTTCGACCCGGAGTAATTATTTCTCGGGATTGGCGGTAGATGAGATCTTTTTAAATCGGGCGGAATGTCGTGTAAGAAACGGCAAAGTCGCAGGGGGACTGTTGGACTTAAACCATCTTTTGGAGAAACGTTGGGAAAAAGGGAAATATGTGCCTGTTGAAAATCTGTCTCAGGCAGACGCCTTGAAATTAATTTTAGAGGAGCGGAGAAAAGAACTGATCTTCCGTGGAATCCGTTGGTCGGATCTGCGACGGTTAAATATCGAGGGGGCCAATATTACCTTGGAACGTACCGTGGATGGTAGGAAATATGTGTTATCACCCAATGATCCACGGTGGACATGGCCATTTCCGCTTGAAGTAACAGCAAAATAAATAGGAAAACCCCGTGAAAGACAATGCTTTCACGGGGCTTCCTTTGCTAACCAAAAGTATTACGGCTCTACATGATAACGTTGTGCATCAGATGGAGTGGAGTCATTAATCACCGAAGGCGCTGTATCTGGTTCAAAACCTTTGGCACATAATTCAGTAATCTCCTTTTGACAACCATTTGATGGTTCATCTGTCGGACCACCCGAAAGTAATTGATAAGTTCCATCAGGTTGTCTTTCATACCAATCCATTGGATCGGCATATTTAGTGGTGTTTGCAGATGTCAACGACCAAGTTGATAATCCTGCTGCAATGGCTAATCCTAGAATAGGCATTACATTTGTTTTGATAATTTTAATTAGGTTCATGACCATAATTTTAAGATTTTGTAAATTGATTTGTACTTCTGTCTGCTTTTTGCTGACTTTTCTGTTCGTTGCGCTCAGCAGGGAAAGCAGGGTAATCCATGTCTTTTGGCAGACACGCCCTTCACTCCAATGCCTGGCATCAGAGTTCTGACGTTGCTTTTGGTGCTATTCTTTTTTATGCCCATGATTTCGTTTTAACACGGGCTGCTTATTGCCACTCCGGTTTCTCCAGATAGGAACTGATTGTATATTGCTATAGCGATATGTTTTATTGTTTATATCAGTCGTGACTACAGATTTTGAGATCCACCATTGCAATACAAAGGCCCAGCTGCTGATTAGCAGGAGAAATACGTTGAAGACAAAATGTTTTTTCCAACCGATCTGAATGATCAACCCACAATTGCAGGGTAGCTTATCACTCCAGACATGTAATATGGCTAGGCCAACATATGCTGTGAAAGCAGTCATTAGTAGTGCTGAAAATCCTAATCCGAGCAGTCGAGTAGGCTTGTAGCCGATCAATAGCGCGGCAATAAGTTCACAGCTTGGTACTGCATAAGCTAGAAAAATTGCAACTGGCTTTGAAAATGGCTGTCGGAGCATACCTTCCATGTGTTGCTCAAAATTTATTATTTTGTTATAGGCGACAAAGAGCCAGATTCCCATCATCAACGACCCATAAAAGGTAACGGCGATTTCTTTCCAATGAACTAAACAAAAGCGAACAAGCAACCCCGGCAATCGATACAATAGTGCAAATGCCTGTGTCGACGGCGAGGGGATCTTCTCAATCTGAAGATCTTGTTGACTGATCGGGCTGTTCGTTCTTTTCATTTTTGTTTACCAAGTTTTACAATGCTAAATTACAATCTCGAACTGCTCTGGCGTTAGGCCAAAGATGACCTGGCGATAGGCAGGTTTTGCTATCGCAATATCCTGCTAATAAGAGTAAACATCCCTCTACTCACAGTAATCTTCCAATCGATAGGGGTAACCCTTCGGAAACTCATCATAGCTGTGCAGATAGGCCAGCACAATGGGGCATACTTTGCGTTTATTGAACAGCTTCACGATAGCAGGCAGATCAAACGGATCTTCTACAGCAGTGGTATAGCCATCCATTATCTCTATAATCTCCTGTTTGAGCGCCGTCCGTTTTTTCTCTTTTTCTTCGGGATCGAGACAGCTGTAAAAGACCTCGTTGTGCGCATCCTGCAGTTCGGCAATCTCGAGCAGCTCCACATCCCAATAGTCGAGCTTAAAGCCATAGCTTCTCAGGACGGTAAATAAGGCCTGGATGCAGTGATGCAGATCCATTTCCTCGAGCAGTGGCTCGGGGCAGGGCGGAAGTAGGCTATAGCAGTCGTGATCACAGTCTCCATTGAGCTGCCGGCGCTGGGAGGCTGTCTTAAGCATCAGATCTTGCATATCCTGACGGTCGAAATAATAGGCCTCCGGTTCGCCCGGCCGATAGATGGTCGAAGCACAGGTGATCTCAGTCAGGATAACGCCTAGGAGGTAAAAAAGCTCAAGCTGACTATTGTGCTCCGGCGGAAAGCTAAAGCTGAAATAGTCGTCAAAACTAAGATAATCTTCGGGTTCAATATCGTCGAGAAAGGTACCATAGAGCTCCTGCCGATGGGTCAGCAGCTCCTGGTGGGTATATCCGTTTTCCCAGCCCTCGGGTGTAATGATGTTCATAAGCCGGGGTAGGATGTCGTAGCAGTCCTGAAGGATATTGTAAAGGCAGTCGCGGTCGAGCTTTGGGTTGTTGTAAAATTTCATATACTGTTTTTATCGGATGGGATGGTGAGCTATTTGTGGGGTTGGTCTTCAATGTGTTTTTTATACTGGGCGGTAGTCATGCCGCTCATCCGGCAGATAAACCGGTTCATCTCGCTGACCCCGGCGAATCCGGCCATTTCGGCTGTGGCCGCCTGTTTCTCATTTTCGATAAGCAATTGGCCGATATGCAGCAGCAGCAGTCTATTGCGGTCCGCGAGCATGCTGACGCCATGGTACGCATGGTATTTTCGGCTCAGGGTAGCATGCGCTATTCGTAGTGCTTTGGCAATATCCTTCAGCCGGGCTTGGGCTCCTTCCTGCAAAATGAACAGCTCGAGCAGCTGCTTTGCCTGCTCAGGAAGGGGAATGTTGGATTCCTGCTCCAGCAGTTTGAAGCGGCTCAGATTCACGAGAAAAATAAGATGCTTGAGCAGGATATACTCATTGTCGAGCATATAGGGATTGAGTCGGCTAAAGACAAGCTGCAGGTATTCGGTCGTGGTGCTGCCCACCCGAAAACCGACACTCTTGATCGGAAAAGGCGAACGCTCCTTTTGGGCCTGGATAAGGGGAGCGAGGAACCTGAAATGCTGTAGCGCTGGTGGTCTGAACATGCCTGCATCGATAACAAAGCCGATCAGGATATGATGCCCCACGGGCAGATGAAGGTTGTATTGTCCCCGCGGTAGGTAAAAATAGCTGCCATGATTGGGCAAAATTTCAACCACAAAATCCGCTTCGGCCTGTTTAGCAAAGATGGTCTGCTGGCTGAACAGGGGATAGATCAGATGCAGGTCTTCCAATGTGATCTCAATAGGTATATCCATCGCTTCCTCAATCCAGTATTCATAGGAATAGAGATAGGCAAAACGGCCGTCAAATGTCTGTTCGCTTACCTGATTGTGGGGGGATTCCCAGTGTTGCTGCTGGGCATGCCGTATGGGGAAAGTTATTGCTTGTCTGGGGCAAGAAACTATCTTATAGTCGTCTCCCAGGCTGAAAGTATAGGATTTTATCATCTCTTATTTATAATTAGTTAAAAGATGATTTTATGAAGTTTAATGGATGACTGCCAAATAAAATGCTAACCAACCTGTTTTTGGGGCCAACCGACAGCTTTCGGTCGAAATCGGTATTTTCTGTCAACTGGCCGACAGCTGATTGCCGTGGCCGTAAGCCAGTCGACAACGTAGCCGCTATCTGCAATTTTTTTTAGGAATTATTTAGCTGTTCAAACATATTTGTTCCCGTTGGAACCAATAGGAGTGTTCATGTGCTCGAACGCAGGAAGGTACAGTCTGCGCGAGGGCCGATTATTAATTATAGATACAATGAAATGGAAATCTTGAAAGAACAGGAATTCAATGGCTTGGATCAGGTGCTGGCGGAGCAGACGATGCTCGCATGGACAGCGCTGCTGCCATTTATCTCAAATGACGAAGATGATGCAGACAGCTGCCCCATCTTAGCTTTCTAATTTTTGCAGCCAAATACCCTTGTGGGGAGGGAAGGTCTAGAAAGGTCTTTGCCCTCCCTCTTTTAAAACCTAACTGATATGATGTGTACCCACAATAAACAAACCTGGCATTATGCGCTGTTCTCTGCACATATACACCGCTACCTCCCGGCACTGTCCTGGGGCGAGCATACTGCACTTTATCAGCGCTGGAGAGATTATCACCAGCCGCAGCCTGTTCATGCTGCACTGCACTGGGATACTTCCTTGCTCGGGAGCTTACGGTCGGGTCCACCCCAGATTTTAGTCTTGTTTCACCTTGGCATGCATGCCTTTTTGCCGCAGATGCTGGCTGACGAAGGTCTTCAGTTCGACCTTCTGCTCGACCGGAAGGTTTTTGCCCGGCATCAGACGCTTTTTGCGGCGCTGCAGACAGCGCGACAGGAGCAGGGAGTCTGCTACCGTTTTTTGATGAGCGACGACCCGCAGGTGCTGCTCAAAGCGCGCTCGGCTATACAGGCAGGCCGTCACCTGCTCATATTTGCGGATGGCAACAGCGGGACCTCCGACCAGATCGACAAAAAAGTAAAGATCAGCTTTCTGGCCAACGACCTCTTTGTCCGTAAGGGAATAGCTTTGTTAAGCGCCCTGCTAGGCGCGTCCATCCTGCCGATATCGCATCGCACCGTGGCGGGCCACCTGCAGCTTTTTACGGGGACGGCAATTGGGCAGCTGCCCAATGAAAGGCGGGAGATCTATATCCAGCGCAGCATGCAGTTGCTGTACGATTTCCTGTCTGCCCAGATCCGCGATGAGCCATGGCGCTGGGAATGCTGGGGCTATCTGCATAAACTCCATTGCTATCAGATAGAAGCACCTCAGCAGGCCGAACTGGACCCTGCATCTGAAAGCAATATCAGTATTGTACTGCAGGGCAGAAATGGAGTTTTTAATAGGGAATATTTTTGTTGTTTGTTTAAATGAAAATATTTTTATATTTAAATATTAAGTAAAATAAATTAATTCCTAATGAGACGCATATTGGATTTAACCTGCCAGCATCTTTTTATATTTGGCTTTATGTTGCTTATCATCTGGTCTGCCAACCAGTTATGGAACAGCGTGCCCATACCTCCAGCGCAGATCGTTACAGCGGCATGTTTGTATACGCTGTACAGTTATGTGATCTTTAGGCTGATCCTCCTCTATTGGTATGGTACTGCTGTGAAGAAACTGCTGAGTATAGGCATCTATCTCTTTATCACGTTAACGGTACTCTTTTTTATGCGCAAATTGATCTATGTGCTGCTGCCGCTCATGGGTATCCATTTTTCGCGGCGTGCCCAGCCGCCGCAGCTGCACCTGTTTAATTTTCATATGGGCGTTCGTTATTTTGTGACCAACCTGATGGGAGGGTTTACCTTCTGGCGGCAGCATGCTTACCGAACGGAGAAGGAAAAAATTGTACTGAACAGTGAGCTGGCTACCTTTCGGGCAAGAGCGCAAGATATGAAATACACTTCGCACTTTTTGCAATCGGTATTTGTGACAAGCTTTGGTAAGATGATGCTCAGCGAGGTGCCCCAAGACCGTCACACCAAACGTGATATAATGCAGTTTTTGGCTTACCTGTTGCGGATTGAAAATTTAGGGAAGGCGCAGCCTTTCGCAGCTGAACTGGATGAACTTCATTGTTTTATCCGATTGCTGCGCTACCATTATAAGGAACATTCTATTCAATATCAGGAAAGGATGGCGGATTTTCACTATCCGGATATCCCTGCCGGTATGCTATTCTTTCCGCTCGAAAATTGCCTCAAACATGCAAAAATTGATGCAAAGAACCCGGTCGAACTAGAGCTTACAGCAGATGAATCGGGCATCAGCCTCCGCTGCCAAAATCATTGGTCGCCCAAGAAAGGTGACATCAATTCAGAAACTGGTTTTGCCCTGCTCGATGCTAAATTGAAGCAGGTAGATTATAAGTCCACGGTAAAAAAACTGCTGCAGGACGATATTTTTACCGTACATATTAAACTTGATTTTACCAACCGCAAATGAACAAACTGAATTACCGCTTATTGATTGTCGACGACGAACCGGATTCGCTGTTATACATCCTGATGCAGCTGCGTGACCTGCCCTTTATCCACGAAGATATCGGCATTGTCAGCAGCCCTACGCAGGCACTGACTTATCTGAAGGAGAACGAAGTGGATATCTTGATGCTCGACATAGACCTTGGTCAAGGTGGCGTGGATGGGATCAAGCTGGCCGGGATGATTGCCGATCCGCCGGTGATGGTAGCATGCTCGGCTTATCCCAGCTATGTGTTTGAGGCGAACGAGGCGGGTATACGTGCTTATCTGAGCAAGATAACAAGCTTTAAAGTTTTAAAGACCATTATGGAGGAGGTTGTAGGCATCGTCGACCGTAAAGCAGAACAGCGGAGCCGCGATATACAGAGCCTCACGATGAAAAGCCTGCAAAATGAAATGGTCCTGATCGAGGTCGAGGAGATCTATTACGCCAGTGTGGAAGCGGGCGAGCTGCAGATCGTTCTGGAAGCGGGGAGCCATCGATTTCATGCGACGCTGCATGAACTGGAGTCAAAGCTGTCTGTCCAGAACTTTGCCCGGCCGCGCCTCAATACATTGGTCAATCTGGCCAAGGTCGACCTGGTGCGTCCAAACGAGCTCTATCTCATAAAACCGCGAAATGGAATGGCTATTTCGATTACGCGGGCATATCGGGAAAATTTTAACCATCGCTTTGAAGCGTACCGGCAAAACAACAGATAAAAAGGGTATGGCTGCCCACATTTCATGGTATCGTCCAATGAAATTTTTGTATGAAACAATTAGACAAAATTGTAGCGTTGTTGACCGAGATCAACAACAAACTTCTTCCTGTAGGTCATCACCTGCTTCCCAAAGGAAATCAAGATAGGGAATGGAAGGTAGATGAGCTGATGACCCGCATGGCTGTGGTGTCGCACCTGGGAATCTCTGAACGCACCTACAATCGCTGGGTTAAAGCGGGTATTCTCACCCCGATTTGCCTTGGCAACAAACACTATTACCGCGAGCAGGATCTGCAGGATGCATTAAAACGTAGCGTCAACAGAGGGTTGATCTAAAGCTTTTTTTAAAGGCTGATTCGCAAAGGAATTAGCCTTTTTGCTTCTTAGAAAGAAAATTGTGTCCCTGTAAAACGAATATACAGTCCAATAGAAAGTGCAAATCTAGATGTCGCGCAAGATTTTAATATTTTCATGGGCTTCACGCTGCTGGCTAAGCTGAATCTGGATCAGGTTTTTGGCTCCAATGGAGAGCTTATTTTCCTCTGCCAGCGCCTTGTTGTAAACCTCACGGAAAGCTGTCTCGCCCCGCTCACAATGTTCCAATAAATCTTGCATATTACCGCCCGATAATTTTGATTTGATGACCATCCACAGTCGAAAAAGCTCGCCGCTTAATTTTGTCCGGTCAGTGGCGTATTGACCGGCAAACTCAACCAGCGGACTGAGTTCTGCAATAAACTTTTCCGACTGCCCTATTAACTGTCTGAAAACTGCTTCGCGCGCACCCTCGCCCTTTTCATTGGCGAGGTCAATCGCTAGCTCATAACCTTCGATACGGTCATTGTTGATTTTAATAAGGTCATTTAAAATGTTAGGGTCGTTCTGATTACTTTTCATATTTTCTCATGCTCTTTTAGGAGGAACAACTTGGGTTAATCATTAGTTTGTCTTTATTTCTTTTAGGTAATTATCTGCGGCTTACTTCTTGATTTTTAGGATACTTAGATTTGATTGATTGGACTAAAGACGCATTTGGAGCCTATGGTTATAGCGCATCGTAAAAGCCTAATTTTCTTAAAAAACAAACTTTATGTCTTTTTAAGGAGTTTCTTTCTAAAAACAATAACGACGATGAATGTAAAAAAGGAAAATAAAAGCAAGCTGCAAACGTATTGGACGATACTGAAAAATACCGTATCGGGTTTTATGAATGAAGACTCCATGAAATATAGTGCTTCATTATCGTATTATACCGTTTTTTCGATCGGCCCAATATTGGTTTTGATGATCGCGCTGGCAGGTATATTTTATGGTGCCGATGCTATTCAGGGAAAGGTTTTTGCCGAGCTTAACGGCCTGGTAGGCAATAGTGCCGCCAAACAGATTGAAGAGGTTATCCAGAATCTGCAGTTATCGGGCAAATCAAATATGGCGCTGGTGATCAGTGTGGGGACCCTGATCATCGGTGCAACGACGGTGTTTGGCGATATGCAGAATTCAATCAATAAGATATGGCATGTGCGCCCCAAACCCAAAAAAGGCTGGCTCAAGATGATCCAGGACCGCCTGCTCTCCTCGTCGCTTGTTATTGGGCTGGGGTTTCTCTTGGTGGTGACCCTGATTATCAACGGCATCATTCTGGCACTTACAGGGCAGCTGCAGCGCTACTTTCCGGATATTACCGTTGTACTGTTGAACCTGATCAATTTTGTTATTTCCTTTGTAGTCATTGTGATCCTCTTCAGCGTCATTTTTAAAACTTTGCCTGACGTCAATATTCAATGGAAGACTGTTCGCGCAGGAGCTTTATTTACAGCCATTCTTTTTGTGATTGGCCGCTACCTGATCGGGATATATCTAGAACGTTCGGCTACACAGGATACCTACGGTGCGGCTGGCTCATTTGTCCTTATTTTGCTCTGGGTGTATTACACCGCGGCAATTCTTTATTTTGGAGCTATTTTCACGCGGGAGTACGCGACAGAAATGGCTATTCCGATCGAACCTTCTGAATTTGCGGTCCATGTAGAGACACAGGAAATCGAACGCAATGTCGATGAAATCCCGCCGGCGCCGCTCGATGAAGAAGAAACGACCATTGATAAAACAGAATAGAATCCCTTAACTTGTTTTTTAACATTTGATAACATTTTTTTTTAAACGATTCCAGCTGCAGGCTGTTCTATTTATAAAAAAACGAAAGGAGAATATTATGAGCGAATTAACATGGAAAGGTCGTTGGAACGAAATTAAAGGTAAGGTAAAACAGCAATATGCTGATCTTACAGATGATGATTTACTATATGCAGAGGGCAAAGAAGATGAGTTGGTCGGTAAACTTCAAAAGAAAACAGGTAAAACACAAGATGAGGTGAATAGTTGGTTGAACGGTTTGTAGAATAGTGTTTTCATGTTAAAGGCGGATAACAGCAATGTTATCCGCCTTTTTTATTTCCTTTTGCTGCAAATCAGATAAAGATCAACAGACAGAAATCCAGGATTAAAATGGATAGCCGATCGCAAGATTAAACATCAGATTATCTTTTCGCCATCTTGAACTCCCAAAGTCGATATCTTTCAATACCCAGCGCTCGCCCTTCGGTAAATAAGGGATACGGAATGGGATGGAAAAGTCGGTACGCAGGATCAGAAAGGTAAAATCAAACCGTAATCCCAAGCCGCCGCCGACGGCTAGTTCCTGCAGGAAATCCTTGCTGAATTTTCCGCCTGGCTTGGTCTCATCATCCCGCTGCAGCCATACATTTCCAGCATCGATAAAGGCCGCCCAATGGACAGGACCAGCAATTTTTGCCCGGTATTCGGTATTCAGCTCCAGCTTGATATCGCCTGTCTGATCGGCATAGAAAAGTCCATTGCCCAGCCTTTCCGGAGCTACTGTACCCGGTCCGATCGCACGTGCGCCAAAGGCACGGATACTATTTGGTCCGCCCACATAATATTGCTTAAGATAGGGCAGGGAACGCGAATTGCCATAGGAGTAGCTCATCCCTATACTCACCCGTGATGCGATCTGTGAATTTTCGCTGAGCTTGAAATAATGCCTGCCATCCACACTGGCTTTGACATACTGCGAGAAGTACGCATCAAAAAGTTTAAAAGTCTTGCCCTTATTAAAGTCTGCACCTTTGATAAGCCCCAGGATATTTCCCGATAGATCCAAGTTCCCCTTAAAATAAAACGTATTGCGCAGGTGCTTTTTCATGGTGTTCTGAAAGGTGAAGTTATAATTGGGCCCAATTGTGAATTGGGGATCGATTACATGCCGGAGCGCCGGAATGGTATCCATCTGCATCTTGTAGCTCTCCGAAATACCTCTCGGCTGTACATAGGTGATTTCCATAAGCGCCAGATCATGCTGTTTCTCTTCGTTCTCCTGCCAGGTATAACCGTAGCTCAGCGCCATCGAATTGAGCGTATAGGCTTTGCGCCGGTTTAAAAATTCATAGCGTGCCTTGATATAGGTGTTCGGAATAAATTGGCGCGAAGGATTAATGGTGCCAAATGGTGTCAGTATCCTCGGGAACGTCAAGGTGGCCTCGGTACCGTAGCGGAAATAGCTGGAGTTCAGATCGGCATTGCCGCCCGTCTGCAATTCGTAACCACCAAATACGTTGATATTGAGCTTCTCGGCACCCTTAAAGGCATTTCGAAGAGTCCAGTTGACATTCACTTCGGTCCCATTGTAGACCGAAGCCATTTTTCCCAGCAGTTCTACACGGATAGATTTCTTCGGCAGGGGAGTGAGGTAATAGTATACATCGAGCGCATTGGGTACCTCCTTGCTGTCCACAAAGTTATTTTTGACAAATTTCCAGCTGTTGAGATTCACCAAGTGGCTGATGGTCCTGTTGTGGGCGTCGCGGTTATACAGATCGCCCTCCTTGAAAAAAATATGATTGGCAATAACAGGTTTGCGGAAGGTATGATTTGGGTCAATAAAATAATAACTGCTGTCAAATAGTTCGGCATGCCGCGGTGACTGCTGGTAGCCAGCTCCGGTTTCGGTATAGTTTGGGAAAATATAGATCTTGTTGATTTTGGAGGCAGTTCTTGCCTGTTCGGGCGTTTCCTTTTTTACGGTCACATAGAGGTTGACTTTATGATCTCCGATGGTGCTGTCTACCTGCACCAGGATATAGTCTGGGCTAAAATAATAATAGCCCTTATTTTTAAGGACGTTGTCGATGCGGTCGCGTTCATTGAGCACGACGTCAAGACTATAATTTTTGCCCACCTGCAACAGGCTGCGGTCAGAAGTTGCGCGGATATCGCGTCCCAGCTGCGTGCTGCTGTCGACATCAAAAGTGACGGATCTGATCCGGTAGATCAGATTGGGCTTGGCGGTATAGTCTACCGTAGCTTTTTTATTTTCGACGATTGTATCCGAAGTAACTTCCGCATTGAAAAAACCGATATTCTCAAGCCGGTTGCGCAGCAGATTCTCATTGTACTCCCGGTTTACATCGCTCAGCAAAACGGGTTCTTCACCTATCTTTTTGAGAAAACGCTTGATAAAATTGCTATTTGAAGTATCGCCGGCCATGTTGTTAAAATAGAGCTTGTAGGGCATGCCCAGAACGCGTTTGTTGGGCTGGGGCCGAAGCGATTCGGCCAGATAGGTAGCCAGCTTTTCCTTGTCTTTCTTTGAAATAGTATCGGAAGCGATCTTAACGTTTCCCTTCACATAAAGGCTGTCTCCTTCGGGCAGGTTTTTAGTCGACGAACAGGAAGCAATCAGCCCGCTAAAGGCAAGCAGGCCAATAATCGATTTTAATTTAATTTGCATGGTAATTCCTTTCCTCGTCTTCATTTTTAATCGCTGTGGTTCTGATGGTATCTGAATTTGTTGGCATATTATTTTTTTGCCCATTGTTTGCGGTGCTGTCTAGCTGCTGGCGGCGCTGCTGTTCTTTTTGCTGATCTTCTAGCTGTTTTCTATATTCGGGGCTATGGAGCATCAGGCTATCACGGATCACCGTGCGCACACTGTCCCGGTAGGCCGAATCTTGTTCCATGCGGTCTACGTCAAAACGTTTCCTGAATTTCTTGCTGCTGGTATTGTAATATTCCTTGAGCTTTTTGGAACGCATAAAGATTTCCTTAAATCGGTTGTAGTCCATCGTGATGATAAAGCCGATTCCGGTTTCAACAAATTGCCCCTGTAAAGTGACCTGATATTGGTTTTTGCGGTAGAAGCGGGCAAAGTACCGTCCGTCTTGTGAAAGCTGATAATCCAGTTGTATATCGCCGGCAATATTATTGGCAGTTTCTCCTGGTCGTGAATTTCCTTCTACTTCAAAGTTAGATCCGATATTGACTTTCAGCCGGTCGTTGAGCAGCATTTTGGAGACGCCGATATTCAGGTCGGTGCGCGTCTGGGCCGTTCCAGTGCTGTAATCGTCTTCTGATGTCAGGTTGAAATCAAGTTCAACGCCTGTAATTAAATCGGAGGCAAGGCGATTGAGCTGCGAACTCAAAAATGAACTGACACTATTTCGTACCAGTGCCTCTGTACCTCCGCCACCGGAAAGGCTTTCAAATGGATTGGCCGACATAAAGCGCCCTAACACAATCAGTGAAAAGACTTGTTTGTTCAGGTCGGAAGGATTATCACGTAAGGTGGTCAGTGCATTGTCTACCTTACTGATGACGTCCTGTGATACGATGGCATTATTAGCATTCAGGTCGATATCAAAATTCAACTGTGGCTGAAACAGTTGGTCTGAAATTTTCAGCAGCACGTCGAAAGGTATCTTTTGCTTATACAAGTTTGCGTTCTGCGTACCAAGCTGTGGCGCAACCAGTTCCAGGGTTGGTGCTTTCAATGTGTACACTGCCGTAATATTGAGCTGCGCGTCCAATGGATCGCCATTCCAGGTAATTGTACTCCCTTTCTGAAATTTGAAGTCTCTGCTCACAGGTCCAAAACTGAATGAATAGCTCCCTTGCTCCACAGTAAAAGTTCCTGACATGGTTATTTTACCACTGGCATCTACACCTGCATTTAATTCAGCCTCGCCTTGAATGTTTAGGGCATCTTGTGATCCTGCGTCGAGCAGAATCTTAAATTTGGCGTCCTTATCAGTCTGCAGGTTCAGATCGACGTCTATTCCTGTAAGCTTTGTTACAGTCATAGAATCTAATCTGGCAAGCGCATTTGCGGTAGCCGTATCCCGTTTATCCACAAATTCGACCACGCCCTTCCGATCGGCCATACCGGGATCATTGTTTGGCATCACCATCGTGAAATCGGTACTGTCTAGGACCTTGATTGTACCGTCTACAACGGGTTTGTTAAGATTTCCGCCGATCTGCAGATCGGTGCCAAGAAACATTTTTCCATAAAATAGATCATTGTCTGCCTGCGTGGAATTCAGTACTTCAAAATTGTCCATGACGATGTTGAGGTCAAAGTCAAAATCGGTATAGGTTTGGGTATTGACAGAACCGCTGACCTGGGCCATATTGCCTTTGCTGTCTTCGAGTTCAAATTTGGGGAACGATATTCCATTTTGATCAAAACGGATCTGTTCATCCTTTGCTTTGAATAGGGCATTGAGCATGGCCACATTGAACTCGGCTTCCCTGAAATTAAGGTCACCCCTAATCTGTGGTTTTGAAGGCGATCCTGCTATTTTTAACTGCCCTTCGAGTTTGCCCTTTGAATCTTTGAGATTTCCCATGCTGAATGCCTGTACGGTCTTCATCGTCAGTGGCGCGATATCCAGTGTGAAGTCGAGCGTTGCGTCGCCTTGCGGCGGGTTGATAAAATCGCCGCTCAGGACGAGGTTGTTACCATTTTCGGTAATGCTCACATGGGCATTGTAGGTGTTTTCGCGTTCATTATTGACTTTGATATTGACGTTGCCCACGGTATCTTTTCCGAAGTAAAACTTATCTACCGTCAGATCTGCCACAAACACTGGACTGCTTTCCAATCGGGAAAGTGTAGTCTGCCCATTGATACCGCCGCCCAGATCCAGACTGTCACTCATGACCATCTTGCTCAGGGTCTCTATGCGGAAATTTTTAAAAGCCACATCAACCGGTGAGTTAAGGAGGCTGTCTTTCGATGCAATGCGCAGCTCCTGTCCCTTGTTGCTCAGAACGAAATTATCGGCCAGTATGCCCGCGCTGCCAAATTTTAAGGTATTATTAGGCGCTACATCCCATTTATCGTAGTTGAGCATTAAGCCGTCCTGAAGCAGGCTGAATACAAATAGACCATCTTTGGCCTGCATGTCGGCACCGAGGTGATATTGTTCTTTATCTTGTTTATCCTTGATCCATAGCCCCAGATTAACGATGTTTTGTGCGATCTTTCCGCTCAGAATGGTGTTGGTGACTTCAATGCTGCTGACTTTGACTTTATTGATCAAGGCCGAATAGTAGAGGGAACTATCCAGGCTGTTGATGTCCAGGGTAACATTATTGATTTCTGTACCGCCATATACTGCACGCGGTGCATCTAACTTGGCCGAGAGATTCTTGGATTCACTGTCGAAGAGACCATCCAGGGTAATGGCTTTCATTTCTGTCAGCTCAGGGAGAAAATCCTGAATAAGCCTATTTCGGGTCAGCTGTGCCGAAAATTCGATGCGCTGCGGCGAGTAGGGCGGAATCTTGACAGGCTTCTCGGGTTTATAATATAGCTGCAGGAGATCCTGTACGGCACTTTGCAGTTCTAAAATTTTGTACTTGCCGACGAGGTGGGCATTCAGAAAATCGGAACGCAGCTGCAGCTGATTACGGCCGCTGTCAGCTTTTGCCAGGAGAGATACCGTGTCAAGCGCATATCGATCGCTGTTGTATCGGATCAACGAATTGGTGATATGCGCTTCACCGTTGAGGAAGTTTGGATCAGCAGTGCTGAAATTACCGCTGAGCTTACCGCGGTAGCTGATAGCATCTTGCACCAGGTTCAACTTTTGTAGGTTGATGCTGTCGACGCTCATTTCAAAGGCTATTTTGGGATAGGTCGCATCCATCTGCGCAGTGGCATCCAATTTCAGCTTGATATTCGGGTCTGGACTGATGACGGATGCTTTAATGGCGCCTCTTTCTGCCGAGAGATCCATATCGATATCATGATAGCGGTAGCCCATGGCATCCATGCGGTTTACTTTGCCATCAAAACTGGCAATCAGTTTTTTAGGATCTGTGCCTCTGCCTTTGACTTTGCCTTCAAAAGAAAGAATCCCCAAGGTACTGTCCATCTTCATGATTTTGCCGATGTCCAGGTCTCGCACACTAACCGATGCCTCATAGCTGGTATCGCGCTTGGCCATAGCAACCCTTCCATCTAATTTTGCGGTCCCTTTTTCGGTAACTAAAGCCAGTTTTGTATTGAAGGCAGTCATTCCGCCTTTAAATGTGCCACTAAGTCCAATGGTGTTCGGTAGCTCGATACCCTGAGGTAGCATAGACCTGGAAACCAGGTTTTCGATATCCGAACGGCCGGTGGTTAATTTTTTAAGGTTGAGGTCTACCGACAATTTATTTATATCGGGTAATCCTTTTAAATGTAAACTGGCAATCAGCCGGGTATTGGAAAGTGTGCGGAAATCGATATTCGGAATATTCAGGTCATCTACACGGCCAGCTACGCGGGTATCAATATAAAACTTCTTGTCCAGTAGTGGCTTCATCACTTCCATAGTGTCCAGAAAAGGGGCAAAAAAGCGAATATCGCGCATATCAATATAACTCTTGATGAGGCTGGCATTGACCCGGATCAGTTCCGGCTTTTTGGAAATGATATCCAAGGAAGGGTAACTTAGCTTAATATAATCGCGAATCAGGGTACGGGGAGTTTCCGCATATAGATTTTTAATTTCGGCACCTGTACTGGTATAGTTAAAATCGGCTTTCAGCTGCTTGATCGTAAATCCAGAGTGGTCAGCAGCAACAAGCTCTTTCATTGATCCGCTGATGGAATCGGCGCTATAATATAAATCTGTCAACTGGGTTTTGAATCCCGGCATATGGATGTTAAAATAGTCAAATCCTTTGATGCGGGGCTGGTTGTCGTCCTTAAAACGGATACTGGTATTATTGATGTTGATGTCTTTTGCCGAAACGACCCAGTTCATCTTTGCTGCGCTGCTGCTGTCGGCTTCACTTTCGCCAGTTTTTGCTGCTGAGGCCGAAGATTTTTGGATTTTTCCCAGCAGGACATTATTATCCGAACCATCGAGATCGAGCTTTTGGATGTCGACAAATTCTTTGTTGAGATCGATCTTATTGATAGCGGCATAGAAATTTTTCAGTATAAATTGAGATTTAAGTGCACTCGATTCATCTTCATAGCGAACCAGCACATTACTGAGCTCGGCTACCTGGATGCCTACATCAGGAAGGAGGGATGTGGTTTGTGCAGTTTTATCGGTGATACCAAAATCTTCAACCGAAGGGCCAGATCCGTCAGTTGTTGGTTTCCATTGCTTTACTGTTGCATTTAGCCTGTCGACTTTAATTTTTGGTAAGTCAAAGGCCATGTTTTTGGTCAAGTCAAATTTTTTAATATTGGTATTTATGCTGCCTAGATACACATCGGCACTTGTACCGATAACCTCATCGGCATAGACAACATGTATTTTTGAAAACTTGACCTTATCGAGGTTAAAAAGAAGGGCTGAAGTTGTGTCGGCGGTTGGTTCGCTTTCCTTTTCAGAGGCAAAGGCTTTGACGATATAGTCAAAGTTAAAGCTGCTGTCGGGTAAAGAACGTCGTATTTTGGTGGTAATACCATCGGCTTCCAGGCTTTGGATTTCAACCGTATTCTTTAATAGTTTCAGCATATTGATATCGACCGCAATGCTTTTACCAGCAACTAAGGTATCCTTACTTTGATCTTCGAGATAGATATCTTCCAAAACCAATTTTTTAGGAAAATCGATATTGATGTAACCAATTTTGACGGGGGTGCCGATCTTTCCTTCGACATAATGTGTCACTTTACCAGCGATATAATTCTGTATGGAAGGTAGGCGAAGCAGGAAAACGATAAGAATAAAAAGCGTAATTATTCCTCCAATAATCCACAATATTGTTTTTAAAGCAATCCGGGCAAATCTGTTCAATGTGTTGTTGATTTAATTTTACAGATAGGACAACACAGAACTGCAAATGGTTTGGATATTGTGAATTGATATCTTCGCCGATGTATGTTTAATCTACCATAGCAGCCAGGTAAGAATTGCCAGAAAGCCCCCGCGGATAAGCAATTCCTGAGTCAGCTCTTCCCGGTCAAGTTTATACCAGCTATATTTTTCATAATACCTCCTGATGGTTTGTCTATTCTTTTCGTGGATGTTTTTATATGTTGTTTTCATAACCGATTTGTATTGATTTGCTACAAATCCTGCAATTTTAATGCAGTTTATATGAAGTTATAGGGATTTGAGTAGTTATTTTGTGCGATAGGTTATAAAATACTGGTGTTTTGGGTATTTTAACGAGTCGATTCGGGAAATACGGCCCGATAAAACAGTTATAAATAGACATCAGGCTTAAATAAATGCTGCAATTTAAGCCTGATGTAATAGTTCCTGATATAACAGTTATACCTGATTATCCTATAATTCACTGTTATTGTCGAGCGTACCAGGCTCATGTCCTGTGGTTTGCTCATGTCTGGCAGCCACCCTTCGGGTCCGTTGGGCCTGATCCGGCGGAAGACTTTCGGTCTTTTTCCCGCCGCTATAGAATGTATCTTCACTAAAGTGATAATGATCATAGAATTCCGTCGGGTGATAGCTACTCTCGCTCACGATAAAACCCACATCGCCGGTGCCTTCAAATACATGACGGATACTTAGTTCTGTTTCGGGATCGAGCTGATCCTGTTGATAAGCAGGCAGCCGGATTAACTGATCTTCGTTGACGGATATCACTACAACTTCACCATCATCGGCGGGATTATACAGATAATCCGTTGCAGGTTCTTCCGTTGGGATTTCGTCTACCGTTAGGATCACGCTATGATCGATCGGTTCGACAGCTGGAGTCGGGTAAGCTTCTTCATTGCTGGCCTGAATCTGCGTACCATCGTAAAGTGACGCCAGTCCAATGGGAGCCAATACTTTCTTATCTTCGTCAATAACAAATTCGGCGTCATGGAGATCGATTAGGATGTAACGGACCTGTTGGCTTTCAGGGTCAAAGAGCAGATCATCCACCTTGCCAAGCAATTGCCCGGCCTCATTTTTCACTTTCCAGCCGCGGATATCAGGTTCGCCATCGACAATTTCGTAATCGCTTCCACCGAGTTCTATCAAATGATTATATTTTTTTTCTTCTAATGCCATGTCTTCAATTTTATTGGGTGATCAATTCTATATGCAACGGAGGTCTAAAGGGTATCTGTTTGCGGCGCTGTTGTGTTAATGCTTGTGTCGGGAATAGGTTTATCTAACCTGGCGTCACTGTTGTAACGGTTTATAAAATACAGGACCAATCCCAGCGCGATAAGTGAAAGCAGCAGCCATAGCCACCAGGGCGCTCCGTTTCTCGGTTTTACTTCTAAATGTGCCATATATACTTTTTTAAAAAAGAACAACTGCTATGGGGCTTCGTTTGAAAAAAATTTGTTTAAGCTGGATTTCAGGCGTATGCGCTTGGGATTGGCGGTCCATTGGCTAGCTTTTTTGTTGCTGTCTCTCTGCTAGTTCTGTGCTCTTTATTTGCTTATCCTTTGCTGTTTCTCTGCTTATTCTTTGCCATTTGTCTGCCTGTTCTTTGCTCTTTCTTCGGGGCTGCTTTGGGCTTTCATAACCCTTTGTTTGCCTGTTCTTCGGTATTCCGTTGCTGTTTCTCTGCTGTTTTATTGCTGTTTCGTTGGTAGTGGGACCACAGAAAAACATCGAATTAGCCTGCTACAAGCGGACTAGTTGTCTTTTAGAAACCTCTTTGCTGCCTTCCATAAGTTTGCTAAGCTCATTTCACAGGCCTCGCTATTCCCTTAATGCATGCCGCCGAAACAGGCATTTCTAGACAAATGACGTCAGATGGCGCCATTTGCCAGCCTTCACCATATTCCGCATTTACCTTAGTGCCATGATATCGATATCCGTGGCTGCCTGCAGCGCCACATTGTTTTAAACATTTTAAAAAATTAATAACATGGCAAGATTTAATAAAGGTATACATGGTGCTTACACGGGTAAAGTGGGTAACATTGTGGGTTCATCATGGCGCGGAATTGACTATGTCCGCTCCCTGCCCAAGAAAAGTTCAAAACCGGCTTCGGATAAGCAGACTGCACAGCGCATGAAGTTTGGAATGACTACCAGCTTTCTCAAATCCATCAAAGATGTACTGATGCTGGGCTATTCCGATAGCAAACAGCGCGGAAAGACAGGCTACAACGTCGCTTTTCAGCATTTTATCGATAAAGCGATTGTCGGTAACTACCCTAATTTTAGTGTTGATTATGCTGCCGTAAAAATCGCCAGTGGCAGTTTGGCTATCTTAATGGGCTTAGAGACTGTTGAGTCATCACCGAGTGTACTCACACTGGGCTGGGATCCTACGATCAATAAGTTCAACGCCTTTTCAGACGATCAGGTACTCGCAATCCTGTATGAACCGGTTGAGAATCTCTTTTATGCCTATGAAGGTGCAACCAGAAACGATAGTACCCTGGAAATTGCATTGCCGGCAAGTTATTCGGGTAAGACCGTGGTTGGCTGGGCATTTACAATACACCGGGATGGTCTCATTACATCGAGTAGTCAGTATCTGGGTGAATTTGCGCTGACCTAGTTCTGGTCAGATCATGGAAGGCTACTCCAGCAGGAGTAGCTTCTATTGATCAGAAAACAGTTTTCTTTTAAAAATTTAAACATGCAATATGGAATTTATACAAAAACAACTGGCCCAGGATATCGAGGATACCTATTGGCCGTTAACGGGGCGGCAGCTGCTTAGCATTATACTGGCCTGCCTGCTGCTATTTTTTATTTCATCGGGACTTTTGCTGCAGGCCATCGATCCAACAGCGGGGGTATTGGACATCGGTATGCTCTCGGTGCTGCTATTTGCCGTCCTGGTTGGCCTGGCGGCTGTTTATTGCTGCTTTTGGCTTCAGGAAATGCTGTGGCAGCCTTTTAAGTTTTTCCGTCAGGAATTTAGTTTTCACTTTAATCAATTGACATCATGGCAACAATGCATTATCTATTTTTCGGTATTCTTTCTGTCGCTGTTCTCTTTCTTGGCCGTGCTGGCACTGCTGCTGTAAGGGAACAGAAGCTGTCAGGCGGATATGCCGGGCTTCGAAGTACCGATCCTTTAGATGGGCCTAGTGACGCTGTAGCGGTGAATTACTACACAGGATCGGACCTGCGTAAACGTGTTATCGATAGCGCCTTACAGGAGATTGGCGTGCAGGAAGCCACAGGCAATAACGATGGTCCGCGGGTAGAAGCCTATCTGCGCTACGTGGGACTTGGAAAAGGATACGCCTGGTGCGCGGCTTTTGTTTCCTGGTGTTATGGTCGGGCTGGACGCCCATTGCCGCGCAATGCCTGGAGCCCGGCACTCTTTCCAAAGGCCCGTCGGTATACGGCTGCACAGATCGCGCAGGGTGGCATCCGGCAGGCCGATCTGTTTGCGATCTACAGCAGCAGTCTGGGGCGCATAAACCATGTGGGGCTTGTACGTCAACAGAAGGGCAACTGGATTCTGACTGTGGAAGGGAACAGTGCCAATAGGGTCCTGTCGAAGCGGCGCCCTTTGGCGACGATTTATGCTTTTTCAAATTGGATGGACTAAGGCAAAAGGAGGAAATTTATGAGAACGAAACGAACTGATCTTTTGTTTCTCCTATGCACGCTGCTGATGCCGGTTTCCTGTAAACTATATCAGCAGCAAGATAGGGAAGAGCAGCACCTGGTTAAAGGATTATGGAAGCATAATGAACAAACCAACTTAGTGTACAACTTACGCAAGGATAGCTTTTCGCGCTATTGGTACTTTTCATCGGATAGCAGCTTCCGTTTTCATCCTGATAGTGGACTGATAGGGAAGGGGGGCGAATTGCTTATGCAGCAATCGGGGGGCAAAACAAGCTTAAAAAACAGTATATCTACTACAGTAAACGATACCAGCTTTAAAACGGCACAAAAGTCAACATCGGATCACCACCACAATTTATCTATCCTGCAGCTCTGGCTGATCGGATTCATAGCAGTGCTGCTTTTTGGATGCTGGAAACTGAGGTGGTTTATAAAAAGATTCCTAGGGTAAACAAGTTCCTAAAAAACTTAAGATGATCAGATGTGCTAAAGGTTGGTCCGCAAGGGCTGACCTTTTTATTTTCTAGGTTGATCCAGATAAATAGGGCAGCCACAACACTGTGATGAACCCTTACAGGATGCTATTTCCGCTTGGGGCGATTGATTGAATAAGTGGTATTCCATTTGAAATAATTAAGTTTGTGGTATAGCGCTTATAAAAAATGCAATCTTTTTATTTCTATTGGTTACTTGTCTGTTCCTTTGTGGGTACGGCTGTTTTCGGGCAATCGCCGGATTATCCCTCTTTTCGCAATATTTCCTTGGGAACGAATGCAAATACAGTCCACTCTTTTGCACAGGATAGCTTGGGGATGCTTTGGCTGGGAAGTAACAATGGGTTATTTAATTATGATGGCTATGCGTTGCAGTCGCTCACGGGGACCAAATCTCCTTTTCAGACGTTCGTTTACTGTATTGCGCTGATCGATAATAAACATTTCGCATTGGGGACAGGGCAGGGAGTGCTGCTCTATAACTATCAGTTCGACCGATTTGAATCTTTTCCGACAGGGGGACCTGGAGATGTCAGGTCTTTGCTCCTTGTTGGCGATACGTTGTGGATCGGTTCAATAAGTGGTTTGTATTGCTATAATACGAAGACACGTAAACTTATCGATTATCAGAATTCATTTCCAAAGAATAAATCAAAAACCGCCGTGTATGCACTGGAAAAGGTGGGCGATAGAATCTTAATCGGTACATATAATGGACTTTTTGAATTAAATCCATCGAAAAAAGATATTGTGCCTCTACCGCTCCCAGATTATAGGCTGGGGAGTAATCAATTTGTGAATTCTATATTCTCTATTCCGGAATCGGCAAGTACCTATGTGGGGACAGAATACGGCCTTTATCGCTATAATACGAAGAACCATACGCTTCAGAAGACTTCGGTACTACAAAATCATCCCATCAAAGCAATGGCTTCCAAAGATTCCAACACCTTGCTTGTCGGTACGGATGATGGTCTTTTTACGTATCAGCTGGATCAGCAGTTGGTCAAACGGATCAAACATGATTCCCGCAATAGAAACTCGCTGGCCAATAACATCGTGTGGAGTATCTTTAAGGATCGGTCGGAAAATATCTGGCTGGGTACAGACCTGGGATTTTCCTTATGGTCCAACCGTAAGGTGGAAAAAATACTGCCGATCTATCAATTGACAGCGAGCAGCGATGGCAACCGGTTTTATAAAATTAACAAGGATCGCAATGGCTGGTATTGGCTGGGAGGCGATAATGGTTTGATCCGTGTACGTGGGCTGGACGACAAGAATACGGAAAGCAGCTGGTACCGTATGGATGCCAAGAACTATCGTCTGGCACACAACCGTATCCGGGATATCTTTGAGGATCATACGGGATTGGTGTGGATAGCCTCCGACGGTGGCGTCAATGTGTTTGATGCACATACGAAACAGTTTAAAACCTTTACAATTGTCGATGCCAGTGGAAGACGAAATGCGAAATGGTCGTACGACATCTTGCAAGATGGACAGGATAATCTCTGGGTGGCCTCCTATATGGGGGGAATATTTGTCGTCAACCGAAGCCGTTTATTGGAAGCCAAGGGCCCGGTCATAGCAAACCGTAATTTCAGTAAAGCTGACGGTCTTCTGGAAGATTTTGCCAATCAGATCGTTGATAATGGAAGGGGGAAGATCTTGGCGCTGTTCTATAATAAGGGGATCAGTAGCATTGATGTGGCCACAGGGAAAATAACGGAGCTTAAAGACAGCGCTGGGCATGCATTGGATCAGGCGACCTTTATGCTGAAGGATAGGCAACAAACGGTGTGGGTAGGGGAACATGGCGAATTGAGGCGTATTGCTCCGGACGGGAAAAATACATTGGTTCGTTTTGATCCTGTTGGTAAAGGAGAAGTAACTGCCATGACCGAGGTCAAAGAAAGCATCTGGTTGGCAACGAGTACTGGAGTGTGGCAGGTTAATAAGCAGAGTTTAAAAACAGAATTATTAAGATACGGGCAAAGGATATCCTCGATGTATTACGATGCCGATCGGGAGGAAGTGGTGCTGGGCGGAATTGATGAGCTGGTCCTGTTGCCCGCGCAAAATGAGCTATCGGATCTGGATGGTTCCAAAAAGATTGTGCTCACCGCAATGTATGTCAATAATGAACGTTTCGGTAATTACGACTATGGCTTACGGTATAAAAACGAGATTGCTTTGGCGCATGATCAGAATAACCTTCGGCTTGAATTTTCCGATTTGGATTATGGAAATCATTTGGGCTATCGCCTAGCTTATGCTTTTAAAGGAAAAAATGAAACCTGGATTCCGATGGAACGGGGTGATAACAAAGTGCTCCTGTCCAACTTAAGTTCGGGTAACTACGACCTTCAGTTGGCTAAAGTGGATGTCGCCGGTCATGTTGTGTCGAAGATTTATACCTACCATATTCAGATCCGTTATCCATGGTATGCAAGCTATTGGGCCAAAACTGCTTACGCCCTCATTGTTATTTTCCTGCTATTTTGGGTCGTTAATTTTTTCAGGGTTCGCAGTACGCTAAAATGGGAAAGGCGCGAACGGAGGAAGGTACTTGAGCTCACAAAGATGAAAATGGACTTCCTGACAGCTGTGTCGCATGAGCTGAAAACCCCGTTAAGTCTGATTTTGGCTCCTGTCAGCCAAATGATGCGGCAGACAAAAAACAGTGACAAAAAGAAGCAGTTGGACGGTGTTCATCGAAATGCCTTAAAAATAAGCCATCTCATTCAGGAATTAATGACTTTTGATCAGGTCGAGCAGCAGCAGACGCCCTTGCAGGGCTTGCTTACCTCTCAGGTGGATCTGGTCGCTTATAGCAGGCAAATTATCACTGACTGGCAGCAGGTTCCCGAGTACAGTACCGTCCATATTGATTTTGTTGCCGATGTGGAGAGCTTTTTTATACAGACCGATGTAGCCAAACTGGGGTCGATTCTTAACAACCTCATTGCTAATGCCTGTAAGTATAATCGTCGGGAGGGTAGCGTGGAACTGCAGCTGAAAGTAATTGGTCCGGATGTCAAGCTTGTCGTTCGGGATACGGGAATTGGTATAGCACCTGAAGACCTACCTTATGTATTTAGCAAATTCTATCGTTCTTCCCTGAAAGAAGTGAGTGCTGTACAGGGCACGGGCGTTGGTCTGTACCTTGTCAAAAGTTATTGTGAACAGTTGGGCTGGACCGTTGATATAGCGAGCGATCAAAAGGGCACAGCCGTAACGCTTAGTTGGAAACATGACCATGTAAACGATAAGGATGCGACCGATAGCATACCGGTAGGCGCTAAACGAAAGCTACTGATCGTCGAAGATAATGCCGAACTCGCTGATTTTTTACGAAATGCCATGCAGCCACATTACGATTGCCGCATTGTGAGTGATGGTAGCGAGGGCTTACGCTTGATCGACGGACATAGTTTTGTGCCCGACATTATTCTCACGGATGCCATGATGCCCAATATGGGGGGAATTGAAATGGTGAAAAAACTACGACAAAATATCGTGACGGCAACCATTCCGATCATTTTGCTGACAGCACAAGACGATGAGCTGATCAGACGCGAGTGGGTTGCCGTCGGCATAGATGCTTATATGGCGAAACCTTTTGATCTGGACTTGCTCCAGATACAGCTATTGCAGCTCTTGGATAGGAAAGATAAGATTGTCGCTCAGTTGCGTATCGACGAAATCAGTAAACCCACAGAAGCAATAGCTGTACATTCACCGGATGAAAAATTCCTGACCAATGTGACGCAGCTGATCGAAGAAAATTTGGACGATTCGGAATTTTCGGTACAGCGGCTCAGTGAGCTCACGGATGTCGCCGCCAGACAACTCCATCGTAAAATTAAGCAACTAACAGGCTATACACCGGTGGAGTATATACGCAGCATTCGTATCAAAAAAGCAGCGCTGTTATTACAGCAAAAAAAGTTTACCGTTTCCGAGGTGATGTATATGGTCGGATTCTCCAATGCTTCTTATTTCTCAAAATGTTTTCAATCGGAATTTGGGATGTCACCAAAGGTGTATATGGAGGGTTATTTGTAAATTGCTGATTTTTATTGCTGTTTGTTGTGTTGGGAGCTGAGAGATGTCCAATTTGTGTTGTTCTTTGTCCGATATGTGGCCTTAAAAAATAATCACGTTTGATAGGTTTGTAAGAGTAATAACCAAAAAATTATAAATCGATACAATCCATGCGTGTAATTATTTTATGCTGCTTTGCTCTTTTGGGCTATGTCAATTCTTACGCTCAATTGAAGGCTATTAAAAAGGTCCCTACAGTTTTTGTCGACCGTGAAGGTGTCATGCGCTGGTCCGACTCCAACGCTGAAGCTTCATTTTATGGCGTCAATTATACCGTTCCTTTTGCCCATGCCTTTCGGGCTTTGCACGATAAAGGCTTCGATCGAAAGCAGGCTATTGATCGCGACGTTTACCACTTCGCCCGTTTGGGATATAATGCTTATCGTATCCATATTTGGGATGTAGAAATCTCCGATAAAAATGGTAACCTGATCAACAATGAGCACCTTGATCTATTGGACTATCTGTTCTTTAAACTTCAGGAGAGGGGAATTAGGATCCTGATTACGGGAATGACCAATTTTGGTAATGGTTATCCAGAAAGAAATATAAATACAGATGCATTTACGTATCATTATGATAAGTGTGCGGTTCATGCTAATCCGCAGGCGATAGCTGCACAGGAAAAATACATTACCCAATTACTTCATCATGTCAACCCCTATACCGGAAATGCTTATCAGACGGACCCCTATATCATTGGCTTTGAAATAAATAATGAACCTTGCCATACAGGTGCCATTCAGACAACGTCGGACTATATCGGTCGAATGGTGAAGGCCATGAAGAAAAGTGGTAACAAAAAACCGATTTTCTACAATGTAAGTCATAATATGGAACATGTTAAGGCTTATTTTGATGCTGATATCCAAGGGACAACCTATCAATGGTATCCTGTGGGACTGGTTGCTGGACGGGAGCGCCAGGGGAATTTTCTTCCTTACATTGATCAGTACGATATCCCTTTTTCAAACTTGAAAGGCTTTGCCAACAAAGCGAAGGCGGTTTACGAATATGATCCTGCTGATAATCTCTACAGCTACATGCATCCCGCAATGAGCCGCACATTTCGTTCGGCGGGATTTCAGTGGATCACTCAGTTTGCTTACGATCCGATGGATATTGCAGCCTACAATACCGAATATCAGACACATTATCTCAATTTGGCTTATACCCCGGCAAAAGCACTGAGTACCATGATCGCTGCGGAGGTAGCTTATACGATACCAAGAAATAAAAAGTTTGAACAGTATCCTCAAGACACCCTATTTGGCGATTTTAGCGTCAGTTATGAGCAGGATCTCTCCGTGATGAATGCGCAGGATAAGTATTTTTACACCAATAATACGACAGTAAGGCCTTTAAATCCAACGAAATTGCAACATATTGCCGGTCATGGTTCATCACCTGTGGTGGAGTACGGTGGATCCGGTGCTTATTTTTTAGATCGTCTGGAAGATGGTCTATGGCGTTTGGAGGTTATGCCGGATGCAGAAAAAATCGCTGATCCTTTTGCCAAGCCATCGCTCGATCGGGAGGTGGTACATATCCTGTATCGGTCACAGAGGATCGATATTCGGATTCCTGATCTAGGCGACCTGTTTACCGTCCGTTCACTGTTAGTGAAAAATGACAACGATGAAGCTATTTCAGTCGCTAAAACAAGTTTCAGCGTTAAGCCTGGAGTATATCTGTTAAAACGTAAGAATCTCCAGCTGAAAAATAGCTGGCTAGCTTCCTCGCCCTGGAAAAATGGCTATTTGGGCGAATATTACGCGCCAAAAACTGAAGCGCTGAAGCAGCCTTTATTGATACACCAGCAGCCCGAAATATTGGAAAAAGGGCGCTCTACCAAATTGCAGTTCCGTTATGTTTTTGAAAAACAGCCCGATTCCATTATTCTACAAACGGATCAGGTTTCATTTTGGAAAGATCATAATCCCTACATCAAGTTGATCTCCAAAGATAACTGTACCTATGAAGCGGATGTCCCGGCAGCCTTATTAGTGGGCAATGAATTGAAATATACAGCTACTGTGTTTGTGGATGGTGAAAAAATCACCTACCCAGACAATCAGAAGGGAGCCCCGCTGGATTGGAATTATCGTGTCAATAGTTATTGGACGGTGGGTTTAAATGAGCAGCGTGCATCTATAGGGCTTTTTGAGTCCTTGTCCAAAGTGTCTTCTTTGGAAACTTTCGCTATTCCAGAAACGGCTTACATAACTGCGCAACGGGAGCATCATGATCTCAGTAAAGTTCCTTTTTGGACCTATACTTTTCATGCCAAGGATTCGGGGGTACAGTATTTTTGGGTAAAAGATATCAAATCGACAATTGCTGAACGGCCTGCGGGTATCGCTGCTGCCACAAAGCTCTGTATACTCTTGAAACATGAGGGTGGAAATCCGCTGCTGAATGCTGGGTTTGTGACAAAAAAAGGGTATACCTATGTGGATAATATAGCTATTGGGGCATCCGGCGAAACAGTGGTCCGTATGGATCTAGCCGACTTAAAACTCGTGCCTACGGCTTTGCTACCTGCTCCTTACCCTGTATTTCTTGAGCGGTTTTTTAAGCCCACGGTTCAGGTTCAATTTGACAAAAGGGATATCGAAAAACTAATCGTTTCAGGCGAAAAGATGGAGGGGGTGGCACTATCTATAGCTGCGATATGGCTCGAATAGCGATGCAGCTGCATAATTCCACGGATCATTAGGCCATGGATAATAATCCGTCAGGCTATAAAGATCAAGGTTTGGAGCAGGATGTCGACCTGAAAAAAACGGCGACGTTTTTTAGGGGAATGCTTAATAAAGCGGTAAAGAATACAAAAAATATAATAAAGGGAAAGAAAACAATTATAAACACATCTAAATTTTAAACAATGAAGGGTTTTGCATTTAAAACAAGTTTATTGGGCTTGTCCTTGCTATCCTGTCTTGGGGAAACGCAGCTATATGCTGCAACGAAAGGGGAGAGCAAGTGGATCAGGTCGATGCAACAACAGGATGTCCGTGGGGTGGTCCGCAACGAGCATGGGCAGGTGATGGCAGGTGTTACAGTATTGGTGGCCGGAACTACGGTGGGCACTTCAACAGCGAGTGATGGCTCGTACCGTATCTCATTGCCCAAGGGTAAATCCCAACTTCTATTTTCTGTTGTAGGCTACAGTAGCCAAACCTTGACGGTGGTAGGGGGAACATCCGTGGATGTCAGTATGGTGCCTGCGGGAAATGTGCTGGAAGAGCTCGTCATCGTAGGTTACGGTAGCACAACAAAAAAGGATCTAACCGGTGCCGTAAATACGGTCGGAAGCAAGGATTTTAACAGTGGACTTGTCGGCTCTCCCGAACAGCTGATCAATGGAAAAACAGCTGGTGTGCAGGTGATGTCCAACAGCGGTTCTCCTTCTTCCGGGAGTACGGTACGTATCCGTGGGGGAGCCTCCTTGAGTGCCAGCAACGATCCATTGATCGTATTGGATGGGGTACCGCTAGAGACTGGTGGTATTAGTGGCAATAGTGGCAATTTTCTAAGTCTGATCAACCCGAATGATATCGAAAGCATGACGGTGCTCAAAGATGCGTCATCGACAGCAATATATGGATCCCGAGCATCAAACGGGGTATTATTGATAACAACAAAGAAGGGTAAAGGAGATGCTTTACGGCTTTCTTTCTCTTCAATCGTGTCCATGCAGCAGGCTATGGGAGTGGCTGATATGATGTCGCGCGATGAATTTGCCTCGCTCATCAATACCAAAGGGAGCACTGCCCAAAAGGCATTACTGGGCAATGCCTCAACAGATTGGCTGTCTGAGGTTTTTCAGGATGCCATCGGGACGGATAATAACTTAAGTCTACAGGGAAAGATCGGTAAAACCTTGCCTTTTCGTACATCGGTGGGCTATTATAATCAGCAAGGGACTTTGCGTACCGACAAAACGGAGCGCGTGACGGGCGCTTTGGTGTTAAATCCCACTTTTTTTAATAAACACCTGACCGTAAATTTAAATGTTAAAGGTGCCCATAACAACAACGGTTTTGCCAATACCGATGCGATATGGTCTGCTGTAGCGTTTAATCCTACGCAACCGATTTATTCTGGGGCAGATGCGTATGGTGGCTATTACGAGAGTTTGGATAATGCCGGTCTTCCGGCAACAGGTGCAAACCTCAATCCACTGGGATTGCTCAAGCAGGAAAAACACCGTAGTACAGTCAATAGAGCCGTGGGTAACCTTGACCTCGATTATAAATTCCATCTGCTGCCTGAATTGAAAGCGCACGTAACACTCGGATATGACTATGGCAAAGGGAATGGATCGAATCTTATTCCGGCAAGTGCGGCCAATAATTTTACGATCGGAGGCGCTTTTGACCGTTATGAACAGACGCTTAAAAATAAATTGTTTACAGGCTATCTAAACTATAATAAGTTCTTCCCGGAAATTAAAAGTACAATTGACGTGACAGCAGGCCACGATTATCAATATTGGAGTGCCCGACGGCCACCTATCGTATACTATAACGAAGCTGGTGATATACGCTCGACTGCTATTGCATCTGACGAAAGACATACCCTGATTTCCTGGTACGGACGGATCAACTACAATTACGATAGCCGTTATTTATTGACCGCTACGGTCCGTAAGGATGGAACTTCCCGATTCAGTCCCGAAAACCGCTGGGGAACATTTCCGTCAGTCGCCTTGGCCTGGCGTCTTTCGCAGGAGTCTTTCATGAAAGGAATCTCTTTCCTGGACGATCTAAAGCTCCGTGCGAGTTACGGTGTTACAGGGCAGCAGGAAGGAATCGGAAATTACGAATATTTGCCGGTATACAATTTGGGAACAGCCTATGCACAGTATCGTTTCGGCGATCAGTACCATCTGGTGTATAGACCATCGGTTTACAATCGGGACTTACGCTGGGAAACGACCAAAGCATTTAACTACGGCCTGGATTTCGCTTTGTGGAAAAACAGGGTGTCTGGTTCAATAGAATATTACACAAGGAAAACGCATGATTTATTGGCCAATGTGCCTGTAGCCGCGGGAACCAATTTTGACCAGAATGCGACCATTAACGTAGGTAATGTCGAAAGTAGTGGCTTCGAATTTCAACTGAATACCGTACCTATACAAAAGGATGATTTGCGCTGGGAAGTCAATTTCAATGCGACTAATCAGCATACTAAAGTGACCAATATAGCTTTGGTGCAGGATGCGAACGCCGTAGGAACTTATGTGGGACCGAATGTCAGTGGTCGTGGTATCCAGATTCTGACAACGGGGTATCAGCCTTACATGTTTTATGTCTACAAACAGTTATACAATGAGGCTGGCAAGCCACTCGAAGGTGTATATGCGGATCTGAATGGTGATGGAGCGATCAACGAAAAAGACTTATACCGCTATCAATCGCCGGCAGCAAAATGGCTCTTTGGTTTCAATACGCAGTTAACTTACAAAAAATGGACAGCAGCAACGACACTACGCGCAAATTTGGGTAACTACGTATTCAATAATACCAAAATGAATCTTAGTGCTTGGGAAACAGTTCAATATGTGGATGCGTCGATCAACAACTTACATCGGGATTACTTGAATACCCAATTCCAGACCAGACAGTATTATTCGGATTATTACGTCGAAAATGCTTCCTTCCTTCGGATGGAAAACCTGTCGGTGAACTATAATTTTGGTCAGGTGGGTAAGATCTCCAATCTACGTGTGGGTGCGGTAGCTCAGAATGTTTTTATTGTGAGCAAATATAGCGGCATGGACCCTGAGGTTCCGAGTGGATTCGACAGTTCGTTCTACCCACGCTCAAGAACTTTCTCCTTGAGTCTCAATATGGATTTTTAATGGCTACCTCAAAAAAGAAAACTTATATAGCGATGAAAAATATAAAAAGATATTGTTTTGGATTGTTGGGTATAATCGCATTGCTGCAATCCTGTACAAAGGACTTAAACCAGTACCCTACTGTAGAAACTACTTCGGAGTCGGTATACACCTCTGTGGATGGTTACCGGGCTGTGCTTGCTAAATTGTATGCCTCATTTGCCGTTGCGGGCAATGGACGGGGCGATGCCGATCCGGATATGGCGGGCAGCACGGCCTCTTGGGGTTACCTTCGGGTTTACTTTAACTTACAGGAGGTACCGACTGATGAAGTGATCTATACATGGGCCGGAGGCGACAATATGACCGATATCCAGTATATGACCTGGGGAGCTTCTGATACCTGGGTGAATGCCATGTATTATCGGATCTATTATACGGTAGCCATCTGTAATGAATTCCTACGGAATGCAACAACAGAGAAGCTGGCGACTTTTAATTCGGCCGAGCAGACACAAATTTTGGAGTTCGCAGCCGAAGCGCGTTTTCTGCGTGCATTGGCCTATAGTCATGCCATGGACCTTTATGGAAACGTTCCTTTTGTGACTGAAAAGGACCCGGTTGCTGCATTTTTTCCACCACGGATGACAAGAGCTGATCTCTTTGCATTTATTGAAAAAGAATTGACTGAGATCGAGACGATCTTACCGGAAGCACGTCAAAATGAGTATGGCCGGGTAAGCCGTGCTGCGGCCTGGTCCCTATTGGTCAAGAATTATCTGAATGCGCAGGTCTATACGGGTACAGCACGTAATGCCGAATGCCTGAACTATGCGAAAAAAGTGATTGATGCTGGATATTCCTTAAATGCGAATTATAAGCAGGTATTTAATGCTGATAATGATAAACGGACCAATGAAATTATTTTCCCGATAGAGGCCGATGTAGCGCATACAACGACATGGGGTGCGACAACGTATCTTGTCAACGGCCCTATTGTTGGAAGCATGAAATCATCGGATTACGGTGTGCTTTCCGGCTGGAATAGTTTTCGTACACTTCGCGAATTTGTGGCACTCTTTCAGGTGGAAGACAAAAGAGGTGATTTTTGGAAAAACGGCCAGTCCCTGGATGTCGAAGATCCCGCTGCCTCGAGCCAGGGATACGGGCTTGTTAAGTTTACAAATTTGAAAGATGATGGTACCTATACCACAGATGAAGGTTTGGTAAGTACTGATTTCCCGATGATCCGCTTGGCCGACGTGTATCTAATGTATGCTGAGGCTGTACTGCGCGGTGGCGGAGGAAGTGTACAGGAAGCGATCAGGTTGGTCAACAGTGTCCGTCAGCGGGGATATGGCAGTTCGGCCGGAGCCATTGACCAGGCGCAGCTGACACTGGATTTTATCCTTGCAGAACGCGGTCGTGAACTGTTTTGGGAGTGTACGCGTCGTACTGACCTGATTCGATTTGGGAAATTTACCGGTAGCGATTACCTCTGGCAATGGAAAGGCGGTGACATGAACGGCCGCTCTGTGGATGCGAAATTCAATCTGTATCCGATTCCAACCACCGATATGAGCGCTAATCCGAATTTGATCCAAAATCCTGGCTACTAGCGGTGGCTGGCATTAATAACTAAATCTATGGGGATATACTGCTATTTGAGCACACATGCTGCGGAGAGTATCCAGGTATTCCCATATGGACTTTTAAAGATAATGATACCTATGAAACAATTGACACTCTATATCCTGGTGTTGCTTTTCGTTGCCTGTAAAAAGGAGGGTGGGACACCAGCTGTCAGTGGGATAAAACCTGCAGTGTTGTACAGCAGTGCAACAGAACTGGTCTTAAAATCTACTGACCGCAAGACCGTGGCCCTGCAGCTTGTCTGGGATGAGGCGATTTTGGCTAGCGATGAACCAATGGCGCAGTCGGCTTTAAAAAATAAAATAGAAATTGCTGCTGATCCATCTTTTTCTGCTGTCACCAAAAGTATCGAGCAGGTAGCAAGCTCGTTCAGCTATACGCATGAACAATTGAATAACCTTGTCACGGGAATGGGATTTTTGCCCGATGAAAAGAACGTGTTTTATGTCCGTATTGCTTCGCGATTGGGAACCAATACAGATTGGCTCTACAGCAATGTGATCGCCCTGACTGTGACCGCTTACCAGCCCGTTGAGGATGCTGCCTATCTCTATCTATCGAATAAAGAGTTTACGCAATTTCCATGGAAACTGTGTTCGAGAAAGGAAGATGGTTTTTACGATGGTTTTGTGCGTCTCGACCAATGGTACAACTTCTATTTAACCAATGCGGAAAGCGCGAGTGCACCGATCATCTATGGTTCTTATCCCCTGGATGGTAGCCAATATATCTTGTATAGCGGTGCTGATCGCTGGAATTGCTGGACGAGTAAAGGTGGATACTTATACTTGACAGCCGATGTCAATAAGTTGGCCTGGAAAGAAACTTCCGTAGAATCCATGACGGTAACGGGCGATTTTAATGGTTGGAGTGCAACAGCAACACCAATGGTATATGACCAGACGGCGAAGGTTTGGAAAGCAACCATCACGACAACGGTAGCTGAACAATGGGGAATTAAGGTATTGATCAATGGCAGCTGGACTTGGTTTTTTGGCGCAGCAGAGGGCGATGGAAACTGTGCCTTGTATACGGGCGATGGAACTGGCTTCGCTTATGACAAGATCGGCACACATACCTTGATTCTTGATCTAAGCGATCCAAAACAATTCAAATATCATGTGGAATAAAATAGATAGGGACGGGTTCTTAAATGAAATAATCGGATGAAAAAAATAAAAATAATGTTGGCCCTGATAGGCTTGTGTTTGGGCTTGTCTGGCTGTAACGACAAAGATAATCTTAAGGTGGATGTACCTAAAACACATTTGGCAAAAGGTGCGGACGTGAGCTGGATTACTGAAATGGAAGCCTCAGGTGTGCAATTTTTTAATGCAGGAGGCAGCGCAGTGGATGGGCTGAAAATCTTGCGTGGACTGGGCATGGATGCGGTACGTCTGCGTGTTTGGGTAGATCCCCAACAAGGCTGGTGCAACAAGAATGACGTACTGGTCAAAGCTCGTCGGGCGCATCATCTGGGCATGCGTATTATGGTGGATTTTCATTACAGTGACACCTGGGCGGATCCGGGACAGCAGACAAAGCCTGCCGCCTGGAAGAGCTTATCGTTTGATGGGTTAAAGAAGGCTGTTAGTGATCATACAACGGAGGTTCTTCAATTGCTAAAAGATAGTGGTATCTCACCTGAATGGGTGCAGGTCGGTAATGAAACGGGCAACGGAATGCTTTGGGAAGATGGAAAAGCCTCTGTCAGTATGGCTAATTATGCCACATTGAATAATGCCGGCTATGATGCGGTAAAAGCGGTGTTTCCGGCAGCAAAAGTGATCGTACATCTGCATAATGGATTTGACAATGACTTGTTTCGTTGGATGTTCGACGGTCTGAAAAACAACGGGGGGAAATGGGATGTAATTGGCATGTCACTTTATCCGACTCCAGAAAACTGGGAAGAGCGCAATGCGGCCTGCATCAGCAACATCAACGATATGGTTGCCCGATACAATTCAGAAGTGATGATCTGCGAGGTGGGGATGAGCTGGGATGAAGCAGATAGTGCTGAAATATGGTTAAAGGATCTTTTCAATGCGGTCAATAGTGTGCCCGATCAGAAAGTACTGGGTATATTCTATTGGGAGCCTTTGGCGTATGGTGGCTGGAATGGTTATACCCTAGGCGCATTTGACAATAATGGGCGCCCAACAAAAGCATTGAATGCCTTTAAATAAAGTATATTTAAGCCGCTGAATGACAATGAAAAAATTGAACTGTAGACTATAAACACCTGAATTGATGATGAGATTACTGCGTACGACTTACTTTTTGTTTCTTTTATTCTTACTTGTTTCGGGCAATTCGCACGGACAGTCAGCACGCCAATCCTTCCTGTTGGAGAAAAACTGGCGTTTTTTTCAGGGTGAGGTTGTTCATGGGGAATCAGCAGCATTGGATGATAAGGCCTGGAAAAAGGTCACTGTACCGCATGATTGGGCTATTTTCGGGCCTTTTGACCGGTCACACGATCTGCAGGATGTTGCAGTGACACAAAATGGAGAGAAAAAGGCAACTGTAAAAACGGGCCGGACTGGCGGTTTGCCTTATGTGGGGGTGGGTTGGTATCGTACCAACTTTGATATTCCACAATTCGACCCCGTCAATAAACGCGTGGTCCTGAAATTTGATGGTGCAATGAGTGAAGCCCGGGTCTATGTCAATGGAAAGGAAGCCTGCTTTTGGCCCTATGGTTACAATGCTTTTCATTGTGATGTGACCGAATTTCTACATCAGGACGGGATGAATAATACAGTTGCTGTGCGGTTGGAAAATAAAGCACAGTCATCACGCTGGTATCCCGGTGCAGGACTTTATCGCAATGTGCATGTAATCGTGACGGAGAAGATCCATGTACCTGTTTGGGGGACGTATATCACGACGCCTTTTGTGTCGGACAGTCTAGCCTCAGTTAAGCTTGAAACCAGTTTGAAGAATGCTGATGGCAAGTTGGTACGAATGGTAACTGCGATTTTGGATGCGGCGGGACAGGTGGTTGCGCAGAAGGAAAACCAACAAAAACTAAATTATGGCAAGCCTTTCGTGCAAAATCTTGAAGTGCTAAACCCTGCTCTCTGGAGCCCCGAACATCCAAATCTGTATCGGGCCTCCACGCAAGTATTTGTAGACGGTAAATTGACAGACAGTTTTGAAACCCGTTTTGGGATTCGGGAGGTACGTATTATTGCCGACCGGGGATTTATGTTAAATGGAAAGATCCGAAAGTTTCAGGGGGTATGTAATCATCATGATCTTGGACCTTTGGGGGCTGCAATCAATGTTTCGGCTCTTCGTTATCAATTGGAATTACTCAAAGATATGGGCTGCGATGCCATTCGTACGGCACATAATATGCCGGCTCCGGAATTGGTTGCCCTATGTGACGAATTGGGCTTTATGCTGATGATTGAACCTTTTGACGAATGGGATATTGCGAAATGTAAAAATGGATATCATCGATTTTTTGCGGATTGGGCCGAACGGGATATGGTCAACATGATCCATCATTTTAGAAATAACCCATCTGTCGTGATGTGGAGCATTGGAAATGAAGTGCCCACACAATGCAGTGCTGAAGGCTATAAAGTAGCTTCGTTTTTACAGGATATATGCCATCGTGAGGATCCGTCCCGACCAGTGACCTGCGGTATGGATCAGGTAAACTGTGTGCTGGAAAATGGTTTTGCTAGTCTGTTGGATGTTCCGGGATTAAACTATCGTGCGCACCGTTACGAAGAGGCGTATGCCAAATTACCCCAAAATCTAGTGTTGGGTTCGGAAACGGCATCAACAGTGAGCTCGAGGGGCGTTTATAAATTTCCGGTGCTAAAAAAAGGTGATATGTTGTATTCCGATCATCAGTCGTCTTCTTACGATATGGAATATTGCTCTTGGTCCAACCTTCCGGATGAGGATTTTGCCCTGGCGGAAGATCATCATTGGACCATGGGGCAATTTGTCTGGACAGGCTTTGATTATCTTGGCGAACCTTCCCCTTATGATACCGATGCCTGGCCCAACCATAGTTCCATGTTCGGTATTATTGATCTAGCGAGCATTCCCAAAGACCGTTATTATCTGTACCGAAGTTTATGGAATAGAAATGAGCATACCCTGCATATACTTCCACATTGGACGTGGCCTGAGCGTGCGGGACAAGAAACCCCTGTCTTCGTGTATACAGATTATCCAAGTGCCGAACTTTTTATCAATGGGGAAAGTCAGGGAATACAGCGCAAGAGTAAGGCTTCTTTACAGGAACGTTACCGCCTCATGTGGATGAATACGGTATACGAACCCGGAGAAGTCAAAGTCGTAGCTTACGATGAATCTGGAAAACCAGCGGCCGAAAAAATAATCCGTACGGCGGGAAAACCCTTCAGGATTGAAATGGATGCAGTTCATGATTCCATTTCTGCTGATGGCCGTGCATTAGCCTACATCCGTGTCAAAGCAGTGGACAAAGCGGGGAACCTCTGCCCGCTGGCCGCAGAACTGATCCAATTTGACGTAGTTGGCGATGGTACATTTAAAGCCTTGGCTAACGGTGATCCAACAAATCTGGAGGCTTTTCATAAACCGCAGATGCATTTATTCAATGGACAGCTTACCTTGATTGTTCAGGCAGGCGAAAAATCGGGAAAGATTCAGATAAAGGCGAAATGCAAAGGTTTAAAAGAGGGGGTATTAAACGTACAGACCGTAAATTCTAAAACGTTTTGACCGTAGCTTTTGTTTAAATGATATCTTAAGTAAGTTAGTGAGTTGATTGTATTTTAACAGAAAGGCTAGATCGATATCGATCTAGCCTTTTTTGCGCATTATTTTCGCCTAATCTGTAGCTTGACACCTAGGGCGAGTCCAATGTAATCATCAAATTTAAGATACTTGTTCTGTACGCCGCTAACGAGGTAAAGATCGCTGGTATGAAGATCATAATAGAATTTTATGCCTTCAAAATAAGAACTGTTGGATTTGATTTTATAGCTGAAGTCCTGTCCTACAAAGATATTGATGCGTAGCCTGGTCGAAAACCGATAATAGCTATTCGGGTATTTGTCAGGTTCTTTATACCAAAATTGTTTACCCAAGGTCGTATTGAGATAAGCACCGGTACGCAAGGGATGATAAGTAAACTGTTCACTGAGTTTAATTTCCCAAGGTGTATACGATTGACGCAGCGTTAAGGTAAGTTTAGCCCGGTCTGTATCATATTTCGGTACATAGCCAAGCAGGAAATCTGTCGACCACTGCTTGTGCCGGCCATAATCCCAGCCTGTTCCGGCAGAAAGCAGTCCTATGGATCCTGCGTATTGAAGCATATAACTTGATGGAACAAGGCTAAAGGCGGCTTTTTTTAGTTCTTTAGTGCTCATGTTTCCCGTTTTGATGCTGTCCGTTGTGATGCTATTCTCCTGGAGAGTGTCCGTTTTGTTGCCAGCCAAGCTTGTTCGTGGGAGATATTGGTGTTCGGAAGCCTGAGCCATATTGTGAACTGAAAAGAAAAGGGTAACAAGCGCGAAAAATCGTATTTTTGATTTAGTAAGAAACAAGTTCATGGGTATAGTGGTCCTTAGTGATTGTAAAAATTAGAAATTGACGTTTACCGATATTGGGAGTACCGTAATAGATGATACCATCCTTAAAAATATCTTCTTTTTGATAGATATGATCGTGGCCATTGGTACAATAAAGGAGATTGGGGAATTGTTTTATACTGTATTGGAAGACTGAAGCTACATTGTTGTTGAACTGATCGGATGTGGGTCTGGCATGCATGACGACAACTGTTTGTTCAAAACGTGTGGTATCTTTTTGACGCTCTTGCTCAATAAATGAAAAGTCGGGAACGGGATTGGAGTAATCTGATTCCAGCGCATTGGTATTTAAACATAAGAATTTTGTTTTACCTGCAATAAAACTATAATTTGCTGTGCCAAACACTTGTTCGAAGATCTCTTCGCCATTGGCCAGACAATCGTGATTTCCCAAAAGGGCGACATAAGGCTGTTTCAGCTTTTCCAAAATATCACGCTGCCACAAAAATTCCTTGGTAAGTCCAAAATCGCTAATATCGCCACCGTGTACAATAAAATCGATGTCATTTCTTTTATTGACTATTTTTACAAAATCGTCAAGTTCATCGTGCCAGCGCTGCGAATCACTGATAAAAGCGTAGCGGATGGTATCCTGATTAGCATAATCATGTTCGATTTTGACGATATTATCTGCATTAATATGTTTTCTTCCATCTATTTTTCCTGAATAAGGGTGGATGTCAAACATGTTGCAACTGTTGGTAAGAAAAGAGAGAGAAGCTAGTGCGATGAATTTATAGCGCTTTTTCATTTGAATTCTTTTATTGACTTTTTGAATCCAAAAGTAAGTTTTAACAAACGAAAGCACAGTTTTTACCTTTTATTATTACCCTGAAATGATATTAATGGACGCTAGAAGGGGATTGCTGGGTATCTGGTTAGATCAACAGATTGAAAGGAATTATTTTCGCTACGAGTGCAAAAATTTGATCATGTAGAGCAGGACGAGGAGATGCTGCTTTGGAATACCCATGATATCTTTCAGCGCTTCCATGGCACGATTATTTAGTTTGTATAAGCTTTTGACAGATATGTTGGTCAGTACACTGATTTCTTCATAACTCAGTTCTTCGAAATACCGAAGAAAAATAACTTCTTTTTGTTTGCCAGTTAGCTGTTCTAATGCTTGAATTAGCTTTAAAGCTGTGGTCTGTTGTTCTTCAGCAGCAATATAAGTGGATTCGACATCATAGGTGAGCTGGAAATCATCTTTTTCACCAAATGAAGATAGTTTGCCGTCTCGCAATTGGGTATTCAGCAGGCTATTTTTTAAAGCGACAAGCAAATAATGTTTCGGATTGGAAATGCTTCGTAGCTTGCTGCGGTTTTCCCAAAACTTGATAAATACATCCTGAATGGAGTCCCTGACATAATCCTCGTCTTTTACCCGACGCATGCCATATTCGTATAGACTGGGTAATAACGCACGATAGATCTGCTCGAAAGCTTGTTTGTCGCCCTCAATGAATTCATTCCAGTACCGATCTATGGTGTTGTTCATCTCCGAATTTGTACCATTAAATGAAATAGATCATTTGCTTCTCCAAAAATAGTAAAGATTTAATAACAATAATGAAACCCTTATTTTAAATAATAACAGTAATAAATCATTACGTCTCACTGGTCCAAAAATAGGCTTTTGAACATTAATTTGCGTGCTAAATTATGAAATTGGTAAGTATTGAAATCGTATTTTGATTTTTTTTAAAAAAAAATCAAAATCCATGGGATAAAATTTAATGTCCATTTGTCTTGTATTTAACAAAGGCTTAATAATGGAGAAATATACGAGTTACAGTACGCAGGATTTCTTAGATGATCTGGATTTTGTCCGCTTTGCGAAATATACGGATCGGGATGATTTCCGGAATTGGAAAGTATGGCGTGCTACAAATCCAGAAAATGCTGCAGCATATGATGAAGCGCTCGCTTATCTTCGTGCTTTGTATGGCATTTCGCGCATAAAACCTAGCCAGTTATTTGCGGAGAATCTCTTTCGCGATATTGAACGGGGCATAGCTGGAAACAGAAAGAAACGAAAAAATCAGATTATCCGTTTGTGGGCCGCAACTGTTGCTGCAGCTGCGGTAGCGCTTTTTGTAACTGCAGCTTGGTATTACCAATCCATGATTGTGATACAGACCGGAAGCGGTGTCTTACAAACAGTGGTATTGCCTGATAGCAGTACTGTACATTTAAATGCGAATTCTTCTGTTGCTTATCGTCGTGCTTGGAAATGGTTGTCCAAACGCGAAGTATATACAACCGGCGAGGCTCTATTGGAGGTTAAACATCTCAACAAAGATACGACAGACATTCAGGTGGGGGAGCGCTTTATGGCCTACACCGGCGACATTACCGTGGAGGTGCTGGGAACAAAGTTTAACCTTAAAAATAGGGACAATAAAGTGATCGTATCGTTATTGGAAGGACGCATCGCACTACGCAACCACAAACATGGCGGCGAAACCAAAATACTCGTACCAGGAGATGTCGTTGTCGACGGTAGCCAGGGCTTCCGCAATCTGAGCGCTAACAGAAAAGCAGCACAGGAATCGGTTTCATGGACGCGGAAGAGCTTGACAGGCGAAAACTTAATGGTGGCTGATCTAATCAATGAATTTCGCTATGTATACGGTAAAGAAATCATTTTAAGCGATACGACGCTTTTGAACCGAAAAATCGACGGTCGCATATCCCTCAATTCCCAAGAAAGCATTATTTATTCGATTGCGAATATCTTACAAGCGAATATCCGGATGGAAAAAGATACCATTTACCTCGATCCAAAATAAGAAAGACACGATCAATCTATACTAAATAAACATCTAACCTAACAAAAAATGAAAATCACAGAAAACAGGTGGCAACCGATACGGTGCTTGTTGATGGTCCCGGTCACTTCGCTACTATTTACTGCTGGGCAACAGGCACTCGGCCAACAAAAATTATCCCTTGCGCAAGCGATCAAACAGATCGAACAGCGCTTCAATGCCAATTTGAGCTACGAGCATAACCTGTTGAATGGAAAAACTGTAGACCCCGAAATGCTGAAAGGAAATCGTCTGGAAGAAGTTCTTAAAAAAGTACTTTACCCCAACCAGTTGGTATTTCTTTATGTAGATGACAGGTCTTATTCAATTGTTCGTCGCGCTACGGAGGATCGCGAAGCCAGCCCTGTAAAGTATGGGGTCGATAATGAATTGATGGACCGGGTCGCTGGAACCGTGCTTTCCACAGGAGGTAAACCTATACCGTTAGCGAGTGTATGGGTAAAAGACACGCGTAAAGGTGCAAAAAGTGATGAAAACGGCCGCTTTCTGATTTACGATATCAAACCAACGGATATTATTATGATCACGGCTGTAGGTTATGAAAGTACGGCCTTAACAGCTGGAAACCGTAACCAGATTACATTTACCATGGAGGAAAAAAATCACATGCTGGAGGAGGCGGTGATTTCTACAGGTTATCAAAAAATTTCGAAAGAAAGGGCAACGGGTTCGGTTTCACTGATCACGGCCAAAGAATTGGAAAAAATCCCCTCCGCCAATCTGATTCAACGCTTGGAAGGTCAGGTTCCTGGTGTACAGGTTTCAATTGGAACAGGTGATCGTACCTTTACCTATAATAACAATCAATTGGGTATTTACTCAAGCACAAGAACGATAGGCCAAAATGATTACGGACTGACGGTTCGCGGAGTCGGTTCAATTGATAGCGAAACTGAAAAATCACCTTTGATCGTTATCGACGGTGCTATTTCCAGTATTGATTTGGCAATGCTCAATCCGAATGATGTAGACAATATAACCGTCTTGAAAGATGCTGCAGCAGCATCAATCTATGGCGTTCGTGCAGCCAATGGGGTTATCGTGGTGACAACGAAAAAAGGGTCAGTAACCGGTGTGCCAAGGATAAACTTTTCCATGAATACCACTTTTTCTGGGAAACCCGATTTAGGTTATCTGCGTACGATGAACAGCGCACAGATGATCGATTATCAAGAGGAACTGGTGGCTAAGAATATTCTGAATGGTAATAATATTGCAACCAATCTGTACAGCTATAGTACCTATTATCCAGGCGAGGTTGCGGCTGCGGCGATTCGATTGAAAAATGGGCAGATGACGCAGGCTGCTTATGATGCATTGGTGAATCCGCTAAAATCCATCGATAATCGTTCGCAGATTCAACAGTACCTGTTGCGCCCCATGAACAGTCAGCAATACAATTTGTCGATCAGTAACGGAACAGAAAATAATAACTATTTTTATTCGGCATCTTATGCGAATGAAAACCCGTATACCAAAGGAGAAAATGGGAAAAGGTTGACTTTAAGCCTAAACAACAATTGGAAGTTATTTAAGATTGCAACCCTGTCAACTAGTATCCGGGGGACTTTCTTCCGCAATAAACAAAATGGGATTGGCCTTTCTCAGATTTACGATACCGGCGGGTCTACCCTGTTACCTTATCAGTTACTGGCAGACGAGAACGGCAATGGCATTGCCTACGATCGGCTGACACCGGGATTTGCCGATGTCCTTGGGCCGGCCTATAAGGACTGGCGGTACAATTATCTTCAGGAATTGGAGCAGATGGATCGCATGCTCAAAAACAATAATTATTCGGCTGTGATCAACTTAGCTGTACCCATCTATAAAGGACTGAAGGGAGCGGTGATGTATTCCAATGAGCGATCTTTCGGCAACAACCGAATTTACAATGGCGAGGAGTCTTACGCCAACCGGTCGCTGTTGAATCGCTTTACACCCATCGGAGCGTCGACAAATAGTATTGGTATCAACAAAGGCGGCATCTATAATATCATCAATACTGATGTCAACAATTATACAGTCAGGGGACAGTTGAGCTACGATGCTTTAATTGGACGGAAACACGATATCTCAGCAATAGCAGGATCGGAGATCAGGCAGACGGAAACAGGGCAAGGTAATATCACTTATTACGGCTATAATATGCAGACGGGATTTAATACCGCGGTAAGCTATTTGCCTAATGCCTATCCAAGTATACAGGGATTCAATGAAAGTCTTTCCGGAGCACCGCAGCAAGCGGATCGGACGCGTCGTTTCCTTTCTTATTTTTCGAATGCTGCCTATACCTATGATGGTCGCTTTACATTTTCCGGTAGCGTCCGTTACGATGACTATAACAACTTTGGTCTCGACCGGAGTTTTCGTGCAACGCCTTTATGGTCGAGCGGATTTAAATGGAATGTGCGAAAAGAATCTTTTATGAACAACCTGCATTGGCTGAATCAATTAGGCTTTAGGGCAACCTATGGTGTGAATGGTAACATCACACAAGATGTGCGTCCCTTTACCTACATCTCGCTCGATGACGCTTCACGTAACCCAACAGCGCAGCCAGCGGCAAGCATCATCGCTATTGCCAATCCGCAGTTGCGCTGGGAGAAAACTTATGTGACCAATCTGGGACTGGATTTTGGTTTATTGGACAATCGCTTAAACGGTACATTGGATTATTATGTGAAAAAAGGACGTGATCTACTGTATGGTTTTCCCATCGCGGCACCTTATGTAGGAACGATAAACGCTGGCTCCCTCAAACGGAATACGGCAACCATGAGTGGACGTGGGATTGACCTTGGGTTGAATGGTATTTTGTTACGTAGTACAGACTGGCAATGGGACATGACAGCCAATTTCTCCTACAATACCAATAAAATAACCGATAACCGTTTTGATCCGGCAGATATCTCAACATTTACCTACTCGTATACACCTATAGGTATTAGCTACCTGAAGGGATACCCGAGCGATAAACTCTTTGCATTTCGCCATGCTGGGCTGGATGCCAACGGATTGACACAGATCTACAATAAAGAAGGGGAAGTCGTTTCTGTTAAGCAGACCTTAACAAGTGTGGATGATCTCAAATATATGGGCCGTACGGTAGCACCGTATTTTGGAAGTCTTAAAACGAATCTGCGTTATAAACAATGGTCGTTCTATGCCTTGATGACTTATCAGTTTGGAAGTGTATTTATGAAACCGAGTATCGAGTCGTACATGACGCCGAGTCGTGGTTTTACCCTGCCTAAATTTGATTTAAGTGCCGATATTGCCAATCGCTGGCGACAGGCAGGGGATGAGGCTACCACGAATATACCTGCAGTAACAGCCGATATTTATGGGCAGTATAGTTTGTACCGCTACACCTATTCGGATATCAATGTACTCAAAGGTGACTACATCCGTCTGCGGGAAGTTTCGCTAAGCTATGCTTTGCCCAAAGATTTCTTAAAAAGGATGAAAATCGAGCAGGTGAGCCTGACGGGGTCCGTACGTAATCTGGGATTGATCTGGACAGCAAATAAGGAAGGGATTGACCCGGATTTTGCCAATTATGTAGGCAATACGACCAATCTGCGTCCAGTTCCTTCGTACAACTTTTCAATCAATGTTAACTTCTAATCGCCAAAATCATGAAAATAGCTATAAAACACAGCAGCCGTAAATGGGCAGTAGCGGTAGCCGCGCTAAGCATCGGCTTTACCATGACAGGTTGTGAAAAATATGTCGATATAAAAACCCAGGGACAACTGACACCGGGGACAATTGAAAACTATCGTTATCTGCTAAATAATACAACCGCTTTGGAAGCTGCACCGACAGTATCGGATATGGCTTCGGACGACCTGGAAATCATCGATGGTTCGCCACAGCAACTTTCCTTGGCGAACAATGATTTTAATGGTTATTACCACAGATCGTATCAGTGGGCAGATGATATTTACCCAATTGACAACCAATATCACAAAGATGACAACTGGGGGGCACTTTATAATGCGATCGCATATGCTAACACTGTTATCAGCGAGGTACCTCATGTTTCAGATGGAACTCCTGCTGAAATTAACCAGCTGATTGCGGAGGCAAAGATTCATCGCGCTTCGGCTTACTTGATGTTGGCCAATACGTATGCTAAACCTTACCTGCAGGCAAGTGCGAATACGGATTTGGGTGTACCCTTGGTTTTGCAACCAACTACAGAAAAGTCGCTCGATAGAGGTACGCTGCAGCAGGTATATGATGCTATTTTGGCGGATATTGAAACAGCACTGCCTAGTTTGCCGGCACAACAGCAGTTTACAACCTTGCCTTCCAAAGGCTCGGCTTATGGTTTATTGGCACGCACATACCTATATATGAATCGCTATGCGGATGCAGCAAAAGCGGCCGACCAGGCACTTGCGCTGAATGATAAACTGAACGATTTGACCAAGCTGACAACAACGACCATGGTCAATTATCCATTGCGTGTATCCAATCCGGAAATCTTGCTGTCTAAAATACCCGTTAATGGAATCACAGCCTACACCACCACCGCGTTACGCTTGAGTAAGGATCTTTTGGGCCTGTTCGATGCCACCGATCAGCGTTATAATTTATTTACGGTGCCGGGTTCAATGATTTCAAATTGGGAGGTTTACGATGGACGCTACTTTTACCTGGACTATATTAAAAATGAAGGCCGAAATGTAGGTCCGTCAGTTCCCGAAATGCTATTGATTAAGGCGGAGGCTGCTGCGCGAGACAATCAGCCTGCCACTGCAATGACATTGGTCAATCGTTTACGCGCCAGTAGAATTCTGCCGGGGTCAACTGTCAATCTCAGCGCGACGGATGCTGAAGATGCATTGGTGAAAGTGATGCAGGAACGCCGTCGTGAGTTTATGTTTCGCATGCTGCGCTGGTGGGATATGCGCCGTCTCAAAGACGACACACGCTTCCAGAAAACTTACACGCGTACATTCGGCGGAAGCACCTTCACATTGGCTCCGAATAGCAACCGCTATGTGTTTCGGATCGCCCAATACGAAATCAATTTAAGTCCCGAAATAGCGCAAAATCCATAAAACCGGGTCAGTAGATCCATTATTGAAAAAGGAAGAATAAGAAATATGAAAAATAGGGTGATGAAAACAACATCGATATTGGCTTGGGCACTGATGAGTTGCTCGGTTGCTTTAGCGCAACAACAGAAACAGCCACAGATTTTTAAGGTGATACCGGAATTTCCAAAGGAACAGGATACTGTACAGCTCGTATATGATGCTCGGAATACTGTGCTGAAGGATGCTAAAGATATCTCGGCACAGTTAACAGGTTATACCGATTTTAAATGGACGACGACGGACCTCAAGTTTACTAAAAATGATTCGGTATGGACTGCAAAATATATTCTGCCGGCACATTTGGGGCTGATGAATCTTGTTTTTAAATCAGATACTTTGGTAGATAAAGGTGGGGAACAAACCTATTCTTATATCCTCTCCGCAAACGATAAACGCCAGATGTCGGGAGGAATGCTGGGTTGGGGTATGTTGCGCACACCGCATATCGTTGCAGGTGTACCGTATGTGGTGGATACAGCGTCCTACAAATCGGATGAGATACTCCTGATGTGGGTGAAATATGAATTGCAGTACCATCCGGAAAACCGCTTTCGCGTGCTTTATACTGCTGCAAGTGCTTTGAAACACATGAATACGCCAGAGTCCTTGGCTAAGCTCGATAAGGAGCTGAACACCCTGGAACAGATTCCTGATATCCGTGAAGAGGATCTACTTGAAATTTATCGTGTCTATAAGGACCTTTTAAAAGATGGACCAAAGACGGAGGCAATCCAACATAAGATTGTTGCGCAGTTTCCAAATGGGCAATATGTAAAGGATCAGCGTCGCCTGACCGATTTTAATCTGATCCAGAAGGCCAAAACAGACGATGAACGCTTAAAAGCGGCGACGGATTTTATCGATAAACACCCTTACCAGGAAGCTGAGGTTTCTTTTAATGAGGCCAACCGAATCAGTTATATCAGTGCTTACTGGATCATTTCGGTGTATACCAGCATGAAAAAAGATCTGCCGAATTACAGCAAATATATGGCTAAGATAGCACCATACGAAGCACTTTCTAATGTGATCTATCGCTCGTTGGACGTTCCTTATATTGCACAAAAAAGTATGGGACCTGCAGAGATATTGCCCTATGCACGTGTCATTATGGAGCGTTTAAATTATTACAAGGATAATTTTCAGGGTGATAAATACGCGACTTTATACTACGGCAATGCACCATTATTTGCCAAAATATTAGTGGACAATAAGCTTTACGATGAAGCCTTTGTGTATGCCTCGGCAGCTCAAAGTGCGGCAAGCTATAAAAATGCGGACCTGAACGATACCTATGTACGCGTGCTTGAAGGACAAGGGAAAGCAAAAGAACTGCAGATGGCGCTAGAGAAAAGCTATGCGATGAATCAGAGTTCTACGTATATGTTGGAGCTGATGAAAAAAAGCTACAGCGCAAGAAACAAATCAGAAAAGGGCTATGAAGAATATCTTGCTGGTCTGAAAAATGCAGATAAAGGCAAAGAGCTGAAAGAAAAAGTACAGCAACTTTTAATCAATAAGAGTATTGCAGATTTTGAGCTTTTGGACCAAAATGGGAAAAAAGTACGCCTTTCTGCCCAAAAAGGAAAAATTGTTGTTTTGGATTTCTGGGCATCTTGGTGTGCACCATGTAAAGGTGCATTTCCGGGTATGAAGCTGGCGGTTGATCATTTCAAAAATGATCCGAATGTAGTCTTTTACTTTATAAATACACAGGAACGTAAATCGGATATGAAAGAATATGTGACCGACTATATGAAAGAAAATGGTTATCCGTTCACGGTATTGCTGGATGCGGATAGCAAGGCTTCGAAGGCAGCTGGGGTAGGTCCTATACCGCACAAGATGGTGATTGGTCCAAATGGCAAACTTCGTTTTTCGGAGGTTGGATATATGGGGAGCACTTCAGAACTTGCTGATGAAATTATTGAAATGGTCAACGTTTTAAAAGCAGGAAAATAAGGGCATGAAAACAATCAAATCACTGGTATTGGCTGCTCTTGCATTGCTTTTTTATGACCAAGCTTCAGCACAATCCATTCAACAGAAAGACGTTTTATTTAAATCAAAAGCAGATAGTATCACCATCGGTGCCACCATTTCCTCGCCTGTCAAGGCAGGGAAATACCCGGCCATTATTATCGCTTCGGGAACTGGACCACAGGATCGGGATGGCACAATGGCTGGGACAAAGATGTTTGCACGTATTGCCAGTTACCTGACTCCAAAGGGATATGTGGTCTTGCGCATGGATGACCGTGGTGTGGGTAAAACTACGGGCGAATACCGCTATGCGACGACAGCAGATTTTGCACTTGACGTATTGGGCGCACTGCAATTTTTGAAAACGGAAAAGAATGTTGACTTGAGTCATATCGGATTGTTAGGGCATAGTGAAGGGGGAGCTGTTATCTCGATAGCCGCATCGCAGAGCAAAGATATTGCTTTTTTGATCAGCTTATCGGGTTTGGCTTCGAGCGGTCTGGAATCACTTTTTGTCCAGAACGAAAATTTGGTCAATACTTCGCCGATGACCGCAGTGGACAAAAAGAGATCCAATGAAATCAATCGACTGATGTTTGCAACAGCTTTTCAATATGCCAAATCGGACAGTATGGAGAGTAGGCTCAATGCAGTTTATAATTATTGGAAGCAAAAGGATGACCTTTATTTTAAATCTTTAGGTATTGAACATGATCATTTTCGTTTTCCGATCTGGTCTTATGTGCAGCAGGCTATCGGACCTTGGTACCGCTATTTTGTTAGTTATGAGCCGCAGATCTTCTTAAGTAAGGTTGATGTGCCCATCTTGGCAATCAATGGAAGTAGGGATGTTTTTGTAGATCCGGTCAACTTGACCTATTGGCAACAGTATAGCGGCGCAGGTCAGCGAGGAAAAGTTAGGACGATCTTATTGCCAAATGTAAATCACTTATTGCAGGTCTGTGAAACCTGCCTGCCTTCGGAGTATACAAAACTTGGTGAAATGCCTGATAGTACCTTGGACGCAATTGCTAGATGGTTGGACGAAACAGTAAAATAATATGAAGAAAATCATTTATATGCAATTTGTTTTGTTGCTGATTGGGAATCTTGCTATCGCCCAACAAGATGACAATAGCAAGTCGATTGATCGGATTATTGGGGCAATGAATACAAAAGATGCAACAGCACTGTTACGTATGATGGCTGATAGCGCAACGATCGGTAATCTGCCCAAAATGAATAACCAAGCTGCTGTACCAGAAATTTTGGCTAAATTCTCCGCCATAAGTTCGTTTCACATAACCGATCAGCATAAGCTTGCCAATGGGGATGAACGAATTCAGCTTGAAGTTACCTATCAGGATGGTAAACCAGGCAAACCAAGTTTCTTATTTAATCGTGCAGGAAAAATTATAAATCTTGGCATTATTAAAGGGCGTTTGAAAGGTAATCCTGAAAAAGCATTGGCTGATGCGGTGGGGAATGCGGTGCAACCCAAGACAATGGTGATTCCTTTTAGGTTAGTTAATGGATTGGTCTATCTGGAGTCTACAGTCAACGGAACAAAGGGTTACTTTCAATTTGATAGCGGTGCCCCCGTTGTTATATTGCGCAAAAAATTTGTTCCCGCAGAACAGATTCGTGCTGATGTTTCAGTAGATTTCGCAGGTATTGGCGGGCAGATGCAACAGGTGGTCTGGTCAGCAGGCAATCGCCTTCAGATAGGAGGCATTGTACTCAATGGATTGGAGGCTCCAGTTTCTGAAATGGACGATATGCAACTGGAAGATGGCAGTCCTATCTTTGGTTTGCTGGGCATCGGCGTTTTGAAAAACTACCAGTTTACATTAGATTATGGACGGCAGGAGTTATTGCTCGAAAAATTGGACGATCGTGGTGAGCTGCTTGCAAAGTCAATCGAGAAAGGGCCTCTGCTTGCGCAATATCCTTTACGTTTGAAACGGCATATTCCGATTGTGGATATTGCTATTGGCGGAAAGATATATCCAATGGGAATAGATTGTGGTGCAAATGCCAATGTATTGAAAAAGACATTGGAAACAGAACTAAAACCTTATATTGATTTTGAGGAAGGTGAGGTGGATATCAAAGGGGTAAATGGAACAAGCCAAGGCAATCGTATCGCGTTTCTAACGCATGCGAAAGTAGGTGAGCTGTCTCTTCAGGATATGTATACTGTGATTACAGATCAGGCTATCGGTGGCGGAACAGGTCACGATGCCTTACCGATAGAAGGCTTATTGGGAACTCCTTTTTTAAATCAGTACAAGATGACAGTAAACTTTCATAAGAATATAATCAGTTTTTATTGATATGACCGAATTTTAAGGACAATTATTATTCAATTCTAATCCTAAAGGTGGCCGATTTTATCGGCCGCTTTTTTTTACGAGGTGAGGCTGCTTGGAGAATTAAGCGACTTTTAAAATCTTTATCGATAATTTCCTTCTGAATAAGGTTGGTCCGCTAGGGCTGACCTTTTTAGCTTGCAGGCTGATCGAGATAAATAGGGTAGCCACAACCCTGATATGTACTGTTACAGGATATTGAAAATAATTTGTCGCTATAAGGTTAGTTATTTTGAGAATACATACGCTTTGTTACAGTTTTTTTGGACAATGAATTAAGCGTGGAATTTTCCGATAGCGAATTGATTGACCAATAAAGTGAGCTGAGTACCATATTATTTAACCTACAGGTTAGCAGTTAACTAAATTATTATTTATAATTAGTCTAATTAGTTTCAATTAGATCTAAAATTAGCCTATATTCGGCTCCATAAATTTTTTATGGAATGAAATCTATACATATTGCTGTAGCGATGTTATCGCTTACCGGTGTCGCCAATGCACAGACAGCCAGTATCTTTGGAAAGATTACGACTTTGGATGGCAATCCAGCGGAATCGGTCAACTTAACCATTAAGGGAACGAACAGACAGACACAGACAGATAAAAATGGTCACTACAAATTTGAACGCCTAAAACCGGGGAGCTATCAGCTTGTCACGAGTTTTACGGGTTTAAACTCAATTGAAAAAACAGTAACCGTTGAAGTCAATAAGCCGACCGTGCTTGATTTTGTCCTCAATGAAAACTACGCGCAATTGCAGGAGGTACTCGTATCTGCATTCAAATCCAACCGGACGGTAAGTTCTGTCGCTAAAATGCCGCTGAGCAATCTCGAAAATCCACAGGTGTACAGTACAGTCTCTCATGAGATAATGAAGCAGCAGGCCATTACCAATTTTGACGACGCTTTGCTGCGCAATGTATCGGGTATAAGCCGTACCTGGGAATCGACAGGACGGGGTGGCGATGGTGGTGCTTATTTTTCATTACGTGGTTTTGAGGCGCAGAGTAACCTGGTCAACGGGCTTCCGGGCTTGTCGAGCGGTATACTGGATCCGGCTGGCGTAGAGGAAATACAGGTGCTCAAAGGGCCTTCGGGAACGCTTTTTGGTGCTAGTTTTTACGGTTACGGCGGTGTGATCAATACCATCACCAAAAAACCTTATTTTGATTTCGGCGGTGAAGTGGCCTACAACTATGGTAGCAACGACCTGCATCGCGCAACCTTAGATCTCAATTCACCGCTAAATAAAAATAAGACGATCGCGCTCCGGATCAATTCTGCCTTCCACCGCGAGCATAGTTTTCAGGATGCGGGTTTTAAAAACTCATTCTACTTTGCACCTTCACTGACCTATAAGGTTAATGACAGGCTAACGGTCAACCTGATGGCCGAGCTGCTCGATATGAAACGGGCTGTGGCGCCGGTTTTCTTCCATTCGGACCGTGTTGCTCCGCTGACCTTTAAAAATATTGCCGAACTCAACCTCAACCCCAAGCTTTCCTTTACAAGCAACGATTTAGCCATCAAAAACCCACGGTCCAATGTACAGGGCGAGGTACTATACAAAATTAATGAGCAATGGAATTCACAGACTGTGGTCTCCATGGGCAATGTGAAGTCTGATGGGATCTACAGCTATATCTGGGGAAATCAACCCGGTGATAGCTATTTTGACCAGTACTTCCACAATGAAAATCAGAAAACCCGAACCTTTGATATACAGCAGAATTTTAACGGCGACTTTAAGCTGGCCGGTCTGAGAAACAGGCTTTTGGTCGGGGTCGACTATTTTGCCCGCGACGTGAAGGACCATGGTTCGGGTTGGGGACTGGGACGTCGGGTAAATCCGCAGGGACTGATCAAGGGGCCACTGGATGGCGATGGCAAAGAGCTGACGCCGGTTCCGCTCACCAGTCAGGCGATTGACCAGCTGTTGGCAGGTACCGAAGCGGGCGACCCTTCGCATATCAAAAACAGTTCGTTCAGTGTATATGCCTCGGACTTATTGGATCTGACCGACCGCCTTTCGCTGATGGCGAGTTTGCGTGCCGATTACTTTGATTCAAAAGGGGAGGTTTCCAATGCGGACGATAATTATAGCCAATGGGCACTTTCGCCCAAATTGGGCTTGGTTTACCAGGTGGTAAAAGACCGCGTTTCGCTCTTTGCCAATTACATGAATGCATTCTACAATGTTGCGCCAAGTATCGTATACGATGCCAATAATGTAAAGACCGGGGTACAATCCTTCAAACCGGAGCGGGCCAACCAATGGGAGCTCGGCACTAAGGCGAGCCTGATCAAGGACAGACTGTGGACAACACTGGCCCTGTATGATATTAGGGTTGCCAATCGGGTGTATAGCACACCTACGGGATCCATACAGGGTGGAAAGGTAGAGAGCAAGGGATTTGATTTTGACGTCGAAGCAATACCATACGCTGGTTTTTCGGTCAAAGCTGGATTCAGTTACAACCATATTGCCATCATCGCCGGAAACGGAAATGATTTCTACAACGAAAAGGGACGTGCTCCGGGTGGACAAGGGCCGAGTACACTGGGTAATCTCTGGGGATCGTACCAGATTCAGAACGGTAAACTAAAAAATCTGGGCTTTGGTCTCGGTGGTAACTATGGGGGCAAATACAAGGTCATCGACAATAGCGTAACCGGTGTATTTGAGCTCCCGAGCTATGCGCTTTTAAATGGCAGCGTGTACTACTCGTTTAACAAATTCAGGGTCAATTTCAACCTCAATAATATAAACAACAAGCAGTATTACATTGGCTACTGGTCTGTGAATCCACAGCAGCGCAGAAACTTTGTGGCGACAGTTTCCTACCGATTGTAATCGGGGATATAGATAAATAGGAGTTCTCCTTTAGAACTTCGGTATAGGTCTCTGCTTACAAAGCAGAGACCTTTTTATTTTAGGGGCAACCGAATGCCGCTTACCCTGTTAGTTTAACTTTAGTTTCACTGGAATAAGGTGCTAAAGTGTTTATTTTGAGTTGTTTTGTAGTTGCTTCGCTACAGAAAAAATAAAGCTGTGCTCAACACCCACCGCTGTTTTCAAATAATCTCTACTTTAGGGTATCTACTGAATTGAAAAGAGTATCTGCCGTATTTAATTTCTTAATTATTAGTGCTTTGTGTCCTTTTTTTTCGAATCATCTCAATAGTAAACTTTCAAATTGCTTGGAACATTCAAAAAAAATAGAAAATGAAAACTAACAAAGAAAAATTGGCCCACGACAAAGGTCGTGCGGATTATGTGGCACCCTGCCTCAATGTCCGAAAAATTGAACTGGAAAATGGTATAGCCGCAGGCTCTGTCAATCCTTCAACCAAACAGCAATGGGAAGAAACAGATACACAGTCCCATAGCGTAGACAACAATTATTGGGACTAACACGTAAATGATCTAGCTATGAAAAAGTATTCTATGAAAACACTCCTGTGTTTTTCTGTTATTGGGTTCCTATTGGTTACTTCTTGTCAGAAAGGCAAAGAAGATAATACGGCCGCAGAGAAAGCATCTATTACCTTAAAAATGAATGGTATTGGCCTCGACGATGGCAGCAGCACAGTTGCAAAGGCCTCCACGTCAAACACGGCAGCGACAAGTTCGGTACAAAGTTTTTCGGTTCCTTTTAACGATGATCTGGTTGTGCGTGCGACTCTGAGCGAAGTCACCAATTTGTCTGCCACAGGGTTGCGCGCTTCGGCAAAGGCCGCAACGGGCGTCGGTGCCATCACCGCTTTTAATGGCGATTATACCGTACGGGTGTATAAGCAGGGAAATTCGACACTGCTTACAACAGTGAACTGTACGGGCGGAGCAAGCAATAAGTTTGAGCTTGAACCCGGCGCCTATAAATTTATCGTGTCTTCCTATGGAAACCCGAGTGCAACAGGTGCCGACAAAGACCCTTTATGGCAAGAAATAAATCAGACGATAACCTCGGGGACCAATGTCCTGGATATTGTGCTTAAACATAAGCTCACGCAGGTGACCGTCAAATTTGATGCGGGTAGCGGGCGTACAATATCGGCTATTGGCGGCGGAACAGTAGAACCAAATTTTGCGAATTATACCTTTGATGAGGTCAGCGGTGTGGTTACTTTCGCTGGTGCTTCCAGCACCAAATCGTTAACTTTTCCGAGCTTGGCCAGTGCGCAGGTATGGACAGGCAACCCGACAATGATCGCCGTTGGAACCACCACGGCAGGAAAAGTCAGGCTGGATCCTGTGACCATCAACGGCACCGTAGGAAATGTAGAATTGACTGGCTTATCGTTGAAACAGGGCGTACAGTATACACTGGAATTAAATCTGGGTCCTAAGAAGCTTCCGACATTTTATATCGGTAACGAAATCTGGTCAGGTGGTAACCTGGAACGCAATCCGTCCACAGGGGAGTACAGTTTTGGAAGTGAAGTGAATAGTGCGGGCGATTATTGGTTTCCAGACCGTCTATTGCCAAAACGATTGGATGGAACCAATCAGAATGCCGATGGCACCAATGGCGGTAATGGTGATCCTTGTGCTTTGGTATTGCCTGCTGGAACATGGCGACTGCCAACAGAGGAGGAAGTACAGACACTGATAGACCGTACAGATCCCAAACAGCAGGCCGGAAAGGGACAGGATAACCCCAATCTTGTGGCCGTCTGGAATCCAGCGAGGTATGTTGATTACTACAACGGTACTTCAGCGACGACGCGCGGTATGTTCTTTGGTGTAAAAACCGATGAACCTGTAAATTTCCCTGTATCTGAACGCGATAAATATCTATTTTTTGCTTACCGCGGCTACTACCCGAACGATAATATCGGTAATGTGATCGGCAGTGAGGGCGCTTATCTGGTGACGGCAACAGCTGGTGGCTACAAAACACTGCACATGACCGGAGCAGCAAAAGATATTGGCTACGGTATCGGATGGAGAGCGGCGAGCAGTACGGAAGCGGTACAGATCCGATGTGTTAAAAAGTAGGAAATCATATTTATTTAAAATTTATTTGGAATTATTCTAAATAACATTTAATTTTAGATCATACTTAAAATTTGTTGTTTCGTAAAATCAAAGACTAGTCGTGAGACTAGTCTTTTTTGTCGCTTGCAGAAAGACCTTTCTGTCAAAATTCTTATGTTTGTACAACCTGTCATGCTGCCTTTAGTAGGGCTCCGATGATACTTGTAAAAAAATTCTTAATAGACAATCTATCCCATGAAAAAACGAATCTTCTCTTTGATTTTATTGTTATTTGCACTGAAAACAATGGCTAGTGGTAGCAGAGAAAAAGAGATTGATTCCATCTTAAACCAAACGAAAGAGCTCCATGTGGCCGCAAAAATGGCTCCCCAACTGGAATCAGCTATGAAAGCTCTTGATTTGTCCATTGAATATGGCTACGATGAAGGGAAAGCAAAAGCTCATTTTTGGGCAGCAGATGCACTTTTGAATATTGGATTGTTTAAGGAGGCATTTAGCCATCTTCAACAGATTCAGACGACAGATTATTATAAGAAAAAAACCTTTTTACAATCCGAAACACATCGTTTGAAAGGGAGGGTATATTTAGGGTTAGGGTTATTGCGACAAGCAATTCGAGAGTTTCATGTCCAGATAGCGGCTAGTGGCAGTTTGAAGGGGGAAATCCAATCAAAATCCTATTTGCATGCATATGGGAATTTAAGTACAGCATATGATTGGCTGGGACAGCCGGATTCGGTATTAAAATATAGCCGATTTCAATTGGATCTATTGCCCAAATTTCATGGAAAGGATTCAGCGATGATCAGGTTAGGTGTTTATGATGACCTTGGAACGTTATATACAAAAAAAGGAGATTTTGCAAAAGCAAAATTTTACCTCGGAAAGTCGCTGGAATTGATTGAACAGAATAAAATTCCCATATACTTTAATACATATACCTATCTGGGTAACTTAGAGCAAGAGAAAGGTAATATTAAAGAAGCATTGCCTTATTTTTTTAAAAGCCTGGCAAATATGAAGGCAGTTGGCGACAGGAATGCCATGAGGGATCGATATCGATTTCTAGGGGAGTATTACGAATACTACAATCTGGGCGATCACCAAGCAAGTAAATATCATATTCATTTTAAACAGCTCAAAGATTCCCTTGAAAAGGAAAATAAACAGATATTGAATATTGTGCTCAATCAGATCTTGAAATCAAAAGATGTAGAGTCTGCTACAAAGGTTTCAAAATCAGTGGCCTTTTCAATCATGGCCGTCTTGATGCTCGTTATCGTAATTACGTTTTTTTTAGGACGGTCTAGGCACAACCGAAAGGTCCTAGCCGAGAAAGAAGGGGCCTTACAGGAAACGGAGAATACAAATAGAGCGCTGACCGAACAGATTGGAGAAAATAAATTCAATAATCTGGTGGACCTCGCCAAAAGCAATAATCCCGAATTTTTGATCTTGTTTTCCGATTTGTACCCTGACTTTATAAAAGCCTTAAAAAATCTTGATGCAAATATGAGAAGTACAGAACTGGAATTTTGCGCGATGGCCTTTCTCAACTTTTCGACAAAAAATATTTCGGAATATACCTTTGTGACAATACGAGCGGTGCAGGTCCGTAAAAATAGGCTGCGTAAGAAATTCGATATTCCTTCGGAGGTGGATTTCAATAATTGGATGCGTGAGCTGGTGGATAAGATCGATCAGCCAGAGGTGATCGAGTAACTCTCGGGCCTGCGTTGCCGATTTCACGACGCTGTTAGCTTGGATGGATAAAGAAGTTTTGACGGTATAGCGAATTAAGAGTATCCATATTGTTCTTTTGGAAAATCAGATTTTACGAGAGATATTGGGGTAAAATTGTTTCAAATAAAGCTGGGATGGATTGCTTTTAATTTAAAATATTATTTAAATTAGAGGGTAAATAACCCTGTAAACTATATAAATTCTGAGCTATGCTAAAAAAAATGAGCTGTGCCTTTTTCTTGTGCATCCTGTCACTGAGCTGTACTTTTGCACAAAGCCCTTCGCTTTCAAGTGGTTTTGTAACTTTGGTCGTTAAGGTTAAGGGCGATAAGAATGTAAAAGATCTCGATCTGCCTATTCCGTTCATGAGCAATCCCTTCCAACAGGATAAACCATTGCCATTTAAACAAGTAAATGATTCTACATTAATGGCATCAGCCTATTCCTTTGGGCCTTCTGCGGTCTATATGCGGCTAAATGGACAATACCTTGCTTTTATGCTAGTACCAAAACAGGTAGGCACGTTAACCGTTGATATTCAGAATGGTGAAAACGGCGGTTTGCATTATCAGGGGCCATTTAAGGAGATTTTTGACAATTCGGCAAAGCAGGAAAAATTGCTGATGGGCTTGTTTACTTATCCAACCGATAAAAAAAATATAAAAACACCATTTAAATCAGCTAATGATTTTAAAAGATATCTTTTGGGGCAGACGGTAGAGATGACAAAGAAACTGATCGCAGATACAACTTCGGGATTCCTCAGGGAATACTATACCCGACTCGTTGAAGGTTTTCAGGTGCCAAGCTTTCTTTTAAATTATGCAGCTATTGCGTATGAGCACAATAAAAAGGCTGGACTCGACTCTACCAAGTTTCCAATGGTGCCAGCACGGGATATTTCCTTTTACAGCGATATCCTTAACCCCAGGTACCAGGATACGATGAGTCTCTATTATTCTGTGTATTCGAATGTTCAGGCTGCAATCCTACAAGATACGCTATTACATCTTCCAGATATTACAGCGGTTGGGCCTAGAGCCTTCAGAAAACAGTTGCAGCAGCGCTTTGATCCTATATTTAAAGGGCAGGGCAACCTGTTTTATGAGATGACAACAGCAAGTGCCTTTGTTCAAAAGATGAACAAGGGTTATCTGTTAAGTCCACAAGATAAATACGATATAACGAATAGTTTTACAATTAAAGACCTGTGCGAATATCTTCTTTATCAGGATGAGCAAAATGTGCTCCTAAAACAGAAGTCCAATTCAAAGGTCACGATGTTTCCTTTCGCAGCCGACAAAGAGGAGGTTATTGAAGAGTTGATCAAACCCTATCGGGGAAAAGTGGTACTGGTCGATTTGTGGGCGACCTGGTGTGGTCCCTGCATTGCATCTTTTCCTGAAATGGAAAAGGTAAAGAAACAGTATAGCGATCGCGATGATGTGGTATTTGTGTATGTGACGGATGAAAGCTCCGATCGCAAAAAATTCCAGGAGTTTACAAATCTGCTGGAAGGCGATCATTATTACCTCTATAAAAAACAATTTGCAGCAATTATCAAACAGTTTGACTATGCTATTCCGAGCTATCTGGTTTTTGATAAAGCAGGAAACTTATCCGATTGTGCTGTCTCCCCCGAGAACAAGACTGAGGCTGTCAAATCCTGGATAGAAAAGGCGCTGAATAAATAGGGAGTCATAAACATAGGAGACAAAAGAGAAATTTGATAAAAAATTTTTAAAATTGTTCAATTGAATTTAAATCTACTCTATTTTAAATCGTATTGTTTTTTATGAAAGCATTTGGACTTCTTTTCTGTATCTTCTCTTTACTGACCATGAAATCATTGGCACAATTGCCAAGTTATAAGATGGTCGATTGGGCCGCGGCTAATGATATGTCCTCAAAAGAGGGAGGATCGTTCCTGAAATCGATAGCATTTAACAATGCACAGGTCTATAAATATAAGGAAACCTTTATTATCATGCCGCTCAACCCATTCAGCAAAGCGATCTTAACCAAAGACAGCGTATTGATGGAAAGCTGGATCCAGAAGGAAATATTTCCCATGGAAGGCACACTGAACCGTTTCTATTTCAATAACAGAGAAAAAATGGATCATTTAAATACCTTTATCCCTGTACTGAAAAAAGAGCTCCTGCAAGCGGCTGGAATTGAATCCGAGGTAGTTGCTGCAGCTGAAATCGATAAGATTTATGCCTTTGTAGCAGACAAGAAGAATTTTGAAAAATATAAACTGAATTATATTGCGGTAATGGGCGATTACCTCAAATCAAAGGCATCACCTGATGTAAAGTGGGGGCTGCTCAAAAGTAAGCAATTGCTGAATCCACTGGTGCAGATGGCGCTGGTGAAAGATGACGGCGGAGTAATCTATTATTTTGATCTGGAAGAGCGATTGGACAATTGGGAGCTTAGCGACAGAGAATTGTTGGAGCATAAATTTCAGGATGCACATTGGCGCCGTTCCAACGAGATTGAAACTGCCATGGCCATTGAATAGGGATCCACTATAAATTTTGCCCGACTGTTTCTTAGCTATAGTATTTGAAAGTTTTGGGGTTATAATATCTTTCTGATAGCAAAATATCGTTTTAGGATAGAGCAGACAAAAGCCCGGTGATGGAGATCCATGCCGGGCTTTAAAATTTATTGCTTCCAATAGGAATTATTTTAGGCTGTTATTCTTGCACTTTTTTGTATTCGAGGGTGCCCAATTGTTTATGATAAATGATACGTTTGGTGCCATCAATGTACGCTAAATTAAATTTGACAGGGATTAGTTTGACTGTCACAGTCAATACCTTATCATCCTTTGAAAGCTTCCATTTTCCGTTAATGCTTTCTTCGGCAACAATACCTTCAAATTTTCCGCCTTCTTTAAAAACCTGATAGACCTGATCGGATTTGAACTGCTCCTTAATGGATTTTTCAGCTCCGTTTTTTGTAATCTTGACCAGCTGCCATTTGCCAATAAGGTCTTTGGATGCCTGGCTATAACCTGCAAAGGAACAGAGGACCAAAATAAGTGTTACGAATGTTTTCATGTTGTGTTTGATTGTGGTGTAACGTATAGCTTAAATTTAGGAAATATCAGCGCATATTGGATCAATAATAATTAGGTGAGCAGATCGATAATGCTCAATTTTGATTAAATTTAGGAAATCAATGGTATTGAACTTTTTAGGAACCTAAAACAAGCATGAAAAAAGCAGTGAAATATAAAATTTCTTACCTAAGCCGTACCCTGCAGTACGGCTTATTTGTCTTATTATTGACTATCGCCGGACCAAGTATCGGGCAGCGCAAATCGAGTTCCGACGGGATCACCTCAGGGAAAAATGGAGTGGACAATTTTAATCTGGCCTAAAATATGAAATTGGGTGCCTCAAACTTGGATTTCCACGGATTCGAGGGCTATAGTTTTTTGTTTCAGGGACGCGAGGCCAAGGTTATCCGTCCAAAAGTGACAGCGCTAGGACATCCCTGGGTATGGCGCGCCCGCTTTTGGGGGCACGAACCGCAGGTAGACATTGGTCTGCTCGAGCACGGCTACCATGTGGTATACTGTGATGTCGCCGAGCTTTTTGGCAATGAGGAAGCGCTAACAATCTGGGATGGGTTTTACCGCAAGTTACAGGAAGGTGGGCTCAGTAAAAAATCGGCTATGGAGGGAATGAGCAGGGGTGGTGTCTATATCTACAATTGGTGCCTACGTTATCCTGATCGGGTAAATGCGATCTATGGCGATGCTCCCGTATTGGATTTTAAAAGTTGGCCCGGCGGCAAAACTACAGGAAAAGGAAGTAAATCGGATTGGGAGATTTTTAAGAAAGACTATGGATTGACCGAAACACAGGCTTGGGCATTTGCGGATGCACCCATTGATAAAGCCAAAATCATTGCGGGGTTCAAAATACCATTGCTGCATGTTGTCGGCGATAAGGACGATGTGGTGCCTATCGCCGAAAATACCTTACCATTTGCGGAGGAGATTCGTCGCGCAGGTGGTCGTATTGAGATCATCCATAAACCCGAGGTCGGCCATCATCCGCATTGTCTGGTAGACCCTAGTCCGATTATCGATTTTATACTGAAAGCAAGCAGCAGGTAGCGACCAATAGGTAAACCGAACCAACCTGAACGAAAAACTTCAAAAGACGGTAAGTTTAATAACAGCTTGAAAAGGCCAGTCCAAAAGGATTGGCCTTTTAGTTTTTATACCCCATTTATCTTATGGTATCAGAAAAACAATGCTGTGGTTTCGGTAATAAATGGATAATATTTACCCTCTTCATTAATAATCTAGCCTTTCTTTTGTATTCAATATAACCTAAAGTTAACCTGTCTTGTTTTTGTTTATATTGTTGATAATTAGGTTTTTATGTTTTTAAAAATAAAGTGTGATAGCGATGTGATAGCTGCTTTTTCTTTATTTTTTTGCTCGAATGTTAATCTTTGTGGGAACGTTTTGAAGCATGGAACAACCTGGCGTTGTTGACATGTAATTGAATCGAAGTATTTCATTCTAAAATCATAAAAAATACATTAATATTTAATTAACCATTTCCAAAATGATTTCACAATTTCGAACAACAAGCGGTTGGAAAACGTTAGCCTTTTCGGCACTTATCTGCGGTTCTTTATACGCATGTAAGGAAAGTAAAGACAGTGTAGCCCAGAGTGGCAAAGCGAATGTAAGCATTCATTTACTCGGGGTAGAAAATCCTGTCGTCACAACAAAGAAAGCGAGCAACGGAAGTAGCTCGACAGCATCCAATCAGACCATTGTAGTACCGCTTACAAAGACAAGTTCTTTTGAAGCAACGTTGACGAACGAGTCGTCCGCAACAAGTGGCAACCTATTGCGGGCCTCGTCCGGAAATCGCGCTGCGGTAACTGAAGAGCGTACTCCACTTGGCGATAACGTCAAATACAAAATCGTTGTTTACAATAGCAGCGGTGATTATGTGACTGAAAAGACCTATACAAACACCGTAGACAACACGAGCGACATCACGCTTGATGCTGGACAAGCCTACACGTTCGTAGCCTATTCGGTGAACAGTACCTCTACGGTGCCTGCGGTAACGGCACAAACAGATTTGACAACAGCCAGTCTGGATAATATCAGTGCTGACCTGATGTACTTTAAGAAGGATCTCACGGTTCAAGCTGGCGATAATAATCTTGATGTTGTCTTAAAACATCAATACAGCGAAGTAACGACCAATTTGAGCATGGCGACAGAAATGACGGGTGCCATTACAAACCTGGCTGCGACAACTATTGACCCAACGCATCCAAGTGCCAATTTAAAGTTGGCAGATGGTACCATTACCTACAATGGATCAACAGCTACAGCCAATGTTGTATTTCCTTCACTGGGAACATCAGGCTTGCGTACAGTATCGAGTACACCAACAGTATTGATTCATCCAAGTGCAACAAATGGTGTCTTTAATTTTGGATCCATCACTATCGATGGTGAAACGAAGAATAACGTATCGGTAGCCGGTTTAAATATTGTTCCGGGGCAACGTTACAACCTGAACCTGAACTTTAAGACATGTACGCAGGTAGTAACAGGTGGTGCTAATCTGAACTGGAACTATCAGGCGTCGGGAAATGGTGCCTTTGTAAATGGTGTAGTAGTCCCAAGTGGAAATACCGTTGAGCAAACGTTGACAGCTCCAGGTGCTGATTATGGTTTTGTATTTGATATTCAGCAGATGGACAATTCCTTTAATATGGAGGTCAATGGAATAAAACTGGCGACCCAGGAGATTCAATTTGAAGCAGGCATCGCCATCGCACCGCGGAATGTTCAATTTGCTGATGGAAGTATTTATAATGGAGCGGACGCCGAAGGTGGGGCTAATATTCCTCAGATTTATAATATGGTTGGTACAGCAACTCATCCAATTATTCGTGTTGTCATTGCTCGTGATGGTCAGGTAAGTATGTATGGCAGTAAAAGTAATGGTGGCGAATTGTATCCATTGGTTTTAACAGCTGGTACATTTAATATTGTGCCTTGGAGTTCGACTTCAAATACGGTGAAAATTACTCAGATAGTACAAGGTAAAACAACAATGATTGGCGCCGGTAGCGGTAGAAAAAAGATTGCCTGCCCGTAATCTGACAGTATAATATATTCATTGGAGTACCAATAAAAAAAGATCAAATCATGAAAAATACAGAAAAGAAGGTTTATATAAGTCCACGTGTTGAAACAACGACAGTAGAGTTGGAGCAAGGTATCGCAGCAGGTTCAGCTCCTGATACGATCCATAGTACCGATCCGCAAGAGTCATGGGACAATGCGGGTGACGATAATCGAACCATTAATTGGTAATGTCGTGCTGTCTCAGATGACAGAAGCTAACTTGAAGTAAATATACTCGGCCGGGATTTAAAAGATCTCAGCCGAGTTTTTTTTGGAGGGGAGCTGTACACAACAATGCTCGAAACCAACGTTCGGCTTACAACCGCGGAAAATCCAGTAGTTGGGCGCATACTGAATTGCGCGATAAATTGACCATTTATTTAGATATTGTTTTTTTAACTTATTGTTTTTCAGATTATTGTTAAGTGTGATAGCAATGTGAAAGGCTGTTTTTTTTGTTTCTTTCTTTTAATCCAAATATTTGTCGCCATAATCAGGAAGGGTATTTCGGAAAAGAGATTGGCAGATAAATGCATAGCTGAAAATACGCTGGATAAATGTTTCCTGATGATGAAAATAATGAATTATCGCCCGGACCAATTTGCGTGAAGGTCTGTGATAATATATTTGGATTTACTCGATGGGGAAGATGGAGCCCCGTCGAGTTTATTTGCTCTTCCCTCAGCTGATCGACAATAGTTGTCAGTTTTGGAGGGAGTTAATTTGGTTCAGGGACGGAATATAAGAACAAAACTTACTGAAATATGATATACAATGGAAAGGAATAACTTTACTGATCTAATTGCTTTAGCGAAGAACAATGATGCCGAGTTTTTGGCTTTGTTTAATGAAATCTATCCCGAGTTTATCGCCTCATTAAAGACAATAAACCCAAAAATCCGCAGCAGCGAACTGGAATTCTGTGCTATGACCTTTCTGAATTTTTCGACCAAAAACATTGCTCAATATACCTTTGTAACGGTGCGGGCTGTCCAGATACGCAAAAATAGATTGCGCAAAAAGCTTAACATTGCCTCTGATATAGATTTTAACAACTGGATGCGCGATCAGGTTCACCGCACTCCCCATGCTAGACAAGAGCGTTCTGTTCAAACGATCTAAAATAAATTGCTTTTGTACTTTGCTCCCGATGTATACTAACTCGGGTATATCCAAAAAAACAATCGGGTGGTCGGTATTTTTATTAAATGTGTGATACTTATGTGATAGCTGGGTTTTCACCAGTTGTTTGACAATTGTTTATCTTCGTTTTTAATAAATTATTGTAATTCAATACGATTGTTTATTGCATTTCTCCAACCAATGAGTTTGTCATTTATTACAGCTTATTTATAAAATGTGATGGCAATAGTGCCTTGGTCAGAAGGATAACTGTCTTTGTTTTAAGAATATGAGCGGAAGAGTATTGGGAATTAAATTGATTTTGTGTCGATTTAATAGTGGTTTAATTTCTCAAAATAGCTAGCTTTGCACGCGCTATAGGCAGACATAAAAAACCTAGCAAGGGAGATAATCGAGAGATGCCTAAATAATGACCTAGTACCACCATGAAGAAGCAATTTTTACTTTTTATTTTATGTTTATTTACACTTAAGTCAATCGCCGAAGATCGCCAGAAGCGCGAAGTTGATTCACTTTTAGCAAAATCGATGGAATTTGCACAGAAAGGGAATTTGGTAACCTATATCGAAACGGCAATAAAAGCACTTAATATCGCCAATGCCGCTGACTATGACGAAGGAAAAGCAAAATCGGGCTCTTATGTAGCGGAAGGACTTGTGACTGCAGGCTTATTTAAGGAAGGACTGAAACAGCTGGATCGTATTGAGACTACGGACTATTATAAGAATGAAATTTTTATGCAATCCGAAGTCCATCGATTACGCGGCCGGGCTTATGGTGGGCTTCTGCTCAATCAACAGGCGCTTCGGGAGTTTCACTTGCAGCAAGAGCTTATCAAAAAGCTGACCGGTGAAAAGAAAGTAAAAGCTCTCCAGTTTAATTATGAAAATTTAAGTGTCGTTTTTCAGCGTCTAGGGCAGCTGGATTCGATGCAAAAATATACGGAGCTACAATTGGATAACTTGAAGGTATTTGCTGAAAAGGATGCGGCCATGCGTTATCAAATTGTATATGAAAATCTGGGGAGGCTATATGTTCAAAAGGGCGAGTTAGCAAAAGCACAGTTATACCTTGAGAAATCGCTGGAGCTTACCAAAAAATATAAAATTCCTGTGGTTATGAACACATACAGTACGTTAGGACTGTTGGAGAAAACGAGAGGTAATTTTAAAAAGGCTGCTGCTTTCTATGAGGAGGGCTTGGCAAGAAAGCAGGCAGCTGGTAGTAGAATAGGTATGCAAAATTCTTACCGTGAGCTGGCTGATTTTTATCGTATAACCAACTTAAACAAAGCTAAAGCCAATCAATATGAAATGGCCTTCAGCCGGCTCAATGATTCGCTGGAAAGCGAAAATAGACAGGTTGTCGATCAGGTACTCAATCAGATTTTGAAACTCAAAGATGAGGAATCGAATACCAAGGTGTCAAGGGCAGGAACAATTGCACTTAACGCCCTATTGTTGCTGCTTGTTGCGGTTTCTTTTTTTGTTTGGCGGTCGAAGCACAACCGGAAGATATTGGTACAGAAAGAAGAGGCATTGCAGGAAACCGAAACAATCAATAAGGAACTGACCGAACAGATCGGGGAAAATAAATTCAATACATTGATAGACCTTGCAAAAAGCAACAATCCTGAATTTTTGATCTTATTTACTGAATTGTATCCACAGTTTATCCAGGCGCTCAAATCATTTGACGCTAATCTTCGAAGTACAGAATTAGAGTTTTGTGCCATGGCCTTTCTCAACTTCTCGACAAAAAATATTTCGGAATACACCTTTGTGACGATTAGGGCAGTACAGGTCCGCAAAAATAGACTGCGCAAAAAGTTCGACATACCATCGGATGTAGATTTCAATAACTGGATGCGTGAGCTCGCGGGAACGCCGACTATCCCATTGGCACCTGAGGACTAAAAAAAGAGCTGATTAATACAGCTCTTCTTTGATTCGCTTTGTCACTGCTCGCTAATCTTTATTCATCAAAAGCTTACTTTTATAATCTGAAGGCGTAATCCCTTTAATCGATTTAAAGAACTTGTTGAAGTTGGGAAGGGAGTTGAATCCACATGCATAGGCAATATTTGTTATCTGGTTTTCATCCTGAACCAACAGCCTGCAAGCTTCATTGATCCTCACTTCATTGACGAATTTTGAGAATGTTTTTCGTGTATGTGCTTTAAAAAAGCGACAAAAGGATGGCTTGGTCAAGTTCGCCAATTTAGCTGCTTCCTCTAAGGAAATTTCATTGTTGAAATTTTCAAAAACATAATTGTATATGCTAAAAATAATTTCCCCATCCTTTCGCGGTGATCCATTGCTATAGGACTTATCGGATAGTACAGCATATTCTTCTGTGTGAAGAAGGGTAGCTAAGCACTCAAATAGATAGGCTGTTTTTTGCATATCGGAGGTGCCGACCATTTTTCGTAGTATTTTTTTGAGCTTATCTTTTGTTTGTCCATAAAATAACATCCCCTGTCGCGATCTTTCCAGGAAGTCATGCAGCGGGGCCGTTTCAGCTAATAAGGGGCAAAAAGATAGTAGGGCTTCTGGGTCGAAATGTAAGGTGATAGACTGTACGCTAGGTTCGTGGCTGGTATACCCATGCGTATTGTACCAAACATGTGGCAAGCCGGGGCCGATAAATGCCAGTTCGTCGCTTTCAAAGTCTTCCAGCTGATCGCCAATGCAGCGTTGGCCATTACCCTTGATGATGTAGGTAAGCTGGCATTCACTGTGAAAATGATATTCGGAGAGGTATTTGTCGCAATTTTCTCGTCGAATTTCAAAAATCCTGTTCCCTAAATTAGAAAGTGCTTTCGTATAAACCGGTCTCATAAATGCTGAAAATATTTTAATGAAATAATGGCAGCGTGTACCTATCTTTATAATTGATTTGAAATTGTATCTCAAAAGACGCATTATTAATCAAAAAAGCCATGTATTAAAGTCTTAAAATCATGTAAAATATTACTTTCTTAACCGTTTACCGAATTGAGCATTGTACGATGTCAAAATTTCTTAATAATTTGATCTTGATGTGGCTCATTGTATGTGTATTGTTTACGATGTGGGCCTATTTTAACGATACGTACTTTCCGAGGGGTATCCTAATGGTTCAGCTGCTATTAATATTTTTTCAGCTAGTGAACCGATTTTTCATACAGTGTACGGCAATTATTTTTTATGTCTTTATACTCTTATATGTAACTTTCGGTGGTGTCAAATCTGCTATACCCTATAATTTTTCGGATTTCCTTTTTCCGCTTATGGTTACCGTATGCAAGTATGGCGATCATAGGATGATGTATTTAAGTGAAATGATATTTTTGATCATACTAATTGTTACGACAACAATCTCTGTTCGGGAGAAATGGAAGCAATCAGCAAAAGCGGCACTGCATTCTTGGCTAGGGTGAGTCAATGATGAAGTCGAAACATAAAAAAATACCGAAGGGATTACACTTCGGTATTTTTTGTGAAAAAGAAAAATTACTATTTCAATCTTAGAGGGTTTTGCTGTCGCGCAACATTTTAATGATATTATGCGCTTCAAGCTGCTTGCTGAGCTGTGTATTGATCAAGCTATGAACATTTTGCGAAAGTTCTTCCGATCCTTCAGCCAAAGCTGTTTGATAAGTTGATTTGAAGGCATCTTCGCCTTGCTCACAGGTTTCGAGCAGACTTCTTTCGTCATCTCCCGTAATAGTTACTTTTATCCCCATCCAGGCGCGGAAAAGTTTGCCGCTCAGCATAGTGCTGTCTGTTGCCTCTTTGCCTTCAAGCTCAACATAAGGTGTCAACTCGGCGATAAACTCTTCTGACTGTCCGATAAATTTTTGAAATGTTGGTATAAGTTTATCTAAACCATGACTTGTTGCTAGATCAATTGCTTTTTTATAACCCTCAATGCGGTCGTTGTTGATTTTGATAATGTCATTGATGATCTCCGGATTGTTGATGTTGTTTTCCATAATATTGTTATTTGTTATCATTTTGTTTATTCGAAAAACAGCAGGTACCTGATGATCGTTTGCAGAATCCGAGATTCAGGTATTTAAATCGTGGCCCGTATTTATCCCGTTTTTTATTGTCCGGGAATAAATGGCCCTAAAACTTTCTGCAATTTGCCCTTGTTCTTAGAACCGAATACTGTCCTTTAGGCAGCGCAACGAAAACTATGCAACAAAACATTCATGTAGCCATTATCGGGGGTGGACCCAGTGGCCTGTTTATGTACAAAAGATTGATCGAAAACAATATAGCCGGTCTCAAAGTAGCTATTTTTGAGTCCCGTAAGCAATTGGGGGCAGGGATGCCTTATAGTTACGAAGGTGCCACATCGGAGCATCTAACTAATGTATCGGATCATGAAATTCCCGAACTGGTTTCGACGATTGAGGATTATGTTCAATCCTTATCGGAGACCACGCTCCGAAGCTATGGAATCGATGTTGACGATTTTAATCGTTACAAAGTGGTGCCACGGCTGCTCCTTGGCCGCTACCTTTCGGAGCAGTTTATGGTATTGAAACGGATGGCTGATGAAAAGGGGATAGAAACACAGATTCATCTCGGCAGCCAGGTAAGTGATATCATTGATCTCGATAGCCAGATGCAGGTTAAAATCTTGGTGGGCAGCACCGATACTCATATCGTAGACAAGGTTATCATCTGTACCGGACATAAATGGCCAACCAGGTATGAGGGCAATGTAGAACATTATTTTGAATCGCCCTATCCGCCGTCAAAGCTCGCTTTAAAAACAGATCATGCAGTAGGCTTACGTGGCGCTTCGCTCACAGCAATCGATGCTATCCGTACACTAGCACGCCACAATGGTTCTTTTGACGCGCTGGAAACAGGAGAGTTAAGGTATCAGATCGACCCGGGAAGTGAAAATTTTAAGTTATTGATGCATACCCGAAGTGGTCTTTTACCTGCGATCCGCTTCCATCAGGAAGAACCTTTCCTAGCCAACAAGCTCTTGATCTCCGAAGAGGAACTTATGCTTAACAGACTTGAAAATGAAGGTTTCGTGTCGCTGGATTTTCTGTTCGATCGTAATTTTAAAGCGCAGTTCAAGGAAAAGGATCCCGACTTTTACGCAATTGTGGAAAAGCTCAGTCTGGAAGACTTTGTAGAAGCAGTGCTCAGTTTAAGGGAACAGAAAGATGCCTTCGAGGGATTTCGCCAGGAGCACGAACAGGCGCTGAAATCTATCAGAAGGCGCAAGTCTATCTATTGGAAAGAAGTGCTTTCTGCCTTGAGCTTTACGCTAAATTACCCGGCCAAATATATGTCTGCCGAAGATATGCTGCGTTTAAAAAAAGTACTGATGCCGTTGATTTCCATGGTCATCGCTTTTGTGCCGCAGAGTTCCAGTCGTGAGCTGCTCGCACTGCGCGATGCTGGTCGGCTGGAAGTGATCAATGTTGGTACGGAAAGTCGGGTTGAACCTGCGAGCGACCGCGGCGCTAACTATCTTTATACCGATGAATCTGGGATAGAAGTAAAAACCCATTATAAGACATTTGTGGATTGTGTAGGACAGCGACCGTTGAACTTTGAAGAATTTCCTTTCAAGAGTTTAGTTGAGAATGGCAATGTCAGTCCAGCTTACTTGCGATTTCGTTCAGTGGAACAGGCCAAAGAACAAATGCTGGCAGGAAACGACCATATGTTTGTGGCTCCGGATGGCGCCATTTTTTTGCAGGTACCCGGGGTAAAGATAGACGACAGCTTCCGGCTGGTAGACCACAGCGGCAATGCCAGTCAACGTCTTTTCATGATGGCTGTACCTTACATGGGCGGCTATAATCCGGATTATTCGGGCCTAGATTTTTGCGCCGCTACCTCGGCTATCATTGCCAGCAAGATTGCTGAAGGGGGATAAATACGTAAGTTTTTGTTAAAATACGGTAAGATGGTTGGGGCCTGGCCACACGGGATTTAATTTAAGCTCCCTATTGTTATATTTGGCGGCCATCTAGACCATCAGTTGGCATTGTCTTAACTCAATTGTTGAAAAGCATGCCTAAAACTATTTTAAGAAACCTGCAGGTAGGTTTTGGAATTTCACTGTTGATCCTGTTAGCGAGTTCAACGGCTTCTTATGTGAGTATCCGTAAGCAGATCCATAATAGTGCGATGGTTGACCACAGCCGACGGGTCATGAGCCGTGTCAATAAAATTCTGCAGGATCTGCAAAATGCAGAAACGGGCCAGCGTGGGTACTTGCTGACGGGGATGGAAAAGTTTCTCGATCCCTACAAAAATGGTCTTCAGTCCTTGCCCCAGTCGCTGAGCCGCGCACACGATCTTACGGCTGATAATCCAGCGCAGCAACAGGTGATTGATACCCTGTCAACACTTGTTCAGTCTCGACTGGATCGATTAGAGAATTTGGTGAACATCAAAAAACGGGGCGGTATGGTCTCTGTTGCCCAGCTTGAAGAAGGCAAAACCTATATGGACAGTTGCCGTTTGCTGATCAGCAAAATCATAGATAAAGAAGAATCGCTGCTCAATCGACGTTCGGATGAACTTACACGCTCTTCGGGATACACCTCCATATTTGTTTTATTGGCTGCGGCAGTTTCGTTGCTGATTACACTGTTTTTTTACTTCCGGCTCAGGACAGATTTCTTTAAGCGCGAGGAGTTGCAGCATGACCTGAAACGAAAAGATGAGGAGATCCAGCGCCGACTGAGCATTACCCAGCGTATAGCGCGCGAGATTGCTGCCGGTAATTACGATATGCAGATTCAGGATGGCGAACAGGATGATCTGGGCAGCTTGACGGGATCCCTCAATGAAATGGCCAGATCGCTCAAAACGTCTTTTGATGTACTCAGTAATAACAACTGGCACCAGGCCGGACTAACCCAGCTGAGCAACCTCTTGATGGGTAATAAACAGCAGGAAGAGCTTACAGCCGTTACACTGGGGCATCTGACAAAATATGGCAATTGTGTCAATGGTGCCATTTACCTGATGGAACAGGATGAACTTGTCTTAAGGGGATCCTATGGGCTCGAAGATCTCGACCATAAGCGCTTCGCTCCAGGAGAAGGCATGGTCGGTCAGGTCTTTAAAGACGAGAAAGAAAAGTTATTCGAAAACCTCGAAAATAGCAGCTATGTTATCAGTTTTGCTATCGGAAAGGTGCAGGTGAACAACCTTTTTATCTTGCCTGTTTTTGAGGGGAACCAATGTATCGGTGTGATGGAGCTGGGTTCATTACAGCCCTTTTCTTCGATACAGCTGGCATTTTTTAGAGATGCAGTGCAAAAAGTAGGTACTACACTTGCGGCGGCGCAGGCCAGATTGGTGGTCCAGAATTTATTGGAAGAAACTCAGGCACAGACCGAAGAGCTGCAGGCACAGCATACCGAATTGGAATCCCTTAATTCGAGCCTCGAAATGCATACGCATAAATTGCAGGCGTCGGAGGAGGAACTCCGTGTGCAGCAGGAAGAACTGGTACAGTCTAACCACGAATTGGAGGAACGCTCCAAACTGTTGGAAGATAAAAATGTTGAAATTGCCGAACGCAATCAGGAAATTCAGAAAAAGGCGGCGGAGCTGGAACAAAGTACACGCTATAAGTCTGAATTTTTGGCCAATATGTCGCATGAACTGCGTACACCACTCAATTCAATTCTGTTACTTTCCCGTTTGATGGCCGAAAATTCGGATGGCAACCTCAATGAAGAACAGATGGAATCGGCAGCTGTGATCCAGAGTTCTGGAAAGAGCCTGCTGACCTTGATAGACGAGATTCTGGACCTTTCCAAAATAGAATCCGGAAAAATGGATCTGGATGTACAGCCTGTATTCTTTACCGATATACTGAATGGACTGACGGCTATGTTCGGACCAATCGCCGCGGATAAGCAGCTCGGATTAGAAATGAGCGCCGCGGAGGGTTTGCCGATGCAGCTCGAAACAGACAAGCAGCGCCTGGATCAGATTTTACGTAATCTATTGTCGAATGCCATCAAATTTACAGCTTCGGGTAAGGTTACCCTGCATATTGACCGCGAACAGTCGCAGAGAAACCGTATCGTATTTGAAGTACGCGATACTGGAATAGGAATACCAAAAGACAAACAGCATCTGATTTTTGAGGCTTTTCAACAAGCAGACGGTTCTACACGCCGCAAATTTGGGGGCACTGGACTAGGGCTCTCGATCAGTCGGGAACTGGCGCGCCTACTCGGTGGCGAAATCTTGCTGGATAGCGAAGAAAACAAAGGCAGTATTTTCCGCCTCATCCTTCCGGAGCAGATTTCGGGCAACATGCCATCCATATTTGCTACGGAATTGCAGCGACCAATGATCGGAGAAACAGACGTTGAAACGGTGGGGCACGCCGTAGTGGGGCAAGATTCACAAGTGGCAGTGCAGGCCATGGAAAGGATGCCTGAGATTCCTATTCCAGCCGATATTCCGGATGATCGCGATAGCATCGTCGCAGGCGACCGCTTTATCTTGATTGTTGAAGATGATATTGAGTTCGCAAAGATCCTGCTGAAATATACGCGTCAGCAAAACTACAAAGGTATCGTGGTAGTCCGTGGTGATATCGCGGCGGAGATGGTGGCACGTTATATGCCGCTGGCGGTCCTATTGGATATTCAGCTTCCACTTAAAGATGGCTGGCAGGTAATGGCTGAGATCAAGGAAAACCCCAAGACTCGTCATATACCTGTGCATATTATGTCTTCTTTACAGGTTAAAAGAGAAAGCCTGCTTCAGGGCGCCATAGACTTTATCAATAAACCGATGGCATTGGAACAGATGGGGGATATGTTCCGTAAAATAGAAGATGCCCTCACGCGACATCCCAAAAAAGTACTGATCGTTGAAGAAAATCCCAAACATGCGGCGGCGCTGTCGCTCTTCCTTGAAAGTTTTGACATTGCCTCGGAGATTAAGAGCAATGTAGAAGATAGCATTGTGGCGCTGAGCTCAGACTCTGCCGACTGCGTGATACTTGATATGGGGGTTCCGGACCGCGTTGGCTACGAGACATTGGAGGCTGTGAAACGAAACCAAGGCCTTGAAAATTTGCCGATTATTGTATTTACCGGTAAGAACCTCTCGCAGGTAGAGGAAATGAAATTAAAACGGTATGCGGATTCTATCATTGTAAAAACGGCTAATTCCTATCAGCGTATTTTGGACGAAGTAGGTTTATTTCTACATCTCGTAGAGGAAAATAATGGTCCTTCTACCAAATCGCCGGGTAGACTTGGCTTTTTGCGGGATGTTCTGCAGGGAAAAAAGGTACTTGTAGCGGATGACGACATCCGAAATATTTTCTCGCTAACCAAAGCGCTCGAAAAATATCAGATGACCGTGGTGCCGGCAACGGACGGAAAAGATGCGCTGAAACAGCTGGAAGATAATCCGGATGTGGCGGTGATCCTGATGGATATGATGATGCCCGAAATGGATGGTTACGAAACGATTGCTTCGATCCGAAAAGATCAGCGATACGAAAACATGCCCATTATTGCTGTTACAGCCAAATCAATGATGGGGGATAGGGAAAAATGTATTGCCGCAGGAGCGTCTGACTATATATCCAAACCGGTGGATATCGATCAGCTATTGTCTCTCTTGCGCGTATGGCTGTATGAATAATAACGCAATAAATAAGGAGCATGGATAAAAACAAAACCATATTGATCATCGACGATGATCAGAACAATATATTTGCGTTGAAATTGGCCTTGAAGTCAAGAGGTTTTCAGGCGATGGGCAGTCTGTCTGCAGAAGAAGGACTTGTTCAGTTACGGGATCATGGCGGCATATGTGTTGTGCTTATGGATATGATGATGCCCGAGATAGACGGCTATGAAGCCACCAAGCTGATCCGTCAGTCATGGAACGCAAGTGAATTGCCTATTATCGCCGTGACGGCACAGGCTATGACTGGCGATCGTGAAAAATGTCTGTCTGCGGGGGCAAACGGCTATATCTCGAAACCAATCGACATTGAACTGCTTGTGCAGATGATAAGAGAAATAGCGGGATGACCACAGGGAAAAAAATTGTCAGCCAAGAGCAGGTCATGATTCTGATGGAGGATGTGGAGCGTCTCTATGGTTACGACTTTACCCACTATACGAAAGCATCCTTATCGCGGCGGATCAACCAGCTTTGCCTGCTGGATAATTTTGCGAGTTTCGCAGAGCTACGTTATCGTGTTGTCCACGATCCGGAATACCTGCAGCGATTTGTTGAAAAGATGACGGTGAATGTGACCGAAATGTTTCGTGACCCAAGCTTTTTCGCAAATCTTCGCCATGAAATCCTTCCCAAATTGCGTACTTCGCCCTTTATCCGCATCTGGGTAGCGGGCTGTGCAACAGGTGAGGAAGCTTACTCACTGGCAATCCTATTGCAGGAAGACAATCTGCTGCACAAATCATTGATCTACGGCACCGATATCAACCCCTCGGTGCTCGAGCAGGCAAAGAAGGCTGTCATCCCGATGGCAAACCTAAAATCTTATGTTGAAAATTATCAGCTTTCGGGCGGTAAAGCAGATTTTTCATCGTACTATACCGCGAACTATAACTGGGTAAAACTCAATTCCACCTTGCGAGAACGCATTGTTTTTGCTTCTCACAACCTGGTGAGTGATGCTTCTTTTAATGCTTTTCAGCTGATTCTATGTCGCAATGTGCTGATCTATTTTGATACAGAACTGCAGGCCAGAGTATTGTCTCTTTTTGATGAGAGCCTCGAAACATTCGGCTACCTTGCCTTAGGCAGTCAGGAGACACTGCGCTTTTCTGCGCTGGCACCCCACTATAATCAGGTGGGTAATGAAAAGATATGGCGAAAGGTCAAGTAGAACTGGAGGGGATTTTTACGTGAACTTATTTTAAAAAATAACTTAATTAAAAAAATAGATTATCTTGGTAGGATTGGAGGAAAAATGACTAAAATTCTTTTAGTTGATGACCATCGACTTGTGCGAAATGGGATACGCTTGATTATTGATACCCACGACAAGCTTTCGGTGGTAGGGGAAGTAGACAGTGCAGAGGATGCATTAATCTATCTTGAACAAAATGCATTGCCAGATCTGGTTTTAACGGACCTGAATATGCAGGGCATGGATGGTGTAAGTTTCATCCGAATGGCCAAAAAAATATATCCTGATCTTAGGTTTGCTGTGCTTTCCATGATTGAAGATCCGGTTGATGTAGCCGAAGCTTTTCGGAGTGGCGCAGACGGGTATCTATCTAAAGGGGGGGATTATGATGAAATCTTATTTGGATTGTTACGTTTATCTCATGGGCATAAATATCTGATGACCAATTTCGGTCTACGGTTTATGGAAAATTTTGATGTTGAGAATAGCGCGAATGTTGATGTTACTTCACGGCTGTCGCAGTATGAAATCACAGAAAGAGAATTTGCCGTACTGGAACTCATTGCGCAGGGTTTCACCGCTGTGGAAATTGCGGATAAGATCTTTTTGAGCAAACGGACTGTCGAAGGGCACCGTCAGAACCTGATGGACAAAACCAAAAGCAAAAATACGGCCGATCTGATCCGTTTTGCATTTCAGCAAAAACTGCTGAGCTAAAAAGCGCTGTAAAAAAATAGCCTTTGTTTCCACGCTGCTGTGTGCAGCGCGGAAAACAGAAGGCATATATATAAACGGGGTTAGTTCGACAGAATGGTGTGCTGTTTGATTATTTTGAAGCTGGCTTCCAGCCATTGTCGCGGGCTGTACCAAGCTCACCAAATTTGCCTTTTTCACCGGCAGACTCATTCCCACCGAAGGTGTAGACAGGTTCTCCGATGAGTTCCAGTTGGATCTGTGGTATCGGAAACTGGGTGGGCGTGCCGCCCTGTAGCAGATCATTTCTCCGCATAAAGGTGAAGGGTACAAAAGTACCACCCGCCCCATCTATTTCTATGGCATATTCATAATGAATGGCATCGCGTAGGGCACTGGCGTTGGCTATCACATCAGGAAGACCTCCCTTTTGTTTGCGGGAGGCTGTCGAAGCATTCAGCTCAGCGGCAGCACCATCGTAATCTTTCAACCAGTATTTTGCTTCTGCCCGCAATAAGCGTGTTTCTTCGGCCAAAAAGTAAGGATTGACAGCGCCGGCAACATTGAGGGTAGACAGTTTGGGATACATCCACCGGGAACGCATGTAATTGCTGAACAGCCCCCTTCCTCTGGCTTCCAGCAGAATACCAAAGTTGCTTGTGTAAGTAAAATATTGGTAGAAACGTTTGTCGTCAGATTCAATAGGACTCAAGATAATGCTGTTGTTGGTGGGGTAGGCTGTGGGAGTTTTTTTTGTTTTATCCGCCAGATAAGCGATTTTGATATCTGCAGGAACATAGGAGGCTGTTCCGTACGGGCGTTCGAGTACATCGACCAGGGCATTGTAGTAGCCGCCCACGGTAGTGGTGATGGTGTAATCGGTGGTAAAGCCTTTGTTGGCATAGGCAAGAACTCTGTTCCAATAAGGGGAACCCAGATTTTCTGCTTCGGCCTTATCCCGTGCTACGGAGGAAAGGATCCGAGCAGAAAGCGAATTGATCAGCAATACGAGATCGCCTTTGGAAATGGTGACACCCTTTAAAAAATCGAAATTCAGGTTGGGTGTTTCGGCAATAAGCTGCAAGGTCTTATCAAGATGTTTGATGCCATTCTCGATCAGCTCTTTATAGGAATTGGGAAACTCCTTGAGTTTAAGGTTGACATCATCGACAATCAATCCGCGGTCGAATATTGCGCCCAGGTAACCTTGGGAGACACCTTTTGCATAGTAGGCACCAATAAGACAGTCTTTGGTCCGGTCGGCACCCTTGTCATCATAGATGGTCAACTTTTGATTCTCGATCAGGTCGATCACTTTGGTGGCATCCAGATTGGACTGATAGAAATTGGAATACACTTCACGAACGGCTGCATTACCGCGGTAAGCGGAATTGTTGTTCAAACGTAACCGCGGTTCGTTCGCAAAATCCCACCAGGACTGGCTGCCGTTGGTATTGGTTGACTGGTCTGCCCAAAGACTAAAATGGGAGCCACCAGCGTTATTGGTCGTGGTATTAAAGGCGGTTTGCACACTGCTTGTTGTGAGTACATAACCCAAACTTTTTATCTTTTCTATGGCTTCGGCATTCGTCAATGTCGAGGGGTCATCGAATCCGATTGATTCGCATGAGCCTAGTGAGAAAAGAACGGCTAAACCAAAAAATATCTTCTTCATGTTTTACTTTGTCTGATTAGGTTAAAAATTGAAGGTGAGTTTCCCTGAAATAATACGGTAGGTAGGGTAGTTGAATCCATCCTGTCCGATTCCATCAACATTAACTCCCTTATAGTTTGTCCAGATAAAGAGGTTTCTGCCGATAAGGGATAGATTGGCGTTTTTCAGAACCTTGGAAAGACCTAGTTTTTCTGTTGGGAGTTTATAGGATAACGAAAGCTCGCGAAGGGCCAAATAGGTCGTTTTTTCGATCCAATAATCTGTCACTTGTGAGGCGTTGAATACCTGGGTGGTAAAGTTTAGCGGTTTGCCTGCGGCGGCACTCCGGTCAGAAAATTCCGAGCGGTAGACATAGGTCAGATATTGTGCGGTTTCATTGAATTTCTGTCCCCCTTGTTGCCAATCCAGCACGCTGTAAAGTGAAAAACGCCCATAATTAAAGGTGTTGGTAAAGCCCAGTAAAAAATCTGGATTGGCATCGCCGATAATTTTGGCATTGCCAGTTGCAGCATTGACATAAAATACGGGAGCTTCATTTGCCGTACCCAAAGCTGCTTTTTCTACCACAACACCAAAGTCATTTACCACATAGTCTTCAACCCGTTTGGTACCGTTACCGGCATTGATGACAAAACCGTCGGCATTGGTTTGCAACTGCGCGAGATCCGAGTGGATACTGTACCCATAAATTGCGGTGGTACTGGCGCCGACAGCTTTTCGATAACCGTTGTATGTAAACTCTGGAACATCGCCCAGCGAGGTAATCCGGCTACGGACGCGGCTGAAAGTAAGGCCTGATGACCAGCTAAACTTTTTATGCTCGAGCACTTTTCCATTGACCTCCAGTTCGAAAGAATTTGATTTTACAGCGCCTAGATTGTCGTAGATGCTTGCTGAGCCCGAAATCGGTGTAAAGGCTGGGACAGAAATAAAATCGTTGGTACTATTTGAAAAAGCATAGTTGAACTGCACATTCAGTCGCTTAAATAAAACGGCATCAAAACCAAGTTCCGTTTCCGCGGTAACTGCCCGCTTCAGGTCGGTATTGTCATTTTGTGTATAACTGACCCCCCCTGTATTGGTGATGCTGACGCGGCTGTCTTTGGCTCCAAAGGGAGGAAGGCTTCCCGCTTTTCCATATGCCACCCGCAGCTTAAACTCTGTCAATGGATCGAGCTTGATATCCTGCGTCAAACGGTAGGCGGCAGAAATTCGGGGGAAAAAGGCTGTACCTACATCGCGGCCAAATCGTGAACTCTGATCGAGCCGGCCCAAGGCATCGACAAATAGCTTGTCTGCCCAAGCAAACTTGGCGTTGAGGAAATAGCCGTGGTTAACTGTTTTTTCCCAATTGGATGAAATGACCCTCGTGCTCGGTTCTGTCACATCCAGGCTTTTGACTGGGGCCGTAAGATTTCGACCGGAAGCATTGAAACCTGTCTGCGATGCAAATTCATACACATATTTGGCGGTAAGCCCCCAATCCAGATTACCATTCCTGCGGTTGTAATTTAATTGTAGCTGGCCATTTTTGCTGGTGCTTTTAGAGGTTCTTAAAGCATAGTTTCCATTATTCAAACTGACATCCGGGACAATGGTCTGATAACCTTTAGGATAGTATTCTTCGGTATTATATTGTTTTGTCTGTAAGGAAAGGGCACCTTCGGCACTCAGGTGTTCGGTAATTGCATATTTTAGTTTTCCGCCCAACAGCAGATTCTCGGTCTGATAGGCGTATTCCTCATTGCTCAGTCGATAGAAAGGATTGGTCCATTGCTGTCCTGAAAGATTACTCCCTTTGGGTAGGTAGACATATTTTCCCGATTCATTCTTTTCGCTGAGATCGATAAAAGGCTCGACAAGTAAAGTCGAATAAAGCAGTCCATCCGAACGGCTGGATACAGCACTCGAAGGTGTATTGAAGAAGCTATACTGTGTGGTTAGATCGGCTGTAATTTTGGGTGAAACGCGGTAACCAAGATTGAATAGAATGTTCTGTCTTTTGTCTGCATCGACCACTGGTGAAACTCCGCCTTTATGTTGGTTCTGTGCGGATAAATAGATGTTGTATTTTTCACCACTTGCTGCGGCCGAGATGGAATTTGTAAAATAGCTGGTCCGACCCAATAGATTTTTGGTATTGTCCACATAGTCTTTATAGGGATGCAGATTGACCGAAAAACCATTTTCCTTGTAGTCGATCACGCGGGCACCATTGACCAACAGAAAAGATCCGTCTGGATTGACCTTGAAATGATGCTGATAGGATAGGGGGGGAAGTAATAACAGACTCGAGTAACCAAGTTCATTATCTATACTGATATTCAGTTTTCCTTCCTTTTTACCGTTTTTTGTCAACACCTGAATGACCCCGCCCTCGCCACGGGTTCCATATAAGGCCGAAGCTGCAGCTCCTTTAACAACTTCGATGCTCTCAATATCGTTGGGATTAAGATCTGAAAGACGGAGGGCTGTGACGAAGCCATCCACAACGATCAAGGGTTCGATTTCTCCGGTTACCGACTTTGATCCACGGAGATATACCGACGCTCCGGCATTGCCACCCGACTGGTCGATGCGGAGGCCGGCGACTTTTCCGCGTAAACTCGTGGAAGCATCGAGAGCAGGAACGGTGCCGATCAGCTCCTGATCTACTTTGGTTAATGCAAAGGATAGCTTTTTGCGGCTTGTGCCTTGTGCAACACCTGTTACCACGACTTCTTCCAGGTCTTTGCTTGCTGGGCTGAGCTCAATAACAATGGGACTTTTGTCGATCACAAGAGATAGCGACTTGTAGTTGAGATGCGTCAGCTTGACCTTAAAGGGGAGCTTCTGTCCAGTAACAAATTGAAACCTACCCTCCCTGTCGGTTTTCACAGAGTGGGTAACAGCATCCAATTGTACAGTGACATCTTCTATAGGCTGTTTGGTAGAAGCGTCAATGATATGGCCCTCAAGGGTAGCGTTTACGATAGGTTTGGGCTTGTTCTGTGAATAAGTGGGTTGTACCCAAAAAAAGAACAATAGAAAATAGATAGAATACAGCCGTACTCCAATGTTTTTCATAAAATTTGGATTAATAGTTAAAAATTAAACAAGTGCCAACGCCAATTGATTACTTGCAGGATTTCTAGGGGAATGTTTCTACAGCAGAACACTGTAGTTTTGTGTTAGCAACACATTCGCATGGATGCAATGTGGAATTGTTGATTTTTCATAAGGGATCTTAAATGTTAAAAAAGTTTAGTTGATTGAATACGATAAGCAAATATAGGGAATAAAAAATAAAGTCTATAAATTTAGTAGATTATTTTTTAAATAAATTGAACTGCGCTGCTGCTACGAAACCAAAGCGGGCTTCCATCTAAATGAAAGCCCGCTTTTTGAAGTCTTATGATCGCTTGTGTTTCTAGCATGGATGCTGGCGAAGAGATAGCCCATGTTTTAGTAGGCCATTGTATGGATTCTTTTCTACTTCAGCTTTTTCAATTTTACTGTTTTTGTTGATAGGGGTATTACATAGCGATTCAATGGATCTTGGTTTATTCCTTCCACCTCATAATGGCTTTCGGGATTTACATTGAGCAGAATATTTGTGCTGTTTTGTTTTGCTTCATTATTGAAGATCAGGGTGACGCTATGGTCTTTTTGATCGTAGTGCAATTCGGCAATTTCTCCGGCATCTGTGGTCAACCAAAGATTTTCTTTTGCCAGGAAGACACGTCCTTTGGAAGCTGTAGTCAGGGCAACCTTGACCTGCTGTTTTTCGGTTTTTAGATTACCGCTGAAAGCCAGCCAGCCAAATTCGGGATGTTCGACAATATAGGTCCCCGAATTGACGGCATACCCGTAAAAGCCGGTTCCATAATCGCCCGAGATGCCGTCATTGGCCAGTGTGGATGGGTAGGAGTGGAATGCTCCCGGGCCAAAGCCGTCTGCTGTGACATTGGCCAATGCACCCATCATACCTGCATGTCCGATACGGAGCAGGTAGAAGTCGTCTGGATGGTCGCGGTAGGCTGTAAGGACGGGAATGGCATTGAGGGCCGAACCATAATGATGCAGCTGTCGCTCGATACGGGAGAGCTTACCGCCGTAGACAAAATCCCAATAACGGCGTGCACTGCCATTGTAACCCCAGTGCGGCACGGTAGGCATGTAAGCAATGATGGCATTGAGCGTCACTTGAGCCTTTTCGTCGAAGCCGAAAAAGCGCGACCAAAGGTATACCTCTTCCTGACCTGTAGAATCCCATGGCATCTCGCTCCCGAATGGATAATTGAGGGTTTTCCAATGCTCTGCCCGCTTGCGCATGGCGGCTTCAAGCTTGTCGGCCATCGTTGTTAATCCTTCCTTACGGAGATCATTGAGGACGATAAGGAAGATACTGCCTTCCATTTGACCGAACTGCGCGTAATAAGGCGCTTTTTCGACCATGGCGATACTGGTCTGATAAGCCCGTTCGAGGTACTTGTCCCAGGTTTCCTCATTGACCAGATTGTTGTAGTTGCGGGCGAGCCTGTACATCACCCAGTGTGCTGCCGCAACATGTGGATAATTGTAGGACCGCCCAATGTCATCGGCTTCTTTTTTTGGCCAGGCAGACCAGGTTTTCCAGTTGATATCCGAACGGTAGGTACCGGCTGGCATCGAGTCTGGTTCATAATAAAAAAGGCTTTTGACAACCCCATATTTCTTGTCGCCTTCTTTATGCTGGATATGGCCGTAGAGGGTCTCATTGACAAAACGTTTTAATTTGGCTATTTCCTGTTGATCGGGCTGCAGGACCTGTTTCATTAGGGCGGCAAGCCAGCTTGCTGCTCCGGCTTCATCGCTGAGGCCTGCAAACCAGGCGCTCCTATTTTGGGTGATGGGCTGCTGTTCTTCATAATCATAGGATATGACGGATGGTGAACGGCCAAAGAGATCCTTGTCATTTTCATACCACTGCTTGGTGGTGAGGAAATGGCCCAGATCCTGTACAACTTCTTTTTCGGATTTGATCACTTTATAGTGGATCGTCTGCGTAATGCCATCCCCATAGTTGATGGTAAGTCGTGCACGTCCCCAACGGTTGCCCTTCACTTCGTATTCGGTCCATTGCTGTGCTGTGCTTCCCTTTTTTGTCAGGGTCAATGCACCTTCGGGATAGACACTGACACTTTTGATCGCTTTGTTGTGCTTAACAAAGAGTTTTGCGGGATTGTCCATGGGGACAACATATCCGGGAAGTCCAACAGCAACAGGCCTATTGTTTTTCAATAACTCCGATTCAATTTGCCGGATACTTGGCGCGAGGACAAATTTTAAAGCAAATGTCTTTGATTCATGTGCCTTCAAGAGGGTAGAAGTCGGTGTATTCCATTGTTCTACGCCTTTCCAATCAGTCTCGGCATATGCCTTACTGTGGATCATCCATTCATGAAATCCCTCAAAGGTAATACTTCGGGGGGTAGGGTCTGTATTGAGCGGATTGTAGGCTTCAAAGCCTGCATTTTTATAGGGCAATACCAGTAGACTCGGTCCATTGCCATGTAGGCGGTTGACCTGTAGATAACCCGCATCTTGGCCGATATAGGGATCGAAAAAGACATTCTGTGCATGTGCCTGATCGAGATTTTTCCAATCCATATTGTTGTTGAAGGGAAGTGGGATACCCAGCGCGCCGATTTCGATGGGATAATCGTTGGGATTTGAAATCTCAAAACTCAGGATCAGATCGCCTCCGTCATCTTGCCAGCTGCGTACAACCTTCAACGGAATATTGTTGAGCGTAGGGCTGATATCTGCGCTTGCAAGATAGTTTTTTGCCGGATTTATTGGGATGACATGTTTACGGTCTGCCGCCGATGAGTAGGAAGTCCAGGGGGTATCACCCTGACGGCGTAAACTGATATTGATATCACCGATATGAAAAAACTTATTGCGGTCTCTTTTGCTCAGGAGTTCAACAGGTGTATAGTCAAAATCTTTTTCGCCGCCGTTGGGGCGAAAAGAAGATAGCGTCTGCGATGCATTGAGGATAGCTACATGGAGGTTTTTGAGGGTAAAGTTTTTGGCACCCTCTTCTACGCCTAAAGTGGCTTGCTGTGCTTTGACTGCTTTCCATACGGGGTGTTCGTCTTGTTGGCTATATACGCTGCTTGGCAACTGTGTGCATACGAGCGCAAATAGGATCCAATAGCTTTTTTTAAGATTCATTTTTGACATGTTATTGCTCATTTAATACGCCGAAGATCATTGTTCTTACAAAGATGAAGGATTGTACCCTCGATTTATGGGTAGATTTTAACCTTCAATAGCCCATTTTTAACCTATTAGCCCTCAAAATTTGTAATGCGATGATCGAAGTTATAAATTTAATGTTAAATAGACACTTATCTTGGGTTTTATTTGTTATAAAGTCAGTTGAATGGCGATATCGTTTTTTATGTACCTGTAAACTTTGTGTTATCATGAAACATCATTTTTCTTTTGCTATTTTGGTTGCACTGGTTATGTCGCTTACAGGGCTGGCGGCACAGCCGTTGAAACCCTACCAACAGCCTAATGTATTGAATCCACTGTTGCCTGGGTATTTTGCGGACCCGAGCATCAAGAAAATTGCAGATACGTATTATATCTATGCGACCACCGATGGTAATGGTTGGGGAGCAGGGCCATCACAGGTATGGACATCCAGGGATTTTAAGAACTGGACCATTCAACCCATGAACTGGCCCAATACACACTGGTACTGGGCTCCTGATATGACGCAGGGATACGACGGAAGATATTACCTCTATTATAGTCAGCCTGTAGAAATTTTTGGGGCAGTGGCAGACAGCCCCACAGGCCCCTGGGAACCTTGGGTAGCCGAAGGCAAATCGATGATCCCTAATTATATGATTCCAGGTGTAATTACCCTGGACGGCCAAACCTTTCGGGATGATGATGGTCGCATCTATCTATTTTGGGGAACCTGGGGAATCTACCCCGATCATGGATGTGGGGTGGGGATACTCAACAGAGATATGAAAACGTTCGAAAAAACAGCATTGATTCCCAATACGGTGGCAAAGGACTTTTTTGAGGCACCCTATATGTTTAAGCGTAAGGGCATCTATTACCTGATGTACTCCTCGGGGCATTGTGAAGATGGTACTTATCGTGTGCAATATGTTAAAAGTAAAATCGGTCCCATGGGACCTTTTGAATATCCATCGGCCAATCCGATATTGATTACAAACGAGGATGGCAGTATTCACGGTCCGGGACATCATAGTGTTCTTGAACAGGACAATCGTTATTTCATCGTCTATCACAGGCATAACAATCCACATGCTGGGGGCGGCTTCCACCGTCAGGTTGCCATGGACGAGCTATTCTTTAGGCCAGACGGCGATATTGAGCCTGTGCGACCTACACATGCTGGTGTGCCAGATTTGCTTCCAACAGCCACAGAGCCAGTTGATTTGGCTTTTGGGAAAACGGTGAAGGCCTCGTCTTACTACAATACAGATTTTAGGCCTACATTCTTAGTCGACAACAACAATGGAACGCTATGGCGGCCCAAAAATAATCAAGGACCAGCCTGGGTAGCTATTGACCTAGGTAAGAGACTGGATATACAGACCATATCCATTCAGTTTGAATACCCAACTTATGCCTATCAATACCGACTCGAAACCTCTTTGGATGGTCTTGCCTGGAAAAGCTTTGTAGATCGCTCGAATAATGACCGTTGGGCAAGTCCTATTATTGAACATGGCAAAGCTATGGCAAGATACGTTAGATTACATGTATTGAACACGCAATTGAATGGACTTCCACGTGGCGTTTGGAACATGAAAGTGTATGCACAGCAGCTTCCACAACAAACACTTTGGTCTGCAGCACAAACGATGCCCGTGAAGGAAATAGCATTGGGTAATTTAATCCATATCGATGCGGCCAATTACCAGGAGGGGCAACACGTGAAAGGTATTCAGAATAAAGGGTTACTCGGAGGGATGTTCAGTACGGAACATGCCTTCGCCGTTAAAAATTATCAGGGTAAAAAGGCATTCTTCTTTGACGGTGGTACTGCATTGCGCTCGACTTTCGCTGTGCCACAGTCGTTGGCTGCAAATAGTTCCTATAGTATTGCGCTATGGGTTAATAATCCGGACATAGCTAGGTTTGAACAGTTGGTTGCTTGGTCGTCGGGGCAGCAGGATCTCAGTAAAGCGATTTTTGGTTATGGTACAGATCCCGGACGTGGGGCCATCACGCATGGCTCTTGGCCTGATTTGGGATATGCATCGGTTCCGGGCTCAAATGTATGGCATCATATTGTATTTTCTTTTGACGGCTATCAGGAGTCTATTTATGTGGACGGAAAGCTGCAGCGCAAGGAAAATAGGATGCTGTTTGTCAGGCCCGGAGATGTTTTTGTCCTGGGGGCTTCGGATGTGCTGGATCAGCATTTTTCGGGCTATGTATCCAGTTTGCAGGTATGTAATACGAGTTTGGATGAGGAGGAAGTGGCCAGGTTGGCCAATGAAGTCCCGAAATCGGATTTCTTTGCGCTGCAAACTGACGATTTAAACCTAGGAAAGCTCAACACCTTGCGGAACCAGGGAACAGCAAAGGATACCTTAGTGGCCCTTGACGATGCGGAGGTGGTGGTAGCGGGAAATAGATTGGCATTGAAAGGTAAGGCTTTTGAAAGTGCGGCGCTAACAGACATTCTCCGTCAGCAGCAGTATAAGCTGGGTTTTGACTGGTACGACGGCGCTGCCTGGCAACATGCTATGTTTGTATATGATAAAGGAAAAAAGCGTTTTTATCGCAATGGGAAGGCTGAAAAGCGGGTGTTTTCTAACAAACTGCTGCGGGTAAATAAGACTAGCATCGAACTGGCTTATCCATTTCATTTCTTTCGCGCCTATGCTGGCACTTTAAGGTCAGAGGAGATAAACGCGAAGTTCAGTCAGTGGAAAGCAGGCTTGGCCAATGGGCTGGACGGGTATGTTCCGCAAGTGCTTTCTCCACCGCGTCTGATCAATGCCGATCAGGTATTTGCACAGGTCGAAAAAAAGCTGGGAATGTGGTATCTATTCCGTTCTGAGGGCGAAAGTTCAGGCTGGAAGCAACAGCCTTACCATCTCTTTAAATCGTTCGAACCTGGAAAATCCATCGAAGTTCTGGCGAAGGATGCCTTTGGCAATGTCAGTAAGCCGGTAGTGGAAGCGATTTCGGCGAAAAGGCCGCAATTGGTACAGCCAGCACACAATGAAAGCTATTCGGCCAAGGATCAGAAAATTCCTTTCTGGGATGGTTATCAATATAGTGAAAGAACCGACAGTACACAGACAGCACTTTCCTACCTGAATGGAGCCTGGAAAATCCAGTCCAAAAATACAAAATGGGGTGATGCAGATCTTCTGGCCCCCTTTGTTTATAAAGAGTTGGAGGGCGATTTCACGCTAGAGGTTAAGGTAAGCGATGTGGCAGGCTTGGCCCGCAAAGCACGTACATCAAGTGAAGCCGGTATCATGATTCAACGCATGGATAGTAAGAATGCCTACATCACCAATTGTATTTTGACGGGATGGAACCTGGGCAATCTTTCGCGGAGCATCGGCCCAGAAATTTTTCAGGAAGAGAATACAGGAACGGCCCTAAATTTTTCGCCCTACCTTCAGGTTCAGAAGATCGGTAATTATTTCTTTTTGCGTTGCTCGGGAGATGGCATGGACTGGAAGGATCTTCCCGGAACACCATTTCTACGCCCCGATCTGAACGGCAAAAGACTGCGCGTCGGACTTTATCAGATTGCTGGTAACAACCAGTTAGGTTATGGCGAATTTGAAAGACTTCGTATCTGGAAATAAAAACAGTGAGTATATGAAAAGGACTATTGCAGGAGGATCACTTGGAGTCATTTAGCGCTAAAGTGCTGATCAATGAGTCAGCTTCTTTTTTTTCGATCTGTTTACTGTATGATGCGGTCAGCACTTTATAGCGGATATCCAACACTTTCTCCTGTAAATCATAATCTGTCGTCACTTCCAATACCTTGGTATATTGTCTTTTTTCGGCATCATATCCGAAAGCAAAAAGATCGAGTTCTTTTTTGATGCTGCAGCCTTTAAAATAGATGTTTTTCCAGCGACGCCCTATATTGCCGCTCGGATTATACCAGATGATGCAGGAATCAAGGTTCCTTCTGCCCCAGCTAGCTGGAAGGGGATATAGCCCCAGCTTTTTGCGTTGCTCGTTGTAATTGACTCCATATTTTTCGGTAATACATGTTTTGCTGAAATACGACCGAATAGATGGGTAAATGGGCAAGAGTATCACAACGAAGGATAATACAATAAATAGGTTCCGAAAAAGGGTTTTGTTCATAAATGGTCTTTTGATGTTGCTAGGCTCGTATATTTTGCACCCGCATTGTATTTGTATACAATGGGGTCCTGTTTTCATTTTAAATATATTAAAAAAATATGGAGTGATCGACCTGTTGTGCGGGTTTTCAAAAAAATATAGGGCCTTCTTTTTGTTTTCTTAAAAAGTAAATAAGGGATGGCAAAAACATTCTGAAAAGGTTATTGTTGTAAAAAATAAGGCATAACCTCAGGTAATGAAAATAATTCTTCTAACGATCAGATCCTTTCTCTTTTTGTCCATATTACTGTTGACAGCCTGTTCGACCTTGATAAACAATGTTCAGGTACATACGTTGACAACAAACTACTGTGCGCCAAATGTGGCCTATACATCAATTCCAATACAGGAAATCGCTGCCTCGGACAGTATTCAGATAAGGAAAATTTTTTCTTACCATGATTTTGTACTGATCAAATACCTCAATCTGGGAGAACCCATTATACAGTATTTGGGGACTGCGAATAATGCTACGCTGAAATTGGCGGCAAGGCAAAAGATGACTGAAAGGTACATGCTGTTTGAGACAGAACTGAATGCCATTGCAGCAGAGTTGGACTGTAACGGTGAGCGTATCGACAAGCTTGCAGGATATATAGACGAACTGAATGCGAAAACGCAGACGCGTTTGACGGTGGCTTCCATACTTCTGGGAGCGGTGACAGCGGTTACAGCAACCACGGTCAAAAATGATGGCCTCAACAATGGGTTGAGCATCGCTGGCGGGGTCGGTACCGCGGTATTGGGATTTATGACACTGAACCCAAAAGGCAAAAAGGTCAAGATGCAGCTGCAACGTAATATGCTTGAAAGTATTTGGTATCAAAATAATAAGGCGCAGATCTACCCAAGCTCAGTTTGGGGGATTTTGTCCGAGAAAAAATTTAGCAACGCTGAGAACTCGTCACTGATAGAAACAATGCGGCAGCGCTGGCTGCAATATGGTTTGGACGATGAACCGGATAGTCCCCTGCAGCAGCTTTATTTTAAGAATGGTGGAACTTTTGCGGCCGAGGAACTACATGATCTAGCCAATATGCACAATGAATTGCAGGCGACTATACGTTCTATTCAGCAGGATATGCGAAGTTTAATACTGGTCATCCATACACTGGAATGAGAGTAAGAGTTCAATTGGTTAATATTGTACTATTTTCGGCCGTTAAGCAAATTCTTTTTATCTAGGAATACGATTATTCCGTTATTCGTTTATACGGGAATCTCTTCCTCAATAGTGACAGATTGTGATTTTTTAATATTTTTGATGCCTTTCCTATGGAGCCATTCGGTAAAATGATCCGGGTCGTCCGGTATAAAATGGATCACCTTACCATTTTTGAGGAGTAAGGAAAATATACCGCAATTAGCGATGAATTTGATGATTTCATCGGAATGGTGTTTCAATAGCGAAAAATATTCCATTAAGTTTGGTTTTTTCTTTAAAAAATAGGTCGGATAAACTATTCAAAATATGTGTTAAATGGCCAATTCAATCGATTGCATAAGTCAATTCAAAGATGTGAAATATTTTTAATATTTCTTCAAAAGATTATAAATTAATGTTGCTTTTTTTTGTTAAACTGTTTTCGCTTGGCGACTTGATCACCGCATTTCTATAGATCTCTCAAAATGATATCTCCAGTAGGTTTCCTGTTTTTATCTCAAGATAGGTTCTGGATCGATATCCAAAAGTAATGGCAACGGTCTTCGATAATAGCTTTTAAACATTTTTACCCTTCTTTTAAATATTCGTTGCAAAACGATTTTGTTGAAAGCAATAGCTTTGCTTTGTAACCAATTGGCGAAAAGCCAGTTCATTTTAAATAAATGATCCAGTAAATGCAATAGTGAATTTTTAAGGGATGCCACCTGTTAAAGCGAGCTTATTATGTGACTAGATAGCACATAGCGGTGAGCAGATACAGTTAGCATATAAGTAATAAATAACCAATTTGTATAAATAAATAACCAAGTACTCGCCTCAAGGGGCAAAAAGACATTTATCTCAAATAAAGATTATGAACAGAAATTATGTGTCTTCTTTCTTTTGTTTTCCCAAAGAAAGGAATAGGAAAGTGAAATGGTTGTTAATGGCTTCCATGTTAATGGGCATTGGACGACTGTCTGCTCAGGAAAAAGTGATTCATGGAAAGATCATCAGTGATCAAGGAAAACCAATTATTGGGGCATCGATCAAAGTGAAGGATAAAACCCTCAGTACTTCAACAAACGAGAAAGGCGAATTTGTACTCAAACTCAATCCGGGAGAAGTCCTTATTGTATCCAATGTGGGTTATAATCAGGCAGAATATGTAATCGGTAATTCTTCGGAAATCAGTATTCCACTTGTTGCCGCAGAAATTGCCGTGGATGAAGTTGTGGTGGTAGGCTATGGTAAACAGAAGAAGGTCGATCTGACCTCTTCCATCGCTGTTGTTGACACCAAAGACCTTGTAAAAGTACCGGGAGGTACAATCGCTACACTGCAGAGTGCTGTACCGGGCGTACAGGTAACCAATGGCGCTATCCGTATCCGTGGCGTTGGATCCATTAACGGAACCGACCCGCTCTATGTCGTGGATGGGATGATCGGCGGTGCTATGCCCGACGAAAATAATATTGCCAGCATTCAGGTTTTAAAAGATGCTGCATCAAGTGCTATTTATGGCGCCCGCGGGGCTAACGGAGTCATTTTGGTCACGACAAAACGGGGCAAAGCCGGCGATGTGAAACTCGATTACAATACTTTTGCCGGCATCAAAAATATTTCCCATAATATACCTCTGCTCAACGGGCAGCAACTGGCCGAATTGATTAATGAGGAAATGTACGATAAAGATCCCTCGCGCAAAGATTATCTGGCCGCGCTGTCTAAACCCTCCGACATCGGGCAGGGGTATAATATGATGGACGAATTGCTGCAGACGGGCAATTATCAACGGCATAATCTCTCGGTTTCCGGCGGATCTCAAAACGCCAATTTTCGGCTTAGCGGTATCTATGCGACAGACAAATCCATTATTATTCAAGATAAAAATAAGTATTATGGCGCCCAATTTATCTCTGATTTTACCAAAGGAAAACTCAAGATAGGCGAAACCCTTTCCTTAGGTTACACCCGCCGCAACTGGAGCGACAAAAATATCATCGATGCGCAAAAGTGGTCCTCGACATTACCGCTCTACGATGCCAACAGCAGCACTGGTTTTGCCGGAGCTGGCAATGGAACGGATGTTCAGAGTGCATTGGCAAATGCATACCTCAATAAAAACGTCAATGACAACTTTTCGGTAAACGGCAATGCCTGGGCTACTTATGAGATTATAAAAGGCCTGGTTTACAAATTTAATATGGGGATCGACCTTAGCCGGGTGAGGAATGAGGGGTATATAGGTAACTACGCTGTCGGACAATATCAGAACCATAATCCGGATGAACTCAATATTTCCAGCAGTCAGAATAACCGCTGGTTATTTGAAAACACGCTGACTTATGAAAATAACTTTGGTAAGCATGCGATTTCGGCTTTGGCGGGAATCACTTCAGAAGAATCCCGTTATAATGCTGTCAATGCTGGGGCCCGTGGTTTGCCGAGTCCGGATGTTTTGATCCTTAATTCGGCATCCCTGGCGAGTTCCCGTCTTGTGGGGTCAGGTGTGGGACAGTCGGCCATGTATTCCATGCTGGGGCGTATCAACTATAATTATGACAATCGTTACCTGTTGACCTTTAACATGCGGCGGGATGGATCGGCCAACTTTAGTAATCAATACCGCTATGGAAATTTCCCTTCGGTATCTGCAGGCTGGCGGATCAGCCAGGAATCCTTTATGAAAGCGTTTCCTGCAATCAGCGAATTGAAGCTCCGAGCTAGTTACGGGCTTCTGGGTAATTCGGATATTGCACAATATCAGTATCAACGGACAGTTAGTTTCGACCATGTCTGGTATTACCTGAACAATGTGATGGTCACGGGGGCCCTGCCACAGACTCCCTCGAATCCGAATGTAAAATGGGAAAGTCAGTATTCAACTGATCTTGGTCTCGATCTGGAGCTTTTTGATCATAAATTGGCTTTGACAGTTGATTACTATAATAAAAAGACCGAGGACATGCTGATCAATGTACCCATTTCGTTTACCGCAGGCTATGGTAACAACTTTCCCGTGCTGAATGCCGGTAGCATACGGAATCGGGGCTGGGATATCCTGGCTTCCTACAAAGATCAGGTCGGTAATTTTGGCTATCGTATCGGCGCCAATATTTCTTTTGTGAAAAACCGCGTGCTGAGTCTAGGCAACAATAATGAAATTTTATGGGGAAGTATCTCTCCTGGGGGTGAAAACGTCACAAGAACAGCAGTTGGTCGTTCGGTAGGGGAATTTTGGGGCTACACCACCAACGGTTTATATACCAGTCAGGCACAATTGGATGCCGATAAAGCTTTTGCACCCCACGCAGCATTGGGCGATATACGCTTCAATGACCGAAATGGCGACAAGGTCTTAAATGATCAGGATAAGGATTTTTTGGGAAGCCCAATACCTGATTTTAGTTACGGCTTCAATGCTGATGTAAACTACAACAGTTCGATTGGCACATTTGATCTGTCGATGATGTGGCAGGGAAGTAAAGGAAACGACATCTACAACAATAGCCGCTATTGGGGCGAGGGAATGTACCATTACTACAATAATTTTGCATCGACGCTGGATCGTTATCGTGCGGAGGAGCTTGTCTTCAAAAATCCCATATCCGGTGAAACGACCATCTATCCCAAAAATACAGATACCAATATTCCACGTGCAGTACTCGGCGACCCGAATCAAAATTTAAGGGCATCCAACAGGTTTGTGGAGGATGGTTCTTATTTGCGGCTCAAAGTCGTCAACATTGGTTACAGTTTTTCAAGTCCTAGACTTGAACGTTGGAAGATCGACCGACTGCGGTTTTACGTAGGCGCAAAAAACCTACTGACCTTTACCAAGTATTCAGGTTATGATCCTGAAGTGGGCTCGGGCGATACACGCTCCAATCTAAGCCGTGGTATCGATGGGCAAACGCCTTGGGGGTTGAGTTTTCCAAATTCAAGAGAGTATTTTATGGGTATTCAATTTACATTCTAATCCCTTATTGATATCATGAATAGAAAATATATAAAACTCGCAGCTGCTGCATTGCTGATACAGTTTTCAAGCTGCAAACCAAATCTGGATCTCTCCAATCCGCAGGAATTGTCGACAGATACCTATTATAAAACAGCAGATCAATTGGAAAATTCGGTCATACCGGCCTACCAAGCGTTAATCGGCCGCACACAGGGTGGATATGCCCGTAGTTTGTATTTCGAGCTCTTGGCACCCGGGGACGATTACAACCATACTTTTAAATGGGAACCCATGTATCAGGACACGTACAATACCCCTGCGAGCGATGGGATGGCAGCTCAGACCTGGAGAGATTTTTGGAACGGGGTGTTTGCGGCTAATTTAGCCATCGATCGGATTCAGAAGTTTGAAGGCGAAATAGATCAAAATAGAAAGAATCGGTTATTGGGGGAAGCGTATTTTTTGAGAGCACTGAACTATTTGCACCTGAGCATGTTGTTTGGCGAAACCATTCCGCTGATCAATAAACCTGTCGAGACCAACGAAGATTACTATCCCGGCAATGCACAGGCGGGGGCCGTATATGCCCTAATCGTAGATGACTTTAAGAGGGCATCGGAATTGTTGCCAACGCGGGCCGCACTCTATGCCGACAGTAAAATGATCGGTCGGGCAACCAAAGGTGCAGCACAGGCTTACTTGGCTAAAACCTACCTGTATAAACCTATCTTGGCGAAGGGACAGGCTGCAGATTTTGCAAATGCCGAGATCCAGTTGAAAAGCGTTATTGATAGCAAGGAGTATCAATTGATGTCTTCCTATAGGGACAATTTTTTGGAGTCGAAGGAGAATAACCAGGAATCTGTATTTGAGATACAGCTGTATAATGGGCCTGGCTGGCTTGGGGACGATATATCGAGTTCGTGGCGATGGCAGGAGATCGGCATGTTCGATGGTACCGGTGGTGCCTGGTGGAACTTGGCGCCCAATAAAATGGCACATGATGAATTTGAAGAAGGAGATCCCCGGAAATATATGACGCTTTGGTGCGAGAATGGTGCAAAGTTTACGCAGCTGGACGGTAAGGTGAGCACCTATACAGACTGGATGAAAAATCTGGCGACGAATAAGGATCTCTATGGTACGAGAAAATACTGCCCCGATGTCCAGATAGCGGATTTTGATAACGGCAACAACGACCGGATTTTCCGATATAGTGATGTCCTGCTTCTTTATGCGGAGTGCCTTAACGAACGTGGCGATATCGCTGGAGCAAAGCAATACATCAATCTTGTGCGTAAACGTGCCAATAATATCGTCCCCGATGAGCAACCGCATCTCTGGTATCAAAAATCCAACGGGACAATTCCCGACGTAGATGGACTGATTGCAAAAGGTTTGGTAAAAAACGGTGTTGCGTTGAATACTATAAAAAGTATTATCGTGCATGAACGATTTGTCGAATTTTTGGGAGAATATCAGCGGTATTTTGACCTTTTGCGCTGGGGCATGGCTGACCCTACCTGGCTTGAGCCTTTAAAGAAAGCGGGCTGGTCGGCAAAAGCCATGTATTACCCCTTCCCACAGGCCGAACTGGACAATAACAAAAATTTGAAAGGGAACGACATGAACAATTGATCTGGGAAAATAGATGTTTTTATGTATTCATAGTTAGTTTTAGGTGGGGTGTCCTTTTTAGGGCACCTTTTTTTTGTTCCACTGAACAAAAAGAATCCTGTGTCGATATTGTACTAGTATTGATCGATTATGTAGTTTCTTTCCTAGGGCTATACAGTTACTTTTGATAGTAGCGAAAATAACAAATTATAAACCGAATGATTTTGTCCAGTACTTTGGGCTCAAAGCATTCCGACCAAAGTTCAGATTACAATGGATAGAAGAACAGCAATTAAATGTCTCGGTGCCACTATTCCGACCCTTTTCCTGAGTAAATTTAGCCTTTCCCAAGCTCATTTGGGGCAAGCTCCTTTTCATCCCGACTGGCGTTCACTAGAAAATTATCAGGTGCCTGAGTGGTTCAGGGATGCCAAATTTGGTATCTGGGCGCACTGGGGCCCGCAGTGTCAGCCCGAGCGCGGCGATTGGTATGCGCGGAGTATGTATCAGGAGGGATCCGATCAGTATAATTATCACGTCGAAAAATATGGACACCCTTCGGTGTTTGGTTTTAAAGATGTTATCCATCAGTGGAAAGCCGAAAATTGGAATCCGGAAGAGTTAATGGAACTGTATCAAAATGCCGGAGCCCAGTATTTTATGGCTTTGGCCAATCATCATGATAATCTGGACCTTTATCGCAGCAGCCACCATAAATGGAATAGTGTAAATGTTGGCCCCAGGAAAGATATTATAAAGGGTTGGGAAAGCGCTGCAAAAAAAAGAGGGCTGAAATTTGGTGTCAGCGTACACGCGGCACATGCCTGGACCTGGTATGAAACGGCACAACGGAGTGATAAAGAAGGTAAGTTTGCCGGTATACCCTATGATGGGAAACTAACGAAAAAGGATGGCGCAGGAAAATGGTGGGCAGCATACGATCCGCAGGAGCTTTATGCACAGGATCATGCGCTTAGTTTGGATAGTAAGGATGATAACACCGTTCATCGGCAATGGCATTGGGATGTAAATTCAGGGGTAAGTGTGCCAACAAAGGCCTATTGCGAAAACTTTAAGGCCCGGACCCTGGAATTGATCAACAATTACAAACCCGATATCGTTTATTTTGACGATACGGTGCTGCCACTTTATCCAATAAGCAATGTTGGCCTGGAGATCGCAGCCGATTTTTATAATAAAAGCGTGCAGGCAAATAAAGGAAAGGTTGATGTGGTAATCAATGGGAAAATCCTGAATGAACAACAACGAAAATGCCTGGTATGGGATATTGAACGTGGACAGAGCAACACCATTGAACCGCAGCCCTGGCAGACCTGTACCTGTATCGGTTCTTGGCACTATGATCGCCGGATTTATGAAAATAATCACTATAAATCGGCTAAAACCGTAATTCATATGCTGATTGATGTCGTCAGTAAAAACGGCAACTTATTGTTAAGTGTACCATTACGCGGTGACGGTTCCATCGACGACCGTGCAAGGGAGGTCGTAACGGGAATAGGAGGCTGGATGGCAGTTCACAGTGAAGCAATCATAGGAACAAGACCATGGCATATTTTTGGTGAGGGGCCTGCACAGGAGGAAGCTCCTTCACTGCATGTGCAGGGCTTTAATGAAGGGAAGGGAAAAGCTTTTACCAGCGATGATGTGCGCTTCACGACAAAAGGAAATGTCATGTACGCTTTTATAATGGGAACGTTGACCAAAAAGCAGCTCCGAATAAAGTCATTGGGTCGTTTAGCCCCCAATTCGAGAAAAGTTGGTCAGGTACAGTTACTCGGAACTAACGATCGTATAGCGTTTCAACAACTCGATAATGATCTAGTGGTCACCATACCCGATAGTTTTGTTCAAAACAGTATCGCAACGGTACTAAAAATTTCCTAATGACTTTATCTTTTCTTGTGCTAGAGCATGTGTTCGACTGTGGATAAAAAGGCTAGGATGGTATCTCTTGGGATCGCCAGGCAAGCTGTATGACTAAATCGGGCTATATTGAGCCCGATAAAGTTACCTTTGCTATCGACTACCGGACTTCCACATTCGTCGGCATGAATGCGTGAGTCATGAAGAAATACACGCAAAAAATTATCCCTGCGAACTGATTTTCCTTTTGGAATATTGTTTGCAGGGTGAGGATTTTCCCTGACGGACCAATTAGAAAGAATTACATTTGTGTATAGATCTGCGGCTCCACGTCGGTATTGAACCTGCAGCGTATCGCCGGCAGAAAATTGCTGCATGGCCGCATTTATTTTAATGGCGCTTGACACGTCGCGATTATTTAGTGTAAGCATACGGTCGCCGACACGAAGTCCAGCGCGGGCTGCGGCACCCGTGCTATCTACTTTGGTTAAGGTCGGAAGGCCTTCTATTTCCTGCATTTGTGCATCGAAAGTTCCGGGAACAGGTAAACGTGGGAAGGTTTGGGATGACATGCCCAGTACACCGAATTTACGCTGATCGGCTCCAAGAAGCGACCACAGGTTTAAACCAACAAAAGAATCAGAAATACTTTGCCGGGCTACCTTCGATACATCGACTGACGGAAATTGATGATCACTAATGAGTGCTACCAAGTCGCTTTTTTCGTCTCTGAGCAGAATTCTTAATACATGAATCCTGTTACCTATTTTGACGATTGGTGCTTCGCCAATAAGACTACTTTTGGATAAGATGACCTGTTTATTGTTTCCCAAATTAAATGCTGTACCTAATAGCAGTATGCTGTCGCCATCTAATGTACTGCTGATCTGGATGGGCTGAAAATTTGTTTTCGGATGTTTCGCAGGTTTTTTGATCCCCAATTGAATTAGTTTTTTTTGCTGAGGATCTTTACCGATTGAATCGGTTGATACAGGATAACTGCTGATAGCAACTGGATTGGTCAGCGACTGCCAATAACTCCGGTAACTGTTTATAGGAACCTCAAAATTGATGCCTTCAGCACCATCTATACGGCTGTGAAGACCGATTACACGGCCCAGGGCATCAAATAATGGACCTCCGGAATCACCGGGTTCCATTATGCTGCTGCTTTGAATAAACCCAAAGTTATCCAATTTCTTTAGAATGCGTCCCGTCCGTAGAAAAGGAATGTTGAAAGGTAATGTTTCTGGATACGATAGCCCAAAGCAGAGTTGCTTTTCGGCGATGGATGACGACCAGCCCATTTCAGCAAAAGGCCAGGGGCCCTGGCCTTGCATTTTCATCATCGCAATATCGGGCAAGTTACTTTGTTGATCGACAACCAGCCTTCCGAGAGCCTTGGCAACTCCTTGCTTGCCATCGGCAAAGATAACTCGATAGAAATTGCCGGGCCTTGTTGCATGTGCCACAGTAAGAATTGTTCCGTCCGAATGGACAATTACTCCACTAAAGGGAGCACTGTTTTGCTGTCCGCTCAAACTGTCAATGCCAAACATCTTTATGGAAGCCGTCTGAACCCGTTCAATGACAGATCTCGGTATCTCATGAACTGCTGACCGCCCCGTCTGCGCAAAGCAGTAGGTGGAGCAGGTAATTAAGTATAATATTGTCTTAATAAGATATTGGAGAAATGTGCTTATAGCGAATTTTTTGGAACGAGGTATCATATTGCAAATAGGTTGATTTATCGGATTAGGTTTGGTTTTTCAACATCACCGTTCAAAGGTAGCTTAATTGTGATTAAAGAAACAAGGGTAAGTGATTAGTTCTGAATATATTATTGAGTTTTCGTTATTTTTACGACGCTTTGCCGAAAAATTTATGGTATAGGAGCGAAAATTGTGAAAAAATAGTAGGAAGAATTTAGGGATAGGCCAATCATAGGAAGTATCCATTCTTTTTAGTTATCTTTATCCACGAAAAGATTAACCGCTAGCTAAACGAATCTACCCATGAAGTATACGAGCGAGAAAGAGCTGCTTGAAGATTTCCTAAATGGGGAGGAACGCGCTTGCGCTTATGTATATAACCGTTATTTCAGTCGTATTTGTTTATATGCATCGAGCTTTGTAGAGGAAAGCAAAGAAGCGGAAGACATTGCCGAGGAGGGATTTATACGGTTATGGCAGAGCAAACGAAGTTTTGAAAGTTTATCCCATCTGAAAGCGGCACTCTATCAGGCCACCCGCCATGTAGGACTCAATAAGCAGACTGCCCGGCAGCGAAGGATAAATAGGGTCGATAGCTATGTGGAGCAGCAGGAACAGGATCAAAAATCCCATTTGCATGAGCTTGTCTATGCCGAAACAATGGCCGAACTCTACGATGCCATTCAACAACTTCCACCCAAAGCACGGGAAATAATACAGCTGAGCTACCTCGAAGGCAACAGTAATCAGGAGATTGCTGATCTACTGCAGATTAATATTCAGACGGTAAAAAACCAAAAATTACGTGCCCTGGGTCTGCTGCGGCAGCATTTGAGACGAGATTCCTTTAATTACCTATTGTCATTAATCGTTCTTTTTGGGAAAATTTAATTTTTTTTTTAATTGTTTTTGGTACTTTTTTCAATCGGTGTGGTATCTATAGATGAAATAGCTCAAAATGGATCCTAAAGAAGAAGAAAAACTCATCCGTATCAGTGCACTCATTCTCCAAAAAATGCAGGGAACGCTAACAGGCGAAGATCGATTTTTTTTGGAGAGTTGGCTACAGGAATCCGAACGGAACAAACAGATCTATCAACGTTGTCTTGATGAGAAGCTGCAGCGTGATGCTTATACGCGTCTACAGGATTTTGAAACGCGACGTAATTTTGAGTCATTAAAAGCTAAAATTTCCTTCCATACTTCAAAGAAAGGACCTGGGCTCCTGAAACGTCTATTGCCTTACGTTGCTGCCGCCATTGTGCTGCTGGCTCTTTCTGTGGTTTGGTACTGGAATAAGGATAGCAACCGGCTGGTTGAAACGCAGCGGGAGGTTGTAAATGATCGGCTTCCAGCTTCCCATCAGGCTGTTATCACACTCTCGGACGGTAGGCAATATGCTTTGAATAAAGGCGAAAAACAAGTTGTTATCGATGGCGGCGGCATACGCTATGAAGACGGACATGAAGTTGCACCGATCAATGCTGCGGTGTCTGCCAGAATCGAAACCCCACGGGGTGGTATCTACGAAGTCACTCTGCCCGATGGAACCCTGGTTAAACTAAATGCCGGGACGACACTTTCTTATCCGACAGTATTCGCTAAAGATAAACGCGAGGTAACGCTCCGTGGAGAGGCTTATTTTGAAGTTGCAAAAAAGAAGGATCAGCCTTTTATAGTTCATACCAAAAACCAGCAAGTACAAGTACTTGGAACGCACTTCAATATCAATGCCTATCAGACATCGGTACCTACAAAGACCACTTTGTTAGAAGGTAAAGTAATGGTTACGACGCTGCTCGGAAGTCAAAAAGTAACCTTATTGCCCGGCGATCAGTCTGTCAACACAGGTACAGAGTTGACCAAACATCCGGTAAACGTACAACAAGAAATGGCTTGGGTATATGGCAAATTTAATTTTGACGGAAAATCACTTCGACAAGTGATGGATGAACTGTCCCAATGGTATGCCATAGATGTCGTGTATAAGGGCGATGTGCCTGATGTTTCCTTTTTCGGTGGAACATTCAGAACGAGCAAGTTATCAACTATCCTTAAAATATTAAAAGACCAGGATCTGTCGTATCATTTGACGGAAAATGGGAAACTCATTATTGAAAAAAATGATCCTAAAGCACAGAAAGGAGGGCAATAAAGAACGAAAAATTATACTTCACCAAACGATATGAATTAACAAATTGGACAGTGGATCCTTTCATCTAATCAGTGGATCCTACAATCTAACCTAACTAAACTAACTAGAATTAATGAAATTAAGTTGTTTTTCACAAGCGACCAAACCCCTTTTATGGCTCGTTTTTGCTGTCTTACTCCAGCTGGGCCATAAGGTAAATGCGCAAACCGTTACCTATGCCGGGCACAATGTTCCACTGATGGATGTGCTGCAGGCGGTCAAACTTCAGACGAACTATGAGGTGCTCGGAGCCAAAAAGATATTGGAATCGGCAAAGTCAATTTCAATTAAAGCGGACAAAATGCCCCTTAAATTATTTCTTGATAAAATTTTAAGTCAGCAGGAAATCGGCTACACGATTGAATCAAAGACAATTTTTCTCGAAAGGAAAGCCAGTTCACGGAAATCCGAGCCCAAAAGCCTCCCCCAGGTAGAAAAACCATCCCAGAAGCAGATTCGTGGACAAGTCCTTGGGAAAGACCGAAAGCCGCTTTCCGACGTGAATATTTCACAGGTGGGCAATACCATCGCAGTGGTCGATAAAGATGGGCATTTTTCTTTTGTCGGTACTATGCAACCGCTTACATTCAGTAGGGTTGGCTATAAAAACTTCACGCTCGCTTTGGCCGAAAACAAGGATGAGTACAGTGTAGTGATGGAAGAGGAAGCGAATGCTCTTGAGCAGGTCGTTGTAACGGGGTACCAAGTGCTAAAAAAAGATTCCTACACAGGAACGGCGATTACGAAAAGTGGCGACGAGCTGCGACAGGTAAATCCGCAAAACGTCCTCCAAGCCATGCAGGTATTCGATCCATCGTTTAAATTGCTCGACAATAATCTTGCTGGATCCAATCCCAATGCCTTGCCGAATATCAATGTGCGCGGATCTTCATCTTTGCCTACTGGCGGGAACGAAGTGCTGCGAAGGGATAATATCACTACAACTATCAATATGCCGGCTTTTATATTAAACGGTTTCGAAGTGAGTGTACAGAAGGTTCTCGATCTGGATATGACCCGTATTGAAAGTGTCACGATCTTGAAAGACGCTGCTGCTACAGCCATATATGGCTCGAGAGCGGCCAATGGTGTGATGGTAATAACGACTAAGATGCCCAGGGACGGGAAATTGCAATTGACTTATACGCATGAGAGCAATATAAATATGCCGGATTTGACAGGATACGATGTATTGCATGCTGCTGATAAATTGGCCTATGAAAAACTGGCTGGGCTGTATGATGCAACAATTCAGCGCCAACCACAGGATGCATTGGATGAGCTGTATTATCAGAAACTAGCAAATGTGCTTGGCGGTGTTGACACCTATTGGCTGTCACAGCCAGTACGGACCGCGGTCGGACAAAAGCATGGTCTCTATCTAGAAGGTGGGTCGGAAAGTTTCCGCTATGGCGTAGACATGCGTTATCAGACCAGACCCGGTGTGATGAAGGGATCGGGAAGAAATCAATATTCGGGCGGGCTAAACTTTAGTTATAACCTAAAGGATAAATTTAGATTTCAGAATGAGCTTGCCGTAACCGTGGTAGACGGGCGTGAATCGCCCTATGGAAATTTTGGGGATTATGTAAGAATGAATCCTTACTACCGCATGACAGATGATCAGGGCAATATTATACAGGAGGCCGATGTATGGACAAGGGTTGCAAACTCAGGTAGTGCACAACGGGAATACGTCTTGAATCCACTCTATAATGCGACATTGAATAGCTTCAATAAATTGGGCTATACCGAACTGCTGAACAATTTTTCGGGGGATTTTGACCTGAGTAATGGGCTGCGTCTCCGGGGACAGGTAAGTTTGTTGAAACGTTTGAATACCGATGATAATTTCCGCTCGCCCTTAGCCAATGACTTTTATTTCTATCCTACGGCACAAACAGACGAAAAGGGTAGTTATACCAGTTATACAAACAATGAATTGTACTGGGATGCAAACATACGTCTCAATTGGATGCGTACGATTGATAAACATAGCTTCAATGTGGTGGGGGGAACCAATATACGGACAGAAAGCTATGACGAGCGTTCATTTCAAGCGATCGGATTTCCGAATGATCGGTTTACAAGTGTAGGATTTGCCAAGGGATATGCTGAGAATGCAAGTCCGTCGAGCAGTTTGGGTGCCTCCAGGTTGTTTGGTGCTTTTTTAAGTGCTAACTATTCCTATGATAACCGCTATCTGATGGATGCAACGGTCCGAATCGATGGATCCTCAAAATTTGGGGCAAATAAGCGCACCGCACCATTTTGGTCGACTGGTATCGGCTGGAATATGCACAAGGAGAAATGGTTCGCCAACGATCTTGTCAGCCAGCTTCGGCTGCGTGCAACACTGGGGCTGACGGGATCTGTGCAGTTCGATCCTTACATGTCGCGGACAACCTATAGTTACGATAAAAGCAATTGGTACTCATCGGGGCTGGGAAGTATCGTGCGTAACTATGGCAATGAAAACCTGACCTGGCAAAAGACCCAAAGTACCGATGTTGGTCTTGATCTAGGCCTTTGGCACGATCGTCTGACCCTTTCGCCACGCTACTACCATAAAATAACCCGTGATATCTTGGCTGATATTAACCTGGCACCTTCTACCGGATTTAGCGCTTATAAAGAAAACCTGGGGGACCTTGAAAATAAAGGATTTGAGCTCAATGCCAATTGGATTGCCCTTAAAAACGAAAAATGGACTCTGAGTCTATTGGCGAATTTGGTGCGGAACAGAAATAAAATCGTCCGTATTTCAAACGCATTGAAGAGCTACAACGAACGTGTCGACGAAGCTCAGCAGGGAACTGATTTAATGGCTGTTCCTTTGCTTCGTTATAAAGAAGGGCAATCCCTCGACGCTATCTATGCCGTTCCTTCTTTAGGTATAGATCCCGAGAATGGAAAGGAAGTTTTTATTAAAAAAGACGGGACGTTGTCGTATGACTGGGATGCAAGGGATATTGATGTCGTTGGGGTAGCTACACCAACAATGGAAGGATTTTTCGGAGGGACACTTCGCTATAAGCAATTTATGATGGTCGCTTATTTCCAAACGCGGATAGGAGGTAAAACCTATAACCAAACCTTGGTAGACCGTGTCGAAAATGCCGATCCACGCTACAATGTGGATAGCAGGGTTCTGGAGGAAAAATGGAAAAATCCTGGCGATGTTACGTTTTACAAAAGTATTCAGGATTTGGGACAGACAAGAGTGTCCTCGCGTTTTATTATGCCGGACAACTTATTTGCCCTACAGTCTCTTAATCTTTCTTATGATGCAGGGAAAGCGCTGTCGAAAAAATTGGCGCTGTCAAGCCTGCGTGTCGGCCTTGTTGCAAATGATATCTTTCGTTGGTCTTCGGTGAAAGTGGAACGTGGAATTACGTATCCATTTGCCCGAAGTGTGACTTTTACCCTACAGGCAGGATTATAAAAGATGGTAAATCCCATCCGAAGGATGGAAAAAATATGTACAGATGAAGAATTTAACTATAGTTTTAATACTGTTCACAGCCCTGAGTATGCTTTCTTGCTCCAAGTGGCTCGATATACAACCAGAAAGCGAAATTGACAAATCAGTTCTCTTCTCCACCGAAGATGGTTTCAAGGAAGCCCTGATTGGGGTATATACGCGTTGTGCAAAAGACGATCTCTATGGTAAGGAGCTAACCATTGGAACACCGGAGGTATTGGTCCAGAACTATGCATTATCAAGCAATGATCCGTTGCGTTACCAGCAGACAAAGTTGTTTAAATTTAATGACGGTAATTTTATTGGCCGAAAGGACAATATCTGGAAAGGTCTATACAATGGTATTGTTAATACCAATCTGATACTGGAGGAAATCGACCGTAAAAAACAATTGTTTACGGGAAGCAATTATCAATTGATCAAAGGTGAGTCGCTGGCTTTGAGAGCATATCTGCATTTTGATGCCTTGCGCCTATTTGGTCCGGCTCCGGTTGTAAATAACAAAATTGAAGCCATTCCATATGTAACGACCTATTCCAATAAGTCTACCAAATTGTCCACAGTGTCCCAACTATTGGATTCGGTAATCCGAGATCTGGAAGAAGCCAAAGAATTGCTGAAAGTTGACCCCATCCGCCTGAAATCCTATGTGGTTGGTTATCCCACTGTCGGTGACACGTTGAAAAATTCGGAGCTACAGGACAAGAGCCTCTTTTTACAGAATAGAAGGCACCGGCTTAACTATTATGCCGTGTGTGGACTGCTGGCACGCACCTATCTCTACAGCGGAGACAAAGTAAAGGCATTGCTGAACGCACGTGAAGTGATTGATGCCAAAAAATTTCCATGGACCAATGCCACTGATTTCCTTGCTGTCGATGCGGATAAAAAGGATCGGATTTTCTATAAAGAACTGTTGTTTGCCTGGTATATCCCGGCTATGAACAACACCTATAACAATGACTGGTTTCAGGACAACAACAGCGCGATCTATTTGGATCAGGATGAGGCAAAAACCATTTACGAGGTTGCAGGAGCCGGTGGCGGTGACATGCGCTATACACAATGGTTTGGAACAGTAAGCGTTGGAAATTCCTTTATATCATCTATTCACAAATATCGCCGGAATACGTTGGGTGACAGTTTTGCCGCCAATCTTCATTATTTGGTAGCTCCGGCGATCCGCTTGAGTGAAATCTACTATATCGCCGCCGAATGTAGCTACGAAACAGCACCCGCTCAGGCTGCAGCATGGCTTGACGAGGTCCGTGAACATCGAGGCATTGGTCAGAAAGTGGATATTTCGACAAACGCCAAACTCCGAACCGAACTACTGAAAGAATATCGGAAAGAAATGTTTGCCGAAGGACAATTGTTTTTTGCGTATAAACGGCTCAATGAACCAATTGTCGGACAGCAAGGCACTACAATTCCGGCCAGTCAACAAATTTATGTATGGCCGTTGCCGGATGATGAAATTATCTATGGACAACGGTAAATCGTAACCAAAATGAAAAAAGATACTTTATTACTTCTGCTATTGCTACTACCACTGCTGATGTTGTGTTCTTGCAAAAAGGCAGTTTTAGCGACCTACGACAGGTCGGCAAATGTTTATTTTGATTTGAGCGACGCTGATCGGGATAGCATTGTATATACTTTTGCCTACGATATGACCAAGGCGCAGGATACCATTTTTGTTCCTGTCAAAGTAATGGGATACCGTGACCAGTACACTCGGCATTTTGAGGCTTTCGTGGAAAAAGATTCATCAACGGCGCGTGCAGACCTGCACTATGATCCGTTGAAATCAGAATATCCATTGGAAAGTAATGCCGGTCGGGCCTTTATGCCTATCGTTGTGCATAATATAAGCGCGCTTGAAAGTCAATCTGTATCACTGCTCGTAAAACTTAAGGCTAGTGATGACTTTGGGGTTGAAAACCCAACACTGATACGGGCGCGAATTATTATTTCGGCCCAATTGGAACAGCCTGCCTGGTGGACCATGTGGCTTGATAATTATTCGCGGGTAAAACATCAGCTCTTCCTAATTGTCACCGAACAACGTTCGCTTTCTACGGTCGGGCTCGATGCACCCAAAAATCTCTACTTTGCAAATCTCTTGCTCATGATGCTCAACGATCCATTTAAATGGGTCAAGGATCATCCAGAAAAAAATTACGTGCTGAGCAGCAACGATAATGGACAGACCTACCAATTCTATCATGTGGACAATCCAAACCGAAGCATCTTATTAAGGAAAAATAGCGCTTCGGGTAAGTATTATTTTATAGATGAATCAGGAAAGGAAGTCAGATAGATGAAAAGAAATTTAAACAGATTAAGAGCAATACTATTTTTTGCTATTGTGTCTTTAACCCTATTGGCTTTCGAAAGCTGTTATAAGGACAAGGGAAATTATGCCATCGATATGCCTGATGGGCCGCAGATCACAGGGTTAGATACTTTGTATGAAGCATCGGTGGGGGACAGCCTTATTATAATCCCAAAAATTACCGGCATCGATGCGGCTTCAGTGAAATGTAACTGGCGAATCGATGTGCCAGAGGCACTCGTGCCCGAAGCTAACCACTACGAAGGTCCCGCGCTGCGTATCGTTTTCGGCCTTCAGGCCAAAAGATATACGGCGCGCCTTACGGTGACCAATACGGGCAATGGGATGAAATATTTCTATAATTTTAAGATCCAGGGAACGACAGCTTTTTCGCGTGGGTCACTTGTGTTATCTGTCGAAAACGGGGTTAGTACACTCTCGTTTATAAAGCCCGATAATACTGTACAGCCCAATATTTATGAGGCGATCAACGGCGAACCATTACCGGTGGATCCTATGCATATCCATTACTTAAAAAACCAGTTTACGGGAAATACCCCCTTGGGTTACTGGATTATATCAAAACAGGCCGGCGTGCGGCTAGATGTAAACAATCTTGTTAAGGAGGCGGTAAAACCCGGTACCCTGCACGATAACTTTTTTTTGGCACCGTCAACGATTGCTGTGGGAAGTTTGTTCGCCCATCCTCAAGGGGTAATGATGGGGGTGATCAATGACAAATTTTATGGGGGAACTACAAACACCTGGGATCAATCGAACACCTACGGCATGTTTGGAACTTATGCGGATGGGGACTACGCGTTAGCACCAGAAGTAGTATTGACAACAGTAGACAATAATTATAGCGTAATCGCTTTCGAAAAAAATAAAAAGCAGTTTGTCCGAATCAATATTTACGGCAGCCCTATGTATTTTGGTACCCAGTATAGTCCCGTCAATACTGAAATTTTTGATCCAACACAGGTAGGCATGGATCTGATCAAAATGGTGCAGATCAATAATACGGATACCTATGCTTATACGAAGGACGGGAGTGGTCATATTTATGAATTGAAGTTCAATGCAAATTTTAATGGACCATTTATGATCACCGCAATACATAAGAAGATCTTTATAAAACAAGAATGGATCAATGCGGAAACAAAGTTGGTGGCGACCCGAAATGGGTATATTTATGTGGCCTACAAAAATCAGGTATTTCGCTACAACCCGCTCAATCAGCAAGTCGATCTATTGAAAACAACCATCAAATCGGATATAAGCATGCTCAAATTAGAGGACGATGAGAATACCCTGATTGCTGGGGCAGAAGGAGCGCTGTATTATATGGATATCCGTGTTGGGAAAAATGGCGAGTTGCTCAAAACAATTGAGGGTCTTCCCGGAAATCCTGTGGATATGACCTGGCGTAACTAAAAGGAATAATATAAAAATTGAACCAAACAAAAAAATATGAAAAATTTAAAAATAGTTGCCTTAGCACTGGCATTTTTGCCTATGACATCCTTTGCGCAGCAAGCTAGCTTCCAGATCAAGGGAAGTGCACCAAAAGCTTTCAATGGCAAGAAAGTGTATCTGGATTATATAAGAGATGGATTCCCGGCATCGGATTCATCGGCTATCGTGGACGGCAGATTTAGTTTCAAAGGAACAGTAGAGGAGCCGTCTTACTCCAGGATGGTATTTGATCAAGACAGTAAGGGGAAATTAGTCGCACAGAATATTGGCGACCGTTTATACTTCTATTTAGGCAATGAAACTTACAATATGACCATCAAGGATTCATTGCGTACTGCTGCCATAAAAGGGTCGCCGTTGCATAACGCCTATGTCGCTTATTTAAATGAAATTGGTGGTGGTTTCATGGATATCATTGATGCGGGGAATAAGGCCTTTGCGGCCGTAAAGCAAGATGCTCCCGATGCCAGCGAGCAGTATAAGGCTATTCATGAAAAGTTTGAGGCGCGTTTTGAGGCCCGCCGGGTAAAAGAGCTTGCATTTGCTGCCAAAAATCCCAATTCAATATTTGCGGTGGACGCCCTTATTGATGCGGCCAACAAACGAAAGCTCAGTGAGATCGAACCTTTGTTTTTGAAGCTGTCCAAAGAAGTGCGTCAAATGACCAATGCGCGACAGTTGGAAGCGCGTTTTCTAGCGGAGAGAAGTGTAAAAATCGGCAATAAGGCACCCGATTTTTCCCAGCCGGATACGGAAGGGAAAATGATCAAAGTATCCGATTTTAAAGGCCAGTATGTGCTTATCGACTTTTGGGCAAGCTGGTGTAGTCCTTGCCGTGCTGAAAACCCCAACTTATTAAAGGCCTATAACAAATACAAAAGTAAAGGATTGGAGGTCCTTGCAGTGTCGCTAGATGATACCAAAGGAAAAAATGCGTGGTTAAAAGCCATCAAAGACGATGGTTTGCCATGGATCCATGTCGCAGATCTAAAAGGCTGGAGCAATGAGGCTGCGGTATTGTATGGCGTACGTGCGGTACCACAAAATTATTTAGTGGATCCTAAGGGAAACATTGTCGCTATCAATATAAAAGGTGAACTGTTACACCAGGAGTTGGCCAAAATTTTTGGAAATTAATGATCGAGCGTTTTGTTATCTCTTTTAAAGATAACGAAGGAAATTATAAGAAAAGAACGGTTTAATGATTCGGGCGGCTAGCTGCTTGTCATTCAAAGCTAGGGATTGACTCCCTAGCTTTTTTTATTTTTTTATTTTCGTCAGCAATTTAAGCATGCTTGCCGCATAATTTTTACCCAGCTGCCGGTATCCGGCAGGACTGAAGTGTAGTCCATCGCCGATACCCTGGCAACCCGCAGAAGAAATGATATGGGCAGTCGGGATAGTAGCGGGCAATGTTTGGATGATACTGTTCATGCTTGCGCATTTACCCCCTGCTTCGGCCGATAGGAGTTCACCAGCAAGTAGGGGTACATCGTCGGCGTTCAGGTGCAAATCGTGCAAGAGGTTTTCATAGACTTTTTTTACTTTATTGGGCCATTCGCGATCGCCGGTATTGGATTCCCCCTGGTGAAGTAAAATACCTTTGATAATACCTTTTTGCTGTGCCTTCTTGGCCAGGACGACAAGCCTTTCATAAGGATTATTGTCATAAGCTGCAAGCATGGATTTCATCCATTCTGGTGCCTTTGCGACATAGCTTGACGTGCTATCTTGATCAAATAATTGAATGTGGCAACCACCTACCGAAACGTTGATGACTCCGATCTCGATATTTTTGGGAAGCTTTTCTACAAGCGTTCTGCCAAAATAATCTGCAGGTGTAAGGCCTGTGTGGCAACGCGTGAGTGGTGCCCGGGCAGGATACCACTTGCCGTACTGCCGTCCCAATTCGGGGCAATCTACTGCCGCCAGCACATGAAACCGGCTGTTGGTGATGGTGTCCTGAGGTTCGAATTGTCCATGTCCCTCCATATTGGATTGTCCTAAACAAAGGTAAATATGGAAGTTCTTGTCTTGGGCAAAAGCTGTTGTTCCGGTAAAACAACATACCAAGAAGATCAGTAGCAGCATTTTAAAACGTGTTTGTCGCATCGTGAAGCTTTTTATGTTTTTAAAATTAACCTATTTCGCGGTAAGTATGGCTTACCGCGAAAAGATAGTGTTTAGTTCATGGCAATAAATTTGAACTTAAATAATTGACAGGAGGTACCATAGTAATCCCAAAGCTGAAGATTGGAATTGCCGTCCATGGTACAGTTGGGTACATCCCAACCGCGTGTGGCATCTACCTTTGAGGTAATTTTGTAATAGCCATTGGCTACAGCAGTTACCTTCCAGGCCTGAGCATCATTGCTATAGTTCTGCCAAAGCCGGATGGCAGTTCCAAGCGCATTGCTATTACTCGTCAGATCAATGCAGCGATTGCTTGCACTTGCTTTTGAAACAAAGCGCCAGTATCCGCTACCGGCATCTATAGCGACCCAGCGCTGTGCATTTGCGCCATTTCTGGTCCACGGTCTGAGCACTGCACCGTTGGCATCTTCACCTGATTTTAAATCAAGTACCTTGTTGGCATCGGTCTGGAATTCGATTTCGTAAATGCCATTATTGACCAGACTAGTGACCGTACAGTTAGACATGGGGTAATTGGAGGCAGCATACTGCTGAAACCACTGTTTAGCGGGAGCAGCACAGGCTTCCCAATCATTGTTAAAAGCTGTCCCGGCGTTGGGATCCCCTTTGTGGAGCAGATCGTCGGGAGCGAGAAGGTTCCAGCTTACATTGCCGGATTGATCCACAATATATTTTAAATTTGCACCAAAACCGTTTCCGCCAGCGGTACCGGTTGATCCAGTACCAAATGTGCCATATCCCTGTGGAGCCCAGTCTGTCTCTGTAATGGCAATGGGAGCAATGTCTGCAATAGGTTTAACATTGGTATTCCAGGCATTTTGAAAAGCTTGATAGGTATTGACACCACCCCAATACCCGGGGTAGATATGTACTGCATAGCCAATGTTGCCACCCGTAATCGGATTATTGACATAGCCTTGATAATGGGACTGCCAGCCAGTTCCTGGTATCCAGCATACATTGTTGGCACCGTTATTACGGATGATATTGACCAAGGGCTGAAAGAAATTTTTCAACGCAGCAAAATGCTCGTTGCCGGTCGTCCCCCAGTTGCCATTTGTTCCCAGAATCTCAACGGGTTCGTTAGCCAATTCAAACATCACATTGTCTGCATTCTTTAGTGATGGGTGCTGCGATAGGAAAGTCCATACGGTCTTAAGATAGGTATGATAGGCATCATTGACTGCGATACGGTGTGGACATACACCAGGAGGACGCAAGATTACATACATGCCCCGGCTGCGGGCATGGTTGATTAGTGGAATAATGACCTGATCAGTATAGGTAACCAGGCGATTATAGTTAAATCTTGAGATGTCGTCTTCAGGAATAGGAGCGCCTGGATCATTGGTCCAATACGGATCGATGTGCAGACGGATATAATTGAGATACCAACCGTCGGCTGCGCTGCTGAGTTTGTCAATGACTGCTTTATTGTAATTGAGCGCACCCTGAACATTGTAATTATCCCAGGTGCAGTAACCGGAGTTGGCACCATACTGGCAGCCATTGAACCAAGGGCTGGGTGTAATGGCCACTCCATGCAGGACAATATTGTTGTCGCAGGGATCTTTGAGGTACTTCCCGCCTACATGTAAGGTTGGTGTCGTTCGTGGCCAACCTGTAACGGCTTGTGCGGAAACATTGGATTTAAGACTTCTTTCGGATTCGCTGGTCAAGGTTTTTTCTTCCAGCCGCGAGCAGCTGGAAAAAATAGCTAATAAAAAGATCAGCAATAACCACATGTTGTTTGTTCTCATAATTTACATATTTAAAGGGTGATTAATGATCTTATTTTTTAGCTGACAATGCCTCAGCAACCGCCTGATAGGCTGGCTTTCGAACAAATCCTTCGGTCCATAAACCGATGGGTTCCCCACGTCGCCAGAATGAATTCTCTTGGTCCGGACTGTCCAGTGGGCTCCATATGGTAATACCATATTGCTTATCCTTGGGAATGATCTCAAGATATTTTTCAACGACAAATTTGTACATGTCGGCCTGCTGCTGATACATTTCAGTCGTTGCATTGTTAGTCTTTATGCCATTTCCCAAACCAATATCGAGCTCAGACACTTTGATCAGCTTGCCGGTGGCGGCCAATAGGTTAAACATACTGACGATATTGTCTTTGCTTGTGTTGATGTCGATGTGCATCTGGGTACCGATCCCATCCACCTTGGCGCCTTTGCTTTCGATGTAGCTGAGATAGGCGATGAGTCCTTTACATTTATTGCCACTGCCTTCCAAACCATAGTCATTGATGAAAAGTAGGTCATTGGCATTGCCATATTTGCGGGCAAATTGGAAAGCTTTCACGGCATAATCTTTACCTAAGTAATCCTGCCAGTAGAACTCATCATCAGCCAGGTCGGTTTTTCCAACTCCTGTCTTCAAGGCATATTGATCGGGCCAGTCGGACATGGGCTCGTTGACCACATCCCAGGCTTTGATATAACCTTTGGTTTTTTCGAGCATACCAGCAATAAACGTCTCAAGAGTTTTTGTGAGTATGGCGTCTTTCTCGGCAGGTGTTTTCTCAATCGTGCTACCTCCCGGGCTGCCATATCCTTCACCATTGGCGGACTGCGCTCTGGATGAATTATTTCCCCAACCGAACCAACCGTCAATATTGTTTTCAAAATCACTGTTGGCAATGAGGCTTGTTGAACTGCCAGTTTTTGTAAGCACAACCTTGTCGATGAAGATGGTACCATCGTATTGGCCAAAATTGATAATAAAACGGTTACGCGCGGCAGTTGCAGTTACTTTAAGTTCGTATTCTTTGTAGCTTGTCGTTAATGCTAATGAGCCCATGTTGTCGCCGGTGTAATTGGCGGTGGTCTGCAGATCGATGCCAATGTTGCCCGCTTTATTGCCTCGTGCGACAATCTTCAATACATATTCTTTACCCACTTCCGTCGGGTTGATATCATAGGCGGTCTGTGCTTCCCAGGCGTTGACAACAGAGGGGTTACTCATTTTTAAAGCGTGCCCCGCCAGGGCTGGACCTCCCGAACCTGGTATCACCACAGGGGCGATTAACTTATTGAGATAGGCCGCATTCTGTCCCGAGTGCCAGCAAAGGGTATGGCCATATAGCGCCATGTTGTTTTCCTGTGCGGCTGTGATAAGCTGTTCGACCCGTGATAGATTGAGACTTCCGTCGGCCTGCACAATGGAGCCATGTTTCATTTCATAGCCCATGACCATTTCTTCAAAATTTCGGTTAGCTAAGCGGTAAAGGACTCCTTTGTTAAAATAATCGTTCATATTGAGCGCAACACCGAGCTTAAATCCGGGGTTGCCTTGCTTATCCAGATAACTTTTTAATGGGTTGTAAGCATTGATATCTTCCTGCGTCAGTACTTTCTCCGGTTTATCGACGGCGTAATCCAGTGGTTGATATTTGGAACAGGAACTCCAGGCGGTGCCGAGCGAAAGTAGGATGACGATAGTTTTGTTGATTTTTTTCATCGTTGTTCGTTATAGAATTGATACTACTTTTTGATGGGTGTAAATGTTTCCATTTTTACAGATCTATCCCGCATCACGAGGGTATCCTTGCTGGTGACACTCATTTGTGTCATATCGATCGTGTAGGAAAGATAAAGTGCATGTCTGTCTGCATTGCCCCAGCTGTTTTTTTCGCCCCGTTTGACAAACTTACCGGTTCCTGTAGCGGAGATGCCAGCACTTGCCGAGCTAATGCTACAATTGTTGTCGTCATCAAAAGTTAAGTTCAGATTGACATTGATATTGACATCATCAGCTCCTTTAAAAGAAAGAGGCAAGATCGATTTCTTTAGCGCTGCTGTCGTGACGCTTTTGACTTCGTCTTTTTCTACATAAGCCTGATGTCTGACGATATTTTTTGTCAAGCTGTTATTGGCACCTTTGCCGACAATTTGGTCGGTACCCCGACGCAGATAATTGCCGTGCCAGGGATTGATATATTTGAGTGCATAAAAGGTAAAATCTTTTGGTGCGACATCCCAATCGGATACAATAGCCCTATTGGCAGTCTGTAGCGAAGTTTTACCGGAGAGGATGGAATCGGCGTTAACCACTTTTGTCATCCTTAGAGGAAGTACGTAATAGGTTTCCAAGGATTTTGGGTCGGCAAAAAATGCGTCAGTCAGCTGTACTTCAACACCACCTGTGAGACTACCACTTGGGATATTGATCTGATTGCTAGCAAGCTGATAGTAATTGTTGGGTAATGCGGTAACTGTCTGCCCGTTTGGATAGCTAAGGCCATTCGTAAGGCTGTTGTCGACAACAAAATCGATACGGATGTCTTTTCCATTGTTGTATACTCCTCCAGTGGTTGCCATGACTTTCACCTTATGCTGGTTGTCGAG
>NZ_CAXYKD010000008.1:0-119791 GCF_964277905.1 uncultured Sphingobacterium sp.
AACCAACCAACCAACCAACCAACCAACCAACCAACCAACCAACCAACCAACCAACCAACCAACCAACCAACCAACCAACCAACCAACCAACCAACCAACCAACCAACCAACCCCAATATCGAAAGCCTCACTAGTAACATTTCGTTTATAATTCACTAAATCATTTTAGTATACTTATATTCATATTCTGAAAAACCAAGAAGTATACCATGATAAAAACCAAAACCTCAATTTTTGTGCTGGCACTATCGCTCTTCGGTTGGCTTAATGCTTTGGCACAACAGCCACAGCTTTCAACCCCATGGACAGCAATAGCCAAGCAAACAGAAATCCCACTTTCCGAATATCCACGTCCCCAAATGGAAAGGAATGAATGGCTATGTCTCAACGGTAAATGGGATTATATAGGTGGAAAGGATGCTCCGAATGCACTAAATCCTGCTGTCCCCATTTCCTTTGACCACAACCGAGAAAGCATTCTTGTCCCCTATTGTCCAGAGTCCTATTTATCCGGAATACAACGCAAACAAGAAATTAATCTGTGGTATCGTAAAAATTTCGAGCTACCTAATCATTGGAAAGGGAAAGATATTATACTCCATTTTGGTGCAGTGGATCACGACGCGACCATATTTGTAAATGGGAAAAAAGCTGGTACTCATTCAGGTGGCTACGACTCCTTCTGGATCAACATCACTGAGTTTTTAAAGGCCGGTCCAAATAACATTGTCGTTGCAGCGCATGACAAGAACGACGGTAAGTATCCTTCGGGTAAAAATGGACCTCGAGGCGACTATACATTTTCTTCTGGCATATGGCAAACTGTGTGGATGGAACCAGTAAGCAAAAACCATATACAGGGCATCAAATTGTTACCTCAAGTAGCAGAAAAACAACTAAAAATACAGGTCACTAGCACAGCGAAGGCAAAAGTTACGGCCATCGTTTCTTCAGAAGGAAAAGAAATTTCAAAAACGGTAATTCAGTCGGGCATGGAATTTAATATCCCGGTAGAAAATCCAAAACTTTGGTCTCCTGACTCCCCCTTTTTATACGATTTAAAATTAAGTATACATGGGAAGAATGGAGAAATCATCGACGAGGTTAAGAGTTATTTTGGTATGCGTGATATTAAACTTGGTAAGGTAAACGGAATTGTAAGGCCGCTATTGAATGATAAATTTGTGATGCAGCTCGGTCTTCTGGATCAGGGGTACTGGCCCGATGGTATTCTAACAGCACCTACGGAAGAAGCTCTCAAATATGATATCGAGTTTACCAAAAAAGCTGGCTATAACCTTATTCGTAAGCATATGAAAACCGAACCCCAACGGTTCTATTATTGGGCAGATAAAATGGGACTGCTCGTGTGGCAAGATATGCCCTGCCTTTGGTATCCCGATGAAGATACTACGATTTATCGAAAAGCATTTCGTGATGAATACAAGGCCATCATTGACGACCACTACAACTCGCCATCCATTATCACCTGGGTTCCTTTTAACGAAAATTGGGGCGCTTTCGATGTACGCAATATTACCGACTGGACCAAACAATATGACCCTTCACGTTTAGTGAACGGTAATTCGGGATTTAACAACAATCCATCTTACCAAAAAGCTTATGGTGATCCCGGAAATGGAGATTTTGTTGACACCCATATCTATGTTGGCCCCAAGGGTGCTTCAGAACCTGATTCGAAACGGGCAGCTTCCCTTGGAGAGTTTGGTGGCGTAGGCCTATTTGTCCGCGGTCACATGTGGCCTGTCGAAAACAATGCCTATGCCTACGAACCCACTATAGAGGCACTCACAGACCGTTATATATTCCTAATGGATAATGTCGAACAATTGCTCCGATACAAAGGACTGAGTGTTGCTATTTATACACAAACTACCGATGTGGAACATGAAGTCAATGGTCTATTGACTTACGACCGTAAAATACAAAAAATGGTTCTTGAAAGAATAAAAGCCGTCAACCAAGCCGTGATTAAAGCTGGAAATGAATTGAATTAACGGATACAGATGTTCGCTATTTAGCTCTCAAAGAATTTTCAAACGATTCAACTGAAACAGCTGTTCTCTTTGGAGAAGTGTTTAATAACAGATCAAGGTGTAACACTATTATGGCAAAATATTCAGAAAAAGCATCTGAGAAAGTTGAAAAGACGATGCACGAAATGAAAGCGGGAAAATTAAAATCTGGTAGCGGAAAAAAGGTAACATCACGAAAACAGGCGATTGCCATCGGCCTCTCCGAAGCCAAAAAGGAAGGTGCCAAAGTACCCAAAAAAAATCCTAGCAAGTAAACTTGCTAGGATTTTCTCTTTAGCCCAAATTATGCTTTTTCATGCGGCAATCTACAGTAGGGATTTTTTCTTGTCTGTACCATCATAAGGATCTGACAAAACATTTTGACTATCCTCGACATCTATAAAATTTTGATTTACATCGACGGGTGTATAAATATGAACACTGCTTCCATTTCTTTTTTTGAGATAATATTGAATCTTTGTTGTATCAATATTGGTCACATCTGAAGCTGTCCATATCATTTTATGACCTGCACCATCAATCGTTATTACTGTATCATTGCCACGAGCGATGATACGCTGCAGTCCCAATTCTCCTTTTCGATCACCTTCTCTTGTCAACAAATGTGTGTTCCCATCTTTATCAATCATCCTGATCTGTTGATTATTGTTGCATCCAACTAAAAGGATGAAACTAAACAGAAGAAATGGAAGGGTCGTTCGTATTATTTTCATATCGTTCGTGGTATAACTCAATATAGTTTAACGACGAGACACAAAGATGCTGCCAAAATACAGCTGGCATCAAAGATACCTTCCAAAAGTTGGTGGATTTACCCCGAGTAGTTATCGCCTCCAGCAAACAACCTGCTGCTAATTCACATACAAAAACTATCTGTCTCTATTTTATATTCGTTTTTTTTATCAGACGGCTGGCACTTTCTGCTGCAATGATCAATGCTGCTGCAAGCATAATTACATCTTTCAAGACTAATCTACCGGCCGCAGATAAATAAGGAAAACCATAATTAGGTGACGGGAAATCCCCATCTAGCTTTGGCACAAACGCTTCTGGAGTTGTTATCAAGAAAGAAAGTGTAACCAATGACATAAGCACTGTACACAATGCCCCAAAAATTCCGATTTTAGGATACCAGATACCTAAAAATATCATCAGACCAATTGAAACAATTACAAAGCCAAGTATATAAGAAAAAATATAAGTTCCATTTTCTTGGTGCCATGCAATATTTTTCTTTACAACACGACCCTCCGGGTTTTTAAACAACTGGTATTCCGGTATTAGCTCTCCGTTTTTATCCAACACCCGTTTTTCCGTATTATGATAAAAAAAACGCATTGCCGGACTATTAATAACAAAAGGAACTATACCATCAGCTTCATATTGAAATGCTTTTAATCCTCCAATCCATGCCATCACAATAAAAATTGAAATTCTAGCAAAGTTTGTAAAGATATATTGTGACTTTGCCAATAGCTTTATTATTTTCTCCATAACGTAGTTTGTTTAATACCATGCAAAACTAAACAATGGCTTAAATCCACAACATGGACAAATAGATCTATAACATAGACTTTTCGGCAACAATTGATAAACCGACCCGCTTCCGAAATACCTTAGGAGATACGCCTACCATCTTCTTAAAAAATCTACTGAAATAAAACTCGTCTTTGTACTGCAAATTGGCTGCTATTTCTTTAATACTTTTGGCCGTCAAATGGAGCTGTCTTTTACTTTCCAATACGAGGCGTTCCTGGATCAACTTTGAAGGGGATTTTCCCCATTTCAATTTTATTTTTTTCGTAAAAACGGCTGGACTTAAACCATAGTTCGCTGCATAAAAGGTAACTTCTTTATGCGCTTTATAATTTTTTTCCAAAAACTGCTCAAAGTCATCAATAATATCTCTATGAGCCCAATACGGTTTTTGTACGTCGTTAAAAAGCAGCTTTTGTCTACTTGCCAACGCTAAAATCAGCTGTAGATAAGTTCTGCTCAATGACTGATCATAGGATTCCGACGACATTTTGAGCTGATCTATTTTTCCCATGATCGTTGATATCTCATGATAAATAGCTGCTGAGAGCAACACATGAGGTTGCTGGTAGATGTTGTTGAATAGAATTCCATTACAGGCAACTTCATCTTTATGATATTCTATACAATAAAAATTGCCGTGAAATTTTAGCACACTAAAAGTACTTTTCAGCACCACATCCATCGTAAACAACTGATAGGGAGACAAAAACAAAACACTTTTAGGATCCGCATGGTATGTCACCAAATCAACCGAAAAACTCGTCGCTTTCTCAAATAAAAGAATGCAGTACAATGGTTCACTAATGTTGAATCTACCGGCAGATAATACTAATTTTTCAAACAGGATATGGGAATAGTTCATGTTATTAAGCTAAAATATGAATTTAATCGGACCTATTCATCCGGTCTTAAGCTTCGCTTCAAATGATAAAACTTAAGTAGAATATGGTCATACCATAAGGCAAATAAAAGCATACTAGCCGGTAACAATAATGTTTTCAGTTTAAAATATTGAAACATAAAACCACCTATAATTCCCCCGATAAAAAAGCCTCCAATAATCATCAACTTAAGAAAAATACTTTTGTGTAATTTCACTTTCTCAGCAATTTCTCTATAAAAAAGCAACTGTGAAATTTCAATACCAAGATCAGTAAACAATCCGGTCAAATGCGTCGTCCTGACAACTGATTGTGACACCTTCGTTACCAGGGCATTCTGAAGTCCCATAGCAAAAAGAAGGGCAAATGAAATTATTGCTGGAAACATTGGCTCCGCATTAACGAAAGCTGGAAACAATCCAACGTTAATTAAGATAATAGACTCAATACAAATTGGAATGATATAAGCGTTATGTGATTTCTTTTTCGAGGCTAATTCTACGATAAAACCTGAAACGGCAGCTCCCATTAAAAAGAAAGCGATGTATAACAGATAAATCAAAGCCATCTTATAATTCATTAAAATCAACTGTTCTGAAAAAAATGCGAAGTGACCTGTGACATTCGTTGTTAAAGTCCCAACGGCAAGAACACCTGTAATATTAACCAGGCCTGCAACACAAGACAAAATAGAGGCTAACTTCAAATTATGAGTATAATTCCTTCCTCTCCCTTGATGCCTAAACATTTGAATTATTCTTTATAAATTAGAGAAAATAGATGAAAACAAGATTCATTTAAGGTTTCAGTAAATCATATACCCTGACATAATCCACTTCCATCTCTGCAGGAAATGCGCTGCTATCGACGCCCTGAACACCGCCCCAATCTCCACCAACGGCAAGATTCAATAGTAAATGAAATCTTTTATCAAATGGCCACACGCCATTGCCTTTTCCTTCATTTGGAAAACTGTAGATCTGTACATCATCCACGAAACCACGAATATACTCGGGGGTCCAGTCTATCCGATAATCATGAAACTCCGATGTTACCTGATCAATTCGTTTCATCACTCCTTTTTGAGTTCCGATAGAATGATTATAATCCTTTGTATGAACGGTAATATGTATTGCATTCTCGTCATAACCGACATGCTCCATGATATCTATTTCTCCCGAATGTGGCCATCCTCCGTAAACCCAATCTGTCGGCAACATCCAAGCAGCTGCCCACGTACCTTTCCCTTTCGGTACCTTGGCTCGGACTACAAATCGACCATACAGAAAATCTCCCTTGTTTTTACTCACCAGCCTGGCAGAAGTATAGTTCAACCCTTCATATTGTTCTTTTATTGCAGTAATACGTAAAACACCATTTGCCACACTTGCGTTTTTCCTGTTTGCATCTGTATAGTATTGAAGTTCATGATTTCCCCAACCATTATGCAAGGAGCCTACATCATATCCCCATTTTTTTGCGTCTGGAAGACCATTGTAATCAAACTCATCACTCCAACTGGGCATTTCAGCAAACTTATATTCTCCTACATGTGTACTATCGGGACTTGCGGAAAGTATTGCGATCAAAGGAAGTATCCAAAGGCTCATTATGTTTATATTTTATACAATTATTGATAAAGCTAATGAAAAATATGAATAGATTACCTCACATCGGAGACGCAATTTAAAGCTCAGTTAGTAATCATAAAATTGCGGCTACTAACTTTAGTTTAATCATTTTCCCTTTACTAAACCGTGGACTATCAACCAATGGAAAGTGATAAGCAGGAGGAGATTACCCGCAATTAATATAAATTACGCTTAAAAAAAGTAGGTACAGTCAGGTTGCGATAAATTGCTTTCGTAAGATTTCGGGAAAATATACTTTTGAAAAAACTTTTGGGACTGTACGACACAAGTAAAAGATCAATAGCTTCGATTTCCACCATGTAGTCGATACAACGTGGTATAGGCATATTGTAATCTAAACGATTGACCGCATTTTTTTCCACATAATCAATTTTATTAAACGAAAATTGGGCGGATAGCTTTTGTTTCCAGTCTTCAATATCTTCTTGTTTTGGAGAGATATACTTTTGTGTTACGTGCAAGAGGCTGAGATTAAATTTCTCCGGTACACGTAAGATGAAACTGTCGAGTAGATCATATTCGGACGCTTTAAAATTGCTCAGTAATCCGATATTTTGTAACCTAAATTTTTGGAAAGTGATGGGTACTGCCAAGACACCGATTGGACTCTTTTTTATCAGGGCGAAGGTATTGCTTCCCAATACAGCTTTTTGTATCATACCTTTACCTTTAGCTCCCATGACGATAAAACGGTATTCCTTTTCTTGTAGTAAGTTTAGTACCATTTTTTCCAAGTCGCCGAGCAAACTTAGCGTTTTACAGCGGAGATCAGGAAATTCATCGTCGATACGTGTCTGCCAGTCCTTGAGCATGCTTTCAGTCTCTTCCTTCTGAGGCGTCAAAAACATATTCTCCATTTTCGCATGAACACTGTCTTTTATTGGGATGGTATAAGTATGCAGAAGTTCTACTGTCCAGTTAAATTTTTTAGCCAGATTCGCCGCATAGCGGATAGCGGTCCATGAGTTTTCAGAAAAATCGGTGAGTACGAGAATTGTTTTGTCCATAAATATTTTGCAGATAAATCAGCGCGGATTATTAGTATAATAACAGTAAAGAAGGCAGAAGGTTTTTAATAAAAAATCAAAAGAAAGACTTTAAAAAAAAAGGTTTTCAAACGGGGAGAATGAAAACCTTAAATAACCAATTATAAACCTAAATTATGATACAACAAAGATAAGCATCAAAAAGATAAAAACCAAAATAAACTACCAAAAAGATAGACTTTTTTTTACTAAGGAATCAGTACAGCCCTTCCTTTGATCTTACCGTTGCGCATTCGATCATAAACTTCGTTAGCCTGATCAAGCTTAAACTGCTCAATTTCAATATGAATCTTCCTTTGCCTAGCCAAACCTACAACTTCCATAAGCTCAACCCGCGAGCCCCAATATGGGTTTGTCATACGCACACCAAAAGGAAGTCCTGACATATTGTACTGGTAGTGTCCCCCACCTAATCCAACAATTGTCAGGTCACCATCCAAACCAACAACCTTTGTTCCTAGATCTATAGTCGATGTTGCGCCGACAAAATCAATCACAACTTTAGCTTTTTTAATGCCCGTAATCTTATTGATTTGTTCGGCTGCATTTGCATCCTTCGAATTAACCACATACGCTGCGCCCAGTTCTTTAGCAAAGGCTAGTTTTTCTTCGGTGACATCACAGGCGATAATTGAACTCGCGCTTACTTCATTTAGTATTTGTAAGGCAACATGGCCCAAACCTCCAACTCCGATCACAACCACATACTCATCTGCTGTCAATTTGCCTATCGAACGTTTTATCGCCGAATAAGGAGTAAGTGCCGCATCCGTTAATGGCGCAGCAATGACTGGATCTAAGTCATAAATTGGGACCAGTAAACGCGAAGAAGGGACAAGCATATATTCCGCCATCCCACCATCAAGGCCTAGCCCACCACCATAAGCCATTTCAGACTGGTGATCACAATAATTTTCCTTTGATTGCTGACAGGGTTTACAGTGCCCACAACCCCAAGGGCCATAGACCAGTACCGCGTCTCCTTTTTTATAGTCTTTTACATCCGATCCAACTTCTTCAATCCAGCCCGCATTTTCGTGTCCCAAGGTAAATACCGTACCTACAACGGTCCCCTCATCTATAATGTGGAGATCAGAATGACAAACACCTGCACCACCAATTTTTAGTAATACTTCATCGCCCTTAGGAACTGGCTTCACAAGATCATTCACAACGCGGACATCTTTATGCCCAAAAAAACGTACTGCTTTCATACTGAAAATTTTTTGTTGACTAATAGAAAAACAAATAAGAACGATATATGTTTCAACGCATATGAAGACAGCGGCAACATGTAAGTCTTATTGCAAGAAAAAGTATTGCAATCCCCTGATCGTATTACCTAACAGGCAAGTCAAAAGTATTCATGCAATAAAGGCCGGTAACTCGAAGATATTTATGTATTTTTATCGGGAATCAAATGATAAAAATACATGCTAAAAAAAGGTGAACATATTGAAGGCGTTCCTATGGAACTCCAACAATTGTTGGATACGGACGAAAAAGCCAATACTTTTTTTGAAACACTTTCCAAATCATACAAACAAGGCTATTGTGATTGGGTTGGATCAGCAAAACAAGAACAAACCCGAAAAACAAGAGCTGAAAAAGCAATACAAATGCTACGAAATAATCAGAAAACCCTTAAAACGATCTAGAACAAGCCAATTGGGCATTACGCTTGCTACTTACTTATCAAAAAGCACCGTAAGCCATTTTTGCCCAATTGGAAAAATAGATCAGGGCCGCCTCAATAAATTAGATCAAGCGACAGCAAAATACCCTATAAAAGAACAAGTCACTTTTCAATCAAGCAAACTTTTTTAAAAAACTCATTCACAACAGCATAAAGCAAGACAAACGCTTTTACCTATTAGAGAATAAAAAAAGTGCAATTTCCACTTCCCCAGCTCATTCAAAAGAACATCAAACTAAAAAAACAACGAAAATCAACCCGGAAAACACCTAAAAATACAACCAATTAAAGAAAACTAAAGCTATTTAGGTCATATTTTTTTTAAATATCACCTAAACGCAATTTCAAAAACGGAATTTGAGTAATTTTTACACAATTAATCACTAAAACACCGTCAGTTTAAACACTTTGTAACAATATTACATAAACTTTAAAATTTCCATACCTAAATCACTTGTATCATTTTTAAAGTTTAATTACATTTGCTTTCAAGGATGCAAGGAAAATTCCATCAATATCTGTTCGGCGTAGTTTGCGCAATACTTATCAGTTTTGGCTGGTATCATGTGCCAACACCAAATAATATCCCCTCCTGCAATCTTCACGCTGTCAATCACTTCAACAAGCAAGTAAAAAGCGAAGATTATGACACCAAAGTTATTCGCAAAACTAAACGTCCTCGACATGAAAAATTAAGGGCTTATTTTTCAGAAAATGATAATGAAAACGACGACACGGGAAGTGATTCCAATAGCCCTAACTTATTCGCACTTGAAGGAGATGGTTTTGGAAATCTAGTCTCTTATATCCATCCCGAATTTCACAATACACGCACAGCAGTTTCGCTTGCAAATTCCAACCAGCTTACTTCACGAAAAAACGCCCTATATATCCATTACAGTGTATTCAGGCTGTGATTTTTTAATAATTTCTTAAAAAAACATCAAAATAGCTTTCAAAACCATTTGGAAGCAGGTCACACTATTGTTCAATTTTTCGAAAATAATTAAAAAACTATTATCATGGTCATGAGAAGCTTTATGTATATAAGCCTGTGCCTTATTATTCTATCGACAAGCTGTCAGTCAGAAAAAAAAGACAAAAAAGAAGCTGCAGTTTTCAATGTCACTACTCCTTTGGTCAAAGATACAATTGTCAATAAAGATTATGTCGCCCAAATCCGTTCGATCAACCATATTGAATTGCGTGCGCAGGAAAAAGGCTACATTCAATCGATATTTGTCGATGAAGGTCAATTTGTACAAAAAGGACAACCCCTCTTTAAAATCATGCCCAACCTCTATGAGTCCGATGTTAATCGTGCTAAAGCAGAGGTAAAATATGCTGAAATCGAATATCAGAACACCAAAAATCTGTCCGAAAAAGATATTGTCGCTCCGCAGGAAACTGAAATGGCAAAAGCAAAATATGAAAAAGCCAAAGCTGAGCTAGCAGCTATGAATACGCATCTCAAATTTACTGACATCGTAGCACCGTTTTCAGGAATCGTTGGTAAGCTTCATGTCCGTAAAGGGAGTCTTGTCGATGAAGGCGAGTTGATCACAGAGCTGTCCGATAACAGTAAAATGTGGGTTTACTTCAATGTACCCGAAGTGGAATATCTCAATCAAATGGACGCAAAACAAGACAATAGCCCGCTGCATGTACGGCTAAACATGGCCAATGGAAAAGAATTCGGTCATGAGGGTATTGTTGAAACAATTGAATCAGACTTCAATAATGAAACTGGAAATATTGCCTACAGAGCGACTTTTCCAAATCCAAAGGGATTATTGCGTTATGGCGAGACAGGTAATATCGTCATTACATCTCCCTATAATAACGCGCTTATGATACCGCAGAAAGCTACATTCGAGGAGCTTGAAAAAAAATATGTTTACGTTATTACAAAAGATAATAAAGTAAAAGCAAGAGAAATAAAAGTTGCTGCCGAACTGCCGCATATCTATGTTGTTTCTTCCGGATTGGGCAAGGACGAAAAGATTCTACTGAATGGACTTCGCATGGTACAGGAAAACCAGACTATTGAATCCAAATATCAGACTCCGGAGAAAGTCATGTCAAACTTAGATTTATATGCAGAGTAATTAAAAAAGCAGCATTATGTTTAAAAAAGTAATACATCGACCGGTATTTGCTATTGTCATATCGGTTGTAATCCTATTTATCGGAGGTTTAGCCATAAAGCAACTTCCTACTGAGCAATTTCCAAAAATCGCACCGACTACAGTGGCGGTCTCCATTGCCTATCCTGGTGCAAGTGCTGATGTACTTGTAAAATCCTCACTGATTACACTGGAGAATGCAATCAACGGTGTACAGGGAATGCGCTATATCGCAACCGATGCGACCAGTGCCGGTGAAGCAACCGTAAACGTCGTATTTGATCCTGGAACAGATCCTAACGATGCCGTAGTACTGGTCAAAACCCGGGTGGATCAAGTCATGCCACTATTGCCTGAACTTGTTCAAAAGGAAGGAGTCGTCGTCAATCCAATTCAGCCCAGTATGCTGATGTACGTGAATCTCTACAGTACAAATAAAAGCATGGATGAAAAGTTCTTGTACAACTATGCAACGGTAAATATCATTCCTGAAATCAATCGTATTCATGGTATAGCCAAATCACAAATCTTAGGTAGCCGTAGATATGCCATGCGCGTCTGGTTAAATCCCGATCGTATGCGCGCCTATAGCTTATCAGTTGATGAAGTGATGAAAGCGATAGGAGAACAAAGTATCATCGGCCGTCCCGGTCGACTGGGACAAAGCTCGGGTATTGCAGCGCAATCCCTCGAATATGTCCTAACTTATAAAGGGCAATACAATACACCTGAAGAATACGACAATATTATCGTTCGCGCAAACGGCGACGGTGAAAACATCAAGTTAAAAGACGTAGCTAAAGTCGAACTAGGAAGTGAATTCTTTGACATCTATTCCAATTTAGACGGGCATCCCTCGGCTTCAATTGTGTTGAAACAGAATTATGGTAGTAATGCCAATGACGTTATTAAAGATGTGAAGGCAAAACTTGCTGAGATGAAAGGTAACTTTCCTCCAGGTATAGACTATAAAATCAGTTATGACGTATCCCAATTCTTGGATGCTTCTATCGAACAGGTGATGCATACCCTACGCGATGCTTTTATTTTAGTTGCCATTGTTGTGTTTATTTTCCTTGGCGATTGGCGTTCGACGTTGATTCCGATCATCGCCGTGCCCGTTTCGCTGATAGGTACATTCTTCGTCATCCAATGGTTCGGTATGTCGATCAACTTAGTGACCTTGTTTGCATTGGTGCTTGCCATCGGGATTGTCGTGGACAATGCTATTGTGGTCATTGAAGCAGTCCATGCCAAAATGGAAGAAAGTGCCATATCGCCGTACAGTGCTATAAAAGAAGTCATGGCCGAAATCGCAGGTGCTATTATCGCTATTACAGCCGTTATGGTGGCCGTTTTTATCCCCATTTCATTTATGACAGGCCCTGTCGGAACATTTTACCGTCAGTTTTCAATTACCATGGCGAGTTCCATCGTGATATCAGCAATAGTCGCATTAACCCTTACTCCTGTGCTTGCCGCGATGCTCCTGAAAAACAACCATGGTAAACCAAAAAAATCAAACGTATTCACCAAATCGCTCGACCTTTTTAACCGTACTTTTGATAAAATAACGGGCAAATATGCCTCCTTACTTCGTAAAATTGCCAGCCGAAGAGTGATTACATGGGGTATCTTAATAGCATTCTGTGTCGGAATTTTCGTTATTAACAAAACGCTTCCAGGAGGTTTTATACCGAGTGAGGACCAAGGTACAATATATGCCATTATTCAGACTCCTCCAGGATCAACATTGGAACAGACCAATAAGCTTTCCAGAGAGCTCCAAAAGATCTGTCAAGGGGTAGATGGGGTTGAATCTGTCTCATCACTGGCAGGCTATGAAATCATGACCGAAGGCCGTGGATCGAATGCCGGAACCTGTCTTATCAACCTCAAAACCTGGGGTGAACGTGAACACTCCGTTAAAGAGATCATGGAAGAACTTGAAGAAAAATCAAAAAATCTGGGTGCAACGGTTGAATTCTTCGAACCTCCCGCTGTTCCGGGTTTTGGTTCTTCAGGAGGTTTCTCCATGCGCCTGCTGGACCTCAATAGGACCACCGATTACCAAGATTTCGATAAAGTAAATAAAGCGTTTATCGCTAATCTAAAGAAACGTAAGGAACTGACCGGAGTCTTTACGTTCTTTGCCGCCAACTACCCACAATACGAATTGGTATTTGACAATAACGCCGCCATGCAAAAAGGCGTTTCCATTGGTAAAGCCATGGACAACCTCAATATCCTTATCGGTAGTACCTATGAGCAAGGTTTTATCCGTTTCGGTCAATTCTTCAAGGTTTATGTACAATCTTCACCAGAATTTAGAAGGCTACCTTCCGATATCATGAACCTTTACGTCAAAAACGATCATGACCAAATGGTTCCTTATTCGGCCTTTATGACTTTAAAAAAAACACAGGGACCAAACGAAATCACGCGCTACAACATGTACAATTCGGCCGCCATCCGTGGACTTCCGGCAAATGGGTATACAACGGCCGACGCTATTCAGGCAATCAACGAAACTGCACTTCAAACATTACCACACGGCTATAAAGTTGCCTGGGAAGGCTTGTCCTATGATGAGGCCCAACGTGGAAACGAAGCCGTTTATGTCTTTTTAGTCGTCTTAGTCTTCGTATATCTTGTACTTGCGGCACAGTACGAAAGCTTTATCATTCCGTTTGCGGTATTGTTGTCGCTACCAGTTGGTGTATTTGGATCATTCTTCCTATTAAAAGCTATGGGACTTGAAAATGACATCTATGCACAGGTCGGACTGATCATGATTATTGGTTTATTAGGTAAAAATGCGGTGCTTATCGTAGAATTTGCCGTGAAAAGGCGCCAAGCTGGCGATAGCATATTGGAAGCAGCTATTGAGGGCTCAAGAGCGCGTTTCAGACCAATTCTCATGACCTCATTTGCATTTATCGCGGGACTTGTACCACTTGTCTTTGCCAGTGGTGCTGGAGCTATCGGTAACCATACCATAGGTGCTTCAGCACTGGGAGGTATGCTCGTCGGAACTATCTTTGGCGTTATTGTCATTCCCGGACTCTACTACATTTTTGCAAAATTGGCTGACGGAAGAAAAATGATCCAAGCCGAAGACGAATCACCATTAAGCGAAGACATGATACATTATGAATAAGAACAGATTATATCACTATACAGGTTTCGCACTTTTCTTGCTTAGTCTTGCAGCCTGCAAACCATTGGAAATAAAACAACGTGCCGAAAATAGAACCGTTCCCGGAAAATATGGGGATGCTGACAGCGACACCATGAATACAGGAAAAATCAAATGGAACAGCTATTTCAGCGATCCCAATCTACAAGGATTGATCGGTCAGGCACTAGCAAACAACCAGGAGCTACATATTATGCTTCAGGAAATTGAAATAGCCAAAAATGAGGTAAGCGCCAAAAAAGGTGAATATCTACCTTCCGTAGGTGTAAAAGTTGGCGCCGGGGTCGACAAAGTAAGTCGCTACACAAACATTGGAGCGATGGAAAAGAATACAGAAATCGAACCCGGACGCGAAATGCCTGAACCGCTATTTGATTTTGGAGTTGGTGTACAGGCACAATGGGAAACAGATATCTGGGGTAAACTCCACAATGCGACCAAAGCGCAGCTGCAACGGTATTTTGCCAGCGTGGAAGGCAAAAACTTTATGGTAACTCACCTGATCGCTGAAATTGCAGATTCTTATTATGAACTCCTGGCGCTCGATAACGAACTTCTGGTTATCAATGAGAATGTAAAGATTCAAAACGATGCATTGGTCGTCGTAAATGACTTGAAGAAAAATGCGCGATCCAATAAACTTGCCGTCAAAAGATTTGAAGCCCAGATATTGAAAACCCAAGGTATGCAATATGATATCAAGCAGAAGATCACAGAAACAGAAAATAGAATAAACTACCTTGTTGGAAGATTCCCGCAGCCGGTTCAAAGGGATCAACAATCATTTGATAAGCTTGTTCCGCAAACCGTTTATGCCGGCATCCCGGCCGACCTCCTGGAAAACAGACCTGATATAAAGCAGGCTGAATATGAACTTGCAGCGTCCAAACTGGACATCAAATCGGCCAAAGCCCGCTTTTACCCTTCTTTGGACATTGCGGCGGGAGTAGGTTTTCAAGCTTTTGATCCGACTTATCTCATCAAACCGGAAGCCTTTCTCTCTTCCCTCGTTGGTGAACTCACCGCCCCTTTGATCAACAAACGGGCAATTAAAGCCGCGTATTATAGCGCAAATGCACGACAGGTTCAGGCTGTTTACCATTATGAGCAGACTATATTGGCTGCTTATATTGAAGTTGCAAACCAGCTCTCCAAAATTAAAAATCTGGAGAATGGCCTACAAATTAAGACCAAGGAAGTCGATGCATTAAATGAGTCTATCGGTATTTCCAACGACCTTTTTAAATACGCCCGCGCAGATTATATGGAGGTTCTGCTGACACAACGCGATGCCCTGGAATCCAAATTTGAGCTCGTTGAGAAGAAGGTCAACCAACTCAAAGCAAGCGTAGCGATATACAGATCCCTAGGTGGTGGATGGGATCATCAATAGCACACTTTCAATTTTAGTTTTTATATGTTGGGGACTTATCATGTGATAAGTCCCTTTTTTTGTAAAAGCATATTTATTCCACCACGATTTCTTTCATTTTCTCGTTTCCATAGTATGTCGGGAAATACATTAATTCAGCCTTCGCTGGGTTGACTGTATAAGTCCCGGTATAACGAGGTAAAAGTTCGATCTCAAAGGTATGTGTACCTTTCCCCAGTTTGTTGCAAAAAATGACTACACGATCTTTGAAATGCTCCCGGTGCGCCTCGATTCTATAGTATCCATTGGTTTTGGTTTCATAAGAACATCCCGCCGGTATAGGAACTTCGATCTGCACATACTCAGCTTCACCAGTTAAGGTTACGCTTGCTTCAAGTTTTACAGGATTCCCTTCCTTCAGCGCCGCTACCGTAGCACCATTGTCCTTAAATCGCGTTGCCACAGCAAGCCCCTTTTCTTTTTCTATGACAGGATTTGGATTCCAAAAATTTTGATAGGCTGTCACAAAAGCCGGCCCCGTCCCTTCTTTCCTCACTTTAATCTGTTCATCCGACTTAAAGCTTTGCGTATACGGAAATGTAGTGACGCGTTTGCCATTGATGACCATAACCGGTGCCTGGAAAGACTCACCCTCTTTCAGTAAATCAGGAAGAATACTTCGTATGATACGCGAAGATTCGTAGATATTATACCATTGGTTTTGCTGCCGCTGCGCAAAAAAGTAATTACGGATATTTTCTAAATCCGAATCATGACCACCAATTGATTTTAAGACACCGTAAGCCAACAGTGTATTCTCGGTATTGGTTTCCGTAGGTCGCATAAAAGATCTGCCTTTCTGATCTGTTGTAGTTCCAGAAGTCCAATAAAGCCCACCTAAGACAGCCTTTGAGGAATATTTAAGAACAGTGTCTGCAGCATGTGAATCTTTAAGACCCAGTTTTGAAATCAATAGATATTTCAACAGTTTATCCTTAATGGTTTTACTTTTCAGTTTTGTATCAATTTCGAAGAAATAATCTTTGTAATCGGTTTTCGGATCTAGCCGGAGCAGATATATCAGGGAGCCAAACAAATTCTCTTTGGCCCCGTGAAGCTTATCTTTATCCAATAGAAGATCCAGCGAAGCCAAGCTGCTTTTCAACATGGTCTTTTCACGTTCTGCATAGATCTCCGTATCGATCTCAACCTGGTATCCTGCTTCTCGGGCATCCAACAGTACCCCGATCACATAGTTGCTGATCCAGGTCACAGTTTCACTTTTGTTCCACCAGCCCCAGCCCTGATTGGAATTTTTGTTTTTCTGTAACTCCTTCAAAAGATCCTTTATTTTCTTATCCTCTGTAAAGGGCTTTCCGATCAATTTTGTAAGCTCTTTTTTAGAAAGTAATGCACTCAATTTGGAAGCCATCTGCTCATTGCATAGAAATTTGTAACGATCAATAGATTCGATTTCCCGTTGTAAGAATTCCAGCGAATTTGCTTCGGCATGCAAGGTGATTTCGCCTAGCGCAGGAGAAGTTTTTAGCAAATACTCTGCGGTACTGTTAAGCACTTTAAAATCTCCTTCATGTTGTTCAAGCCCCTTTTCAAAAATCGGAATGCTACGTTTTTCACCATCAAAATATCCATTTGACAATCCGATCGAATAAGCAAGTTGGATGCTGTCCCCCTTATCGGCAATAACCGATATAGGATCCCGATAGGACTTCGCAATTTTCAACTTTGCCTCCTGCGTTGTTAGTCCATTATTGATGGTACGCGAGAGCTGTAAGCTGTCGCTAAGATAATTGACAACCCGTCCCATGGCAGAAAACTGATCACCCCTGATGGCAAATCGGGGAGTCGCCAAATGTGCCGAAACAGCTTTAAAAGATTTGACATTTAGCTCTTTTATGTCGGCGAAATTTTTACTTCCTTTAGCAATAAAGAATGTTCGCCAATTGGTAATATCATCCGAATAGGTCGCTTCAAAATTAGCTTTTCCCTGAGCATCGGTGGTTAGCTTTGGCTGCCAAAATGCATCATCGCGGAAGTTCACGCGCATCGTATTTCCAGATTCCAAATAGGGCATATCCACAGCACCTGTCGATGCCGCAGAAGCTCCAGCTTTCATCTGAACCATCACCACGCCGTTGGCGGCCCGAGCACCGTATAATCCCAGCATAGATTGATCTTTAATCACATTCAATGACGCGATAGTCGATGGATCAAGACTTGAAATATCACCTTCAAAGGGGACTCCGTCTACTAAAATCAATGGTTTTTCATTGGGGGCCAGACTAGCAGCGCCACGAATACGAATCCCTGCTACAGCCCCCTGCAGCATAGCCGTAGTCACCCCATCCGTCCTAGCATTGATCGATTTCACTGCCGCAGTCAATGATTGTCTTTTTTGGACGCCATACCCCACAACAACCACTTCATCCAATTGATTTTCGCTTGGCTTTAACTCAACGAAATAATCTTTGCCACTGGAGACTTTGACTGTAGCTGTATTGTACCCTAAAGCAGCAATCTCAAGAACAGCATTTTTGTCATCGGAGAGCTCAAGTTCCAAACTACCGTCAAAGCTTGTGAAATATCGTTTTTTTGTATCCGAAACACTTACTTTAGCCCCAATTAATGGCGTATCACCATCATAAACTAAGATCCGGGCGACCTTATTATTATTTCTTTTCGCTCTAAAACCTTCCTGGTCTATTTTTAAGAACCGCGGATCAATCTCCTGCCCATGCCTTATAGAATCCTGCAATGGATTTTCCACGGTACGCACAATAATTTCATCGCGTACAAGTTTGTAAGCCAATCTCGCCGCTTGGGATGCATCGCTCCATTGAATAGAATCCAGTCTGAGATAATTCATCCCATTGGCTTTGAGTTTGATTGGTAAACTAAAAGAAGTTGAATCATCCTTTACAATATGCAAAGTAACATCGCCGACCGGAAGATCTCCAAAACTTCGATGTCCGCCGTAAAACAGTCTAAAATACATTCTCTCCTCGACATTCGTCGGTTCAATAAAGATCAATGCAGGTCGAATGCCTTTTTGTGCAGCATCATTGCCCAAAATTAAATTCAATTTAAAAATAGCGTCTTTTTTTCCTTTCTTCACCGTAGCAAATTGCGCAAGTCCCGTGCTATTTTGCATCGTCTCTTGGAAAGTACGTTCTACGTTTGCCTTGATATCCTCCAAGGTCCATACCCTCTCCTGAAAATCTAACTTTGGCGTAAAATCATACAGATCAATCCGCAAAGGATTGCCATCCCAGCTTTTTTGTTTTTGGTAATTTTTATAGATACTGTATTGATAGCCTCCCTCAATTTCAAAACGTCCGATTTTCGCTGTGTCAACCATGAGCGTGCCTATTTTGGACACACCGTTATACATTTCTGTCCTTGGAAATGGTCCCACCATCAGGGGTACGGGAACCTGTGTCCGCAACCGGTTATCGTAAACGGTTTTTCTTACGGGATTGAGGTAGTAGAGATCTCCTGCTGTCTGGATATATGCCGGCATCTCAATCAATGCATTATTATTGGGTAATTGCCAGGCTCCAAAATTGTTGGTTACTGTAATCAACTGGCGCTTCAATTCAGTCAATTCGTTAGTGTAGAGCTTACCACGTTCTTCTTTAGGTAATCGGTAAACCAAAATTTGGCCTTTGCTGAATTCTTTTTCGGGGTAGGTAAAACCAATCGTATCCTGTGAGGCATTAAAGGAAACAATGACCTTTTTCCCCTTTTCAAGATAAAAGCCACTTACACGAATGTCGCGATCCTTGGTCCTAAATCTGAAATCATGCTGCCCCGGAAAAACTTCAAAAATAGTATTGTTATTTTGTTGGTCTTGTTTAGCATAAGTCAGAACACCGTCTATCCAGACTAAATGGATCCCCTGCACTACACCATTTACAACGACATAAGGGGAAATCTGACTCTTGACAGCATCTAGAGGAAGAGACTCCTGATAATAATCTTTGGGATATAAAAACCGATAAAAAGCCATCGTATCCAACTGCATCTCTTTAGACCATTTTGCCCAATTTTGAAGAGCTCCCTGATGTGCCTTCTCATCATCATCCAAACTAAAATTAAGATTTTGTGAGACTCTTGCCCTTCGCATCAGACCACCCATAGTAATATTTGGAGTGGTTGCTGACCTAAATTTTGAGGTAAAACCATAGGCCGTAATATCAACATCCTTCAACGGTTTACCATTCTTATCCGTAACCGAAAGTTCTACATCAGCCTTCTGCCCCGGATAAACTGTCGTCGCCGTGTTGACTGCCAAATTTAAATTCTTCTCCACATAGGGTAATTCTTCCTGGATAACTTTTGATTTTCCTCCAAAAAGATAGGTGATTTCCATGCTATACCCGTCTTTTCCCCGAGCTAAAAATGTACCTTTTAATTTGGTATTATAACCCGAAGCAATCGTACGACCAGCACGATAGACACGATACCAAAATGGAATCATAGCGGGATTATTGACATGCAATATCACCGAATCCGTAGTTCGATAAAACCGATAATTCAGTTGTGCCTGCTCTTGATCCTCCAGATAAACGTTTTTACTGAATCCATTCGACTTGACAACAATTTCTTCGGCCTGCCAAGGTATAGAAACCAAATTAGGTAAACTCAAATTTTCAGTCTTCAGCACTTCACGATGTTCACCTAATATCATTAGCTGAGCAGTTGTTGGCATCGCAACACCTTTTTCGAAATACTTCAGCTCTGCATGCCCGTCTTTTACAGCAATACGAATTTCCTTTTCGCTGTTGAGTATATTAAGGTCGAGACTTCGCTCAATTCTTTCATTATCCGAACTTAGATAGGTGCCAATAACCCGAAATGTAAGACCTATGTCAGCCGGAAAGATTGAATCGGGTAATACAATTTCCTTTTCCGCCACATCTACGAGCGAAATGCTCGTTTGCCATAATGTATCTGGAATAAAATTGACCTTATTGGACTTTATATCAAGCGTATAAAGTGGACTTGTCACAACACGCACATCTACTTTCCCATCATATATGGGCATTTCATTTTCATTTAAAGCTTTTAGTTTCAGTCGCACACTGTCTCCTTTAGCATATTTCGTCTTTTCGGACGTCATATTAAAGCTTAGGCTTTTCAACTCATAGTCTTCATATCGGAAAGACTGTTGATGCAAGACGATTCTGGCTTTTGTAGATTCCAAAGAGATCCCATAATTTTTATCAAGGATAAGGCCAAGCCCCTTCAAATCAAATGCAAAATTGTACATTCCCGGACGATAGGGAGCAAGTCGGGCCAAAACGGTATCTTTGGCATATCCATATCCACCTGTCAGACGTACGGTAATAGAATCACGGTAAGGTTTCCATTTTTCTTCCTCAAGATAAGCTTTAAATTTAACCTGCTCATTTGGCTTATACATTGGCTTGTTAAAAACCATAAAGCTTTCTGTCTGTTCAGTTTCTTGTTTATGAAAGAATCTCTTAATCTTAAACTTTGTTCTAAGCCAGCTATTTTTGATCCCTTTCCATAATGGAACCCTGTCTTTGTAAGGCCAACTCCGTTCTACACTCAGGTAATGATAGACACCCTTATGTTCAATACTGACGACATCGTCACTATTTGCATTGGCAGCTTTATAATAATGTAACTTCTTATCGAATGACATGCGACGCCCCTTCACTTTTACTTGCGCATCTTTTATAATCGTTCCCAGAGAATCGTATAGACAAATCGCAAAAATTTCTGCCGGAATAATCTTGACATATAGGTTATCACTAATCAATTCCTGATAAATGAGATCAGCTCCACTGGCGCGGACCTGGACATAATTACCAGAAGGTAAAGTCGGCTGTGGACTTCCGGCCTTATACTTAAGAAAAAAATCGCTGAGCATAGTTTCATCGAATTTCTTCTCTCCCAAGTGAATTTTTCTTAAAACTTCTGGGCTCAGTTTATAAATATAATAGTCAGAAGATCCACGTGGACTATTGAATAAGGTCGATTGCCCACAAAGGACCACAGAATACAGAACAGCTAAAAAGCAGACAACAATTGATTTCCATTTCATGTTTAAGATACTGGCTAAATTCTTTTAAAAATAGATAAATTTACCTAAAGCCAAGTACTAGATTTTTCCATCCGGCACTTCAACTTTCGTGCAGGGATGCGAAGAATATCAAAATTCCATAAACGGAGAAAAAAAAATTACAATTTCAACCTACCTTTGATTGAATCTATAACTTCAGTGTCCGAGGGAAAGTCACCAGCTCCCGAACCGCTGGAACGATTGACCAAAGGCGGCTCCTCACCATATAGGGTATCGCGGGCGATGACTACCTCCTTGTCGAGATCTACATAGCTAATAATATAATTGCGCTGATAAGCTTTATCTTTTTGACCGATCTTATTGACGTACTCTCCTTTTTCCTGCATGTCCATCGCTATCATAACAATGCCTTTGACAGCATCACCGGGATAATTATCTACTGTTCCCAATGCCTCGTTCCATTTTTCCTTATAAGTTATTCCCAAATCACCGGCACCGCCATTTTCAAGAATTAGACAGCTCTTCCCCCAATCAACTGCGGACAATTGTACTGGATATTTATAAATAGCGGTATGATCGCCAAAACCAGCTAAAATTCGGGAAGATAATTGTTCTGTTTTTTCCTGATCCGCCTCCATATTTCCCAAAAGACGGTAAGCCCATATACCGATACCAATTACTGCAACCAATACCAGGCCTACAAAAGTGAATATTGCTTTCTTATTTCCCATCGTTCAATTTTATTTAATTAATTACCAATCAAATATACTTAGTCTATATGCTCATTTCCACCCTTTTTACAATTCGCTTGACCTGCTTTATTATTTGCAGCGCTTGCTTAAATAAACGTTATAAAAAAACAAATACTCGAACCTTTGCAGTCCAAGTTTTCAACAACATGAGATAATAAGAGCTGCCACTATTTTATTTTTATCATAAATGATGATTCACCCAATTCATACTGACACATAGCTGTCACATAGTGGTTATATCTTTGTTTAACCTTAGCAGGAAAACAAATACTAAACGAAAAAACAATTCCAGAGCAAAGGCTATTAGTAGGATAACTAATCGAATTTTAAATTATTACAGAAAAAAAAACATGGAAACATTACCACAATTAAAAGAAGAATTAGCTAATGAGTATCAAATTACAAAAAACTTCATTGCACTTTTCCCTGAAGGCAAGAATGAATATGTCCCACATGAAAAAAGCATGAAAATGATGCGTCTGGCAACCCACTTAGTCGAAGTTTTCGAATGGCCAAGCACCATTTTAAAGACTTCAGAACTTGACTTTGCCAAAAGTGCTTATGTGCCAACAAGTCTATTGACTCGGGATGATCTCTTAAAAAAATTGGACGAAGATTACGAAGCCGGAAAAAATGCTTTAGAAACAGCTAAGGAGGAAGACTTAATTCCAAGCTGGACCATTAAAAATGATGGTCATGAACTGGCAAGCTGGAGCAAATACGGTGCTATTCGTCACTCATTAAACCAGATTACACATCACAGGGCACAATTAGGTGTTTACTATAGACTCAATGATATTCCCCTTCCAGCAAGTTATGGTGCCTCTGCCGATTCACAGAATTTCTAAAAAGCTAGCTGCTGGAATGAAAATACGACATATAGATGTCGTATTTTCATTCTACGCCGGACAATATGTATGTGCGACAACACCACCTGGAAAAACTTGCACATTCACGAGCTTTAGATCGAGAAATCTAGAAAGACCGTCGAATATAGGCAGCCCAGTACCCAATGCAATTGGATGTGTGATCAGATGATATTCATCAATTAATCCGGTTTCAATTAAACTTCGCATAAATTCAGCTCCGCCATGGGCCAATAATGGCTTACCAGACTCTGCTTTTAATTCTTTAATTCCTTCAATGAGACCTGCATCAAAAACCCGGGCATTCATCCAAGAGGAATACGCAGGAAGCTCGGCATTGTGAGCAAAATCTTCTGTTTTGGGATGATAGCCCTTTTTTGTAAAGACCGCTTTAGGGATTTCATTCATTGCTGCCGCAAAAGGATTTGTTGAAGCAGGCCAATAGGAAGCCATTACTTCAAAGGTCTTTCGGCCCATTAGATGAACGCCGGCAGATTCACAAATATTTAAAACCCATGCGCTAGAATGATCATCGCTACTTTTAAACATCCAATCAAGTTCACCGTGGATGCCCGCAACAAATCCATCGATGGAAACAGACATTTTCATTATTAATTTCCGCATAACAAAAAGTTTAATATTTAATAAAACAAATCCAATTCAAAACTGGGTTATTGTCTATCAAAAATAAACCATTTCAATCGACGTACAGCGGGGACAAAGCGTCAATATACAAGGGCATTTACGACAGTTCTTTTTTCTGTCCTTTACCTTCCTCAAGGGTAAGCATAAAATTCAAATAGTGCTTTTTCTTCGCGAAATGCTGATCATCCAATAACTTTTTATAGGCCGATATCGCATTAAAAAGGATTTGAAGGTTATCCTCGTTATAATGATCTACATTAAAATATATTAAATCCCTGTTGATATACGTGTCCAATGAAGTAAGCAACGGATCATCCAATTCATCCTTACTTCCGGGAAGTGCCATAAGCGTTGCCAGTTTCTTTTTTAATTCTCCTTCCCTACGTTTGACGTCTTGCAACCTTGCCTCAATATCAGCGAAGGGCAAAGTCTGAAATATAAACCGGGTATTCTCCGTCATGTGAGCATAAAGTTCTTGTGCCTCCTCATAATTCTTGTCGAAAAAAGCAAAATCATAATATCTTCGTTCAAACTCTTCACACATCACCTGCGTATCAGCCAAGTGTGCAAAATAATAATGGATCTGCTGGTTGTAGTCGGTAATTTTATGCTCCGTATCTACAATAGTATCTTCAATTTTTTTTAGTAATTCGATGGCATCTGCAGCTCGATATTTTATACCGTCATAGTCAAAGGACTTTAATTTTAATTCGCCTTTACTGATTGCTTCAACGACATATTTATCATTTTTCAGACTATTAAGTTCATATAGTGTATCAACTCTACTATCGGCAAATAACTCATCAAAAGTCGGCTTTGTCTGTCCCTGAAAAATTGGAGTTTCACCTTTTCGCACAGGATGATTGTAGTCATAGAAATCATTGAATCTTTGATCAACAGCATACTTGTTCATTCGACTTTCAAAATCATCACTGAAAGACGTTATTTCTAACATTGATGGGGGCTGTTGATACTGTACCTGCGCAAACAATTTATCCGAAATTTGGTTTGCTACCGCAGCATGATTAGCTAGTAATTCAATAGCAGGTGCGTTGTTGGCTTCTTGCTTAACAATATTAAGTTTCTGTAATGCTTTTACCCGATCTTCATCCGATGGATGGGACGACCATTGATCTTCAAGATTTAACTTCGATTTATCATATTTTTTTAAAGTCGCCAATTCGATCTGAGGAAAACCATTTTGCACTTGATACCTATTGCGTTCCGCAAACAAGAGCATGACACAACGATGCTCTGGATAAATATTACGACTACGGATATTTTCAGAAAATTTGGTATCATAGAAAGTAAGTACATTATTTAGTGCATGGTTTGCAAAACCCAAACGTAAGAGCGAGTCAGCCAAAGCCCGGGAACCAGCCACATGTGCTGCAATTTCATCCGCATGAAATTCCATCTCTCTTGATAACGCCAAATAATTGAGATTTACATATTCATAAAGATGCTTCAAAATATGCTGAATCTGTTGAATAATAAACATCGATATACCAATAAAAATAGCAGAGTACCCACTGATGTTACCCCATTTACCAAACATATTATCCAGCGATTCATTCTTATACAGCATATTGTAGATAATCTGATTAACATGGTAAACATAGCTACCCACTTTCATGCTTTTTTGTGAGAAGTGGCCAAACTCGTGTGCAAGAATAGCCTTTAGTTCCTGTTGAGTAACTGCATTCACCATCCCCACACCAATCTGAAGATTTTTCTTAATGGGTAAAAACATGCTCCAAAAACTAGAGTCATAGAATACAGATGCATTGACATCATGCGATAGAAAAACTTTCTTTGGAAAGCTTGTGTCAACTTCCTTTACCACCTCATGAATAAGTGCAAATAACTGTGGTTCGTCGCTCTCATATATCTGTGTAAGATGCCCGGTATCAACTTTTGTTGACGCAAAAACAAATTTTAACAAAAAGAAAAGTATGGTCAGACCTGTAGCGAGTAAGCCCAAACATAATACTGCGGTTAAAAACATAGGCTTGGCAGTGAACATCAATAGTCCCAATAAAGTAAAACCAACAGTAATACCTATTGCCAAGAGTAGCAGAATAACATAAGTAACCGCAAAAACAACAATAGATAAAATTGTTTTACGCGCATGTTTTCTAAAGTTTGTAGATACTTGTACGTTCATAAATTGTTAATAAAGCAAGGATAATTGACTATATAAATCTAAAAAATAAAATCCATTTGCCTATAAGTTTACATCAAATCAAAATTGTAAACCTATCCGACAAAATACCAATCAATGCTTTCTACCGCAAAACTTGCGTACATCTTATATTGCTAATAACCTTTTTTTAAAGAAACTTCATGGAGCAAAGATCGCCCCTCAACCATTCTTCGATAATTATCCACCACTTGTAAGACGGAAGATCCAATATTTGTCCTACTAGCAACATGCGGAGTTATCACAATAGGTGGGCAATCCCAAAATGGATGATCTTGCGGTAATGGTTCCTGATGAAATACATCAAGATAAGCTTCAGTAATTTTTTTTCCAGCAATTGCATCCAACAAATCATTTTCCACGAGATGTTCTCCTCGACCAACGTTAACGAGTACAGTTTCTTTGGGACACAAATTGAAGAAACCACGATTTAGAATTCCTTTTGTTGCATCGGTCAATGGTAGTATATTAACAATAAAATCCGTGCTTTCAAGGGCAGCACGAAGTCCTTTCATTCCAGTAAACGAACTTACTCCCTTAAGATTTTTAGGTGAATTGGACCATCCATTTACGTTGAATCCCAATTGGACTAAACCTTCAGCCACATAACCACCAATTTCGCCTAATCCTAAAATAGTAACCCTGGTTTCACCAATTGATTTGTATAGCAAGGGCTGCCAATTTTTCTTTTCTTTTTCGTTTATATAAGTCGAAAACTTCTTCATCGAATGCATTAAGCAAGTCAAAACATGTTCAAACATATCTCTTTTCAACATGGGATCGATAATCCTACAAATGCGGAGATGTGATGAAATACTTTTGGGAAAAAGATGATCTATTCCGGCGCCACCAGATTGGATAACTTTTAAGTTTGGAAAATGAGTGTAATAATCTGCTTCTGGTTTCCAGCAAAGCGCAAATTCGACCGCATCATAATTTTCAATCTCAGGGAAGATCTCCACCTTTATTTCAGGTAAATATTTATTGATTTCGACCTTCCACTCCTCGGCTCTGGCTCTATTCAGTATCAATGCTATACTCATACTTTGTTCGTTTACACGAAAATAACATTTTATGCCTATCTATCGTTTGCTTTCTTTGGGTATTCTTAGTCTTAACGTATTTAAAAATATCATGATGATTTCTTTTGTTCAAACAAACCAGCGGGTAGCTGGCTGTCGAAATTAGCTGAAACAACCGATTCTATTAAAAAACAAAGTTTAAAATCTATTTTAATCGTAAATTCGTAGAGGACATCCATAAATACAAATTCAGATGGCACTCAAAAACCGAATTATCCTAATAAGCCTAATCATTTTCAAATTCATCATGCAATACCAGTTGATTAGCCCAACCTACGAATTGCAGCGCGACGAATTCTTACATGTAGATCAAGCAAACCATTTAGCTTGGGGATACCTTTCCGTACCGCCATTAACATCGTTGATTTCCTATCTCATCAAAATACTGGGCAATTCTGTCTTTTGGATCAAGTTTTTCCCTGCACTTTTCGGAGCCTTAACGATTCTTATCGTCTGGAAAACAATAGAATCGCTGAAAGGAAATCTGTTTGCACAGCTCTTTGGAAGCTGTTGCATTATGTTTTCTGTGCTATTCCGTTTGAATGGTTTGTATCAACCTAATTCTTTTGATGTCTTATGTTGGACTTCCATATACTATTGTATAATAAAGTATTTAAATAACAAACAATCCAAGTGGTTATTTTATATGGCTATTGTTTTTGCGCTTGGATTTCTGAATAAATACAACATCATATTTCTGATCTTAGGTTTGATCCCCGCAGTTGCTTTGGTTCCGGAACGAAAAATATTTACAGAAAAAAAATTATATTACGGAATACTCATTGCCCTACTAATTATCCTTCCTAATTTAGTATGGCAGTACCGCAATAACTTCCCTGTATTTGTTCATTTCAAAGAGCTTCAAGATACACAACTTGTCCATGTTAACCGATGGAGCTTCGTACGGTCTCAATTTTTGTTTTTTTTCGGAACCTTTCCCGTCCTCATTCTTGGATTATATGCACTGCTGAAATATCCTGCATTTAAAACATATCGCCTATTCTTCTACTCTTTCTTTATCACCCTTGGAATCTTCTTATTTCTAAGAGCGAAAGATTATTATGCAATAGGTCTTTACCCAATATATTTTGCTTTTGGCGCAGTTTATATTTCATCACTTTTGGAAAATAAAACTGGTCAGATTTTAAAACCTATCTTGATCGTTTTAACGGCGATCCTATTTCTTCCAGTCTATAATATTGCATTCCCCAATAGAAATCCAGCATATTTTGTGAACCATCCCGATAAATACAGAAAATATGGTATGTTGACATGGGAAGATGGCAAAGAGCATCCACTCCCACAGGATTTTGCAGATATGTTGGGATGGCAAGAACTTGCTAGAAAAGTCGATAGTCTCTATGACCAAATACCTAGATCAGAAAATACCCTTGTACTTTGCGACAATTATGGGCAGGCCGGCGCCATCAACTATTATTCCAAACGAGGAATTAAAGCTGTTTCATTCAACGCTGACTACATCAATTGGTTTGATTTGAATAAAGCATACAGCAATGTGATTCGAATTAAAAACCGCTGGGAACGAGAAAGAGAACTAGCAGCAACAAGTCCCTTCTTCAGCAAATCAATGCTGGCCGACTCCATCACAAATACCTACGCAAGAGAATATGGTACAGTGATCTTCACTTTTATTCATGCAAAAATCAATATCAATGAACGTATCTCCGAAGAGATTGCATCAGAAAAAACAGCGAAGAAACTTCCTTTGTAAATAATTCATTTTTTAAGCGATCAGGCCTGCTCCAGTCTATTTTTTTAGTAAAAAAAATAGTATATTTAATTCAATAGCCAAAAGCTTCCGGCGCGAATGATACTTGTCATATATATTTTGGTATCATCACTATGCCATGGAACTTAACACGAAATTAACAGGATAATTATGCGCTTTTTGAATTTCTTGAAAGGACAAAGCAATTTGAGACAGATTGACGTTAGTGAGGACGATGATTTTGTAGATTTACAACTGACCGTCACAAAATATTGGAAAGATGATGACGAACATCATATTGTCCAAGCTAAAGGGCTTTGGGGTAGAGAGACGGTTGGTTTGGCAATCGCCTTTCGTCCTGATATGAAATTGGGTATTGTCGATACCGAAGTCGATAAACAAAGGTTTTATCGCGAAGGGATTAATTTCTATTCAATTGGCAAATTAAGTGACAATTTTACCAAAGCTTTAAATAGCCTCTTTAAAATCGATGGTAAATCCTTTAAAATGCACGATAATATTGGATCTACCGCGTTTATCGTCAGTGGACACCCGGAATATTTTGATGAGGAATATATTAAAGCTAAAGTTTTCTTTGACGACGCAAATGAAAAACATCATTACGCGGAATGGTATGTCAACATAGATTTAAAACACAATATTCTCGAACTTCGAGAAAAAGACCCCGGATATAGAAAAAACATCATTAGTATCTTGACAAATGTTTAAATTTGAGGGTGAATTCATCAGCCTCAAAAAAAAATAATACCATCCCATTAAATTCATTTCCTAATGAGTTTAATTTGGGAATGGCTATAAAAAGGAATGCTGTCAGAAATTTAGAGTTAGCCAAAATAAGTCAGGCACATCGTGATGATTTCTATTTATTTTTCATTCTCGAAGAGGGAAATGGAATATTTGAAGTAGATTTTCAGCGGTATCAATTAGGTTCCTCCTCCGTAATGATCATCCAGCCTTATCAAGTACACCGGGGAATAGCCATGGATTACAGCGCTTTTAGTGTCTTAATGATCAGTGTAGAAAATCTAAACTCGGATTACATAAACGCTCTAAAAGATATTACGGGGATTGCTCCCATCGAAATTGATCAGGATACATTAGCGGTCTTATCCCAGACTGTAGACACCTGTTTAAAAATTAACGAAAGAAGACACGAAAAACTATATACTGCGCTAATGAAAGATAGCTGCAATACCATTGCGGCTCTTATTATCTCACAATATTTAATACAATCAACTAAAAGTGATGCACAGTCTCGATTTGAAATTATCAGCAAAGAGTTCGCTTCGCTATTAGATAAAGAATTTATTGACATTAAACAGCCTAAGCGATATGCCGAGAAAATGAAAATATCTACGGCCTATCTCAATGAATGTCTAAAAAAGACAACCGGAAAGCCCGTTACTTATCATATTCAGCAACGTGTTATATTAGAAGCGAAACGTCTGCTCTATCATTCAAAGAAATCTGTAAAAGAAATAGCGGTGGAGCTAGGTTACGATGATCATCCTTATTTTTCCCGTTTATTTTCGAAAGTAACCGGTATGACAGCTCTTAACTTTCGAAACAGAAACCTTGAATAATCCAATACTTACCACTTTTTATCTCTTTTAAACTACAGCAAATTGATATTTCTTTGTGTTAGAAAGCTTGGTTCAGCCTATCGGTAGCGACAAGTTGAACAGCATATTTAATTGATTACCTAAATCCGACAGAAAGGAGATTTTAGTCCATTAAATATCAAGAAGAAAACCACAGGTAAAACAAAACACAAATGAGATATTTCATCACTGAGCCCGTAGGGCATATCAAAAACGATTTATTTTTTGAAGTCGCAAATTTTCTTTGGGACAGTGGAAATGAAGTTGCTTTAGGAAAAAACAGGATATGCGACTGTGAAAAAATGCAACATGACGACTACGATTATACCATTTCGCTGGTCTCCAATAATGAAACTGTTGAATCGTTATTTAAAACACACTACACGATCCTAGGCAAATATTTTGACAAAATTGATAGCAGCAATCCAATGCTAATATTAGCAAATACGGGTATTTATACAAATGCCCTTCCCTATCCCCATAAGATTTACAGTTTTGAAAAATTGGATAGACAGGCTTTAGTCAGTTTTTTTGACTGGTGCAAAAAATTCAATTTGTTTGTTAGGAGAAGATAAACACAGCTCGACCACTAAATATCAGAATATGCGGCGGGGTATAGCATCACTTTTATACTCTTTGATACGTTATTCTGATATTGCGGTAAATCCTGCATTGGTTTGTATAAAGGTCCAAAATCTTTCCAATGTGTATTCCTGTCTTCCATACTTTCGAATGCCGCCAGATACATCAGCTTGGGCATCATACTACCGGCAAGCACCTGTCCATAAAAAACAGCATTAAAATTCAGTTTTTTGAAAATATCGATTTCCCCGTTGTTAAACATGTCTATCTTTTTCGTAGACAGTTGCTCCGTTGCGGCCTCATAAATGCGTAGTTCATAAATGCGTTTATTTTTTTTCAGTTTTCCACATCCAAAATACGGGTTTATACTTATTAGAATCGGTATTTTAACCATATTCTCGCGATGGCATTTTATTTAATTTAGCTCCACCTTTTTTAAAGCTGCAACATGTCAAATAAAACAATACTGATGTTGGACGATGATAAACATGTCCTTGAAATATGCACAATAATCCTCGAAACAAATGGCTATAATATGGCCGTCTCTGAAACTTCTCATGATATTATCGAGAAAGTAGAAGAGGTACATCCTGATTTAATTTTGATGGACAATTGGATACCCAAAATAGGCGGTGTAGAAGCCACACGGTTACTCAAAAATCATCCCTTATATCGCAATATCCCTGTAATTTATCTATCCGCTAATACCGATATCGAAACGCTAGCCCAGCAAGCGGGAGCAGACAGCTATCTCGCTAAGCCTTTTGATCTAGAAGATTTAGAAAATAGAATAGCTGAACTACTGTAGTTCTATTCTTATATTTCAGCACCATTACGGAAATGCTACTCGTGAAACTTATATTTTAATACTCTACTTGCGTATAAGGCTACATTGAAACGAATAGGATCATGTGTTGCTTTAATACAATTGTGGCTTATTCAATTGCAAACATATATCGTCATAGTTGTCGCGGCATAATCATCGGGAATCAGCAATTTGGAATGAATGCAATACCACATTTGAAGTATAAATAATAATAATAATAATAATACATACTTTCGCATTATAGTATTAGAAATAATCATTAAGACAGCATTAACTACGCTATGTCAGAGTCCGTTTTAACATTTCAATCAGGTTCATTCCATATACGTCAGCTGACAGAGCGCGAGTCCCCACTTTATAAAGCGATGCGTATCGAGTCAATTCAAACCGAACCTACGCTTTTTCGACGGAGCACTCCTCCTGAAATAGAACTATCTGATATGGATTGGGCAGAACGCATAAGATATCCACGCATTGTTTTTGGTCTTTTCGAAAGTGAAAAAATGATTGGGATAACCAGCATGCTGTTGCTGAATAAAGAAGAAGCCTACTTTGGTCAGTCTTTCATACAGCCACAGTATAGAAAATTAGGTCTATCGAGTCTTTTGTATAAAATAAGAATGGGGTGGGCCTCCGCGAATCAATTAAGAAAACTGACTATAAGCCATCGTGAAATAAATATGATTTCAAAAGCCGCTATCCAAAAAGCCGGTTTTCATTATAGTCATAAAGAATTTGTACAATGGCTCGATGGAACAAGTGGTTACTCCATGTATTATAGTCTATTCCTATAGTCAGTAAGGCAAACTAACTTGATTGTTAATCAATTCCGAGAAACCAAGATAGGGTAAAATAATAGCTTTTCCATCCTGAATGCGTATATTGAATCGATTTATGTTTCATTTAATGCTGTGTTTATACGGATGAAAAAACTAATCTTGAGCATATTCTTTTTAAGTAGTTTAGCCTTATATGGCCAAAAAAAGGCAATAAAAGACAGTTTTACAGCAAAAATTCAAGAGCTAGAAGGCGATATAAATCATGATGGTTATCCAGATAAAATTGTTCTTGCCATGGACACTTCAAATACAGCAACACCAATTAAAACGCAGGTATTTCTGTCCAAACCCAACGGAAAGCTACGATTGGCCCTCTCTTCAACGACGATGATCCAACCCCATTTTCCGCTGCCCAACTTCGCTATTGAAAATGGTCAGCTTCATATATTAGCCGATATCACAGATGGGCATGCCAACTATACATTTCGTTGCAGAAATGGAAATTTTGAATTGATCTACCTAGAAAAAGGAACCTGGGATGGCAAAAATACAACGACTGAAATCCAATTCAACTTGTTGACTGGAATAAAAATTGAACAGGTAAAAGCGCTAGGGTCCGAAGAGAATCTACAAGAAAGAAAAACTACGATAAGAATTAATCCCTTACCGTTACTGCAAGAGCTCAATCAATTTGATGCCCCCTCATTTAGGCTCAATAAAACTCCTTAGCCCAGCAAAAACAATCGATACGATTCTAAAAAAGAGATAGCCCACCAGCCATTTTATTGGCTTTCGAGACTTTCCATAAACGCAATAATATCTTTCATTTCCTTTTCACTCAGATGCAAATTTTCATCTGACAATGTCTGATTGGATAATTTGATTCCCAATCCTGCCCCTCCCCCATTATTATAAAATTCCATGACCTCATCCAAGGTCTGATAGATCCCATTGTGCATATAGGGAGCAGTTTTCTTTACATTCCGGACAGAAGGTATTTTAAAGGCATATTTATATGAATCAACACCTATGATATCATAGTACCCTAAATCTGAATCCAGCACAGAATCTTTCAGGGATTTTGGTACCCCCAGGACTTCGACTTCGCTCTGAATAAATTTGGGCGGTGTAACACCGTTGAATAAAGGCAGGAAATGACAGGTCGCACATTTTCCCTTGCCCATAAATAAATTAAACCCATCCACTTCCGTTTTGGACAATGCGTTCTTATCCCCACGCATATAATCATCAAATCGGCTATTGATTTTGGTCAGGCCACGAATATAAGAAGCAAGTGCGTTGCTTACCTGCTCAGCTGAGATCGGGCCATCCGCTGTATTGAATGCTTTATTAAATAATGATCGATAGATTTTATCCGAAGAGACGTATTGAACGATGTCAGTTACCGAGCCGTCCATTTCCTGCTTATTACCAATAACATCGTGTATCTGATCTTCCAGCGTCAACGAACGCATATCATAGAAGTAGTTGGACTGTAAGGCCGCATTGAGCAAAGTAGGCGTATTGCGTTTGAGTAAACGTCCCGAACCATGAATGTCCACTTGTAAGTTCAACCCATCTGTAAATGCGCGATTAGGATGATGGCATGAAGCGCAACTTCTCGTATGTGTCCCCGACAAAGCAACATCATAAAACAATTTCTCGCCCAATACGGCCTTTTCATTGCTGAAGTGGAATTTCGGCCCCGGGCTAAAGGCATCTACATTAAATGCATTCAGATCAAACATCGTATTGACGTCTTGCCGAAGCATTCGATTGTATCTGATTTTAGGGCCTGGAAGATTACGTTCCAACTGTGCTATCTCCGTACTGATGTTGTTGGCAAATTGGGTAATGAATTGCGCCCTATCGAACGATTCAAATTCCGCGTGTTGTTGCAGGTATTTGATCGCTCCTGTAAGCATCAAAGCGAGCGTTTCTTTTCTATCTTCATATTGCAAAAGAATTTGCTGTAAACTGCCTAATGCAATGGAAGACTCGATCATACTATTTCGAGAAAGCGCATTATCAAAACCAGTAATTCCTAAGGAAATAATCCGAAACACCTCCAATTTTGTCGCATCTAAAATACGCCAGTCTTCCAATTGATGATCTTCAAAATAGGAAATCAAATAATCCGTATTGGTTATCAAATGTTCGATTTCACGAATTAGCTTTTGCCTATTGCTATTATCGTAAGTGGGATAAATAAGCTCTTCGATCACCTGCAATCCAATAGGCTCCACCCCCCTGGACAAAGAGGGATCCAACAAATCCGCATTTTCAACTTCCTCCACCGGAGGTCCATTTAACCTTCTGGATAGATCTGCAGTAAAATACTCCGAAGCCCATTCAAACTTTTTAAAAAGTAGCCTTGTTTTCAAAAAGGCTCTTCTGAGCCGTAACGTATCCACTGTACCTCTCTGCACTTCGGCATTCAGTGTATCCCTGATATATGTCCTAAAAGAAAGCATCTGACCCAGTACTTCTTTCTGAATCAGATGCTCACGGGCATTGCCCTCTTTTTGTTTTGTATAAACAGGCTGCCCTGTAGTAAATCCGAGGGTAAATACTATTACAACCAATAATATAAAAACGACAACCTTTTTACACATAGTTCAATTCCTATCTCTCGATATAAAAACCGTCTATTTGAAAACGAGCGCATTTCTAAAGGGATTTGCCTTTCTATCTCTTTCAGCTAGAGGCTCTATTCCCCAGCGTTTTTCTATAAATGAAAGGATGCTCACTGTTTCATACGGCGTATGATCCACTACACCACGTTTAGCAAATGGTCCAATGACAATTGCCGGGATACGGCTACCAGGTCCCCAGCGGTCAACGACGGGTGGGTTAACGTGGTCAAAAAAACCACCAAATTCATCGTAAGTCAAAATCACCAACGCATCTTTTGCATTCGGTCCCTCCAATACAGCATTGATCAAATTAACGGCAAGTTGTTCTGATGAATAGACTGCCGAACTTCCAGGATGCTCATCATTGCCTCCACCTGGTTTAACAAAAGATACACTAGGAAGCGTTCCTTCTTTTGCGGCCTTGATAAAATCGTTTTGATCCTTCATGTGTTTTCGTCCTTCCTTACCATCCTCATAATTAGCAAAATATAAAAAAGGCTCATGATTGTAAGCAAAATTATTTTTACGTTCGGCAACAGCGTCATCCCAGCCTTCTGAATACCAAGCCCAACTTACATTTTTCTCTGTCAGGCGATCGCCAATGGTCGGCATAGTCTGAGAAGGTAATAATTTGGAAGTATCCGATTTCGCGGGATAAGGTTTGTTGCGAGAAAGCACATGATTGATCGCATAACCGTCTGGCGTAACCACACCATCCTTAATCATCTTTCCATTTGCATCGAGTTTAGCAACCATTGAGCTTGGTGCATCAGGCCAAACAGGAATAGCTGCGGAAATCATATAAATATGATTTAAATAGGATCCGCCAAATACACTCTGAAAGAAATTATCACACAATGTATACGCTTTAGCAAACGGATACAAAGGTAGCTTCTCTGTATTGTAATAACCCATCGCTAAACCTTTGGAATCATTATAGAGTGCAAATTTATCCATTTTTCCACCATTGATCTGCAATTGATTATGATAAAAACGGTGTGTAACATCGGGCGTCGCCTTATCCGAAGGTACATACTGGTCTATATTAAAAAATTGATTGGGTAGATTGGTTGGAAAGGAATTATTACGTGGAATTTCGGGGAGGTATTGATAGGCTTTACCATTCTCGTCTACCTGTAAAAAATCCCCCTTTTTGACATTTGCTATGCCATTGGCTCCCTTGAATTCACCATAAAGATTATCAAAACTATGGTTTTCCATATAAATAACAACTACATGGTTAATTTTTTTGATACCTTCATCAAAGGGAATCTCTTGGTGTCGGGCGTTTTTGGTAACTCCGCAACTGCTGATACTCAAAACTCCAAGAGACAAATAAAGTAAGTGTTGTAACCGCATCCTGTCTTCTTTTTAGTAGGTTAGACTGTAATTTCTAGAACAAACTTACAATTATTATCGTTTTCATAACCTATAATCAAAGGGATTTGCTACCAACGTATCAGGTTCTTTACAGGCATCCTCCCTCTTATCACTAAAAACAAAGACCCGTTTACCTATTAGATCGTAGCTTCCACTTCCTCATTCTTGGTATAAAGTTTACTCCTGTAGGTTATACCCCACTTGGTAATCTCATCGATAATTGGACCCAAAGTTTTTCCGCACTCGGTCAATTCATACTCCACCGTCAGGGGTTTGGTATTTAATACTGTTCTTCTGATCAGCTGGTTCATTTCTAAATCCTGCAGTTCTTTAGACAACATCTTCGCACCTATCCCATCAACTTCGCGCAGCAGTTCCATAAAGCGTAATTTTTCGACCAACAATAAGGTACCAATAATATGAAATTTCCATTTTCCGGCTAAGATCTCCATGGTATCGTTAATGGCCAACACACGTGTTTTGCATGCACCTGACGACGTTAAAGTTGCTTCCTTTTTCATTTCACTATTTTTTATTCATGTATTGCCCACCCTCACAGGCTTCCTTATCCCGATACGATCAACGATAAATGAACACACAAGCAAAGCTTGGACCACGACATGATTTCTTTATTCTTACAAAAATACGCATTTATAAAGTTACAGACCACTATCTTTTTGGAAAGTAGTTTCTTTAAGGAAACTGATACCAAAAATAAACTATCTATCATCTACCTTTGTATCGGCAACATCAGAAGGTGCAAATTGGCACAGTTGATGCTGCAAAATGTAAAGTGTAAATAACATATAAAAAATAAAACGATTAAAAATGAAAAAGCAATTAATCTCGGGTTTAGCCCTTATCCTGTTGTTAGCTTCTTGTCAAAATACAAATGGCGACAAAGCAACAACAACAACTGCTCAGGAAGTAACTGAACAAAAAGGACAGACTTACACTGTTGAAGCAGATAAAAGCTCATTAAAATGGACTGGTTACCATAAAGGTGGTTTAAACCCAAGATATGGTGTTTTGAAAAGCGAAGGAACACTTTCAGCTGAAAATAATGCAATTACTGGTGGTACTTTCACGATCGACGTCAATTCTATTCTGACAGATACAGCTTCTGTAGATCCTGCAACATCCGGTGGCAAAAAATCCTCAGATTTGGATGCACATTTAAAAAGTGCTGATTTCTTTGACGTAGCAAAATATCCAACTGCAAAATTCGAAATCACCAAAGTTGGTCCATTCGATGCAGCACAAGGAAAAAGTGTTGTTGCTGATGCGACAAATACGGTGAGTGGTAACTTAACCATCAAAGATAAAACGGTGAATGTAACTTTCCCTGCCAAAATCACATTCAATGGTGACGAAGTAACATTCTATTCTAAATTTACGATCCAAAGACAAGATTGGGGTCTTTCTTACGGTACAGAAGGTAATCCACAAGATTGGATGATTGCACAAAATGTTGACATTGAACTTAATGTCACTGCAAAAAATGCGAAATAGTTTTCAATAGCGTTTAGTCGCTTATAGTAAATAGATTAATCGAGTAGGTTCTACTTGATTAATCTATTTGATTTAAATAACCTCCCAATAAGAGGTCGTCTTCATTCAGGACCTGGGTCAAGTGTGAATCTTTTAGAAGGTATAATCGGTCACTTAAATCCATTACCTGCCTAAAATAATGATCTGATATCAATATTCCTTTTCGATGTTTTACTAACTTAATATGTTCTTTAATGAGTTCAATATAAATAGGGCTAAGACCGACAAAGGGTTCATCAAGTAAAGTGATGGATTCTTTGGTATAAATGATCAATAGCGTTTCAAACAAACGAATCATTCCCAAAGATAGGCTACTCAATCGTCTATTTAAATTCTCTTGAATCAATGGAAGCTCCAGTAAATTAACATCATCTATTTGAAAAAATTGAAGAGCTTCAGAAAGCAGCAAATTTCTAGGCAAAAAACCTTCCTGAGGGAGATAGGTAATCTCTCCTGTCTGGTAGCCTTTTTCAAATTTGACACCTTTGCAACGCATGTAAGCAAAGTCCGCTTTGATACGTCCAAATATGACGTTCATCAGGGTAGATTTCCCACTACCATTTCTACCCAAAATTCCGACTACTTCATGCTGCGCACATTTCAAATAAAGCCCCGAAAGAATGCTCCCGCCGCCACGACTAAACGATAAACTATCTATGTATAACAGCTCATTAGATAAATTTTCAGACTCCAACATAAAATTATAAATAACAAAAAGTCTATTACAGTAAGCCTTATCAGCAGACTTATGGGAGATATATGCAAATTTTTTAGAAATACTTCTTTCTTAGGAAGATGAAAAATATATTCGGCAATAAAAGAAATAATAGAACCAATGACTTTAAACCAAAAAATGAACATATAAAATGATACCATACCGATGGAATTCGGCATAAAACGTGGCGATTGCAAAAGAATACAGCCTGTCACAAATAAGTTAAAGAGGATAATGAATCTAAAAAATTTTATACTCAACCGTATTGTCTTGATGGAATTCAATAGGAAATATATTAGCTATTTTATAATCGGCGTTATCGTAATAAACAGGTTTTAAACGCTGAAATGAATATAGCAAAAAAAAATAATCGTGCATCATTTTTAACATTCCTTAACTCCAGCGGATACACCTTAAAGGTTCATAGGATCCTTATTAATCTTCGGTTTGCTCCAATTTTTTCTTCAATCGCTGTTTTGCTTTACGAACTGCTTCTACCGAAACACACAAAAGCTCACTCATACTCGCATTACTTAAATCCAATTTGAGCAGCGCCAGTATCTTAAGGTCATTCTCGGTAACCTTTGGATAAGTTTGCCGCATTTGTGTCAGATAAGCGGGATACACTTTATTAAAAACATGTTTGAACTTTTGCCATCGCTCATCGGTCATAATGTGCTGCTGCAAAAGCGCATTCAAATTATCTGTAACTTGTGTCATGTGTGCCGGATCAGATTCAGAAATCTTTATCACTTCCTGTCTAAGTTGCTGGATGACGACATCATTTTTCCGGATGGTGTCTGTAAATTCTGTCAAGGAGTTTCGTAAAATCACAAGCTCCTGATCTAGCAATTGTTTTTCATAGGCAAGTGCAAGTTGGTCTCTCTCCAACAGTGTATTTTGCATCTTAATTTTAATTTTCGACTTATTGACTAACAATACAACTATGGCAAAAATCAAAATAAGAACAACACCTATAAACTGATACATCCGTTTTGTCCGAATCCGTTTTTCTTCCGGAGATTATATTGACGTCTTGTATGTCCATAAAGATTTTCAACGCCAAGGAATTGCACAAAAACTTTATAATGCACTGGAAACCGAAGCTACCAAACATAAAAACACTTTTTTAACCGCAGACGTAAGCAAAACAGCAAAACCTTTTTTTGAAGCAAATGGATTCAAAGTTATCGCTGAGCAGATCCAAATACGAACTGAAATCGAAATACCAAACTATAACATGAAAAAAGATCTTTAGATTCACTTCCGAATTTTAGAAATGCTCCCCATAGTCGATTACTTCAGTTTTCAAAATCAGCTTACTTTCAGTATCATTCTTTAATGTCGCTGTTGCTATTTTAGTCTTTGTATCAACATTGAACTCCAACACAGCCCCAATGCCCTTTTTATCATTAAAAAATGAATCAAAGTTTTTAAAAGTCTCAGTTTCATCAAACAAAAAACGCGCAGCACATCGGTTATTATGCTGATCATACCATTTGATGTAAACATCCTTGGGAATACCTCGAGATGCCATGTCCATATCCCGAAGACGCTCATCAAAGACAAAACGCTCTGCATTATAAAATTCAAAGTCCGCGTCGAATGTTTTAATATCGGCGGACATAACAAGTTTTGGCTGTAAAGAATACCGCGTGCGCAATTTATCCCAATAGCCATAGGGAATAGGTTTATTTGCAATAGCTTGTTGAACATCCGAAGGAATAATCGATGTATCGGACAATACCTGTTCGCGCCATTTCTGATTAAAGATATTACCGTACGCTCCATTATCCTTGGATGGGTCCGTAGCATGGATCATTACTTTTTCTGCTTGATAACGACCAATTTCGACCTGACGACGTCCTGTTCCAGTAGCCCATATCACAAGTACGCCCCCCGGAGCAAAGCCCAAAATAACCTTATTATAATGTTCATCAACAGTTTTCGTCGCCCCTTTTTCTTGGTATGCTGTACTGAATAACGTCCGCAATTTACCATAATCAATCGGACCATTCATGCGATAAAAAACATCTTCTGCAAATGAATACCAAGTAATGTCCAATGCCTTAGGCAATGACATCACCTGCTCATATGTACCGCCCCCAGCTTGCCCCCACACCGCATTGTAGTTCACGATATTACCTTCACTAAATGTAAACTCGTAATCCTCATCTTTCGGAAAGATAAAACGGCCTTTATACAACTGAACGGGATAAGCTGTTGGATTACTCATCGCACAAAACCATTTATAGCGCCCTTCTCTGATATTATCTTCTTGTGTCAGGCGTTCTTCCCTGAGGTCATTAAACTCACGTATTGTCGTTGAGAACGCGAATATAATCGGTAGCAAAATAAGATATCCAAGCAAAGTCGGAACTAGATATTTCCAGGATTTTACGGCCCATGTTATAATCACGCTACTAAAGAATGTCAGGAAAATACTGAGTGTTAAAATCAAGGGAAACATTTCCTTAATCACTCCCCCTAGATCTGCATAAAGCCGATGCTCGTATTCATCACCCAAGGTTGATAAAAAAAGAAGTACCGGAAGCAATAAAGAAAATAAGCAATAAAAAAGAAAACCATAGCCAAGTTCAAAAGCGAATTTTGGTTTCTCTAAGACCTTTAACTTTTTCCGAAAGAAATTAAAATGGAAATAAACCAAGGCGATAACAATAAAATAAGGCGAACAACAAAATGCAGCATAAACCAAATTTAAATCTGCATTCTGTACAAGTAGGGTCGCGATTAGGCTGATGATGGCAACCAAAAAAGCAGAAACTGTAGCTCTTAAAATCATTGTAATTTGTTTTTAATCAAAAAAAATCTGTTGATTTCGCCTAACCGACAACAACACACTTCAAAAATAACAAGAAATGTTTTAGGAATATAAATCGATCGATATTCAACTACATTGATCAAATATTCGATACAAAGTAGACAATATATTTTTTTCACAAGAATGTATTTAATTAACTTTTATCGGTTTTCGCCAGCATCGATATCCTGAGCCATTTCAAACACAGTCAGTAAAGGTCCAGCTTTCCCCCTCCCTCCAGCGAGAGATCGCTCGTTATCGTAAAATTTCTTCGAAAACACTCCAATCAAAGGTCCTCTAACGAAAGTCGATCAAGTTTACTAACTTCGTTTTTATTCTTCCTTCGTTTTTATTCTTCAAATCATGGATATACATAATAAAATTAGAAAAGCCAAAGAAAGTGATTCGCATATTGTACCTGAAATTATGCTCCAGGCGATGGGAGACATTATATTTCGTTTTATTCAAAAAGAAGATCCAGCTGAGGCCGTACTTTTTCTAAACCAGCTTTTTAGGCAAAAAGGTAATCTCTATAGTTATGAGAATACATTTGTCGCAATTGACGACAATGAACGTATTGTAGGCTCTTTAACCGGGTACGATGCTGATCAGTTTGTTGAATTAAGACAGCCGATTTTGGATCACATGAAGGAGCAGTACAATAATAATTTAATTCCAGAAGCCGAAACAGCTGGCGGCGAATTTTATATCGATTCAATTGCTGTTGCTCCTATTGCACGAGGTAAAGGTATCGGAACACAACTTTTACAGTATGCGATTACACATGCCAAGCAACATGGTTTTAAACAAGTTGGTCTGCTCGTTGACCTAAAGAATCCCAATGCGCAAAAGCTCTATGAAAGGATTGGTTTTAAGCTTGGTAAAAAAACGCCTTTCGCAGGAGGCGAATATTACCACATGTATATTTCCCTTGATTAAATACAGTGTTTAGCTTATTTATCGCCATGCAGGCCTTATCCCGCTAATCAGTGACCAATGGTCGATGGAACTTTTCTGTGAATGTCCCTTCTTTCCTCATTAATGTCAACTTAGGAAATGCCGCAATTCGTGTGGTCAAAGATGTACCTCTTGACAGAAGACCTGAAGAGTATTACGCTGATAATGAAGATTGGGACGATTAACAACATGATCAAACTTTTTGCGTTTATTTAGAATAATTACTGATAATACTGTATTTTTGCGCTGTTCATCCTATTGACAGCGCATCTATGACAAATAAAAGAGCTAAACAGAATATTCTAAAGAATATACTTGGAAAACTCCATCTTTATTTCGGCTTATTATTTGGTGTAATCTTTTTTGCTGTTTGCGTTACAGGAATGTTATTGAGTTTTGAAAAAGAGCTTACACCACTTTTATGGCCGAAAGAACAGAAGGTAACCGTACAAACCAATCGTCTTTCCCTTGCACATATTTCCCAAAAAGCCGAATCTATATTTCCGGACAAAAAGTTGTTTCGCATCGAAATTCCAGCAGATCCTTCCCGCAGTGTCCGCATACAGTATGGACAAAAAAAGACCGGATATTGGTATGCATATATGAATCCCTATACTGGAGAACTATTATCCAAAGGTCGGCAGAGTGACCGTTTTTTTCAAAAGACTTTAGATATCCATCGTTTTCTTCTCGTCGAAAAAATCGGAAGTACCCTAACGGGAATCTCAGCTCTAGCGGCTCTCTTTCTTGCCCTAAGTGGCATTTACCTTTGGTGGCCCAAAAATAAATCCATGCTCAGACAACGTGTAACGATGAAAATGGCAGCCTCTCTCAAAAGAAAGGTCTGGGATTTTCACGCAGTCGGCGGTTTCTACGCATCTTTGTTTTTAATTATTTTTACTTTAACAGGATTAACCTGGAGTTTCGATTGGTACAATAAACAATTCTATAAAGTATTGGGTTCAACCCAAAAATCAACAAAAGAGAAGATCGGCAACGCCAACAAACTGGCTTTTTCAGATTATCTTGTGCTGGATACGATCTATCAGCAGTTAAACAGCCTATACCCTACCTCGGGAAATATAATTGTCACATTTCCTGAAAAGAAGGATTTAGCTTTTGCGCTAACCAAGGAAAATTTTTCAAATGCAACTTTACAGATCAACCAGGCATTCTTTGACAGCAAATCCGGACAGTTACTTAAAAATAACCCTTTAGAAAAGTTACCATTGGCACAGCAGGTTCAACGGATGATGAAATCCATCCATATGGGATCGATATTTGGACTACCCTCTAAAATTATTGCATTCTTAGCCGTTACCCTAGCAGCGTCTCTCCCCATCACGGGGATATGGATATGGCTGAACAAAAGAAAGAAGAAGAAACCGTCAAAAAGCCAAAAGAAGAAATCAATTCAACTTCAAACCATAGCATAGCCCACCATGCGTATTATCCTTATTTTTCTCATCTTTCTGATAGGTCGAACAGAAAGCCAAGCCAGTGCATTCTGGATGGAGGTGATACCACCTGCTAAAAACAGTTCATTGGTAACAGTCCGCGTGTGTTATGGTTATATTGATGACCTTAGTGTAAGACATCGTACAAGTGGCACCGAATTCGAGTCCATAAAATTGTTTGACTTCAAAATACGAGCAACCTCAGGCCAAGAATCACCATTGTTATTGATAAAAAAAGCGGATTGCTGGGAAGGGACATTTTCCGCCAAAGCAAACACATTTTATCAGGTTATTGGAATCAATACCAAGTTACCCGTCATCGTTAGAAATGCAAAGGATTCCAGTAAAAACATCCGCTCCATTGAATATCTTTACGGTGAATATGGACGCTCCAGCGCGCCGGATACCTTACCTATCATAGCGGAAGGTCCATATATCCAACTTATACCCCAAAAAGATTCTTATCAGATATTACCTTACATCTATGGTAAACGCCCATCGAAAGAGTCTACTATCCGAATCTTTAACCCAGAGAATTGGGAGAAAAATATTCCAGTTGACACCGCTGCAAATATAGTTTTTCGGGCAACTCAAAAAGGTATGTATATGATCCGGCTAGATTGGTATGAAAATAGCCCCGGCGAGGATCAGGGCATTCCCTTTATGAGAATCAGACATCGCTGCAATTATTGTCTCAATCTGTAAATAGATAAAAAAAAGAGAAGGCTAAGCCTTCTCTTTTTTTTATCTATTTTATCGTTGTGGTCTTCCACTAAAATTTTAGTGTAAAGTTAGCCAAAACACGCGCTGGGCTCTGCGGCGTCAGTCTTACCGACCAAGCTTTCTCACTTGTCAAATTATCTACTTTTATTCCGACCCTAAATTTAGGTTGATCATAATAAACAGTTGCGTCAAATAGCTGATAGGAAGGAATAATAACCTTAGCTGTCTGTGTATTTGTCTGATAAGAGGAACTGCCCATATTTCCTCCAAATCCGGCGCCCAGTCCTTGATATTTTCCAGCTGGTATACGATAACTCAACCAAAAATTCAACATACTCTGTGGCCCCGAAAGCGCAGGTCTCAAACCATTTACCGATGGGTCTGCATTACTATATTTACTCTCATTATAAGCATATCCAGCTACAATATTCATTCCGTTAAAAGGATTCGCGGTCAATTCCACTTCAACACCTTTACTTAACTGTGTACCGTCCTGAATGGAATAATTACTATCATCTGGATTCGTGCGTAAAACATTATCCACACGGATATCGTAATAACTTACAGTTCCAGCCAACCGGTGGTTGAATAGATCCCCTTTTACACCAAACTCCATCTGATTGGCATATTCGGGTTTGAAAGGATTGCTATTGATATCCACACCACTGATGTTATTAAAACCATTCATATAGTTTCCAAACACCGATAGTTTATCTTTGAGCGCTTCATATACCACACCAAATTTGGGCGATAATGCTGTTTGCCCAAATGGCCCTTTTTGGATACCCCCTGCACCTATTCCGCCCGTAGTTTCCCCTGTCGTAATATTGTAGACCCCATGATATTGAAAGCGGTCCACACGCAAACTCGCCATAACCATCAATTGATCAGTCAAATTAAATACATCAGAAACGTATGCCGCATAAGTATCGTCACTATTTTTCTCTTTACGATAGGCAGATTTTGCGGTTAAAGAATCAACAATAAAATGATTGATACGATAATCTGCAGGTGGATTTATAAAATTGATTGTCCGGGTGTTGGTATGGTAGCGATCAAAATAATTGGAATTATTATAGTAGTCCAAGCCTATAACCATCCGGTTGCGGAATTTTCCGATATGAAAATCACCGATAAAATTCTGTTGCAGATCCGTCGCGATAAAGGACGTAGTTCCCACCATAACCTGTGCATTTAAGGTCGAATCAGATTTACCATTCAGCGCTGAGATATACCCATTGATAGTTGAATTTGCCCTAGAAATGATAGTCTGTGAAGTCCATTCTTCTGAAATTTTATAGTTCATCTGCGCAAAAATATTGAACATCTGCGTTTGATAGGCTAAATCATTGCTTAGAAAGGTCTTCTTGTAAGGGAATTTCATATCACTGATGGACTGCACTTTGTTACTTCCAGTGTATGGGTTGAAACGTACCACAGATGTTCCTTTGGCCTGTCCATACTCAAGATCCAAGAGTAATGAAAGCCGATCTGTTATCTGGTATGAGAAACTTGGTGCCAAGGCAAAGCTATTGGTAAATCCCAGGTCCTGAAAACTTTTTTCTATCGTTCCAGCGGCATTGATTCTGAAAAGAGCTGTCCGGTCCGCATTTATCGGCGTATTGAGATCCAAAGCTACACGGTTATAATTCCAGCTTCCACCTACATAACCAACTTCGCCCCCAAAATCGTTATAAGGCTTTTTGGTAACACGGTTATAAACGCCACCGTAACTGCTCGACACACTTTTTCCAAACAAGGTAGCTGATGGTCCTTTTATGGCTTCAATGCGCTCCAGATTGACTGGATCGATAAAAGAAAAAGCCGCTCCCGCAACACCATTACGCGCATTTGGCTCAGTTTCAAATCCTCTCGAACGAAATGTTACCCTGCCTTGATTAGCAATCATCGGTATACCAGCACCGGGAACATTTTTAGAAATGCTACCGAGGTCCACGGCGATTTGCTCCTGAAAAAGGGCTTTGGGAACAGCATTATACACCTGCGGGTTCTCCAAATTTTTTAAAGGTAAGCGTGCCACATACACACTTTCTTTTTGAACAAACCTGTTGTTTTTCCCGTGCACAACAACTTCTTGCAATGCAAGTACATTCTCGTCCGACATCTGATAATTCGCTTCCACATGAATAAGAGGAGCACCAATGTGAACCGGAATCTTGATTTCCTTTGCCCCTAATAATTGTACACGAATGGTGTAATTACCTGTATCTAACCCTTTGAAGATGTATTTACCATCCTCATCCGTAAGGGTCGTTCGCTGAAGTTCTAGCAATGAAATAGCCTTGGAAGCCATAGGTTCACCATCCACCATTGTTAAACGCCCGCGAACGCTGCCCTTGCTCTCCTGCGACAGCAGATTGTGTGAAAGATGTAAAAGGCTAATGATAAAGACAGTGCGTAAAATTGATCGCATTGAAAAAATGTATGTTTTCATTTAGACAAAAGAATTTGTAGATGATATTGTCTCTTTGTAGGAGCGCAATGAATAATGGCCCAAAGATATGTTATTTTTAATAATTCTAAATAAAGGAATTATTAAAAATAAATAGATGACGGAAGGACACAAATTGCTAGGGAAATATCCCTTTCATTCTTCACATTTTTTTCGATATTAGTAGCTATGACAGACCGCAAAGAAAATTCGACGAATGCAATCAATGAAAAAACATTACAACAGTTCTGTAACGCCTCAAAAACATTGGCATTATTCAGTGGTCGATGGAAACTTTCGATTCTATTCAAACTCCTCGAGCAGGACACAAACTATTCGGAATTCAAAATTCTTCTGCCCCAAGTAAGTGATCGTACACTTGCGAAACAATTGAAAGAATTGCAGCTGGATGGACTCATTCAAAAAGACCGAAGTAAAACAGCATCTGTCTATTCACTGACCGACAAAAGTCATCAGCTAAAACCCCTATTGGCAGCCCTCTCTGAGTTTAATAACGAGCATCCTTAACTAAAATCAACCCGCTCCAAAAATTCGATCACCTCTCCATTTGGACTATAAACGAGACTGTTGCGTACAAAAACATCTTTTTTACCTTGACTGAGCCTGAGTTCGAAAACACCGGCACTCAGGTCCTCTGCACCATGGGCGATAGCCTGTATTCGGGCATCTTCGGCATCTTCTACCGTAAAACACAGATGAAGTAGCGCATTCTCGACATACTCCTCCCCTTCTTTACGCCTTCTTCCCTGCGTTGGAATAGCAGCATTCTTATCACAAATTTCCAAATAATAGCCTATAGAGGCATTAAAAAGCATGGCGCAGCGTTCTAAATTGAACTCGGGTAACGACCATTCATGCACGACAATAAAACCAAGATTTCCATAAAAGCCAATCGTCTTATCAAAATCCTGAGCCTTAATCGACAGGTGGTGAAAACCTACAATATTATCTTTCAATTCCATAGCGTATAATTTTTGAACAAAACTAAAGTGTTTTTCCGGAGACTGGAACAACTTACAAAATTGTAAGTTGCACTGGTCGTATCGAAAACCAACAAATACACGTTGTACTCCACAAGGAGACCAATTTCATCAAACTAACATCCACTTAACTATTTGCACAAAATGATACTGAAAGATCGGATAGAAAACCAACAACCAATTCTATTGGACCAGAAAAGAGTATACGTTAAAACTAGCCGTATCAAAAGGGAGATTTTAAATTACAGGAGATAGATCTTATTATTTTAGTGTACTTTTGCCCGGTAAATTTTTCGATCTGAACAAGAGCCAAAAGCGTTGTAACTACCATGAGTCTATAAAAATGGGGCATTCCTTAGACATCATTTCGATGGACTTTGCTGCCAAAGTATCATGACATCCAGCATAAGAAATCGAATGTTATAAATTCTTCAAAAATCAAGATAGAATGCGCAAAGTTTAAAGCCCTTGGTCTACATATATTTGCAAATAAAATGAAACAGCATCTTCACAGACAATTACGGATCTATAGATATGTGATCTATAGAGAGACATTAGTCGATCCTTGGGAACATTTTTGGTCATTTATTGGTGCATTTGTTGGGATATTTATTATCGCCTATATCCAATCACTTCATTTACCTTCGCTGGAAAATGTCTTTTTGATAGGTTCTTTCGGAGCGTCCTCGGTTTTGGTTTATGGTGCCATACAAAGTCCACTTGCACAGCCACGCAATTTAATCGGCGGCCACGTTGTTTCTGCAATCGCCGGAGTTACCGTTGCACAGCTCCTTCCCGATATTATTTGGCTGACCGCTCCCTTTGCCGTTGCCCTGTCCATTGTTTGTATGCAACATACACGCACGCTGCACCCTCCTGGTGGAGCAACTGCACTCATTGCAGTCAGCAGCGGAACAAAGATCTCTTCAATGGGATATTGGTACGTATTAAGTCCAGTACTATCAGGTTGCATAATTTTATTCCTGGTGGCTCTAATCTTTAACAATATCACGAAAAAGAGACATTATCCTGTAAAAAAATCACGTTTACGCCGTTCAAGAAGGCAGCATCTAAAAACCCGTTTTGATCGCGCCAAGAGCCCGTCGAACCTGTAAAGTACTGGAATCCATCATTCTATCCAAATCTATCGGATAGAATGGATACTTGATTCATATCCTAGCAAAATCCGCCGAAGATTAAGCTAGAATGATCTATTTTGAGACTAGAAAGCCGCTATAGTCCATAAAATTATCTTTCCTTTAAATTAAGTAAATCCTCAAAATTAACTTGCATAAATTTTAACAATTACCTAATTTCACCGACAAAATACATATTAATACACAAAAGTATTTCTATAAAAATAATTATTTAACAAATAATCACTTAAATCAAAACCATTATTTAAAAAACACGTTAACTATTTTATTAATTACATTTAATTATATACTAACAACGTAAACCAATCATGACCAGATTTACTCAAACAGTGCTGTTGATTCTGTTAATCTTCACAAGTCAACTTGTCGTTAATTGTTCCTCGGATAAGGATCCAATTGATGAAATCGAAAATTCGACCAGTTGGATGGACGACCTCGAAAAATCTTTAGGAACAGGCACTAAAGCCAAATTAAACAATTGGATAGCAAAAGGCTTGGACCAAACCAAACTCAAAGAAGCATTTTCCAAGTCAAAGGATAAGGCTGCTCTGCTGAATAACCTGGAAACAGCACAAAGTATTTATCATCAGAGGGTATATATTGAAGACTGGAACAATATCCCTGGAATAGAAAAATCTGATTATGTACCGAATGGCTTATCCAATGGAAAAACTAGCCCATGGAATAACCCCGATTTAGATTTACCAGCAGTAGAGGCTGCCAACTTTGTGGACGCTACAGCGACAGAACTACCCGCAGGTACCAAAATATATCGTGTCACTGGAGGAAATCCTGCCGGCGGCTACTGGACCAAAGAAATTCCAAAATCCGTTGGCGACGTAATCGGCGGTACTGCCGTTCAACCGGCATGGAACAACTTCAGTAAATTTTACCGGTATGAAGTTCCACAAGCCAAAACACTAAAAGTATGGCAGGGGACCACCGCAAGACAACCTATTGCCACAGGTATAATCAACCCCCATCTGCCTGGTAAAGCAATTCAGCTATTTATCCCTGCTACTGTCAGAGATGATGCCTTTAAGCAACTAGTACAAGAAATTCCTTTACCATGGTAAATATTGAATACATAAAAGCGCATTATCTGCAACTTTTGACGCTATTGCAACAGGAAGTTTCACTCAACCAGTCAGCTCAGGAGTTTCTAAACTATGCTCTTCTTTATAAGAATAAATTTTCAAGCGCAGAAAATGCAGACAATGTACAACAGCTTCGGGAGTTTTTGAGAGGAGCAAACCGATTTGCAGATGAGTTTTCATTTTCAGATCAGAACGGCAACCAAATACGAGCCTTAATCAAAGGTCTCTATGACCTATTGAATAAGACGATGTAAAACCTATAATAATAGCGTTTCGGCCTATATCCGAAACGCTATTATTGTACGAAGTCTATTTACTTTTCTAAAAAAAGCGCTGTCCCTTCTTTAATTTCATCATTTGCATGCAGCAGAATCCGATCATGTATATTCAGCTGACCAAAAATTTCTGTTGAATCATGTGTAGACACCCCTTCCTTGATATCCACAAAATGAGCTTTTCCATCAACGACTTGAATAACATATTGTCTTTCCGTCGAACGAACAATGCTATTCGATGGCACCAGTAAAGAACTGGCTCCGGCAGAAAGCGGTATATCAACCTCACAGTACAAACCAGGCTTTAGTAGATTATCGGCATTGGGAACATCCACCTCTATCGCTTCCGACTGCATGGCCCCTAGCGAATTCGCTGATCTTGCGATCATCCCATCAAATACTTTATTTGGTTTATTATTGAAACGATAAGCTACTTTTTTAGATAAATCAACTTTATCCACATAGGTTTCCGGAATCTGTACTTCCAATCGCAATCGATTAAGATCCTGTAAAATAAGTAAAGGCTGATCGCTTCCTTTTCCTGGACCGACCAACGCACCTTCTGATACATTACGTTGCACAATAATACCATTAAAAGGAGCTTTGATATCCAGATAAGATTGCATCATCTCCACCTCTTCTACATTAGCTTTTTCCGACATGGCAACAGCTTCATCTGCTTTCATCTTTGACAACGCATTATCCAGATCCAAAGGTGAAACAGCCCCCTCTTCCTGCGCCGCATTTTTCAGTCGGCGATATTTATCTTTGCTCGCCGAAGCCGTTTCCTGCGCCTGTACATAACGCGAACGCGCGGCCTGTACTGCCGCCAGCATTTCTGGTGCTTCCAACTGGATTAACAGTTGACCTTTCCTGACAATAGTTCCACGGTCCACATGAATATGTTTCACAAAACTATTCATCTTCGCATAAATATTGACTTCATTATATGGTTTAAGTTTTCCCGGCAATCTAACACTGCTCGACATAACCTTTTCCTGCAACACCGCAACTTCATGAGCTGCAGTCTTGCCCGGTTGTTTTGGCGTAAGGTCGATAGGCTTCTCTGTGCTTCCGCAAGCAGTTAATAAGCTTATCGACAAGAATACATAGCATAGTTCTTTCATCTTTAATCATTTTTCCCACCCACTAGATGGTATATTTCTTTTTCAAAATTTTAAGTTCACCGTATCGTAAAATGGCATTTAAGCCTGCTAAGCTTAACACCTAATTTGCGATATAAGCATTGTTGTCTAAAATAGCCTCTGCATCCACCGGTTCCTCATGCGGTAGCAGTGAAACAGAATCATAGTTGGATTTCTCCTTCATCCACACAAACAACAAGGGGAGTATGAAAAGGGCGGCAAAAGTTGACGCAAACAAACCACCGATAACAGCACGTCCAAGTGGCGCGGCCTGCTCCCCAGTTTCTCCCATTCCCATAGCCATCGGAATCATCCCCGCAATCATAGCCATACTCGTCATTAATATGGGACGCAAACGTGTAGCAGCACTCGCAAAAGCCGCCGTCCGTGCGTTACGAAGATCGATACGCAAATTTTCTGCCCCCGAAACGATAAGAATGGCATTTGCAACCGAAACACCTGTAGACATGATCATGCCCATATAGGATTGTAAATTTAAAGTTGACCCCGTCAATATGAGCATCAACAATGCCCCAAGAATAACTGCCGGAATAGTCACCAAAGCCGTCAAGGAAAGTTTCACACTTTGGTAATTCGCCGCCAATAAAAGAAAAATAACAACCACAGCACATAGCAGGCCTATTTGAAGGCTACTCATGGTCTCAAGCAACAGTGTAGACATTCCCTTCATCTCAACGATGACACCTCGGGGTGGAGCAGCCAGGCTCCGAATCGCTTTTTGAACATCCGCTGTAGCCGTCCCCAGATCCTTTTGGTGTATATTGGCCATCACAGTTAAATAGCGCCTTGGCCCTTGTCGGTCATACTCTCCAGGCATATATTGTGTATTAAAACTCGCAATATCGCCTAAGGTTGGCGTTAACTGTCCTTTGACTAATGGGATTTCACGCAACTCGTCCATCGTATTCATCACATACTCAGGCACCTGAACCTGTACTTGATACGTATAGGTGTTATTCTCATCAAGCCATTGTATCTTTTGCGTAAAACGACTCGAAGACGTACTCGCCGTCACAGACCGGGCAATATCATCCATCTGTAAACCCAATTGTGATGCTTTGAGCCGATCGATGGCTATTGCAATGGTCGGTAACTTCAAGGGTTGAGCAATCTGTACATCCCGTAAATAATCAATCTTGTGCAGTGCTGAAACAACTTTGTCGGCATATGACTTCATCTCATCCATTTTCTTTCCGGCAATACGGACCTCGATCGGTGTGGCCGCACCCTGGCTCATAATTTTCTCGGTCATGTCTATAGGCTCAAAATTGAACCGCAAACGTGGCATTTTATACTGAATATTATGTCTGAGTACATCTTTAAGCTCATCCATATTAACATGATAATCTGCATTTAAGTTCACCTGAATAACAGCCTCATGTGTCCCTGTATTGAAAACATACAAATTACTAACACCATAACTGCTCGGAACCAAACCAACATAAGCAGAACTGATGGCAACCTGATGATTGACCGTACTGTCAATCAATTGCAGAACCTGTTTAACAGATTCCTCCGTACGCTCCAATCGTGTCCCATCGGGTTCCTTGATCCGCAATTGAAACTGTCCGTTATTGACTTTCGGCATCATATCCTTGCCGATATATAGGAATGCAAGCGCCGACATCGCAAGCGTACAAAACAAATAGCCTAAGACAACCCTACCCTTATGACGCATGGATCGATGTAATATCACACGATACCGCTTTTTTATCCGATCAAAAAAACTGGGGGAATCCGATTGAGCATGCCCCAGATGATGATCCTTGAGCAACCAATTGGATAAGATTGGCACCAATGTTTGCGCCATAAAATACGAAGCAATCATAGTTAAACCAATGGACAGAGATAAAGGTAAAAACATGGCTCTAGGGATGCCTTCCATCATAAACGATGGTGCAAAAACAGCCAGGATACAAAAGAGAATCAACAACAATGGCACCGCAATCTCTTGACAGGCACGATAAATTGCTTTCCGTTTGGCGGTCCCTTTTTCCTGATGCTGATGGATACTTTCAATTGTCACCGTGGCCTGGTCAACCAAAATCCCAATCGCCAGTGCCAAACCACTTAAGGTCATGATATTGATTGTTTGTCCGAAAAGTTTCAGCAACAATACCCCCAATAATATGGAAACTGGTATTGTAATGATGACGATCAGACTGCTGCGCCAATCCCGCAAAAATAACAACACCATCAACCCGGTCAATAAAGCCCCAAGTCCGCCTTCGTGCAAAAGGCTTTGGACCGAATTCATTACGGCCACAGACTGATCAAACTCATAGGAAACTTTCACATCTTCAGGAAGCAAGTTTTGAATCTCCGGTAATTTAGCTTTCAGATTACGGACAACAGCCCAGGTAGAAGCGTCAGCAGTTTTCACCGCAGGAATATAGACGGATCTTCTTCCATTGATCAACGCATAACTTACCGTAATATCGGATCCATCTGATACCCGAGCCACATCTTTCACATAAATAGGTATCCCATTTTTCGTCAAAATTGGAATATTGGCAAAGTCGCTTACATTCTTAATGAGCGAGTTTATCGTCGTGACATACATTGTATTGTCAAGGTGAAGGTTACCCGAAGGAGACATCACATTGAATTTTGACAAAGCCATCACAATTTCATCTGCCGTTAAATTATAACTTCGTAGTTTATTGGGATCAACATTGACCGTTATAGTCCTTGAGTTGGCTCCAAAAGGCGGTGGAGCTGAAAGTCCGGGCACAGCGGAAAACATCGGACGAACAAGTGTACTTGCCATATCATAGATTTCCTTTAAACTTCGTGTTTTAGATGACAGCACTAGCTGTCCGACAGGAAGGGATGAGGCGTCAAAACGGACAACTTGCGGAGGCAATGCTCCCGGAGGAAAGAATTTCATGGCCCGGTTTACCTGCAATGCAACCTGTGCCGATGCCTCGGCCATATCCGTATTTTCATAAAAACTCAATTTCAGTAAGGTCAGTCCCTGAATATTCTTGGCAGAAATATTTTTTATACCGTTGACATATAGAAATTGATCCTGCATTCGGGAGGAAAAAAAACCTTCCATCTGCTGTGGAGACATACCACCATAAGACTCAATCACATATATTGTAGGCGAATTAAGCTGCGGAAAGATATCGATAGGAATCTTAAAGAGTGATAAGATCGAAAATAACAATAGACTCAGTGTAATAATCACTGTCGTAATCGGCCTTTTTAAAGCAACTGTAACTAATGACATAGACATTTATTTAAAAAGTTGGAGAAATCCGTCTACATTATTCTGGGCAACGACCTGATGGAACAATGCGAGGTAATAATTATACTTGGCAGCGATATAATCCCGCTCAGCCTGATAGAGCATATTTTGTGCGACATTGACTTCAACAATATCTGTAAGCCCATTTTTATAAAGCGAGAACTTTTGCCGATAGGCTGCATTAGCAGCTTTGGTCTGATGCGGGATCTCGTCCAACCTCTGCTCGGCAGTAGCAACTTCCGCAGCAGACTGCGCAATATTCATCGTAATATTGGCCTGCTCCTCCTGCAGCTTTTGCCCAGCCTGATCAACCATCAACCGCTGTGTATGGAGTTTTGCTTTTTTCCGTTGAAGGTCAAAGATGTTGTAATTGATTCCGACACCAACGAGATAATTACCTCGTTCCACTCCAAATCCCTCGCCTAGGGAACGATAACTATTGCTGTGATCTACACTCGCGGCACGTCCCCACACTGCCCCCGAAAGAAAGAGCTTAGGACGGTAGCTTTTTGATACAAGCTTTTCCTCCATTTTGGTTTTATCAAATAAAGCATTGTAATAGGCTACTAAGGGATGCTGCGTGCCCCCATTCAATTCAATGGGCGAACTTTTCACCTGCTCAAAGAGGATCTTTTCAGCGGTCGTATCGGCAACAATTTGATCAGGGGGCAATGCAGACAGCGTCGATAAACGAATCTGCAACTGCCGTTGTTGATTTTCAAGTTCAATTAGGCTCAGCTTCGCTCTTGAAATCTCCGCATCCGCCATACTGGTATCAACTCCCGCCCGGATACCGCTTTTAACTACAGCAAATATCGATTGCCTGATCTCTCGGTTTCGATCGATACTCCGTGTCTGAATTTCAATAAGATCATGCAATTTTAACAGCTGAAGATAACTGTAGATCGTAAACGATTGCAGGTCGTATTTTGATTGATCAAATCGTTTCTTTTCAACGTTAACCGCCGATTGAGCCAATTGATCTTGTGCCTGGTACGCGCCGAAATTATAGAACTCCCATTGAAACGCCGCAATAGCAAGATTGCTGCTGACGGCATTGTAATTATTATTTTCACGTATCCCCCCATTATTGGTCGGCACAATACCAAATCCAAAGTAAGGGCCGGGCACATTATTATTTGAACCGAGATCAGCTTGATAGGATAGCTGCAAACTCGGCAAACGGTTATTTCGTATTTCCTGCACACGAGCTTCTTGTACCATAGTACCCGTATAGTCGGTACGCAAAGAAGGCGCATGTTGTGCTACCGCAGACAACAAATCATTGAGTTTGATAGGTATATTATTTTCCTGCCCATGACAAAAAACGCCACAGGAAAGCAAGAAAACTCCTATCAGGACTATTTTCTTAAACATGTTTAATATCTTATTTTAAATAAATTACAGCAACGAAATTCCTCAGCAGAATAACGCCTTTCGTCTATTTTAAACAGGTATCAAATCATAAGGTCAAACGGAGATGCAACAGGTAGAGCCGCTCAAAAGGGCTAAATAGTTGACTTAAGAAATTGTTTGTCGGATTTTTCCCTACAGAAGGTGAGAAAAAATTGGAGAAATGGAAAATAAGCAACGTTCGGATGCGTCCCACTACTGCAGACATGCCATTACAGATTATGCTGCCTTCACTAGTTTCAACCCAATCCAGGTATTCCTGCTTTCTTTTGCTGAAAGCCTTGATAACCGTTATAAACTCATTCTCGCCCTGAGCCTTGGCCTGATGATATAGCGTAAAGCCAATTAATGGCTTTACGACCAGCAGCAAAGCGCTTATCAACAGCAAAACTCGAAATGTAATTTGTTTGAACATAGGTACCACGACTTACACGTAAATCACAATATGTATTTACAAAACAAATATAATTAACGTCGTAAAATGCTACTGTAACATTAGCATAGCCTTAGGATTTGTAAACACTATGTTGCACAAATCGCTCAAGACTCGGGACTATCCTTCACATCCTCTAAAACGGTTGTCATGGCCCGATAGATTCCATACAATAAGAAGAGTAGACTTGTAATTGTAAGCCCCAGATACTCCACCACCCAAGCAATAAGTATAGCCACGAGGTGAATTTTACCATTCTCCGGTTTAAATGCCGCTCCCGAATAAACGTAGTAAGCGATGGAACCAAATAACACCAACCATATCATCGCATAAACATAATGAAGCGGATTTTTGCTGAGCTTTTTATTTTTAAACATGTGTCAAGTTTTATGATTTAATACCCATCCATTTATCTAAACAACAAACGGATATGTTGTCAAATGTAAGCCGTAGCCCAGCTTTTCGCAAGGCATAACTATAATTCGCATTCGATGGTTTAATATTCGCAGCACCGATAAAAAAATCGGCAGCAGCAATCGTCGGCATACAGCGACTTCGCTACCTTAACAACAAAAGAAAAAGTCCCTTACATTACTGCAAGGGACTTTACGATAACCGATTATTCCGATATGATTTCTATGCCGCTGGAAATTTGCTCATATCCATATAAAATATCTCCCAGGTATGACCGTCAAAATCTTCAATACTTCGCTGTTGCATAAAACCGTAGTCTTTCATTGGCGTTGGTTCAATGCCTCCGGCTTTCAATCCATTATCAACAATTTCGTTCACACGATCCAAACCAGAAACAGAAAGTGAAAGTAGTGCTGCAATCTGTTTTTTTGTATCTGCAAGCGGTTTTTCTGTAAATGTTTTAAATTTATCCGGAGATAAAAGCATCACAAAAATATGCTCACTCCAAACCATACATTTGCCTTGTTCGTCGGAAAACTGAGGATTATTCGTAAAGCCCAATTGTGTATAAAAATCCATTGACTTATTCACATCGGCTACGACAAGATTAATAAATATCTGTTTCATCATTTTAAAGTTTAATTGCTATTAATCATGCAAAGTTGAAAATTTCCATCCAAAAAAAACTTGACCTATGCGAAGATTTTTATGCAGCATCAATGAATAGGCAGCGGAATGTTCATACCTTATATGGATAGCTCGTTATATGGATCGATTGTTACTTAGAGAGCTCATTCAATTCGGCCTGTGAAAACACATGCTCACCTTTGAGATAACTATTTGCTTCTTTCAAATAGATATAGATCACTTCTCGGCCCTTAGGATTGGGCAATTTATGTAAGTTGTGCACCAAATATTCCTTGTCCCGCAATCGATCTTTACTATAGCTCAAAAAAGAGGGTGCATGTGTCTGCACACTCCAACGAATAAAACGTAAATCGATATTATCGGGATATTTCATGATCATTTCCTCCAAAAGCTTTTTCCCTTTCTTGAATTGACCTAATTTTGTAAACGGATTACCCATATGTTTCGCCCATAATATTTCATAAGCAGCCAGGTATCCCTTCTCCGTTGCGGAATTGGCAGCTCCTTCCAATAGTTTCAGATTCGCTTCACAGAGTTTTTTATTTTGAACAGCAGTAGCGTACTCGGCTCGCATTTTATCAACATCAACTTGACCAAAACAACATATCGCACATAATACCAAAGAGACACAGACAAAAAATCGTATAACCATTTTCAATTCAATTAAAGTAAAAAATAGAACGCTGTTCTAGTAATATAACAATATCGACAAGCTTTGAGTTTTCTTATTTTTTAATCCGCTGAGAATGCCGTTTGTTTTGCCATTTTCCCAATACGATCAATAATGCACCAATTGCGACGAAAACCAAGGTCACTCCAAAGCTATTCAAAAGAACCCTGTCCATCCCCAACTCGGAAACATTGACAAAAGGATAGGGATAAAATCCAGAAAACGAACCATGCCACAACGTATAAAAAAGATAGACTAATGGGAAGATCAACCAATAGAAAAGATGATTCCAACGGATTGTTCCCTTGTCCAAAAAGCGCCACCAAAAAAGGAAAAAACTCAAAGGAGTGACCACATGCAATAATTCGTCAACCACCATTGATAAACCCTGTGGATGCGACAGAAAGCGTAGTAGGGTATTATAGATAATTCCGACAATAAGAATGTATAATGTTACCGCAGTAATTGTTTCGGGTTTAGTAAAAAATAGGCCTATTCGACTTCTTGACCATACAACAGTAAAAAAACAGCATAGCAGAACCATTACATTACCGAGAATCGTAAAATAACTAAAAAACTGAACAATATAGTCGATGCGGCCAAGCTTAGAGACTAGAGCGCTTAATACAAATTGCCCAACGACTGCAAACAAGGTAATCAAACCAATGCTACCAGCGAAAACCGATTTTAATGAACTTTGAGTCTCCATATTACGAGTGGTCTATACAATACTAAATATAAAAATTTCAACTGCTATTTGGAATTTTAAATGATCAAATCCAATTCACCGCTGTTCGAACCCGGAATCCAGATTGTAAATAATTGCAACGAATTGTAAATGGATTCAGTTTCCTTACTAACAATTATTATTTTTATACGCTATAAAGTATTGATAAATGATTAGAGTAGCCATTATCGAGGATGAACCCGCCGTACGCAAAGAAATCAGCTATTTGGTTCAACAGGAAACTGACGTTGAACTTGTTGGCTGGAGCGATACGGTGACAAATGCTGTAAAATTGATTGAAGAGAAACAACCAGACGTTATACTCATGGATATTCAGCTCCGTGATGGTACAGCATTTGACATCCTAAAAAAGCTAACCGTTATTCCTCAGAATATTATTTTCATTACGGCCTACAATCATTTTGCAATCAAAGCCATCAAATACGGTGCTTTGGATTATCTCTTGAAACCGGTCGATCAAACCGAACTAAACGAAGCCTTAGAACGTTACCGGCGTAAAAGCGAAAACAATCCCCAATGGATGCAACGTTTATCAATGGCACAAGAAGCTTTACATGCCAGTGAACTTCCCGAAAGCATTGCCTTGTCTTCCATACACCAGGTACGTATCGTCCCTGTTCACAACATCGTTTACTGCAAAGGAGACGGTCCCTATACTTTTTTCTTTTTAAATGATGGTACAAAAGAGTTAATCTCTAAACCCCTCAAATATTATGAAGAATTATTGCCACAGCCTTATTTCTTACGCACCCATCAATCGTATCTTGTCAACAGGTCGCATATTTCTGGTGTCAATCGTTCCGAATATATTGTCTTAAAGAACAAAGAGGAAATTCCAATTTCATCACGTAGAAAAAACTCGATCTTAAATCAGCTTTTCCCAGAAAAATGAGCGCACTGAACCGCATTTTCCCTTGGCTACTACTGCCTTTGTTTTTTATCGCTTGCGCTCGAAAGAAAGACACACCCTCGCCCGACTATGATGCTATTACTGCACAGATTAAAACGCTCGAAGACCAAAAATTAACTGCAGCAAATGGAGATTCCATCAAACAGGCCTGGTTAACGTTAGACCATAATTCCACCGTAAAAAAAGACACGGTACTCGCTGCCCGTGTAAAGTATTACCTGGCACGACTCTATGCTATGAGTGGTCAAGATTCGGCTCTTTTTTTTGTTCAACAGGCGCTTGAACTCATTGAACCCACCACTGGAAACGCAAAATACAAAGCACTTATTTACAATGGAATAGGAAATATCCGTAGCATAGAAGCAAAACAACGCGAAGCGGGCTATTATTATAACAAAGCCGCCACGATTGTTTTATCGGATACCGCTGCTGGACTGTCAACCGAAGCAAAATCAGCGATATTATTGTCCGCTGCCCAAAACAATTTGAGCTCCTTCCAGTATAACCTTGCAGAAAAGATGAATCGTTCGGTACTCCCCCTAATTGATTCACTGCCGGAAGGACATATTAACCGACAACGCGTTTTGGTACAAATGATACAGACGCTGAACACCTTACAGCGGCCAGCAGAAGATATTGCCCCCTTCCTTCATCAACTCGAAGAATTACACGCTAAAAATCCAGACAAATACAACATTAGTTTTCTATACGATTCGAAGATCCAATACTATGAAACGGCTAAGAAACCGGATTCCATTTTACATTATGAGTTGCTAAAAATAACAATAGATGAACGTTTGCACCAACAGACAGCATCCTCTATATTGATGAACAATTTATTCGTAGACTACAGTAATGTAGCCGCAATCTATGTTTCACTAAATAAACCGGTATTGGGAGAAAAATTCATCCAAAAAGCAGGCAAACTTAAAGCGCAGTTTCCCAAATTAATCTTTCCCAACAACGAAATTACATTTCAAAACAGTCTCGCAGCCGTCTATCGCTTGCAAGGAAAAGATAAGGCAGCTATAGACGTATTGAATCACCTTGTGCAATTACAAAAAGGTATTTATCAGTCGGAGAATACACAAGCGATCGCAGAAATGAATGCCCTTTATCAACTCCAGGCGAAAGATCAGTCTATCCGTATACTGAATGAAAATATCAAGATCAATAAGCTTCAGCTACAACAAAATCGTTTAGGACTGATCATTTCCTCCCTGGCGGTTATTTTATTGATCATCATACTTTTCTTCCTATATTACAGTTTTCGTCAGCGACGCTCCAGGCAAGAGAAAGAAAAGGTCTTATTGCAGCAGCAGTTGTTGCGCACACAGATGGAACCGCACTTTATTTTCAATACCCTTTCCGCTGTACAGAGCTTCATGCGCCTGGATAAGAAGGAAAATGCCATCAAATATTTGAACCGTTTCAGTCGACTACTACGTAGCAATCTCGAATTAAGCCGTGAGAGCCTCGTTCCCTTAAATGAAGAACTTGAAACCTTAGAAAACTATTTGATCTTACAGCAAATGCGTTTTGAAGATGCTTTTCATTACCACATCGCACAACCGGAAGATCAAGATTTAAGTGCAGTAATGCTACCACCAATGCTCATACAACCCTATGTTGAAAATGCAATCCTGCACGGTATAAACCTCGAAACGGGCGATGGTAGTATTGACATCCAGTTTGCGTTGTCTGCAGATATCCTACGGGTGACGATTAAAGATAGCGGTAAAGTCAATCCAGACATTCCTGAAATTACACATCGTTCACTCTCTGGAACAATCAGTCGTGAACGTATGCAATTGCTAGGAAAAAAAGCGAGTGTTCAGACCACCAAAGACCCCATTGCCGGCACCACGGTCACACTTCTTATCCCAATTACCTATTAACGATTTATATTATTTAAACAAACTACAGCGCATTCAACTTGTCATCTAATATCAAGATAGGATATAAATTGTAGCACAATTTCATTCGATATCCATGGAAAATCAATTAAATTAATTAAATTCGTTTATAAACCAACGAAATAGCGTTTTGAACACAATTTTCAAATTTATAGTCGCATAATTTAGCCTCACAACCACAGGCTAATTATTCTTTTATTCGGATAACTCCTATCCGAACAGGTTTTCATTTCACCCTATTATTCTCGGTATTGTTAGCTCAGGAGAGTATTTTATGCTATTTCAGTATTTAAAATACCACATCCCATCCTTTCCAATATCGTCGATAATATCAAAAATCAAATAAAGAATATTAAGCGCGACTACAACTCATGCGAAAAGAATATATCTGGGAGGTCAAAGCACACAGCACTCCCCTTCTCAAAAGATCCTGCAGCCATTGCGATAGTGATAGGTTCTACTGCAGTGAAAAGTTCAGAATGAATGCACAGAAAAAAAATATCGACGTTTGGTTGATTTATAGATGTATCAAATGTGATAACACCTACAATATGACCATTATTTCCCGTACCAGCCCCGAATCCATCAATAAGGAACTGTTTCATAGATTTCAGGAAAACAACAGGGAACTAGCATGGCAATACGCTTTTTCAACAGAAATCAGAAAAAAGAACAATGTTGAAGCAGATTTCGATACCATCAAATATGAAATACAGTATGAACAGCTGTTCATTGAAAATTTGCACAGCACAAATGAAGACACCTTATCCTTCAAAGTTATCTATGCATTCAGCTTTCAGCTCAAACTATCTACCGTCATTCGTAACTGTTTAAAACTATCATCCAAGCAGCTTGACCGGCTCATCACTATGCAGGCAATTACTGTACATGGAAAATTTCTAGAAAAAAAACATCGCGTCAGACATGAGGATATTGTGAAAATATCATGCGAAGCATTGAAACGCATAACCTGATAAACAAACGGCGAGCAATCCTATAATTGCCCGCCGTCTTATTAACTAAACACAAACTAAATTTCATTGCAGGTTCTTCCCCTGCTCATTGGCATTATTTATTTTTGTTTCATTATATCCGCTAAAAGTTTCATGTAAAAACCTCCAACAACACTACGCGCCTTAAAGTTTTCACGGATCCCCGTAGTCGAATCATAAAAATCATTTAATGGGACACGGGATTCCGTTTGAATCGCATGATTATAGACTGGTTTCACCAAAGCTTCAAATGCTTCTTTTGATGGAGCAAATGATGCTGTCCAAAGAATCCAGTCATTTTTGGTGTAGGCCTTACGGCTATCCAATGGTATACCAAATCTATTTTGCTTGGTCAGGTAATACTTAATTTCCGTATCATACACTTTTTGAGGAAACAGATTCAATCCCAACACTTTGTCCCAGATCAAATTATATTTTTGACTCCAGGTATTTTTATCATCAAATGTCAGCGCGTAATGGTCGCCCGCATCTGCCATTTCCATCCATTTCGGGACCATTTCCTCGGCAATTGCACGGTATTTTTTTGCGATTGCAGTTTCACCAATGGCCTCCGCTAGCTGCGCATAACAGGCAATACCCACAATAGCTTTAACAGATAAATTGGCATTTCGTGCAAGATGGCCAGCAAAATCGTCTGTACAGAGCTGCGTTTTAGGGTCAAAGCCATCTTTAACGAGATAATCTACCCAAGTTGTCAATGTTTTCCAATGCTTCCTGGCATAGTCCCCATTCCCTTGCACTTTCGCGATTGCCGCAGTTAAAATAATCATATTGCCCGACTCCTCCACAGGCATAGGTTCGCCATAGGTTTGACCATTGGCCAATGGATACGTACCCAAATCGTGAGCCGCCCAAGGATACGGATATTTACCGCTCTCGCTAAAATAAAATATTCCAGTTAACATCCCTTTCAACAACTCCGGATTATAGATCAAATACAATGGTGCTGAAGGATAAGTGACATCCACCGTATTGATAAAACCACCACTATTATTTTCTTTGGAAAGCCATAGCAATTCATTTTGTGGACTTTTCACCAAGGTATGTGCTGCTATACTTTGGCGATAAGCTAGCACACTAAGATGTGCATATTCTTTTCCACCCGATTTTAGCGCATCCGCATAAACCGCTTTGTCGAATGCGACGCACTTATCGAGCACATTACGATACTCATCTGCAGCCAAAGTAAGCTGATTTTCCATCGTTTCTTTGCCAGAATTGTTCCACCATGGTCGCAGGTTATTTTTGAAATACTGAATCGCATAAATTTCATCGTAGCCCACCTCAACAAAACGCTCCTCCGCTTTCGCCCCCACATTGCCAAACGGAATGACCGTGTTCAGCGCAAGTGAGGTACCCTTAACAGTTTTTGCAGCGGTCGCTGTTCCCTTTCTAAAGGCGTCGACGGCTCCGCCCCTCGGACTAATAAACTGTTGCGTTTTATCCTGCTTTGGTGAAGCAACATAAAAATACCCCCAGTCTATCCGCATATCATCGGCACCTTTCTGCAAAATAGGCTGTTCGACCGTTCCCGCTTTTAGTACCGACAATTTTGCCGTTTCATATTTTTCGGCGGTTACTTCCTGTGAAGGCTTATACACCGCAATATTTGTGGATGCACTTAGAAAAACTTTAACCGCATGCTGCTTGCCATCGTTTGCTTTTACGTTATACGTGATATAGCTTACCGGTCGAGCCAATAAATTCAGATCATCCATAAGCAAAGGCGACGTAAAGCTTAGTTTCAGATCCACCTTACCGGCCTGAAAATTATAGACCGTACGCGTCGCTGTTATTTCCACATCTTTTTGCACGGCTTCCTGAATTTTCGGTCCACGTTCTTTAAGCCTGTCGACCAAACCAAAATCCAGGTAACGACCGCCAGCACTATTCTTCAAATGGATGGCAATATGATTTTGCCCGGCCTTCAAATTCGCCTTGTCAATCGGTAAATAGTGAAAGCTGTTAGTCCAACCTATCTTTTCGTAAACCTTCTTCCCATTCAAAAATACTTCTATATTATCATCATGATTGAGTTTTAGAAACAGCTCATTGATGCCCTTCGGATCCGCTACGGAAAACTCACGTCTCACCCAGATATCGTCCGATTTCCAAAGCGTCTTTACCTGTTGCGCATCATCACCGATGGGTGCAAGTCCCGATTTCCATGCATTCGTCTTATAAGCGGAAGACTCCCAGCCGCCTTGAGGTTTTGATTCAGTATATTGTACCGTATACGATTTATCTTCCGAAGTCGGTAGAATAACCGCATAACTAGGCTCTTCTTTGCCAAGAAAACGATAAATATTACCATCAACATCAATTAAGCCCAACAGCGAATGATCAGCGTCTGTCCAGTGTTTCGTTGTCGACGCATGAAGCTGATCAGTCATGGACCATATACTAAAATTGGGGTTGTGCGTAATCAATGGATAAGCCGGAGCTTTGCGTTCTTGGGCTTGTCCTTCTAAAACAGTAGAAGCACAGGCCAAAACAAAGCAGAGACCTATCTTCCCGAGTTTGTTCATTGCATGAATAGATTTTTGAAAAGGTTTAATCATATTTTTTGGATAAATTAGCTACATAGTTTTCCGCATTGAACTTATGCCCAATCGTTTTAACAAAGAAAGTTGGAATAATTTAAATTCAGCTGTCGCATCGTATCATTTTACCTTCAATTTATATCATATTTGACATGCTGCCATCTAATCAAGATAATTATTATCTTTGAGAACCCGTCCGATCGTTATGTGCAAAATGACCTAATAAACATCGGCATTCAATTTTACCAACAACACGATGAGAAGTATTTACGTTTATTTCTTAATGACCATATCTTGTCTTTTTTCAACGAGCACACAGCTTTATGCACAAGAAACAGATTCGGTCAATAAAAAAGAATTGGATCTGAGTTCCTTACTGAACGGAATTAGACAACAGCAAATTAATGACTCTCTTGAACGGGTAAAGCTTCAGAATGAAATTGCCGATCTTAAAAGTCAAAATAGCCCCAAAAAGGAAAATTTAAAACAGCAGCTGAATGAGTTTGACGAAGAAAATAACCTTCGGAAGCAGCAGCTGAAAGTTAAAGTAGACTCCATCAAAAAAAACACCAAAAGATATGCAGTCGCGCCATTTCAGGATACCCTCTTCTATATCTATAATAAACTTGGATCATCATTAGCCAAAGACCGAGCTTACAATGTGGTCAGCAGAATCCATAATCTATATGAAGACGATTTTGTGAAAGTAGATTCGTTTAAAATCGAAAACAGCGAAATTAGTGCCGACATCGTTTACAAAGATCTCGTCATAACTTCCGTCACAGAACTCGATGCTCTTCTTGAAGGAAAAAGTAAAGAAGAGATTGCGGCAAACTACCTAAAAAGAATTCAGGATTCAATCACAACGGAACGTGCAGATAATAGCATTACAAAACTTCTTACCCGTATTGGGCTTGTATTTCTCATTCTCGTCGTTTTTTCGATATTGATTCTATTGATAAACAAGTTGAAAAAATATGGTACGCAACGTATATTAACGGAAAGAACACAACGGATCAAAGACATTAAGATCAAAAATTATGTCCTTGTCACTTCGGTACAAAAAACACGGATGTTTATTAATGCAATAAATATTTTACGTTGGGGCTTGATCGTCCTCATTGCCTTTATCATGCTGCCGATTGTCTTCAGTGTTTTTCCATTTACACAGAGCTGGGCATCCAATCTCATTGGACTCTTCACAAAACCCCTGAAGACTGCAGTTTTGGCAATTTGGGATTATATTCCAAATCTGATTACCGTATTTGTCATACTCGTTGTTATGCGTTATGCCGTTCGATTCATAAAGTATATCTTTAGCGAAATTGACAAAGGCAAATTAGAGGTTAATGGCTTTCATCGCGATTTTGCCATGCCTACCTTCACGATTGTTCGCTTTCTGCTCCAAGCCTTCACACTGGTGCTCATATTCCCGTATTTACCCGGTGCAAATTCAGATATCTTTAAAGGAATATCCGTATTTATAGGTGTCCTATTTTCTTTAGGATCATCTTCTGCAATTTCCAATATCATAGCGGGACTTGTGATCACCTATATGCGTCCTTTCCGTATCGGAGACCGTATTACCATCGCCGATAAAACAGGCGTTGTTATCGAAAAATCACCCCTGGTAACAAGGCTTCGAACGATAAAAAATGAAGAAATTACCATCCCCAATTCCTCGGTACTTTCCGGAAATACCGTCAATTATTCAACCTTCTCAGAAGATGGAATCTGCTTTCAGGTGGAATTGACAGTCGGTTATGAAGAACCTTGGCAACGTATACACGAATTGCTCCTGAACATCCCACCCCGAATAAAAAGAGTCAACCTTAACCCCGCGCCATTCGTCTTACAAAAAAAATTAGACGACTTCTATGTCCTCTATGAACTGAATGTATACATCGCTAAATCTGGTGAAATTGAACTGGCAAAGTCTGAAATTTTTCAATCGATCTTAGATGACTTTCTAGCCGCAGGAATTGAAATGAATGGCCCACACATATTTGCTAAAGTTGACCATGTACAACAATATAATCCAAAAATGCCCAACAGCTCTTACAATAACTGATCTGAAAGCACAATTTTTAGCTGATTACTGCAAAGAATATTCTTAACACATATTTTTCCATTTCTGGCACCTTTCTTTGCTTATCTTTCAGCGTAAATATACTTAAGCAAGCGCAATAAATGAACACTGGACCAGCTACATTATTCAAATTGGACTAGCTCAGTTGCATCTATTGGCTGTAATTTTGGATAAAATCAAGAAATAGCTATTTGCATGTATGTACCCAAACATTTCCAGTTCGAAGATTACGCAGAAAAGATTGAATTTATGCAACAATATAGTTTTGCGACCATTGTATCGATTAAAGAGGGGATTCCAATAGCCACACAGCTCCCCTTCCACATCCGTACAGATAAAGATCAGCTGCTTTTAACATCACACTTCGCTCGTGCAAACGAACAAGCCAATTATATCGAAAATACGCCGTCATTGGTTATTTTCTCCGAACCACATGCTTATATCTCACCACAACACTATGACAAGGAAGAAAGTGTGCCAACCTGGGATTACATCGCTGTACATGCCTATGGCCTTGCATCCATCCTTACAGACGAAAAAGCAAAAAGTAAAGCCCTAGAACAGATGATCCGGAGTTACGACGAAGCCTATTTAACACAATGGGAAAGCCTTTCCGATCGTTTTAAAAGTGGTATGATGCAGGGTATCGTCGCCTTCGAACTTGTCGTTACAGATTTACAGGGCCAAAAAAAATTAAGTCAAAATAAAAGTGAAACAGAAAAACAGCGTATCCGTGATTTTCTAAAAAATAGCGACAATGAGCTCGAAAGAAATATTGCCGCAGCAATGAAAAATGGATCAATAAGTAACGAAAAAAAATGAACACGCACACTGACATAGAAATCACACAGGTAAAACTAACAGATATTGACCTGCTGCAGCAAATAGGAAAAGCAACATTTATTCAGACCTTTTCAGACACGAATACCGAAGAGAATATGAAGACCTATCTAGCCGAAGGGTTTTCAAAGGAAAAATTATTGTCCGAGCTCTGCGATAACGAATCTGAATTTTACTTCGCTGTCTTGAAAAATGATGTTATTGGCTACCTAAAAGTAAATACCGGCCAGGCCCAGACCGAACAACAGTGCCCGCAGGCATTAGAAATCGAGCGCATCTATGTATTACAGGAATTTCAGGGTAGAAAAGTGGGACAGTTATTGTTTGAAAAAGCATTAGCCTTAGCTCAAATAAAAGCAGCTTCATTTATCTGGCTTGGTGTTTGGGAAAAAAACTTGCGGGCAATCAATTTCTATCAGAAAAATGGTTTTGCCGCATTCGACCAGCATATTTTTCAACTGGGTGACGATAAACAAATAGATATCATGATGAAAAAAACAGTACAACCACATGCATGAGTTTATAGCAGAAAATATACAGGTCATACAACAACGTATAGACGAAGCCTGCAAAACAAACCGTCGCGATCCCTGCGAGGTAAAATTATTGCTGGCCACTAAAACCGTACCTGCCGAACGTATAGAAATCGCGCTGCAAGCTGGTCAAACCCTAATTGCTGAAAATAAAGTGCAGGAACTGAAAGACAAATTTGAGTATTTAAACGCTGTTCCCCATGTCAATCATTTTATTGGTCATCTTCAAACCAATAAGATCAAGGATCTGCTCAAATGCAACGTATCCTGCATCCATTCGATCGATCGTATAGATCTCGCCGAAAAATTGCATCAGCGACTTTTAAAAGAAGACAAAACCATGGAAGTACTCATTCAGGTAAATACTTCCTTCGAAGAGAGCAAGTACGGCGCTGCGCCAGGGGAAGTAATCGGCCTGGTTCAGCAAATAGCAACATTAAGCACACTAAAGATTAAAGGACTGATGACTATCGGTATATTGAGTGCCGAGGCCGAACAGGTACGTGCCTGTTTTAAATTGCTCAAACAAATTCAACAACAAATTATAGCCCTAGCTATTCCCGGTGTATCGATGCAAGAATTGTCGATGGGCATGAGCGGAGATTTAGCGATAGCGATAGCGGAAGGCGCTACGATTGTCAGAGTAGGCACGGCAATTTTTGGACAACGTCCTACACCAGATAGTTATTACTGGAACGAACACAACTAACAAAAAAAACGATGCGGATACATTTTATACAACACGAAGTTTTTGAAGCACCCGGGGCCTATTTAACCTGGGCAGAAAAACAGCAACATTCAGTTACTTTCTCCCATGTTTATCAACAGGATCCCCTTCCAAAGGAAATAGATTCCATCGATGTATTGATCATTATGGGCGGACCTCAAAGCCCAGATTCATCCCCATCCGAATACCCTTATTTTGACGCTAAGGCCGAAATCGCTTTTATCCGCCGATGTATTGATACCGGCAAGGCGGTTGTTGGTATATGTTTGGGCGCACAATTGATTGGCGAAGCGCTGTCGGCAACGTACAGACATAGTCCACAAAAAGAAATTGGAGTTTTCCCCATCACGCTCACAGAAGAAGGAATAAACGACAGCAAAATAGCACATTTTGGCAGCCCATTACCGGTCGGACATTGGCACAACGATATGCCTGGACTTACCCCTGAAAGTAAAATCTTAGCAAGCAGCGTAGGCTGCCCTCGGCAAATTGTTCGCTATACAAATCTCGTCTACGGATTTCAATGCCATATGGAACTTACTACTGAAGTCGTCCGGCTCTTGATAGATGCAGAAGAAGATCTCTTTCTTCAAGCCAATCGCTCCAATTTGTGCAATCACCTGAAGAAATTCAGACTTTTGATTACCGCGAAATGAACAGCAAACTTCATACATTTTTAGATTTACTTGAATGTGCATACACGAGAAGTCTAATAAGTAAATGAAGGGTTTCTGTCTAAACAGGAGCGTAAAAATTTACAGCAGTAATTCATTCGTTGGATAAAAAATAGTAGATTTGGTGTAACACAAAAAAACTATTGATGAACCTAAGACGCGGTCAACTTTTAAAAATGGGCTATCTAGCCCTTCTGGCAATTTTCCTACACGCCTGTGTTTCCCAAAAAGAAAACAAAAATCTGACTTGGTATCAACATCAGGTTATTGAGCAGCTTGTTCCGGAAACTGATTCCAGTTATAGAGTTCAAATTGGTATTATGGCTGCGACCTTCTGGCTAGACAATCAGGATGGTCAACTGGCCAAAAAATTGAACCTCCTACAACAGAGCTACACGCAACGAAATAAAGTCGATGTCGCTGTTCAGCAAGGTACCAACAAAATCATTCGCGTCACTAAATCAGAATAAAACAAGCTTATTCAAGGCAACACAAATGATTTTGGTACCCACCAATACTTCAATTATAGTTAATATCTTCCGCCTGTACACGTCATCCACTACATGATATTCTTTGCTATCTTTTCAATACGGTCCTTACAGGCCACATTGTAAATTAAGCGATTTTATTCATTAATATAATTTGAGGCGCTTCCTGCAATTTTTCACCGGCAACTTTTCCGAATGCGACAATATAAGGTTGTTGATTATGCGCATCCAAGCCCGCCTGATCTTCCCAGATTTCATAAAAGATAAACTGGTTTTCATCACTATTTACCTGATGCAGATCGTACTGTATACAGGCTGCTTCCTTTCTACTTGCTTCGACCATTTCTAACAATAATGCCAATACTTCTTCCCGATGTGCGGGAACTGCCTTTAAAATTGCGGTTAAATATACCTTCATGTTATTGATTTTTATTGTGGTAATTTACTCTTTTCATCGCAATAACGCCATGGATAAAGCGATTTATCGATCAATAAATTTTTAGTTTAACGTAGTTTCCAAATGGAAGACCTCTTCCAAATATTGTTTATATTCCTTTTCGTAATTGTCGACACGTTCTTGAGACGCACCCTTCTCCATATCATGAAAATGGAAGCTTCCCAGATGTTCCAATCCTGCAAATTGATTCATCTTGTGAAAACCGAATAAAACACCGGCATCAACGGAATGCTGATCAAAAAACTCATTTTCCATTGTAAAGGCTGTCTCTGGAGCATTCCAGCTCGAAGTCACCATGTATTTTTTACCATGCATCAAACCTCCGGTACCATAATTAATAGCCGGATTCTTACGTGAACGACCATCATTTTTATAGATACCGTTGTTGTGACCCGCCGTAAAAACCTCATCAATATAGAGCTTCAGACGGTTCGGAACCTGAAACCACCATACAGGAAAATGGTAAACGATAATGTCTGCCCATTTAAAATTTTCAACTTCAACCATTGGATCAAAATCATCATTGATATTGGTTACCCTTGTTTCAAGTCCATTTTCAGCCAATGTTTCAACAGTCCAATTTGTTATTGTGGTATTGAAAGAACCACCCGAGTGTGCGAATTTCTGTCCGCCGTTGATAATAAATATTTTCATTTCTATAATTTTTCTTATTGATAACACAAATTTCTATCATATTTTTAAATCATACAAATAATTTAAATTGTATATTTGTATCATAAAAATAATAACTATGAAATGGAACTTAGAATGGCTTCGTACATTTATGGCAATCTATGAAACCGGAACATTATCTGCAGCGGCACAGGAATTGTTTATTTCTCAACCTGGTGTCAGCCTACATCTGAATTCCCTGGAAGCCTTTACCGGCCACAAGCTTTTTGATCGATCTGCGCGAAGAATGGTGCCGACCGAAAAGGGGAAAATCTTGTACAACTATGTTATTGACCCACTTAAAAAACTAGAAACCGGTGAACAGCATTTTCACAAGCGTGCATTGGACGAACGTGTCACAATTAGTATCGGAATGTGTTTTGAGACCTTTCAATACACGCTGGAAGAACATATTGCACAGCTTCCCTTTAATTTAATTATCAAATTTGGAGAATATCCTCAGATGCAGCAAGATCTTGATAATGGTTTATTGGATCTTATTATTACGCCTCAAAAAGGAAACCAGCAGAATCTACAATACGAGGCTTTCTCAAAAGAACGCATTGTCTTGATTGCAGGTTGTCAGACCGACACATCCACACTCGAGTCACTGCTGCGCGACAATAAAATTAAGGAAGCAGCCCAGCTCCTGAAAAAACAATTGTGGTATAGCACGGCTGCCGATATGGATCATTTAAAAAACTATTGGTCGACACACTTTGGCGAACATCCGGACTTCAGTCCCAATTATATCGTTCCAAATATCAGTTCAATTATACGCTGTTTAAGCAACAATACTGGCTTTTCCATTGTTCCCGACTTCCTTTGTGCCGAAGCACTTGCATCCGGAAAAATAAAACTAATCTGGGAAGGGACTTCTCCCGTGGAGAATATACTTTACTTTGGAACGAGAAAGAAAACCATGTATCAGGAGGAAATTAGTCAATTGGAAACGCTGTTAAAAGAGAAATGGTAGATCACTGGGCAATTTCTTGCCGATAGCTCGATTTCCACTATTGATGCAGCATTTTGCTTAAAAATTCGGGCGTAACGCCAATATATGCTGCAACTTGTTTCTGCGGAAGACAGTCGATCAATGTAGGATAACGTGTACAGAACTTTTCGTAACGTTCTTTGGCAGCTAAACGGAGATTCTCCATCGATCGACTTTGATAATAAACCAATGCATTTTCGGCAAGTATCCGAAAATAGACATTCAGTTTCGGAATCTCCTGATAGAGCCGATGCAGGTCTACTTTGGAAATCATCCATACCTCAGATTCAAATACCGCATCAATGTATAAGTTGCCCGGTTTTCCGGTTACCAAACTATACATATCGCCGATCCACCAGCCTTCGGGAGCAAACTGTTGAATATACTGAAAGCCGTTTTCATCCACGCAATAACTTCTTAGACAACCCGAAGCGACAAAAAGAGCATACCTGCTCAGATCGCCCTCCAACAGCAAATATTGTTTCTTCTTCACTTTTTTGGATTTCACAACAGCCAATAGGCGTACGATTTCATCTTCCGTGAGATCGATCTCTTTCTGAATACTGTCCAACAATAGCTGTTTGTCCATAAATTAAAGGATGATACAGAACAAACATAGATAAATTGATGTTTGTATCCAAAAAAATAGACAAGCAGCGCCTTTTCTACGAAGGGAATACGCTTAGCTCTTCTAAAAGAAATACGTTTTGTTCTTCGCCGAAAAGACGCATAGGATACTTATATATTTACGGATGGCCGCCCCGAAGCAATGGTATGCGCTTCCTTCAAGACCTCCGAATAAGTAGGATGTGCATAAGACACCCTTGACATGCTATCGGCGGTGATTTCATATTCCAAGCCCAAAACACCTTGAGCGATCAGATCGGCGGCACGTGCTCCAATGATATGAACTCCCAATAGTTCGCCATATTTTGGATCGGCCAACACCTTTACAAAACCTTGCGTTTCCATCCCCGCGCGGGCACGGGCATTGGCGGAAAACGGGAATTTCCCAATCGTATACGATATACCCTTTGCTTTGAGCTCCTCTTCTGTTGCGCCAACGGAAGCCACTTCGGGCCAGGTATAAACCACACTTGGGATCCGATCGTAATGTATCTTTGGTTTTTGGCCGTCCATATGTTCGACAACAAAGATTGCTTCCTCTTCAGCTTTATGAGCCAGCATTGCCCCACCGATCACATCACCAATAGCATAAATGTGGGGAACGGCCGTCTGTAACTGCTCGTTGGTAACGATCATACCTCTGGTGTCTAGTTGAACAGCTGTATTCTCCAAACCAAGCCCCGCTGTAAATGCTTTCCGCCCGACAGCGACCAAAATATAATCCGCCTGTAACTGCTGCTCGTTACCAGCTCGATCTTTAAAGAAAACGTTTGCCGCAGCGCCTACATTTTCGGTTTTGTAAACAGCCTGCTCAAGCAAAATTTTAATGCCATCATGCAGCAGTATCTTTTTCAAGGCATCCCCCAATTCATGATCCATATTGGCAAGGAGACGATCGGCATATTCGATAATAGTGACCTCACAACCCAGCCTATTGAATATGGATGCCATCTCTACCCCAATTACACCGCCACCGATAATAACGATTTTATCTGGTTTCTCTTGCAAGGACAACGCCTCTGTTGAGCTGATGATACGTTTTTTATCTATGGTTACTCCCGGAACTGTCACTGGCTTGGAACCTGTAGCGATGATAAATCTCTTTGCTCCAAGGGACAGCCGCTCCCCCGCCGACGTAGCAATTTCCACCGTTGAATTATTGACAAAAGAAGCCGTTCCATGGATCACCGTAACCTTATTCTTTTTCATCAGGAAATTCAGCCCCTGCGTATTTTGCAACACCACTTTATCTTTACGCGCATACAACCGATCAAAGTCCACCGATAGCCCCGCTACCTGAATCCCGTGTGCAGCAAAATGATGCTGTGCTTCATGATAGTGATGCGTACTATCCAAAATTGCCTTTGTGGGAATACAGCCCACATTGGTACAGGTACCACCCAATGTATCATATTTCTCTACAAGTGCGGTTTTATACCCCAATTGGGCACTGCGAATCGCCGCAACATAGCCGCCTGGGCCAGACCCAATGACAACCAAATCATATTGTTCCATATACGAACTATTTTTAGTTAACAGAATTATTCACGACCAAAAAAGGTCTTACAAGTACGCCCCGCATAGTTGCCATCCAAAAGGCACGATAAAAATTTCAATACATACGCCAATCATAATACAAAATAAAATACCAAAAGGTATATTTTAAAACAATAGAATACACTGTATTATTCATAAATATTGAATTTAATTAAAATCAGTACAAACCTACAAATAAAATACCAATCAGTATATTATAAATAAAAAAAAATAGCTCAAAAAAAATAATATGAAAGTCAATTCTATGCAGAAGAGATTGTGCTTATGTTTAGGATAAAGGGATATTTTTTAACTTGCTTTCAGATTAGCACCAACAGCGTCAAACGATTATTTTCAAATGAAACAGCATAATTACATCGCCACAATTACGTGGACAGGAAATCGCGGCAGCGGAACCGATCATTATAAAAACTACGAAAGAAGCCATCGCATTAGCATTGACGGCAAAGCCGAGATTGAAGGTTCTTCGGATCCAGCGTTCCTGGGAGACCCCAACAAACACAATCCCGAAGAGCTATTGCTTGCCTCCCTGTCCTCCTGCCATATGTTATGGTACCTGCATTTCTGCTCGGTCAATAAAATTATTGTAGAAGAATATGTAGACCATGCAACAGCGATCATGCTTGAAGAAGAAAGTGGAAAAGGCCGTTTTAAAGAAGTTACGCTAAATCCTTCGGTCCGGGTAAAAGATTCAACGATGATTGCACAAGCCATTGAATTACATCAAAAAGCAAGTGAATATTGTTTTATTGCCAATTCAGTAAACTTTCCGGTCTTGCATAAGCCCAACGTCAGCATCAGCACATCCAGCTAAATGAATGAACTTTCTTCTTCACATGATATGCTATGACATGATATGCTGTGAATTGACAAGAACGGCGATACCTGATCGAATTACGACATAGCTTAGCGCTATTTATTGGCTAGCCGCTCCTGTAACTCGCGACGGAAAGTAATCCCGACCGGTAGGGACGTATTATTGATCTGTACCATACCATGCTCATATTTGATCACCTTATTGATCGAAGCAATGTAAGATTTGTGGATACGGATAAACTTTGATGCCGGCACCTGCGTGAGAATTTGCTGGGTGGTGCTTGCGGTCAAAAATGTCTGACTAGGAGTGACAATTTTCACGTAATTGCCAAAGCTCTGGATAAAATCGATCTGCGATAATTTAACGTCAATAATACGACCATCCATGCGTATACTAATTGATTTGGGTTCTTCTTCCTGTGGCGAAACAGCCGTGTTATAGGATAAAAAACGTTGAACAGCCTTAAAAAAACGGGGAAATGAAATAGGTTTTAACAGATAATCAACAACGCCGTAATCATAACTCTCCAATGCGTATTCGGAATATGCTGTTGTCAAAATCGTTTTGGGTGGGTTATCCAGCATCTTCAGAAACTCCATCCCATTAATTTCGGGCATTTCAATATCCAGGAAGATTAAATCTACTTTGTTCTCCCGAAGAAACTCCAATGCCTCAAAAGCATTATAACATTGAGCGACCAACTGCAGATCAGTACTTCTTTCAATATAATTTACCAGTACATAATGCGCCGCAGGTTCGTCATCAACCACGATACAGCTATTTTTATTCATTGTTTAAAGATTTATAACCAATGACACCTCATACTCCTCTTTCTTGGAATTTGTCGTTAATGTATACCGATTAGGATACAAAAGCTTTAATCGCGCTATTGTATTTTCCAAACCTATTTTCGCCGAAAAAACATTCCTTTTCTTAACGGGAACAGAATTCCGTACATGCAAATATAAGTTCCCTTTTTCAATCTTGATCGAAATATGTACAAAACAATCTTCAATACTGCAGGTTCCGTGTTTAAAAGCATTTTCTACGAAAGTAATCAATAGCATTGGCGCTATCTGATAATTGATATCTTCTTCTTTTTGATAATCAAATTCAATTTTTGTTCGGTAACCTAATCGTTCGCGCTCCAGCTCGATATAACTTGAAATAAAATCAATCTCATCATCCATCGCAACAAATTCACGATCGCTGCTCTCCATCTGATAACGGAGAAGCTGAGAAACTTTGATGATCAATTCAGACGTACGTTCCGGATACTTCAGATTAATACCATAAATGGTATTCAATGTATTGAATAGAAAATGTGGATTGAGCTGTTTTTTTAAATGCGATAATTGCGTCTGATTGGAAAGCAGTTCACGTCGGGTCTTCACACGCTGAAAGCGATAAAATTCAATAAATTGGATACTACCCAATATACAGATCAACGAGCCCAATAATACACCAAATTGATAATGGAACGTTTTCTGAACAAGATTCTTATAGAGAAAGCAATTCTTGTAGATTACATTATCCGTTAGCTCTTTCAATATAAGTGAAAAAACCAACAGGGTTGCCACCGACGCCAGAACGTACAACAGGGGTTTATTCTTTTTGAGCAGCAAGGGCAATAAAAAAAAGCGATTCAACTGCGCATGCGCATATAGGATCAAGAAATAGAACACGCCCATCAAAAATCCCTTCCAGCTCAAGATCAAAATCCAATCGTTCAAAGTAAAGAGGATAAACGAAAAGACCAATAGCACGATCTCCTGTATGATCTTGTTCTCCAAAACCTTTCTCATAATCCTTTTTTTGTTAAAAATCTGTTACAAAGTAAAAGTTTTAAGTTTATAACAGCAGAAAAATAAATGACGAATTAAATTGGTCACTTTTAAACGCTATAGATCATTTTAAAGGGACATCACAGTTCATCTCATCGCTATCTTCGTGTCCATAAAATGATAGATAACCTATGCTGAAATTGAATTTAGTGCTGTCATTGGCTGTATCACTTGCGACCTCCTCTTCCTTCGCTCAGAAGCTTACGCTTCGCGATGCCGTAGAACAGGGTATTGCAAATTATGGAAATATCAAGGCAAAGGAATATTATCTCCAGTCCTCCCTGCAGACCAATGAACAAGTCAAACGCGACTTTTGGCCCAATCTGAACATCGTAGCCCAACAGGACTTTGGAACAGTCAACGGACAAAATGGTCCACTGTATGGATTTGGTGGGCTGGGTGTAGCTTCTTCGGGAGCTGCCCTTCCAGAACAAAATTGGAATGCCGCATTTGGTGCGCTTTACTTAGCCAATGTCAATTGGGACATTTACACCTTTGGACGAAAAAAAGAACGTATCGAATTGGCCAAATCCGATACCAAACGACTACAGGCCGATCTCGGTCAGGAACAGTTCCAGCATAAAGTCAAGATTGCTGCAGCTTACCTCAACTTATTGGCCAGTCAACGATTGGAAAAAAATCAACAGATGAATCTGGATCGTGCACTGGTATTTTTAAATATTGCTGCCACCAAAGTAAAAAATGGAATATTACCCGGAGTGGATTCTACGCTAGCTTCAGCGGAAGTTTCACGCGCTAAAATCAGCCTCAACCAGGCCAGCGAAAATGTCAAAGAGCAAAACAACAAATTGACAGTACTGATGGGAATACCAGCAAAAGACCTGCAAATAGACACCTTGCTCGTCCAGAAAACACCCGTCGAGCTAACTCCACTTTCCCCCAATCTGATTGAAAGTAATCCTATTCTGCAATTTTATAAAAGTAAAATTGAACTTGGCGAACAACAGTTGAAACTATCAACGAAAGAGTATCTTCCCACTGTAAGCGCCTTTGGGGTCTTTCAGACCAGAGGATCTGGTTTTAAGAGCGACTACATTACGGATTTACAAGCATATAGCACAAATTATTGGCAAGGGGTTCGTCCCAGTCGGCAAAATTATCTCTTGGGATTGGGCATAAACTGGAATCTGACTTCGATTGCGCGCATCAATAAAAAAATCAGTGCACAGCGCTTTACGAATGATGCGCTAAGAGAAGAATACCAAACTGCCGAAGCCCAATTGACAGCACAGCTGGATGCCGCTGATGTGAAAATCCAATTGGCCCGAAAAAGTGATCTAGAAGCTCCGAGACAAGTGTCGGCAGCCCAGCAAGCTTACAATCAAAAAATGACAATGTATAAAAACGGTCTAGCGACGCTTGTCGATGTGACGCAGACCCTTTATACACTAAATAGAGCCGAAACCGATCGTGAGATCGTTCACATCAATCTTTGGCAGTCGCTTTTATTAAAAGCCGCCGCTGCGGGAGATTTTGATATTTTCAACAAAGAACTATAAATAACATTACATGAATTTAATACGTTTTGCCTTACGCAAGCCAATATCTATCCTCGTACTCGTATTGGGACTTATTGTCTTTGGCATAGGTGCCGTTCGATCGATCAAGGTGGATATCCTGCCAAAAATGAACCTTCCGGTTATTTATATTGCCCATCCATTTGGTGGCTATTCGCCGGATCAAATGGAATCTTATTTTGCCAAAAACTACGTCAATATCCTTCTTTTTGCCAATGGGGTCAAGTCTATTGAGACCAAGAATATTCAAGGGCTGACCTTAATGAAAGTATCGTATTACGAAGACACCAACATGGCACAGGCTGCAGCCGAGCTGAGTGCCCTGGCCAATCGGATCCAGGCCTCCTTTCCTCCAGGCTCACAACCGCCGTTCATCATTCGTTTTGATGCCTCCTCCCTTCCTGTAGGCCAACTGGTATTGAGCAGTAGCAAACGGTCCAATAATGAACTACAAGATCTGGCCAACGTCTATGTCCGGGCATCGTTTACGTCAATCCCCGGTTTATTGTCGCCCCCTCCTTTTGGGGGAAGTCCACGTACAATTGAGGTAAACGTTGATCCCGATTTAATGCGGAGCCACAATATGACACCCGATCAGATCGTAGAAGCACTAAGATTGAACAATCAAACCGCCCCTGCAGGAAACGTACGTATTCAGGACAAAAACTACATTACACCAACGAACAACACCATCAAGGATGTCAAAGATTTTGAAAAAATCCCGCTATTTAAAGGTGGAGTACAAAATCTTTACCTTGGCGATATTGCTACCGTAAAAGATGGTGCCGACGTTACCGCAGGCTATGCTTTGGTCAACGGCAAACGTTCCGTATACGTCAGTATTGCCAAAGCCGGCGATGCCTCAACCTGGGAGGTTGTCCAAAACTTAAAAGCAGCCTTACCAAAAATTCAGGAAAATTTACCCGACGACGTCAAACTATCCTATGAATTTGACCAATCCGTCTATGTCATCAATTCTGTAAAGAGTTTGATTACCGAAGGTGCAATCGGCGCTATCCTCACCGGACTAATGGTCCTCCTATTTTTAGGTGATCGAAGAGCTGCGTTGATCGTTATCCTAACCATTCCGATATCCGTGATCTCCGGCGTGCTCTTTCTAAAGCTCTTTGGGCAGACCATCAACCTCATGTCCCTCAGCGGACTAGCTTTGGCTATTGGTATCCTGGTCGACGAAAGTACGGTAACGATAGAAAATATACACCAGCATCTGGATATGGGTAAACCCAAAGCCTTGGCTATCTGGGATGCCTGTAAAGAGATCGCCTTACCCAAATTATTGATCCTGCTCTGTATACTAGCCGTATTTGCGCCGGCATTTACCATGACAGGCATCCCGGGTTCGTTATTTCTTCCCCTGGCTTTGTCCATTGGATTTTCAATGATCATATCCTTTCTCCTTTCGCAGACATTTGTTCCTATCATGGCCAACTGGCTTATGAAAGACCATGCGCATAAAGCGCCACACGCGACCGAACCAGCGGGCTTAAATGCAGATGAAGCTCAATTCGCAGCAACTGGACTGAGTGTAGAATCTGAACAGGATACCCTAAATCAGAAGAAACTATTGGTGGAACGGGAAGACTTTAACAACGATGGAAAGCTGAGTATTTTTGAACGGTTCAGAAACAGATTCATGAAAATGATCGACCGTCTGTTCAAAAGGAAGAAAACCATTACCGTAGTTTATCTGCTGGGAGCAATAAGTCTTGTTGTCATTTTACTTTCCACAATCGGACAGGATGTATTTCCGAAAGTTAACTCCAGTCAGTTCCAAATGCGCCTCCGTGCGGCTGAAGGTACACGTATCGAACGCACCGAAGAAAAAGCAAAACTAGCGCTGGCCGAACTGGAAAAACTGGTCGGGAAAGAACATATCAGCATATCTTCTGTCTATATCGGTCAACATCCCGGACAGTTTTCAGTATCACCGATCTATCTTTTCATGGCTGGTCCACATGAAGCTGTTTTCCAGATTGCACTGAAAGACTACCATCACGATATGGACAGTTTCCGTGATGAATACCGGAAACGCCTGAAAGCGGCAGTTCCCGATGTACAGGTATCCTTTGAACCGATCGAGCTTACAGATAAAGTATTAAGTCAGGGATCGCCCACTCCTATTGAAGTTCGGATAGCAGGAAAAAACAAAAAGAACAACGAGAAGTACGCCGGTAAATTGATCGAGGAACTAAAAGCCATCCCTTATTTTAGAGATGTGCAATTAGCGCAATCCATTAAATACCCTTCTTACGATATTAAGATAGACCGCATCAGGGCTGCACAACTGGGTATCGATCTCAGCGAAGTAACACGATCGCTGATCGCTTCCACTTCTTCTTCGCGTTATACCGAAAAAAACACCTGGATCGATGAAAAAGCTGGACTGTCATACAACGTCCAAGTTCAGGTTCCCATCGATAAAATGAAAGATGAGAAAGAAATCGGTGAAATCCCTTTATTGAAAAATTCAGCGCGACCAATACTGAGCGACGTTGCAACGATCACACCGTCCTTCACCTATGGCGAAAACGACAATTTAGGTGCAATGCCTTATGTATCAGTTACAGCAAATATTGATCATACCGATTTAAAAACAGCTTCTAAGGATGTACAGCGTAGTATCAAAGCCCTTGGTGAACTTCCTCGCGGCTTGTCGATCGAGCAAATAGGACTTGGAAAAGTATTGTCAGAAACCATGAGCAGCCTCGAATCGGGTTTAGCTGTGGCCATCATCGTCATATTTTTGATGCTATCAGCTAACTTTCAGTCGTTCAAAGTTTCTATGGTTGTTCTCACCACAGTTCCTGCGGTTGTGCTGGGCTCATTGCTTCTGCTGTTGTTAACCGGATCTACCCTCAACTTACAATCTTACATGGGGATTATCATGTCGGTGGGTGTATCCATTGCGAACGCTGTTTTGCTCATCACCAATGCTGAACATATCCGTCGGCATAATGGCGATGCGCTGGCTGCAGCCCGTGAGGCAGCATCCTTACGACTTCGGCCTATTATCATGACCAGTTTGGCCATGATTGTGGGTATGCTCCCTATGGCCATTGGTCATGGTGAAGGTGGCGAACAGGTTTCACCACTCGGTAGAGCCGTAATTGGAGGATTACTGTTTTCGACTTTTGCCGTACTCGTCATCTTACCGCTTATATTTGCTTGGGCGCAAGAAAAAAGCAGTACACAATCGATCTCATTAGATCCTGAAGACAAAGAAAGTAAACACTATATTGCGGCATTAAAACCTTTATCGTAAAAGCAGTATAATCTATAAAACATGAAAAATAATTTGTTCAAAATATTAGCTATCGCCGGTCTGATCGCATCCTTAACAGGATGCCATTCGGCTGCCGAGGAAAATGCAAAAAAAGAAAGTCCCGAAGCTGCAGCTCCGGCAATGGAGACATTTGTACCCACCAAACAGAAATTAACAAATAAAATGCAGATCCCTGGAGAAATCACGGGATTCCAGCAGGTCGAGATTTACGCTAAGGTCAGCAGTTACGTCAAAAGTCTTAACGTGGACATCGGAAGTAAGGTGCATGCCGGTCAGCTATTGGCTGTATTGGAGGCTCCCGAATTGAGTTCGCAGCTTTCAGCAGCCAAATCGCGGCTCAAATCGCAAGAAGCGGTCTATATGGCTACAAAAAGCACTTACGACAGACTCTTTGAAACCAGCAAAGTAGAGGGAACGGTGGCTAGACTGGATCTTGAGGTTGCTGAGTCAAAAAAGAATGCTGATTTTGCGCAGTACCAAGCCGCTAAATCCGCCTACGCAGAGGTACAAAACCTGTTGAACTATTTGGAAATCAGAGCCCCCTTCGACGGTGTAATCGCAACAAGAAATGTCAATCAGGGCGCCTATGTTGGTCCTGCTGGCCGTGGTTCAGAAATGCCCATCATGACCATTCAGCAACAACGCAAACTGAGGTTAGCCGTTGCTGTTCCGGAACAATATTCGGGTTTCCTGACCGAAAACCAGCCCTTACAATTTACTGTCAAATCATTGCCTGGGCAAACCTTCTCGGGTAAGATCGCTCGTAAATCGGGTGCCTTGGACAGCCGGTTAAGATCCGAACGGGTAGAAATTGACATTAACAATACCGACAACAAGTTATTGCCGGGCATGGTTGCAGAGGTCGAATTGCCTTTAACATCTCAGGATAGTACTTTTGTTGTACCGAAATCAGCCGTATTTACTTCGGGCGAAGGAAGTTTTGTGATTGCTGTTGTTTCGAACAAAACACAACGTATTCCTGTACAGAAAGGACGCAGCATCGATGGTCAGATCGAAATATTTGGCGACTTAAAACAAGACACCAAATTGATCAGCAAAGCGGATGAAGAGATTATAGACGGAACATCAGTCAAATAGGACATCTCCTAAATCCTAAACAAAAGAAAGACCGAACCCATTACAACCCGGGTTCGGTCTTTCTAATTTATTCGGTCTTTCTAATTTAAATGCCCATAAATTTAAAGGGTTGGGCAGCCTTAAACAGGTTATTTGAAATGCCATTTATTGCCATCCCTTGCTTCATGTCCAACTTCATCGTCGGAGCCCCTTTCTTTAAATCAAATTTAGCCAGATCTACCCACAGTGTTCCCGGAACCAATACATTCTCAAAATAATAGATTCTATTGTTTTGATCAGCTACCGATCTCCACCGTGTAGAGGAAATATTAGGTTCAGATTCCGAGCTTATTCCAAATGGAACCGAGCAGTTTCGGATCACACTGAAAACACTGGCAACGGAAAGCCGCACATCGTCTGTTTGCGGGATCGCATTAATGTAATAGCAAGCCCTCACAAAACGATCAGCAGCTCGGTTTGTCCCCGGCAACATGATGGTTCCCGGAATTCCCTGCCAATACCTGTTTAGCGCCAGCTGATCTTCAAAGACGGGCGAGTTTGTCATAACAGTATAGGCCGCATCGTGATGAATAACCAATTTCCCATTGATGTATTCAAATATAGCGTTGTCGCCTGTGGCATCTGACAGCGATAAATGCACGGTCGTAAATTTGGTGGTTCCCGGGATATAATCACTTACAATTACAAATGGCTCATCCTTTAAAGCAGATACTGCTTCACTGACGGTCGCAAAATTATCCAAAACATATTGGGCCCAAGCCGAGATTGCTAGACCTTTTTTTGGTCCCGCTGGATCAAATTTAGGATAAGTAGATTCGACAAGCCAGAGTACATTGGCCACCAATCCCTTTTCATTTAAACCATCGACTGTAGCAATGTCCCACGCACTGGAAATAACACTGCCATATTGTGAAGTCCACTGCAATGACTGTGGACCGACCTCCCCGCTTCTTGCTACGCCGCGCGGAAACACCCATAAATTGGCCGCGATATCGTCTCTCCAGTCCATACTTCTAGCTGTGATAACGGTCTGATTAGGTCCTTTATAAACAACGCGTGTACAGGATCGACCTTCGTTAGCAACAAAAAGAAAGACGATCAACATAAATTGTGCAAGATACTTCATATGTATAGATTTTTTTAATAAGTGATACAGCTTTTTTGCCTTTGAGGACAAAAGGATCCAATATCTTAAACAATAATTCGGGCTTATTGTTTGTCTAAGCTGTAACCGGCATGATTTAATCCAGCACAGCTTAGACGAGCATAATCTATAGCCATAATAAATGGCCCTGGGAACTATTCAGCTGCTTTCGGGTCAATTGCTGCTGCTGCTGCAGTTAATGCTAAGGCACCCCCAACGATCATAGCCTCCTGCCCCTTTTTTTCCTTAACAGCCAGCACGTCTCCACGCTTATTATACAGTTCAATAATATTATTAAGCGCTACTGAACCGGTCTGCCAAAGCTGGGCAGCATAAAATTTTTGCTCCGTAGTTTTAACAATGGCTTTACCATCTTCTAAAATCGAATAACTTAAATAACTGCGTAAACTGTAAGGTGAATCAATGCCTTCAAATCGAGCAAGTTTTACCGCAAAACTCTCGCCACTCATATCATACATATACACTTTTTCTTTTTGGGATGATCGTACAATGGATTTAACATCGTTTTTAAAATCAAAATAATGCCCATCCACATAGGCATGTGGTGGGATAAGCACCACATCTTTAGGCAAACTTACCGATCCTGTGATAGAACCGTTCACCCAAGTATCATTGAATATAGTGGATTTACTAGCGTTTATATCGTAAACCGAAGCATTCATCTTTCCATTAAAAGCAGCTTGTTCAGCAGAATAACCTTGCGTTTTACCATTAATAACCATGGCCGAATTTTTAAGATCCCATAAGATCGGTTTATCGATTTTATTTTCTATTCGAAGGTAAATTCGACCATCTCTGTCGGCAAAGGAATAATCAATTTGTACTGTATCATTATTAAATGAAAACGTTCCCTTGTCTTCATCTTTTTTTACATTCTCCCCATTGAATGTCATGAGATAGTTGGAAGAACAGGCTGAAAGAAAAACAGCACAATACGTTAGCGTGAGAACTTTGAATACTTTTCGCATAATATCAGGATATCTTAGTGTAATTGCAACGGCACGAGTGCTGTTGCATAACAATATAAAAAACTATTATTAAAAAAACAGCGAAACGACATAAAATAATTTCCTAATTAGGGTATTAATCGCAAAGTATCACTGTTTCTATCAAAATAGTACATGATCGTCATAAAGCAGTAAATGGCCCTCTTTTATCGTCCGATACAGCTTTGAAATTGCTTTACATCAGTTTCCATAATAACAGGGATATTACAGGGGGTTAACAGGGGGATAACAGGGGGTTAGCAGGGGTAAATCCCCAGTTAACCCCCTGTTAATACCTTGTAAAAAGATTATTATATCCCTCTTAATGGAGAATAGGATATTCGACTGATAGTAACCATAAACAAATCAAGGAATATACTCAACTGTTGGTCTGATTAGCGTAACAAAAACGGTTAAACGAATAGAAGTTTTTTTAACCGGAAAGCAAAAGCTATATTTACAGTCAACTAAACCCAATCCAATGAAAGAGAAATTTATCGACAGAAAAGACCAACAGGCCAATAAGATATTTGAAAGAAGAACATTATCCTCCGATTATAGAACGATTATTCCCTTACTGTCTCCTGGCATGGAAATCTTGGACGTAGGCTGTGGTACCGGAACGCTCACCAATGAGGTAGCAAGCTATATCGGCGACGGAACTATAATCGGGCTCGATAATACACAGTCTTTTATCGACAGTGGCAATGAGCACTATGGTAGCACCCAAAATCTGAACCTGGTCTGCAACAATATTTTTGATTATCAGCCTCCACATCCTTTCGACCTGATTATAACGGCGCGCACCATGCAATGGTTAAGTGATATTCCCAGGGCATTGGGCTTATTTAAATCCTGGTTAAAGCCCGGAGGACAAATTTCTATTTTAGACTACAATCACACCGCCATTGAATGGAACCCCGCCCCTCCGGAAAGCATGCTCACATTTTACCATACTTTTCTGAAGTGGAGAGCAGATGCAGGTATGAACAATCGTGTTGCTGATGAGGTCGCGGCACTGCTCCAGGAAGCAGGTTTCCATTCTGTTCAGGTTATCAATGCCGATCAGACCTACAAAAAAGGAGAAGCTAACTTTGATACCAATCTGGCCATCTGGAACAAAGTCGCCCAATCGCGACAAATGGTTACGGAAGGGTATATCTCCGACGAACTTCGCTTACAGGCTATCGCCGAATACAGCCAATGGATCGAAACAGAAGCGACAAGCATGACACTTAAAATGAACGATGTACAGGCTAAAGTATAATCTCCTTTTATCCGTTTTCCTCCTACTGACACTTCCCGGGCTGGCCGTAAAAGCACAGCTCAGGGATACCATGGTCAATGTAGGCAACCATAGCCTTCATTTTACTTTAATGAAAGGAAAAGGTATCCCCATTGTCTTTGAATCTGGAGCGGGAAATGATGCTTCCGTTTGGAGAAAGTTATTGGAACCGCTATCGAGCAAATTAGGCGCACCTTTAATTACCTATGATAGGGCTGGCTTTGGGAAAAGTGAAATAGACACCGTTAACATTAGCTTGACAAATGAAGTAAAGGATCTTAAAACTGCTTTGCAGCAATTGGGCTATCGTGATCGGTACTTTTTTGTTGCCCATTCCTTCGGTGGTAACTATACGATGAAATTTGTAACGACCCATCCTGGTCAGGTTGTTGGCACAGTAATGATCGATATTGTCTCCCCTTATCTCATGACCATGGAGCGATCCAAATCATTGAAGAGCGAATATGCCAGTGAACTTGATAACATCAAAAAAGAAAGCTTAGGGTTCTATCATCTCGTTTTAAACTACGAAGCGTCAACGGCTGTTCTACATGAGGTTGCAGGAAAAATCAATGTCCCCATGACTGTCATTGGTTCAGGAAAATCGCCTTTTGAAGAACCCGATCGCAGTTTATTTATTGCTGCCCTTAAAAAATTTGCAGATCAAAAAAACAATAGACGTTATCTTTTGGCTCAAAATGCGGAGCACCATGTCTTTTATGACGAACCGGATCTGGTCATTGATGAAATCGTCAAACTATATCAAAAAACCGCATTCGAGTAATCAAAAAGTCTATCCGTACAACCGATTTTATTTGTAGCTTAGCAAGGCTGTACAACACACAACAACTTATCTTATGGATCATCAGGCCCAAAATGTCATCGATACACCGAGCAACAATACGGTGTTTATGGTATGGAATTTCCACGAAAATGTGGTCATTAAGGATGTCTTCCAACGCTTATGTGCATTGGTTGTCAATCTCAACAATTCGGCGCAGGTACGTTCAAATCTTGTAAAAGCAAGCGTGGTATTGGGCATAAGCCACCATGCCTGGAAAAAGCTTGAACTCAACGAACCTATGCCAAAGGAATTGGTTCCTTTCGAACCTATCATCGGTCAAAAACATATTGCTGTGGCTACCCCCGGAGATTTACATTTCCATATTCGTGCTTATGAAAAAAGCTATTGCATTGACATGGCCACCGAAATTGCAGCCTTATTAAGTCCCGTTGCCGATTGCAAGGAGGAAGTTCATGGGTTCAGATATTGGGACGGCCGAAGTATCTTGGGTTTTGTCGACGGAACAGAAAATCCCCTTGGTGAGGATCGTGCTTTCTTTGGTATCGTTGGTGATGAGGATGTAGCCTATACGGGTGGAAGCTATTTATTTGTACAAAAATATATTCACGACATGAACGCCTGGCGTTCTTTACCCGTCGCTGAACAGGAGAAGGTCATCGGCAGAAGCAAAGCAAACGATATTGAGATGGGCGACGATGAAAAACCGACTAATTCACATTCGGCCCTAGCCAATGTCGGTGACGATTTGAAAATTGTTCGCGACAATATGCCTTTTGGGCAAATCGCAACAAATGAAATGGGAACCTACTTTATCGCTTACGCCAGCACATTCAGTACCGTACAATTGATGCTGAACAGAATGTTTATTGGTGAACCCGAGGGGAATTACGATAGAATACTGGACTTTAGTACGGCCCATACCGGCTCCCTGTTCTTCTGCCCAACAATCAATATGCTGAAAGAATTTGCAGGTTAAAAGCTGTATACCCACTATCTCGGATCATTTCCAACAGGATATCCCAACGAAGTGCACTTCGTCATGGAATATGGTCCCACAAATTTATTTTTAAAACTACACAACAAAAAAAATGGAAATCACTATTATTCAGCTAGGTGACGAAAACATTGCTGAAGTTAAAGGTTCAGGCGTCTTTATCCATAATCTCGATGATGGTCTACAGATTATGGTCGACTGTGGCGCGCAAGAAGCATACAAAGCAATTATTTATCAAGAGAACATCACAGACGATTTCTTCGAACTTAAAACAAAACTTGCCGGTGAAATTCTTCAAAAATATACGCAGTATGGCTTTGACATTGCCATCGTTGGCGATTTCTCCAGATACAACAGCAAAAGTCTAAACGATTTTATCTACGAAAGCAATAAATCAAAGAAAATCAATTTTGTCGGTACGCGTGAAGAAGCGATAGCCAGATTTTCAAAACGTTAAGTCATGCATATTGAATCAGAAAGATTAGCGATTCGGCCCATTATGGCAGAAGACAGTCAGGCCGTATTCGGTTACCGTTCGGATAAAGAAACCAATAAATACCAGGGCTGGATTCCAGACTCTTTGGCAGAAGTCGATGCATTTATTGCTAAAAATCCGGGCACATTCAATCTTCCAGAGTCCTGGTTTCAGCTCGTTATGACCGACAAAATAGCAAACGCAGTAATCGGCGATATTGGCGTTCATTTTTTTGGTACTGAACACCTGCAGGTGGAATTGGGCTGTACCATAAAAAAAGAATTCCAGCAACAGGGTTATGCCAAAGAAGGACTGAAAACAGTTATAGCGGCCCTGTTCCGTCAGTATCATAAACATCGGATCACGGCCTCGGTAGCTCCAGAAAACAAGGCATCCATGCAGCTTTTCACAAGTTTGGGATTCCGAAAGGAAGCTCATTTTGTAAAAAGCTATTTCCATAACGGTCAATGGGAAGATGATGTGGTCTTTGCAATCCTTGCCGAAGAATGGAAATCAACACAATAAGTCGTCTCTTCGCGACTTATTGTGTTGTACGATTAATCCAATCGGCATAAGACAGCACGCCCAGTTCGGGCCTACCCTCCCCTTCCAAAACTGCGATAAACTCCAATTGGTTGCCATCCGGATCATTAAAGTAAATGGCCAATGCAGGCATCCACGCAAAGACCATCGGTGCTTCGATCCCATCCTTTAAAAAATTATAGGGTGTCAGGTCACGTGTTTTCAGATAGTCCACGGCGTAATTCAGTATATCTTCTTTATCCGCTCTAAAAGCAAAATGTCTCGGTTGAAAGTTTGTTTCTTCCTGCCACAGGCCCAACATATAGTCTTTGCCGGTTCCAATCCATAAAAAAACAATAGGACGTGTCGGATCGCGATGTGCCACACGTAATCCCAATACCTCCGTATAAAATGCGACCGATTTAGCTAAATCACGCACCTGAATATGCGTTTCGTATAAACCTTGTATCATAAGTTATTTCATTTTAAAATTATTTCAATCCATTGATAGCGCTCTCGTGATGTAAATGCAAAATCGGATAGGATTTGCCCATACCATCTACAGCTGAGCGCCCGATAAGCTGATATCCTTTTTTCAGATAAAAATCAACAGCCTGCTGATTTTGCTCATTGACATCAACTTTATACACCTGTAGCCTATCCAGCACATGCTGTAGCGCCACAGTCCCAATACCTTTTCCCCTGTATGCTGAATCCACAAATAACATTTCCAGATTATCATCAGAGACAGCGAAAAAAGCAGTAGGCTGTCCATCGTCATCGATGACATATACCTTTAATTGTGGTAAATACTCGGTTGGGATCAGTCTCTTATATAACTGAAGATCCTCCTCTTTCAAAAAATCATGTGTTGCCCGAACCGAATTTTCCCAAATGCGCAGGATTGCCGCATAGTCGGCTTCACTTGCCGCTCTTATTTCCATAACCATTATCTCCCTCTAAAAATTCTTATTTACACCGTATCGCTACAGGATAGCATTCTTATAAAAGCTTCCCTTCCGCTTTACAGAAAGGCAATGTAAGTTAAATTGGAGAATTAAAATCATGAAAAAGTTAAATAAGACAGAAAGATGATGATTTAGGTTCCGATAATTTGATTTCAGAGAAAACAACCTTATCTTGTAAATAAACACATTAGCCATGTACAATACACTTCTATTCAAAAAATATCTCCCGGAAGATTTTGACGCTTTCCACGACTTAGTTAAAGCGGATGATGTCATGAAATACATTACCGGCAAAGGATTGTCCGAAGAGCAGGCCCGGAAAAAGTTCGATTCGATTCTAGAAATTAACCAGGATCCTGATTTAGGCTATTTTAAAGTAATCGAAGCGGATACCCTAAAGCTTTTAGGCGACTGTAAGCTTGTTAATTACAAAAAAGATCCAAGTGTATTCGAAATTGGTTATTTGCTCCGCAAAGAACATTGGGGAAAGGGACTGGGAACACAGATTTGCGAGTCGATGCTAGCCCTTGCCACAACATTAAATCCAGGTAAAGATGTGATTGGTATTATTGATCCCGATAACACCGCATCGAGACGACTACTGAATAAATTCGGATTCAAAAGTTTCTTCGTCGGGATAGAAGACGATATTGCCACAGAAAAACTCATGCTCAAACGGACAGCATCCGAATAAACAAAGCCCATTCGAATATTAAAAACAATAGGAACTGTATATGCCCAAGCCGAACAAAAAGTCAATGAAGTTTAAGGTAAAAACAACTTATAATACACACGAAAGTCTTCAAGATACCTTATCATTCTTTGGCGTAAATTGCCACCGCCCCTATTATATTTCTTCTGGAAATCCGATTTTTGAATACCCAAGCAATGCTTTTCGTATTGATTATTATGCCATCTGTATCTGTACGGCAGGCGATATAAATATTCAGGTAGACAATCAGGAATACCATATCTCGACAAATCATATCCTCATATCCGCCCCAACAACAATTATCCGTTTTTCGCAGGTCAGCCCCGACTTTAGAATGAAGCTGCTCTTTTTTGACAAAGCATTCCTGCTTAAACATATTGTCAATCCATTCTTTATCGAACAACTGGGGCTTTTCAAAAATTCGACCTTTACCATTGTCAGCTCCGAAGACAAACAAATTGACAAGCTGTTAAAATTAATAGACTACCTCAAAGAAGTTACCTTAAGAACAACGCATTTTACAGCAGATATCATCCGCACGATCATCTTTAATCTCCTGTTAGAGATCGCCGACGAATTGGCCTCTAAAGACCATAATACAACGGAAAGTGTACAAGAGACCAACAACCTGTTCTATAAGTTTACAGACCTGGTTCAACGACATAGCAATCAATACAAAGAAGTACAATATTACGCCGATCAGTTATTTATTTCAAACAAATACCTCATTCAGATTGTTAAAAGAGCATCAGGTAAAACACCACATGAAATTATTGATGAGCGTGTACTTAAAGAAGCCTATGTGCTACTCGGGAATCCCGAAAAGACTATCTCAGAAATTTCTTATGAAATCGGATTTAATTCCATCTCAGCATTTGGTCGTTTTTTCAAAAAATACTCCACCTTATCGCCATCAGAGTACCGAAAGCGACAAAATATGTAGATAGAGGAAATTCGGTAGAACAATAGCGAATTTGAGGGCACAAATGATGAAGGTGATCTTAGTAACTTTACTCAAGAATTAAAAAAACATAAGAATCATGAAAGAAATCACCTCAAAATTCGACAAAGTATTAAATGCATCTGCTGAATATGGAAATGTAAATCATGAACCTGATTCAAGCAAAGAACAACAACGTAACACACCGAAAAAATCGATGCCCTTTTCTGATCAGATCGGAAATTATCAACGCAATAAAGGTATTCCACCAAAATCATATAAAGACAGTAAAATCTACATCGTCGGAAGCGGTATAGCAGGGATGTCTGCAGCCTACTATTTTATCCGTGATGGTCATGTTCCTGCTGAAAACATCACATTCCTCGAACAGCTCCATGTGGAAGGCGGCTCGTTAGATGGCGCCGGTAATGCAACCGACGGCTATGTCATCCGCGGTGGTAGGGAAATGGATATGACCTACGAAAATCTTTGGGATATGTTTCAGGACATTCCTGCATTGGAAATGCCTGCCCCCTACAGTGTTCTGGACGAGTACCGTTTGATCAATGACAACGACTCCAACTATTCCAAAGCAAGGCTTATTCATAAACTTGGTGAGATAAAAGACTTCAGCAAGTTTGGATTGGGCAAAATGGATCAGCTGGCCATCATTCGATTGCTCCTCAAAAATAAAGAAGATCTAGATGACTTAACCATCGAAGACTACTTCAGCGAGTCATTTTTATCCAGTAATTTCTGGACCTTCTGGCGTACCATGTTCGCTTTCGAAAACTGGCATAGTTTACTTGAGCTGAAATTGTACATGCACCGCTTTTTACATGCGATAGACGGATTGAATGACCTTTCATCACTCGTATTCCCGAAATACAATCAATACGACACCTTTGTAACCCCTTTGCGTAAAGTACTTCAAAGCAAAGGTGTAAACATTCGATTCAATGTATTGGTCAAAGACCTGGATATCCAAAGCAATACCGATGGAAAAGTTGTGGAGGCCCTAATTACAGAACAAGATGGCAAAGAAGTAAAAATTCCAATCGGAAAAGACGACTTCGTCATTGTAACAACTGGATCAATGACAGAAGATACCTTCTACGGGGACAACAAAAATGCACCGATCATCGGTATCGACAATAGCAGCAGCGGTCAAAGTGCAGGCTGGAAACTCTGGAAAAATCTTGCTGCCAAATCGACCATATTCGGTAAACCCGAAAAGTTCTGTAGTAACATCGAAAAATCAGCATGGGAGTCTGCGACCCTGACATGTAAACCTTCGGCTTTAGTCGAAAAACTAAAAGAATATTCCGTCAACGACCCTTATTCCGGCAAAACTGTTACTGGCGGTATTATTACCATTACCGATTCCGATTGGTTGATGAGTTTCACCTGTAATAGACAGCCACACTTCCCTGGCCAACCGGATGATGTTCTTGTCTTATGGGTATATGCCTTATTTATGGATAAAGAAGGAAATTACATCAAAAAGCCAATGCCACAATGTACTGGAGATGAAATTTTAGCCGAACTATGTCACCATTTGGGCATTATTGATCAACTGGACGATGTTATCAAAAATACGATTGTACGTACGACATTTATGCCTTACATCACCTCGATGTTTATGCCACGAGCAAAAGGCGACCGTCCGAGAGTCGTACCTGAAGGATGTAAAAACCTGGGCTTGATCGGTCAGTTTGTAGAAACCAACAATGACGTTGTCTTTACCATGGAAAGCTCGGTACGTACCGCACGTATTGCGGTATACGAACTGCTGAACTTAAACAAGCAGGTTCCGGATATTAATCCCCTACAATACGACATCCGCCATCTTTTGAAAGCAGCCAAAACATTAAATGATGACAAACCATTTGTGGGCGAAGGCTTACTACGTAAAGTTCTAAAAGGCACTTATTTTGAACATATCCTGCCTATCGGTTCTGAGGAACAAGAAGACCATGAATCTTTCCTGACAGAGCAGATCACCAAATTCAAAGATTGGTTAAAAGGAATTAAAGGATAAGGATCACAACCTGCGCCATGGTTCCGTGGCGCAGATTTTTACGAATTGAAAAAACAATAACATCATGGACTTTAAAAATATAACGATAGCTGGCAGTGGGGTTTTAGGCTATCAAATCGCTTTCCAAACAGCATTTCATGGCTATCATGTCACTGTATACGACATCAACGACGATGTACTAAAAAAAGCTGCAGCAAAATTTGATATTCTGGCGCAGGCATTCGAGAAAGATCTTCATGCGAGTAAAGAACAACTGGCTTCAACCTTTGATAGGCTCAGTTATAGTTCAGATCTTGCCGCGGCGGTAGCAAAAGCAGATCTTCTTATCGAAGCTGTTCCCGAAAACCCAACCATTAAAATTGGTTTCTATCAGGAATTAGCGAAAGTGGCTCCGGAGAAAACCATTTTTGCCACAAACTCCTCAACCTTGCTACCAAGTCAATTTGCCCAAGAAACCGGCCGTCCCGAGAAGTTCCTGGCGCTACATTTTGCCAATGAAATCTGGAAACACAATACAGCAGAAATTATGGGCCATCCGGGTACAGACAAAACGGTATTTGAGCAGGTTGTAAACTTTGCAAAATCCATTGGCATGGTTGCCCTACCGCTGCATAAGGAGCAGCCTGGCTATATTGTAAACTCCTTACTTGTCCCATTACTTTCGGCAGCGACGGATCTTTTGGTCAACGAAGTGGCAGATGCCCAAACAATCGACAAAACCTGGATGGTTGCCACTGGGGCGCCAACAGGCCCCTTCGGCATACTCGATATCGTTGGCATCACAACAGCTTATAATATCAACAAAATGAGCGCCGATGCGACCAATGACCCCTTAAAGATCAAAACAGTGGCCTATCTCAAGGAGCATTTTATAGACAAAAACAAATTGGGCGTCGCTACTGGGGAAGGGTTCTATACCTATCCCAATCCGGCCTATCAATCGCCCGACTTTTTAAAATAGGTCTCTTCAGAAACAATAAATCGTCGCAGGTGGAGCTGTGACGATTTATTGTTTATGCTTATTTCAATCCGCTCCCCTCTTTCACTCATTCGCATAAACTCCGTTCAACCATGCAAAAGTTGAGCGATGCTGTCCATTCAATACCGGTTTGCTGATACCCATTGTTTTAAGGATGGCATCAAAAGCTTCACCGATCATAAAATCATCACGATTGCTAAAAAGTGAAACCACAAGGTCTTTCTGTACATCGATATATACGATATGATGAAACCCGGTAGATTCACCTGAATGAAACAGGATTTTATGGCCTGCATTTTTTTGAATAAACCATCCGAAATGATACGCTATTCCATCCTTTACCGGGTAGGCCATTTGATCGAACAATTGCTCCAGTCCCGGCTGTATTAGCCGATCTTTTACCAAAAAATTGGCCCATGTATGATATTCATCCGCAGATAGATAAACACCCCCATCCCCCTGTGTCGCACTTGTCACACTCTGATCGGCAAACAGGTAGGAGCCTTCTGTCGGATGATAACCGTAGACTCGTTCATCAACTGTCGTGCCCGGTTCATAGACCAATCCCTTACTAATGCCTATGGGTTCAAACAATTGACTTTTGACAAAGGAAGCAAAGGATTTTTTTGCAACATGCTCAACAATCAGCGATAAAAGACAATATCCCGTATTGCTATAGCGAAATTGACTTCCCGAAGGGAAATATAAACGATCAGTCTGTCGGATATACTTCAGCACATCCTTATCCGATACCTGATCTTTCCTCTCTTTCGGAATAAGTTCTTCATAGTCCCAGATTCCGGATGTATGTTGCAGAAGCTGTGCTACAGTAATATCCTTCAGTGCGACAGGCAGATCTTCAAAAAAAAGGGACAATGGATCCTCTAGTTTTAAACGCTTTTGAATCACTAAGGTATATATCGCTTGTGCAGTCACCTGTTTGCTTACCGATGCCAAGCGAAAATGTGAACTGGATGTGATTGCACGTTTTTCCTTCAAATCTGCACGTCCAATTGCATAACGATAAATAAGACGACCGTTCTGACTAACTGCACAGCTAATTCCCGGAGCTGCCGGATCCTTGTAATAGCCTGCAATGGTGCTATCCAATTTTGATTTATCCATTTTTTGCCCCATAACAACACTTGTTACACAGATCAAAATAAAACTCAGTTTTAGGTTTATCATATTTTATACCGCACATTTCGGTTTATATTGTCAGCCTCCTGAAAAGCAGAGCGTATTAAATCAATTTGATCTTATTGCTTTTCAAAAATGCACCCTTCAAAAATCGAAATTTTCTTGCAATGCCCGGGTGTTTTTATTGATTTTTATTTATTTCTTTTAATTTTGCTTTCATGCTTCATTGCTCATGAAGTCGAACTGATCCGGAATCCTTCCCTCAGTTCTTCATTAAAAAATCACGACAGACTATGTTTTTTATTTTCAGTATCTACGACTTTGTATTAGCAGAAAAAACGGTAACAGCAACTTTAAAAAAAGAAAACGCGCCACGAAATTTCACCTTACAGATTATTACGCCGGCCCGTCGGTTTATAGGTCTACCTTTTGGCGGTGGATTTGTCAAACTTTCCAGACTTTATGACGAACAGGGAAAATTGATTCACGCACGGAATTATTCAGATGAATTAAAAGCCGAGATCAAAGCGTTCAAAAGTCAGTATAGCATCCCCTATTTTCAGTTATGGAAAGGATTTCTTATTGTCACTGCGGCAATCCTTATCTGGGCAGTCATTTATGGGGTAAAGAATAAATTGGGCAATCAACAACGGGAAAAAGAAGTTGCTCAGATGATTGATAATTTGAAGCAACTAAAGGCAGGTCAACTTTATGGCGCTACTTTTTTTACCGATCAGGATGGTAACAGTATAAATGGACTTCCTGCTGGTTGGATAAAAATAGATAAAATCGTGGGCGACACTATTTTTATACATCGTTCAAAGCAGCTCGACACAAATTCGGCACTTTTTGACATGAAGAATATTGCTTCGTTCAGGCCCCAATCGACCGATGAATGGCAGGAAAAAACAGAAAAAATGGATTTAAATCTATTGAAAAAACAGCTCGAGGATGCTGCGACAAAAAAAGTCGATCTGCTCTATATCGGTAAAGACCACGAGAAATATTCAGGTGTTATATTGACGATAAAAGGTAGCGAGTAAACCTTATTTCTAGGTATAACCAACGTATTGACTTTTCAGCGCAGACAGATCATGCGGCTAGATCCATACTTAAAAAACTCAAGATCGGACGTTTTAAGCAGCGGCCGATCTTGAGTCTCTATTTTTAGTACTGGATTTTTTCTTTTAGTACTGGATTTTTTCGTCAATATCGTATTTCATGCCTGGATAGTGCAGCAACCTTCGCATCAAGGCAATCTGACCGGCCAGATAATCCTCCCGTCCGATACACATCCCTATGAAATTTAGCTTGTCCTCCTCAATAAAAGGGATATTCATATTAATCTTAAATAGTTCAGCCAGCTGCGTATCGTCCACTTGCAGCAAAGCAGCATAGACTTTCGGTGATATCGATTTAAAATTTTCTTTTAATTCCTGCACATTGGGATAGTGATAACTTTCATCGAGTGTCTTTCCCATAAAAAATAGCTCATGGTAAGGATCATTTTCCTGAAGCCCAAGAACATGTGCCATTGCATAACGCACATTTACAAAATTACCCGCCATCCATACGATATGGTTGGTCTGTCCATCAATTCGTTTTAATGCATCTTCTTCCGAAACGCCATCCAACGCATTCAGAAAAATTTGACTGTGCATGCGATAAGCAGGAATGATGATTTCTAATTTTAATGATTTCGGTTTATCCATTTCGTTTTGATTTTTTTAAATACTAAATAACTGATTTATACTAAAATTACACGTTTCAATAGCGATTACACTTGTCGTAGGACAAGAAATAAAAATGAACAAAATTGATAGATCATTGCGAAATAAATTCTAAATTTCTACTAAATTGAACTTCTATCTTTACCGCATGAAGATTTTGATCATAGAAGACGAATTGGAGCTGGCCAAAAGCATCGCTACGTACCTTAGCGAACAACACTATTTATGCGAATTTGCGCCAACTTTGCAGGATGCTCTGGACAAAATTCAGTTATACCAGTACGACTGTATCTTACTGGACATCGGTCTACCAGATGGAAATGGTCTGAAACTACTCGAAGAGTTGAAAACGCAGCGAAAGCAGGACGGTGTGATCATCATTTCTGCAAAAAATGCATTGGACGACAAAATCCATGGACTACAACTGGGGGCCGACGATTATCTAACGAAGCCTTTCCATTTATCTGAACTCACAGCACGAATCTATTCCTTGATCCGTCGCAAACAATTCAATAGCTCAAATATTGTTGTGCAAAATGAAATACAGATTGATCTACTTGCAAAAACTGTTATCGTCAATGATCTTCCTGTTGTATTGACAAAAAAAGAGTTCGATCTGCTGATGTTTTTTATTGGCAACAAAAATAAAGTAATTTCAAAAAGTACCTTAGCAGAACACTTGTCCGGCGACATTGCTGATATGCTCGATAACCATGACTTTGTCTATGCTCATGTCAAAAATTTAAAAAAGAAACTACAGGACGCCGGAAGTCAATCCTATATCAAAACGGTATACGGTACGGGCTACAAATGGGAAAATTAAAATAGTAAGATGAAACCCCTACTGAGCAAAATAACGGCCCCATTTCTACTCTATGTATTGATTGTACTAGGTGTCAGTATTCCTGTTTATTATTTTGTAATCGACGGGATATGGAAAAGTGAATTAGACGAACATAACGAAATTATCGTCAAAAAAACAACCTACGAACTGAACAGTTTAAAACTGTCCGAAGACAAGCTCGAAGCCAGCATCGCTTTATGGAATAACATACAACCTGAAACCAATATACATCGAGTAAAGCCGGGCGATTTATTGCAAGATAGCGTGTATACCATCGAAAAACCGCAGCGTTTTGTTGATCCAAAGACAATTGACCGATTTAGATGCCTATCATCTGTTATTCAGATCAATGGTGCGCCTTATCGTTTTACTGTACAAACAAATATTGAGGAATCCGTAGAGACTATTGCCGCCATTGCCGCAACAACACTGTTTTTCTTTGTTATCTTGGTCATTGGTTTACTTATTATCTCCAGAAAAATATCACTTAGGCTCTGGAAACCATTTCGAGATACCGTTGATAAATTGAAGGCATTTAATCTCAATAGTCAACAACAGGTTGACTTTCAGCAAACGGACACCATAGAGTTCCATGAGCTTAATCAATCCTTATCCAAGCTTCTTGAAAAAAACCTGGCCGTATACCGATCACAAAAGGAATTCACTGAAAATGCTTCTCATGAATTGCAAACACCTTTGGCAATCCTAAAAAATAAGTTAGATATTTTATTGCAGTACCCTGATCTAAGCGATGAGCAATACCTGCTCTTTGAAGATATGCATAAAGCGCTTTCACGTAGTACGCGAATCAACCGCAACCTGCTGCTGCTCGCCAAAATTGACAACAGTCAATTCGATCATTCCGAAAAAATCAGTATGGACTCGCTTGTTACTCAAAGTATTGAAGTCATGCAAGAACATCTGGAGCTAAAACAGCTTCGACTGCAACAAGAGATCCAACCATCGGTGCTGCTGACAGGAAACAGCAGTCTGACCGAAATCCTGATCAACAACCTACTCCTGAACGCCATACGTTACAGCAATGCCAACGATACAATTGCTGTACATCTCAATCAAACCTCTTTAACGGTATATAACCCCGGTTCAATGCCCTTAGATAAAATACTTTTATTCAAACGGTTTTCCAAACTTTCGAAAAACAGCCAAGGCAGTGGTTTAGGATTGGCAATTATTACCGAAATCGCCCGGTATCAAGGCTGGACTGTTGATTATCAATTTGAAAATAATCAACATATTTTTTCCATTCATTTTTAAAATTCCAAAAGTATTCCTATTCTACGATCATTAACAGGCATTAGGTAAGTGATGTCATCGCAGGACCGTGTAGAAAGTTTTATTTGCATATCCGTGTAAATTTAGCTTAGTTTGATACATTTGTAGGGACAATGCATGGATAGCCCATGATTTGGTATCATAGATAAACTTCGATTCATCGAAGTTTTTAACGTTTTTCTTTATATGAAGATTCTCCTAGTCGAAGATGACGTACGTGTCGCAGGATTGATCAAACGCGGACTTGATGAAAATGAATTTCAAACAGCTATTGCCTACGACGGCATATCTGGAAAGAAAATGGCCTTACAACACGACTTTGATCTTATCATAACCGATATCGTACTCCCTAAGATGGATGGATTGGATCTCTGCAAAGAAATTCGTCATATCAAACCCGATGTTCCCATTATCATGTTAACAGCATTAGGAACTACAGACGATAAAATTGAGGGTTTTGACGCCGGAGCGGATGACTATCTGGTCAAGCCTTTTGAAATGCGCGAACTCCTAGCCCGCATCAGAGTCCTGCTCAAAAGATATCAAAAACAAGATACAATCACGGGAACAATTTTGCGTTATGGAGATCTGGAAATGAATCTCCATACCAAAGGCGTCAAAAGGAATAATACCGAAATCCATTTGACCCCCAAAGAGTTCAAGTTACTCCATTATTTATTGCAAAATCCCGAGCGTGTCCTTTCCAGAATGGAAATTGCTGAAAAAGTGTGGGAAACGCATTTCGACACCGGAACCAACTTCATTGATGTTTACATCAACTATCTACGTAAAAAAATCGACAAAGATTTTGCGACCAGATATATCCATACCAAATCCGGAATGGGCTTTATTCTAAAACAAGACTAATGCGAATCAGGACACGAATCTCCATATTATTCACGCTGATTACAGCCACCATTTTGCTGGTATTTGCCTGTACAGTATATTTTTCAGCGGTGGAGAATCGGGAAAGAGAGTTTTACGCCCTATTGAAAAAAGAAGCTTACACCAAAGCAAACCTTTTTTTGAATGCAAAAGTTGACAAAAAGACCTTAGAAGATATCTACCACAACAACCGAAAAATCCTCAACGAAGTCGAGGTTGCAATTTACGACACCCGTTTTGACCTCTTGTATCATGATGCCGTAGATATCGACTTTGTCAAAGAGACACCAGCCATGCTACAGGATATTCTCAAAAATAAAGAGATACGATTTTATCAGGAAAAATGGCAGGTCATCGGCATAACCTTTCCATATAAAGACAAAACTTACATCATCACAGCCGCGGCTTATGATCAATACGGCTACAATAAACTCAATAGTCTATTATCTACTATTCTTTTGGTTTTCATTTTGTCTATATTTCTGATCTATGCAGCAGGAATATTCTTTTCCAAAAAGGTCTTTCAACCTATCCTGGAAATGACACAACGTGTAAAAACCATTTCTGCGACAAGTTTGGATGCCAGACTTACGAGTAGCGGAAATAAAGACGAACTTTCCGAATTGGCGAGTACATTCAATGCGATGCTCGACCGTCTCGAGAACTCCTTTGATGCCCAAAAGCATTTTGTCTCCAATATCTCGCATGAGCTAAGAACGCCCTTGGCCGCCATGATTGCAGAACTCGAGATTTCTGCCAATAAGGACCGCAGCATAGTGGAGTATAAAACTGTCATCGACAATACGCTAAATGATGCACAGAAACTGAAGAAGTTATTTAATAGCTTACTTGATTTTGCCAAAGCAAGTTACGACAGTTCTGAAATCGCGTTTAAAACCTTACGTATAGACGAAATACTAATTGATGCATGCCAGCAGGTTCTCCAGTCAAGTCCAAATTATAAACTCGACATTTTTGTCGATCCGGCGATTGAAGATGAAAAACTTCTATCCATCAATGCAAATGAGTATCTATTGCAGGTCGCCTTTGTCAACCTCATTGAAAATGCCTGTAAATTTTCACCCAATCAAAAATGCCTAATCGCTATCAAGGCGGATGAAAATAGGATTCAGCTGGAATTTAAAGATGACGGAATAGGCATTGACCCGGTCGATCTGCCCAATATATTCACGCCATTCTATCGTGGAAGCAACAAAGATTATAGCGAGGGAAATGGTATTGGTTTATCGCTTACCCGAAAAATCGTGCTTCTCCATCAAGGCGAGATCAGCGTCCGCTCGGCAAAAGGTGTTGGAAGTGTTTTTAGCATTGATATCCCCCATCGTTCATTATTCTAATAAAATTCTAATTTTTTTCTAAAGCCCCTCTAACCGGCTTATCGGGAGCAGGTGGATAGTTTTGCGGTATGATTAACCGTACAATCAACTATTCGACCCAATCCTTGAGGTACATGAATTGGATCCCTGTGCTGCTGTTGCTGCAAGCTTGCAACAGCCAATCTCACGAAAGCCCCAACGAATCTCCGACCATCAGCGCAGTTGGAGACACCGTGACCGTCAGTGAAAACACGTCCCTGTTATCGAAACTCAAATTTGTTACGACGACCAATGCACAACATGCACTGAAACTAAATGCAGCTGCTACAGTGAAGATTATTCCCAGCAGTTATGTGGAGATTCCGGTACCTTTTGCTGGACGAATTGTCAAATCCCAGGTGAAACTGGGTCAAAAAGTTACCATCAACACGCCTTTATTTTCAATTAGTTCATCCGACTATTTTGAGGCACAAAGGGCTTACCTTGACGCCAAACAAGCATTTATGCTTGCCAACAATATGTTAAAACGCCAAAAAGATCTGATTGCGCATGGTGTTGGCACTAAAAAAGAACTCGAGGAAGCAGAAACAGATTTTGCAATGAGCAATGCTGCGCTTGGAAATGCCACTGCTGCCTTAAAAATATTCGACAGCAACCCGACCCATAGCATTCTCGGTGAGCCTCTCCTTGTTCGTTCACCTATTCAAGGAGAAATTTTAAGCAGTTCGATTGTACTGGGCCAGTACACGAAAGAAGATGCTCCGGCATTACTCCGCATTGCAGAATTGTCAAAAGTATGGGTTTCGGCCTACATCAAAGAAAAAGACTTGCCAGCAATCGATCAACTTGCGCGTGTTGAAGTGAGCGTAGATGTGCTCCCGGCTAAAAAAATACCCGGAAAAATTGTCCATATCAACCAATTTGTCGACGAAGCAAGCCGGAATATTGAGGTCCTCATTGCCTGTGAAAATGCTGATCGTACCTTAAAACCAGGGATGTATGTCAACGCCGAATTCGAACGGCAAACGACTCCGACACTTTTCATTCCGGCAAAAGCTGTATTTCAATTTAACGATAAGAGTTTTGTTTGGGTCAAAACATCGTCCAATACCTTCGTCAAGCGCTTTGTTACGACTGGCGTAACAGAAGGTGATGCGATCCAGATTTTAACGGGCCTGGTTCCGCAGGAACAGATTGTTGGTGAAGGTGCCTTTTATTTAACACCCGGCCTGTGATGGGCTCAGGCTTTCAACTTTTAAAATAGAAACACATGAATATTAAACAATTGATTGGCCATATCATTGCAAAGAGATGGGTAATCGCCGCATCTTTTCTATTGATCGGTTTTTTCGGTTACTATGCCTGGCGCCAACTTTCGGTTGAGGCATACCCTGATATCGCTGATGTATCGTCACAGGTCGTAACTCAGGTGCCGGGACTCGCTGCCGAAGAAATGGAACAGCAGATCACCATCCCGATCGAACAGGCCATCAATGGATTGCCGGGGATGGAAGTAATGCGCAGTAAAACGACTTTTGGTCTATCCATGGTCACGATTGTCTTCAAAGATGGTGTTGAAGATTATTGGGCGAGAGCCCGTATACAGGAGCGTCTAGCTGATTTATCCCTGCCCTATGGTGCCAGTCCGGGATTGGATCCACTGACTTCACCCACAGGTGAGATCTTCCGTTATATTCTTGAAAGTAAAACCCACGATTTACGACAGTTGACGGATCTCCAAAATTTTGTTATTATTCCCAAAATCAAACAGGTTTCGGGCGTTGCTGATGTAACCAATTTTGGTGGAATCACCACACAGTTTCAAGTGGAATTAGATCCCAAAAAGCTTGATCAATATGAAATTTCGCTTGCCGAAGTTGTCGCCAAGATCGAAAGCAACAATGCCAATGCCGGCGGCAGTGTGATGAACCGTGGGGATCAGTCGTACGTCATCCGTGGCATCGGTCTGGTCAAGACATTGGATGATTTGGGCAACATCGTCGTAAAATCCACCAACGGAAACCGCATCTATATGCGTGACCTCGGTCAGATCAAACTTGGTAATTTAGCCCGCAAAGGGGCTTTAGGATATTCGGATAAACGCGGGGCCAATTATTCGGACAATATCGAAGGTATTGTCCTGCTATTAAAAAATGAGAATCCTTCTGATGTTTTGGCGGGCGTAAATGCGACGGTACAGGAACTAAACGAAAAAAATCTTCCGGAAGGCGTAAAAATACATGTCGTGCTCGACAGAACAAGTTTGGTCGACAATACCCTACATACCGTTTCCAAAACCCTTCTCGAAGGTATGATCTTGGTTATTTTTGTCCTTATTATTTTTCTGGGCAGCTGGCGCGGCGCACTCTTGGTGGCCATAACAATTCCATTTTCCTTGCTGATTGCCTTTATTCTGATGCATTTCACCCATATTCCCGCCAACTTGCTTTCCTTAGGGGCAATTGATTTTGGGATTATTGTAGACGGAGCCATCGTTATACTCGAAACCATTCTTAAAAAAAGGGAAGATGAACCGGAAGGTCTGCTGCAGGAAAAAACTATTGCGCAGAAAATTTCTGAAGTCGCCAAACCCATATTCTTTGCGACACTGATCATTATTACAGCCTATCTTCCCCTGTTTGCATTTGAGCGCGTCGAGAAAAAACTTTTTACGCCGATGGCCTATACCGTAGGTTATGCCCTCTTCGGTGCCTTGGCTGTCGCTCTTGTGCTTATTCCAGGGTTGGCCTATTTGATCTATCGCAAACCTCAAAAAATCTTTCACAACAAATGGTTGGCAAAATTGACTGCGGCTTATCAGTCGGCGATAGAAAAGGTTATGCGGGCTCCCAAACAAGTTTTCATTCCATTGGCAATCGTATTGCTTGCCACAGGTTTGCTCACGGCCTCCGTTGGCAAGGACTTTCTTCCGTCGTTGGATGAAGGTTCGATCTGGCTTCAAGTGTCGCTCCCCCCAGGCATCACGGTAGAAAAGTCCAAAGAAATGAGTGATACCCTACGTGCCCGCACACTTAAACACGATGAGATCTCCTATGTCATGGTTCAGGCAGGGCGTAACGACGATGGTACCGACGCCTGGACACCCTCCCATTTCGAAGTTAGTGTGGGATTAAAACCTTACAAAACATGGAAATGGGGAAAAACCAAGGAAGACCTGATCAATGAACTTGCAGCAGAATATGCGAAAATGCCAGGCTTCAATGTTGCTTTTTCCCAACCCATGATCGACGGTGTCATGGATAAAATCGCTGGCGCCCATAGTGAGCTCGTTGTCAAAATATTCGGCGATGATTTAAAAGAAACCCGACGGGTCGCCGAGGAACTGATCACAACACTCCAACAAGTGAGGGGAGCTGTCGATCTGGCCATTGATCAGGAGCCACCACTCCCCCAATTGCAAATTATCGCCGATCGCGATAAAATAGCACAATACGGACTGAACATCGCTGATGTGACTGACCTGATCCAGATCGCTATCGGGGGAAAAGCCGTTGCACAGGTCTATCAGGGAATCAAAGTGTATGATATTACCTGTCAATATCAGGAGGAAAACAGGAATTCGCCCGAAAAAATCGGCAATTTAATGCTGTATCCCGAAAATGGAAACCGTATTCCACTAGCCCAGGTGGCCACTATTAAACTCAATACGGGAGAAAGTATGATTTCACGCGAGCGCAACAACCGGCAGTTGACGGTCCGTCTAAATGTTCGCGGTCGCGATCTAGGGACATTCCTCACTGAAGCACAGCAGGCCATTGCCAAAAACATACCGTATGACCAACATAAAATTACGTTAAAATGGGGCGGACAATTTGAAAATCAGCAACGTGCCTATACGCGTCTTGCCATTATCGTCCCATTGACATTAGCCATTATATTTATTCTATTGTATGGCACATTTGGTTCATTTAGGCAAGCCGGTCTATTAATGGGCATCGTACCCTTGGCACTTTTTGGCGGAATGCTCGCACTCCATGTTCGCGGGATGACGCTAAACGTTTCCTCAGCAGTCGGTTTTATTGCCTTATTCGGTGTTGCTATACAAAACGGTGTCTTGATGCTTTCACAGATGAATGTACTACGTAAAAACGGGCTGCTGCTGCATAAAGCGGTAACACAGGGAGCCTTTAGTCGTTTTCGTCCCGTTTTGATGACTGCCACGGTAGCTATTCTTGGTTTACTTCCGGCTTCACTAGCAACAGGGATTGGATCGGATGTGCAACGCCCTTTGGCAACGGTAATCGTTTATGGCTTACTATTTTCGACTATCCTGACACTATTTGTGCTCCCCCCACTCTATTATCTTTTAGAACGTAACAGTACCACACAAAAAGCCCCCGTAGAATAAATACAAATTCATCCATTCGAAACAGCTTGCTTTCTGCTGTTTCGAGTGGATTCAACCTGAATATGGAATGGATTCAACCTGAACATTGAAAAGCCTTTAGCCAAACCTGCACAGCTATCACATCCGCTGAAGGTCCACGCTAGTCAGGAAGCAGGGGGGCCAAACGGAAGGCGCTTACGAATAGCCCGGGCGACATATTTCATGTGTCAAAGAGCGCCCTGGTGCTTTAATAAAAGAATCACTAAAACAGAACATTCAGAACAAGTCGATGATCATGAACAAACAACCTATTTTAACAAAGAAAAGCTTTACCTTTTTTCTTTTTATACTCGCGCTATACCATACAGCAATCGCTCAGGATAGGAAGAGCAGCGTGTCAGAAGTGACAGGGCAGCAACTCGATTATTCAAAATTTATACATACAGTCGCTAAAAATAATCTGGGTTACGCCGCCGAAAAATTCAACCTCAGCATTGCTGAAGCCAATATCATTAGCGCCAGGGTGTTTCCTGACCCTGAATTTAGCATGGGCATTTTTGATAATAGTGAACGTACAAAACAACTGGGGCGGGGCTATAATGCGGGAATTGCATGGACACTGGAGCTGGGGGCTAAACGAAAAGCCCGGATAAACCTGGCCAAAGATGAAGCCGAGGTAACCCGTTTATTGCTAGCAGACTATTTCCGAAATTTACGTGCCGACGCTACACTCGCATTTTTAACAGCAAAACAGCAGGCATTATTGGTGAAAATAAACCAAAATTCCTATCAGCAACTTAGGCAATTGGCCACATCGGATAGTATCCGTTATAAATTGGGGAGCATCCCTGAAATAGATTTCCGCCAATCTAAATTGGAGGCCGCCAATATGCACAATACGTTGCTGGCAACAGAAGCAACCTGGAAATCCGCCCTTGTAAACCTTTCCCTATTTATGGCAGACAACTCCCTTACGACAATGGGGGTACCCCCAGATGCTTTCGATCATTTGGACCGGGCATACCACTTAGATGAACTGGTTCGAGTAGCCCAAAATGACCGCAGCGATCTAAAAGTTGCCCTGCAAAACAAACAGCTTTCACAGCGTCTGCTCCAATTGGCTCAGGCCAATCGGGTAGTAGACCTCGGGCTTTCTTTTGGCATCACTCATAATGGAGAAGCACGAAATGAAACTGCCCCAACGCCTCAGTTTACGGCTATAAATGCAGGTATTTCAATTCCGCTAAAGTTCTCGAATTTTAAAACAGGCGATCTTAAAGCCGCAAAATTTAAGATTGATCAGGATGAGATTACCTATCAGGACGTGCTCCTACGCATTCAGATCGAAGTTACGCAAGCGTTCCTCTCCTACCAGGCCGCTCAAAAACAGGTACAGCTATTTGACAGCGCTATGCTATCGGAAGCAAAAGCAATTTTGGAAGGAAAGGTTTACAGCTATAAAAGAGGCGAAACATCCCTACTGGAAGTTTTAAATGCTCAAAGGACCTACAATGAAACACAGCTTAGCTATTATGAAGCCCGTTACAATTATGCAATCGCCTTGGTCGAACTCCAACGTACAGCCGGGATATGGGATATTCAGGAGATCTAAGCTGGAGAAATTCTGTTTTTTCTTAGTTTCTTATACATGCTTTTCAAAGAAGGCGAAATCAGTATCAGCAAAAGTATGCTGATACTGATCATGGACATAATCTCATAATAATCCATGGCATAGCGCACAAAGGATTGGATCTTGACCCGCTCAGCAACGAGCTTTAAGGCTGCCGTATGTTCCTTATACTGCAGTCCATGCTGCAAAATGCTGACAGATTCCTGCTGCAGGTACTCCCGAAATAAGGGATTGCCCACTTCCGTTTGGTCCCTAAAAACCTGCTGGTGCTGGGCATATTCAAACAACTTGAAAAAATTCTGTAAACCGATACTGCTCGTGTAGCCCAGGTATCGGATAGCAAGACAGACCGCAGCAGCAGAAGCCCCCAATTGAGGGCTGACACTGGTAATGCAAAATAAGATGGTGGGTACCATAATAAGCCCTACTCCGAGTCCGTGTAAAACTAAGGGTATCCAAAAATGCGCATCATTACCCTGCCCCTCAAAGGAGAAAAACATCCATTGGTGAAACAGCAGCAAGCAACAATAGCCCGAAATCCAAATCCATTTTACGGGGCGTTGCTCAAGCATCCAATACAATGAGCCTAGAACACCAGCGACAATACCAGCAATATTAAACCACTGGATATAGGACAAATGAATAGGATCGAGTTGAATAACCTGTACGAGATATTGATTTGAGATAGTCAAGGAGAAGCGCTCAATATACATCATGTACAAAATCAATAAGCCCAAGAGAAAGTTCCTGTTCTTAAAAATCGCCAAATGAACATACACACGCCTGAGCATCATTTGCCGAACAATAAAAAGAATAAGCAACGCTAGACCTACCCCTAATATGATCAGCATATGTTGATCGTTAAACCAATAAACTTCTTGTCCATACACCATTAGATAGCCAAAACTGACGATCACAAGACTATAGAAAATGCAGCTTGCCCAGTCTAATGAAAACAAAGGGTAAGGGCGTATATGACGTATAGAGCGCATCGACAGCATAATCAACAATAAACCCGGTACAAATGATAAGGCAGCGTATAGATAGAGCTGATCAAAATTGAATGAATCGATAAATTTTGCCGTGACGAAAGTATTAAATGGGGAGCTGCAGAGTAACATGCCGAAAAAGACAGCATAACTTACTTCCTTAGCCCGATCGCTTTTCAACCGTGAGAATATCATGGAGATCGATAAGTTTACGGCAGAAGCAAACAACATCCCTTGGAAAAAGCGCAGGCCATATACCCAGCTGATATCGGTGATGCTGTACATCAAAAAGCAATTCAATAGCTGCAGAAGATTAAAAATAATGTAGTACTGCTTGATGGGAAAGTATAAAAAAAAGCGTCGTTCTAAAACGTAGAATCCAACAAAACCAGCATAAAACAAAATGATCAGAAACTGGACATCACTGGGTTGGGCACCGTAAAATCCAGCGGTGACATTTGTATTTGCACCCGGCAGGAAAAATAAGACCATACTGGGCATCAAACTGCTAAACAAGATAAGCTTGATCAACCACTCCGGCACCCATTCTTTAAAAATTCCCTTCACTATTTCTGTTTTTTTGATACCGATACATTCACATTCATTCCCGAAAGAAGCTGTTGGGCTCCCTTTTGCTTATCCAGCTCAATGCGCACAGGTACGCGTTGTACAATCTTCACAAAGTTGCCTGTTGCATTATCTGGCGGCAAAAGGGAGAATGCAGATCCAGTAGCCGGGGAGATGGAAATAATTTTTCCATAAAATTTTTGATCCGGATACGCGTCGGCAACCACCTCAACCCTATTGCCAAGATGCAAATAACGCAGTTGTGTTTCCTTAAAATTAGCGGTTACCCAGGTTGGGGTTTCTCTATTGACGATAAAGCCCAAAACTTCACCAGCACTTATCATTTGACCTTTTTCAATCGTGCGTTTGCCAATCTGTCCATCGTAAGGTGCGCGAATAACGGTATACCCAACATCAAGCCTTTTACGGCCGACAGCAGCCGTCAAACGAACACGTTCGGCATCCACCACACCTTTTTTCATATCCACATCATGCACACGCTCCTGTGAAGCCTGTAATTTATGCTTTAACGAAGCCAGCTCACTCTTATACACATCCAACGTCGCTTTTACATCCTCCAGTTGCTGTGCCGTTGCAGACTTTTCCTGAAACAAATAATTATATCGATCATATTCCAACTGTTGCTTGGTTACCCGAGCCTCCCCGGCAGCAATTGATGTGCGTAAAGACTCATGTTCCGCCTGGAGAATTTCCTTTTGACTATGAAGAACATTGATCTCTGCAGCTTCCTTATTGACGGATGCCGCTACCTGATCAGCCTCATATTTATATTCCTTATTATCTATAAGCAACAAGGTATCACCCCGTTTAACCAATTGATGATCGTGATAATGCACAGAAACCACATATCCTCCTACCCGAGAAACAATGGGATTGATATACTGTGTTACCTGTGCATCATTTGTGTAGGTATACCGCAGTCGCATCCATAATGCTTGAGCGCCCCATAACAACAAAGCCAACAAGACAATTCCGGCCAACCAGTTGGTGATTCGAGTGAGTTGTGCCTCCACAACTGTTCTACGTGATTTAGGTTTCATTAGATAGTACCCTTCAAAAATTCGATAAAATAATAATGTTTCTGTATCGCAATATGTGCGGTTTCAAGATCAAAAAGTGTTTTTAGGTATTGCATATCAGCATCCAAGAGATCCGTAATCAAAGCCGATGATTTAAAATACCTGTTTTTTATAATTCGTGCATTTTCCTGCGCCAACGCCTTATTGTTTTGACAGACGTCCTGCTGCTTAATAGCCAATTGATAATCCAACAGGGCCTGTAACAGCTGATTTTCCAAAATCTCCTCCTCATGATGGTGTTTTACCTCTTGTCGATCCAATGCGATCTGTGCTCCGCGCACCACGTTTTTATTGAGATAAATTGCCGAGATCGGTATGGTTAATTTGAGCCCTGTGATACTCAGATTATACCAGCTGGGATTATAGGGATACAAGAAGACCTGTGGATTGGCAAAGGTAAATGTACTGGTCAACCCCAACTCAGGAAGATAATTTGATCGCGCCTGTTTGACCGACAATTTCTTCAAAACAACTTCCTGTTCGGATTTTAGGAGGGAAAAAGCATGGCTTCGCGCTTCGGCAACAAGCGCTTCATAGCCGGGGCTCTCCACTTTAAAAGGTTCGGTCAAGGGGATAATCTCTGCTGTAATACCGCCAATAAGCTGCAGCTTCTGATTTGCAGCCTGAATATCATGACCGATCTGCACGAGCAACAGTTCCCGCTTCGAAAGCTCCAACGAAATACGCAAGACGTCACTGTGTAATACCACGCCCGCCTTATACAGATGCTCAATCTCCTTGAGCTGTACCCGTTGATCAGCAATATCCTGCTCGATTAAAGATCGGTTACTATACGACAGTTCCAAATCCAAAAAAAGATTGCAAACCTCCAATTTCGTCTGCGCTGCGGCATTCTTCCAATCGATTCTGGCCAGCTCATTTTCCAATTTTTTGGACTCTATTTTCATTAGGTCCCGATGCCCATTGTAGAGGTTCAGATAAAAATCCAGGCCGCTATCGTACAAGTAATGAATGATATCATGCTGGGAAGGTTTATTTAAAAGCCCCTGGTCATACACAGGCATATTACTTGCATAACTAGCAGAAGCTCTGGCGGAAATCTTAGGGAGCAACTCCATGCGTTGCTGCTGTACTGCCACCTCAGTTTCTTTGAGCTGCAAATAAGACTGCTCGATGTATTTACTGTTCTGTAGCGCTTTGTCGATCATGTCTTTCAGGGACATGCGCAAAGAATCGAGGGCGAAGGTGTCCGAAATAGCGCATACTAACAATCCCATGGTTAGTATGCCTTTTGCCCAATAGGGAGGAAAAAAGTTCACGTGTGCTATGTAATTTTTTTGCGTTGCAAACTTAGACACTTATTGGAACTTGGATTTCTTCACAAACGCCAATATGTTATGGAAAAAAGACATTTTTTCATCAATTCAAACAAAAAGACCAATATCTGCCAATAAGCCCTTAGAATCTCCTTTTTTATAGCACATAAAAAAGGCCTTTCAAATCGTGATTTGAAAGGCCTTTCTCGACGGTATAATAATAGATTATCCGTATAAGGAATCTTCTATTGCATTCCACAGCTGGATTCTTTTTTGTAGCGCAATTTTACTGATCTCTTTCATTTCTGTCCATTTAACCTCATCGTCCTTCGCAAGATCTGTGATCATCTGCATCGCCAACGGTCCATGCTCGTCGCCGTCAAGATCAATATGGCGTTGAAAATAATAAATAAAGCTATCCAGATTGGCTGTAGGAAAGTTTGTTTTAATTTCTTCCAAAATAGAGGTAAACATTCCCGGAATAAGGTCTTCACGTCCAAATGTAAATGCTGCAGCAATTTTATGCACCTCGCCCTCAGCAATCACTTCGAATGTAAAATTCAAAAAGTCTTTGATCCGCTTGTCCAATGTGGTCGTTGCAATGACATCGAATATGTTGTTCGATTTTTTGGCGTGAGCAATAAATTTGTTGACGAGATGAAGGTCGGCACCCATGGCATCCATGGCGTCCAGATACATCTCAAAATGGCTCAAACGGCGGCCATCAATGTATTCATCCGACTCCTCAGCCAATACAATTTCGTTGATTAGATAGCGCGTTGATGGATGCTCACTCGCAAACCAAGGTAAAGTCGTACAGGTCAATTTAATCTGTAAAGCTTTTAGTAAAGACATAAAATCCCATACAGCGTACACATGCCCTTCTGTAAAAGAACGTAGATTCTTGATCGTTTTGATCTTACGATATAAAGGGTGTTGCAATAATACCTCGCGTTCGGCAGCAATGTATTCGTTAATTTCCGCAATTCTATTCATGGCGCAAAAGTATTGTCTTATCTCTGTTTTTAAAAGTATTTTCGATGAGATTACAGTAACATGATAAATTTTTCGACCAGCTATCCGCTTCATAACCAAATCACAGCCAACAACGCGCCTCGCTTTTGACCTCCCTATTCCTGTTGTTAGCGCTCATTTACCCTTAAAAACAAAAATATTTTTTATTATAAAAAATAATCTACTATATTTGTAGAGTATTCAGAATTGCATGATGCAATACCAACCGAGTGCAGGCACCGCGGTGGTAAATTAATACGGGTTTCGACCAAAATAAACGTCGCTGAACGATTATTTTCCCAACAAGATCTGGATACAGTTTATGGTTTAATCCTTTAAATTTTTAAATTGTATGGCTACTACAACAAATCTTTACCAACACTTACTGGAAAAATTCAGTTATTACTCAACAGATGAACTGATCCAGCTCAACAACGACACCATCTTAGGACAAGGCTGGGGTTCAGCCAAGGCAACCTTTAGAACAGCTTTGATCAGTACATTCTCCAAAAGAGGACTAGATCTTTCCAACATTATTTCCAAGGAAGACGGTTTTACCTCGGTGAAACATGTCCCTGTACGCTTGGAACAGAATGTCCTGATTCCTTTACAGTAATCGTTATCGGCAAAAAAAGCGCGCATCGAAAGGACTTCGTGCGCGCTGCTGTCGTTGGTTTAGGAAATTGCCGATTTAAAAGAAGGCAATAATCTTATTATTTATAGTTTGGATTCTGAATTAATACACCTGCACTTTTCTCAATTTCTGTTTGTGGTAATGGCCAGCGGTAAAATTTGTCCTCAAAATGATAGGGCACTTTACTGTCTTTGACCGCATTGAGTACTTCGCCTGCGATATGCCAACGAATCAGGTCGTAATGCCGTAGTCCTTCGAAAGCAAGTTCAACCCTTCTTTCGTGACGGATACGGTCGCGCATTTTTTCCTTGGTATAACCGGCAGGGAACCCAGGCATCTGAACGCGGCTCCTCAAGGTATTCATGGCATCGTAAACCGATGGGTCTGGTCCAGCGATTTCATTTTGTGCTTCGGCATACATCAATAACACCTCCCCAAACCGCAGTACAACCGCATCCTGTTGGCTCAATGTTGAAAAGCCAAAAGGTAAGTTGGCCGGATCCAAAAATTTCAGCACCCCATAACCTGTAGGCCGCGGATTGGACGGTGTATGGATCTTACCGCCGCCAAAGTCGGGATGATCCACGAAAATTGTTTTGCTCAAGCGCGGATCCCTATCTTTGAAGGGATTGGCTCGGTCAGTCAAGGGTGATTCACCATAAGGCAAACCATCTTTGCATTCATAAGTATCCACCAGGTTCTGTAAAGGTGAAGCAGCGATCCAATCGCCTAGGTACATGTCCCAGGGGGCTGTATTATTCGGTGCCAGAAAATTGACCGAAAAGATAATCTCAGTATTGTTCTTCTGTGTTGCATCGCGAAAGACATTTTCAAAAGCCGTACTTAGGGTATACTCTTTCATGACATCGCTGCATAAGTCTTTTACCTCTTTCAAGATTGCTAAATCGGGCACCCCTTTGTCACCATAAGCCGCAAACAGTAAAACCCGTGCTTTCAAAGCTTTTGCTGAACTCGCGGTCGCATGCCCCCCATTATTGAAATAAGGTTTAGCCGCTAAGTTAGCGATCCCAAAATCCAGATCAGCGCGAATCTGTTTTAGGATATTCTCCGCAGTTTCCTTTGGCTGACGCTGATTCTCTAGACTGAGGGAGGTCAGCACAAGCGGCACCTCACCATAAATACTGTACAATTGGAAATAAACAAAAGCACGGATAAAGCGGGCTTCGGCTTCCATATTTTTCTTCTCCCCATCGTTCATATCGGAGCCGTTATAGCCCTGAAGCTTCTCGATCAGGCGATTGGCACGTCCTATTCCCACATAAGCATCGTTATAAATTCCGGTTTCATACCCCCCTGTGGTCGGATTTAAATTCCCACCTACGATTTCATTGACGCTGCCTGAGTTGAACTGATTGTAGCCATTGTCGGTCAGACAGTCCCGGAAAGGCATCCCATAGGAGAACGTCTCACTCTGCAATGACGCGTATACACCGGCCAATGCATTATCAAAATCCGATTTTTTGCTAAAATAGTTGTCCGAAGCGATCTGATCCAAAGGATTGAGGTCCAAGGCACTGTTACAGGAACCCAAAAATAGTCCGGATAGCATCAACGCTGTTATAAATTTCTTTTTCATAGCACTTAAAAGTTAACTTGTACACCAAATGAATAAATCTTGTTTTGTGGATACTGTACCAGATCACCATTTCCATAGCGTTCAGGGTCCAAGCCCTTAAATTTGGTCGCAGTAAGGAGGTTATCACCCGAAAAATAAACCCTTAGGCGTTCAATTTTATATTTTTTCAATAACCCTTCAGGTAAAGTGTATCCGAACACAAGATTTTTCAACCTGAAGTATGAAGCATCCTGTATAAAATAGCTGGAAGCACGGCTGAATTTCTCCGGAGCACTCCAACCCCAATAAATACGGGGCATCGTTGTCGAAGGGTTTTCAGGTGTCCAACGGTCTAACCAATCTTTTGTCGGCGGGCTACCCTGTACAAATGGGGTTACGCCCCAGCCCGAAACATAGGATTTGACGCCATATACCCCTTGTAAAAGAGCCGAAAAGTCAAAGCCCTTAAAACTTGCACTTAGATTAAAGCTATAGTTCAGTTTTGGATCTACACCGGAAATAATTGTTCTGTCGTTCGCATCTATTTTTCCGTCCCCGTTGACATCCCGATACTTAAGATCTCCTGGCAGTGTATTATCATTAAACTGCTTAGGCGACCCCGCTACTTCGGCATCGGATTGAAATATGCCAATGACTTCGTAGGTATAAAAGCTGTCCATTGCATAGCCATTTTTTTTGATCGTATAGCCGCCGATTTCAGGCTCGCCAAATTTGACCAGCTTGTTTTTGAAACGATCGAGGTTTGCACCTAGCTGATAGCGTAACCCTTCCAATGCTCCCGTAGTAATCTGATTACGATAAGTAATTCCCAACTCAACACCTTTATTCTCGACAATTCCATCATTTACATAAGGTGCTCCCAAACCAACGATTGCAGTAATCTGTGACTGTCTTAGAATATCGGTCGTCCTCTTTTTATACCAGTCAAAGGTGATATCTAAATTTTTAAACAGGCTCAGGTCCAATCCCACATCGGTCATCGTTGTTGTTTCCCATTTGATAATCGGGTTGTTTAATCCCTGTTGAGCAACACCTGAATTTAGCGTACTATTGTCAAAAGAATAATTTCCGGTCAGTCCCAATACGGGTTGATATGGATAGTTGCCGGTATTCTGATTTCCGAGTTGACCCCAGGATCCACGGATCTTCAAATTATCCAGCCAACCGGAAGCGAATTCCTTAACAAAAGACTCTTCAGATACACGCCAGCCTGCAGAGAAAGAAGGAAACGCTGCCCAACGGTTTTTACCGTAAAACTTGGAACTACCATCGTAACGCATATTGGCTTCCAAGAGGTATTTCCCTTGATAATCATAGTTCAATCGGCCGAAATAAGAGATCAGCGCCCATTGGTTGGCCGTTCCGTTTGCCCGTTGAATATCCGATCCCCCCGCATTTAATTCTGTTAGCGTATCGTCGACAAAATTCTGTCTGAAGCCCTGGAGGTAGGTATACTTACTTTTTTCAATGCTATATCCGGCCTGAGCTTTGAGGTGGTGTGCCCCAAACGCGCGATCATAGTTCAGGTAAGTAAATAAATTGGTGTATATTGTTTGCTGATCCTGATCCGTAAGGCCCTTTCCAAGATCCAGTGTTGTTCCGAGCGTGCCTGTATGGTAGTAATATTCATCCAACGTTGATTTATAATCCTTGTACTTGTCCATATTGAAATTATAGGCACCTTTGGTATACCAGGAAAGACCTTTAAACAACTGTACCTCCATCCAAGCCTGTAAATTGGCTGCATAGTCATCGGTATTATAGGTGAATTTCCGATCCAATACCGCCATAGGATTTTTATTGTTGTACTCCCAGTCGTAAGCTTTGTACGTGTACCGTCCGCTACCATCCGGCAAAAATGGGCCATAGGTTGGTGCCTGCGACATAGCCGACAGGAAGAGATCTTTGGATCCGCCTGGAATAGATTCGGTATGCCCAGTTTTGAGCAAGATATTTGTTCCGAATTTAATACCTTCCGAGATTTTGGTCGTCAGATTGAGGCGGGCGGAATAACGGTCGTAGTTAAAACCTTTGATCATTCCATCCTGATTGACGTAGCCCAAACCAACATTAAAGGTTGTCTTCTCGTTTCCGCCCTGGATACCGAGATTATGGGTATAAGTCGGTTTCGTTTGGAAAATAAGTCCCAGCCAGTCTGTATTTGGATATTTTACAGGATCATTACTGTTGCGATAGGCAGCGATCACATCGGCGGGATATAGGCCGTCGTTGAGATTGGAATTCTTCCGCGCTTCGTTGTATAATTCCATATACTGCGCCGAATTGGTGATCAGATCAAACATTTTCGTGGGCTTATAGATACCCACATTTCCGTCATACTGGACGGTTGTTTTTCCCGATTTCCCTTGTTTCGTCGTGATCAGAATAACGCCATTGGCTGCACGCGAGCCGTAGATTGCTGCGGAGGCTGCATCTTTCAGCACACTGACATTTTCAATATCATTGGGATTGACGTCGGAGAATTTGCCCTGTACACCATCAATCAGCACCAGAGGATCCGATCCCGCGCCGCTAAAGGTACCCTTACCACGAATGCGGATGGATACACCTTCATTGCCCGGTTCTCCCGACCCTTGATTGATTTGTACGCCCGGGATTGCCCCCTGCAGCATGGAAGCTGTATTGACAACGGGTCGTTTGATCATATCTTTGCCACTCACTGTAGCCACGGCACCGGTTAGGTTTACTTTCTTTTGCGTGCCGTAACCGACCACAACAACCTCTTCCAAACTCGACGAAGCGTCGTTCAGCTGCACACTCACGGTTCCCTCATTGGCAGCAACAGCCATTTCCCTGGTTTCAAATCCCAAAGAAGAGAACGTCAGTACGGCAGTTCCACCCGTCAGGCTGAGCTCGAATTGTCCCTGCTGATCCGTTTGCGTTTCCTGCGTTGCATTTTTGACCCGTACTGTCACACCGGGTAGCGGGCGCCCTGTATTGTCCAGCACTTTTCCTTTTATTGTACGCTGTTGACCTATCCTATCAAGGATGGTGGAAGGGGCTTTTTCTGTTGGGGCAAAACGACGGTCTGTCGTCCTTAGTGATGCTGCTGAGCCCGTGTAGGGTACAGCTATCGAAAGACAGAGTGCCATTATACTGGCCTCAGGACCGAAGGACAGGCCCTTGATCAAAGGCCATTGTCTTGTCTTTTCTGTTTTCATATTTACTTTTTTTGTTT
>NZ_CAXYKD010000009.1:0-51134 GCF_964277905.1 uncultured Sphingobacterium sp.
GTAAATTTGTAGCCGGACGAATTATCGTCCGGCTTTTTTTTGATGTAAATATGGATATTCAAACAAATATTGTCAACAAAGTTGCGCAAAGTGGGTTAGTCACAGTTGACTTGGCCAACTACCATCCTAAAGCAGACAATGTAGTATATGATATTAAGGATAATCTCTTCCATGGCCTGATTCTTAAAGAAAAGGATTTTCGCGAATTCATTAAGACGAACGATTGGTCGCAATATACGGGTAAACATGTCGCAATTACTTGTTCTGCTGATGCTATTGTGCCGACCTGGGCTTACATGTTATTGGCAAACAAATTGGAGCCCTATGCGGCAACTGTTATCTTTGGAGACGCGGATGAGCTATTACGCATTCAATATGCTGCGGCAATTGAACAGATTGACATGGAACAATTTCGGGATCAACGTGTCGTTGTGAAAGGTTGTGGCGATACTTTTATTCCAGCGTCTACATTTGTACAGTTTACGGTAAAACTAAGTAAGGTTGCAAAAAGTATTATGTACGGTGAACCCTGTTCTACAGTCCCCGTATTTAAGCGAACACAGCCTAAATAAATCAGCTCAGAAATAAGTATAAGTCATCGTCCATGAACGTCTCATTAACTCCAGAAGTTAAATTTATTTGAATGAAATTAACATTTCTTTTTCAAACAAATTTCGTAAACTTACGTACATGAAACTTATATCGACTTTGCTCCTTTACTTATCCGTTATAGTAAGTACTGCTTTCGCTCAAGATTTACCGCATTTAAAAGAATCGGCATTTAAAGGTGGTGAGAAATTAAAATATAAACTCCGTTATGGCTTTATTTCAGCCGCAACAGGGACATTAACCGTTGAGGATACCAAGGACGGAGCTGGAAACCCCTCCTTTCATCTATATGCTGCCGGCAAAACAGCTGGCGCCTTTGCGATATATACCGTAAGAAATGAATACAACTCGTATATCAACAGCAAAACATTTTTACCGTATTATTATACAGAGAACATTCGTGAAGGAGGATATAGACGGAATGATAAGGTACGCTTCAACCAGGAGACAAATAGTGTTGTAGGTAATAAAGGGACTTTCAACTCGAAGGTAGATCAGACTTTCGACTTGCTTTCTTCCTATTATTTTGCCCGTAATCTAGATCTGTCGACTGTTAAACCAGGAGAATCTTTTAAGCTGACTTATTTTTTGAATGATGAGATTGCCACCTTAGGCATACAATATATTGGAATAGAAAAAATAAAAACAGAATTAGGCACTTTAGAATGTCTCAAATTCAGTCCTGAGATTAAACCGGGACGTATCTTTAAAAAAAATAGCAAGCTTTATCTGTGGGTAACCAATGATGGCAACCGTATTCCGGTCAAAGCCAATGTAGATATTCTCATCGGCTCGGTAACATTAGAATTACTCGAAGCCAGTGGATTAAAATACAAATTGGGACAAAAAGCAAGCTACTCAAAATAATTAGAATGATTGAAGTAGGAAATGTATTGGTGCACGAAGATCTAATCAACAATGACTTTGTGTGTAATTTATCAAAATGTAAAGGAATCTGTTGTATTGAAGGCGATTCAGGCGCACCTTTATTGGAGAGTGAAAAGGCTATATTAGAGGAGATTTATCCCAAAGTAAAGCCCTATATGACCGAGAAAGGTATTGAAGCGATTGAAGAGCAAGGGAAGTATGTTGTCGATGTTGATGGCGATCTAACGACCACCTGTGTGGATGGGAATAAAGAATGTGCCTATGTGACCTGGGAAAATGGCATTACAAAATGCGCTATCGAAAAGGCGTACGAACTTGGCGAAGTCCATTGGCGCAAACCCGTTTCGTGTCACCTCTATCCTATCAGGACAACACATTATCCCGAATTCGACGTACTTCACTATGACCGTTGGCATATCTGTAAAGATGCATGCTCATTTGGCAAAGAATTACAGGTCCCTGTATTTAAATTTTTAAAGGATCCGCTCATCCGCACCTATGGTGAAGAATGGTACAAAAATCTTGAGAAAGCAGTCGAAGAGTTGTAACAAAATCACTATCTTTAAGCTTTAACTATTTTGGTATTTCACCCCAATTCATGTCAAAATTAAGAGAGATCCAACGCCCTATTGCCCACGAACTTGAGGCTTTTGAAAAAAAATTCAAAGCTTCAATGAAAAGCTCCGTCCCCTTGTTGGATCGTATTACACAATACCTGATCAAACGTAAAGGCAAACAAATGCGGCCTATGTTTGTGTTCTTTTCTGCTGGTATATGCAACGGAATTAATGAGTCCACTTACCGAGGAGCTGCTCTCGTAGAATTGTTGCATACCGCCTCACTCGTACATGATGATGTGGTGGACAATTCCTATGAACGCAGAGGTTTTTTCTCCATCAATGCATTATGGAAAAATAAAATCGCTGTTTTGGTGGGTGATTTTCTCCTGTCTAGAGGCCTGCTCCTTTCTGTAAAACATCAGGATTATCACTTGTTAAAAATTGTCTCGGAAGCCGTGGATCAGATGAGCGAAGGTGAATTGCTTCAAATCGAAAAGGCCCGTAAACTGGATATCGAAGAATCTATTTATTTTGAGGTCATACGGAAGAAAACAGCGTCGCTGATTGCCTCTTGCTGTGCCTGTGGATCGGCTTCTTCAAATGCAGGTCAGGAAACAATAGATAAGCTCCATCAATTTGGTGAAAAAATCGGAATTGCATTTCAAATCAAGGACGATTTATTCGACTTTGGGTTAGATGATGTTGGCAAACCGCTTGGCAATGACATCAAAGAGAAGAAAATGACCTTACCGCTAATCTATGCCTTGAATCAAGTGACTTCAAGTGAAAAGCGTAGGATCATTAATTTGATTAAAAACCATAATGAGGATGCACACAAAGTGGCTGAAGTCATTGCCTTTGTCCGCCAGAGCGGGGGGCTCGAATACGCTACAAATAAGATGCTGGAATACCAACAAGACGCTTTCCGGATTTTGGAAGACTTTCCCGACAGTGAATACAAAGCGGGGTTGGAGCAGCTGGTAAAATATACAACAGAAAGAAAAAAATAAAATGAGTCACGAATTAATGTTTTTTGGCGGATTCCTCATCTTTATTGCACTTATGCTAGCAATAGATCTAGGCTTATTCTCCAAAGGCGACAAACCTGTTAGCCTAAAGATGGCTAGCATCATGAGCGCCATCTGGGTCTTATTCTCATTGGGTTTCTATTGGCTTCTTCGTCACTATGGATTTGAACTACACAACATCCATGACTTAGACCACCTTCAGGAAATCATTACCAAACACCACCACGATATTAAAATCATTCCGGGTGATTTAGCAGCGAGTCTCGAGCTCTACAACAAAAATCTTGGGCTGGAATATCTCACCGGTTATGTTGTGGAATATGCCTTATCCGTAGATAATATCTTTGTGATGGTATTATTATTCACTTCTTTTGGGATTCCGGAGCGCTATTATCATAAAGTTTTGGTATGGGGGATTTTGGGCGCAATCATTATGCGTTTCTTATTTATCTTCCTTGGCGCTACCCTGATTGCTAAATTCGGCTGGATTCTATATGTTTTTGGTGCTTTTCTGGTCTTTACAGGTGTAAAAATGTTTATCAACCGCAACCAGGAAGAAGAAGTAGATCCACAGAACCACCCAGTTGTTAAATTCGCTTCCCGATACTTTAAGGTAACACCAAAATTAGATGGCGGGCACTTCTTCCATGTAGAGAACGGAGTGAAATATATGACGCCACTATTTCTTGTATTACTGGTCATAGAATTTACGGATTTGATTTTTGCTGTGGATTCTATCCCTGCAATTTTCTCAGTTACCAAAGATGCCTATGTTGTATTTTTCTCCAATATTTTTGCCATACTTGGATTGCGGTCTATGTTTTTTCTTTTGGTCAATATTATCCACAAGTTCCAATACCTCAAAGTCGGTTTAGCATTTTTGCTGGTCTTCATTGGTTTAAAGATGCTGCTGCATCACTGGTTGGCCGAAGTAGGTTTTACAACAACACATTCATTGATTGTTATTGTCAGCATACTTGCATTGAGTATCATTGCTTCGCTGCTTTTTCCAAAAAAGCCTTCACCGGCTGATTAAGTGATTATTGACAAGCTACCGGTGGTCATCGTTCGACAAAAAACACCGGTAATCAGCGCTAAATTATAAGCGATACAAAACACCATGGTCAGAAAGAAATTTCTGACCATTTCTATTTGATGTTAACATTTCTTATATATCCTATTCTCCAACAAAAGATTAGCAAAAAAATAGTAGATTTTTAAGAACAATTATTTTACAGAGGAATTTACCTTACTAAATTTAATTTATTTAATTTAGCACCACACTAAATTAACAAAATACTAACAATGAATTGGAATAAAACGATTGTACTAGCTGCTTCACTTTTCGCAGCTTCGTTCCAAGTACAAGCACAGGACAATTTGATCAATGCACTAAAAGCAAATCAAAATGACAATAGCAAATCTGGATTTACATTTACTGAAGTTATCAATCTAGGTAACACATCCATCAAAAACCAAGGTTCATCAGGTACTTGTTGGTCTTATTCAGGTAATTCTTTCCTGGAGTCAGAGATGATCCGTATGGGTAAAAAACCAGTTGAGATCTCCCAAATTTATACTGCGCGCAATACGTACTTAGACAAAGCTCGTACTTATGTACGCCTTCATGGTGGATTGTCATTGGGTGAAGGTGGTCAATTCCATGATGTTTTGAACTCATTCCGTAAATACGGTACAATGCCGCAATCTGCTTACACAGGTCTGCACTACGGTACTACACGTAACAACTTTGGTGAAATGACAAATATGTTGGATGCGATGTTAGGAGCAGTAGTAAAAGGTAAAACATTAACGCCAAACTGGGAGAAAGCATATACCGCAGCGATGGATTCTTATCTTGGAGAAGTACCTGAGAAATTTGATTACAACGGTAAATCTTATACACCACGCACTTTTGCAGATCAGGTAATCGGTATCAATCCGGATGATTACGTTGGTATTGCTTCGGTAACTGACCATCCATACTATAGCCAATTCGTATTGTTGATTCCTGACAACTGGTCATTCGACCGTTTCTATAATGTTAAGATGAACGATTTAACGGACATCATTGACAATGCGTTACAAAAGGGTTATACTGTAGCTTGGGCAACTGACGTATCAGAAAAAGGCTTCTCTTGGAAAAACGGTGTAGCTTATGTGCCAGAAAAACCTTTCGAGGAAATGACAGATCAGGAAAAGTCAACGATGTTTGTTGGTCCTAAACCAGAGTTAAAAGTAACAGCGGAAGAAAGACAAAAAGCTTTCGACAACTGGCAAACTACAGATGACCACGGCATGCATATCGTAGGTCTTGTAAAAGATCAAAACGGAAAAGAGTATTACATCGTTAAAAACTCTTGGGGCACAACAAATGACTATCATGGTTATTTATATGCGTCAAAAGAATTTGTACGTTATAAAACAACTTCTTTGATGTTACATAAAGACGGTCTAACAAAAGATTTAAAATCGAAGATAAATATCAAATAAGCGATTTATCAGTCCACGAAAACACCTCTGAAATTAATACTTCAGAGGTGTTTTTGTTTTCAGATTAATTTAATAACTTAAACATAATTATGAATCTTTTGTTGAGTGAGTATGAGAAGTATAATCGCATTATGCCTTACAATTTTATTCGGGAATTTGGCTCAGGCCCAGACCAAGGGGGTGAAATTTGTAGAAGGGTTGAGTTGGAAACAAATAAAGGAGCGGGCACAAGCTGAGAACAAGTTTATCTTCGTAGAGCTATTTGCAACCTGGTGTGGCCCATGCCAATATATGAGCAATGAGATCTTTCCCTTAGAGCAGGTGGGGCAGCCAATTAATCAGAACTTCATTAGTGTTAGGGTACAAATGGATTCCACAGAGTCCGACAATGCCAATGTCAAAAAATGGTATGCCGATGCGCGTGCTATTTCCAATGAATACAATATTCAATCCTTTCCCACATTTCTTATCTTTAATCCCAGTGGGCAAGCGGTACACCGGATTGTCGGTGCAAGTGACGCTCCCGAATTTGTCGGTCATGTGATGGATGGACTCTATCCCGAAACACAGTATTACACGCTGTTAAAAAAATTCGAGAAAAGACCTCAAGATATTTACACAGCCAAGCAGATGCTGAAAGCAGCAAATATCGCTTACGATGAAAATACAGCACGAAAGGCAGAAAATACCTTAGCAAATTCATTGGGCACGGATGAACTATTCAAAAAAGAAAATGTCCATATTTTATTGGCGGCTGCCAAATTCACCAATTCAAAAGCTTTCAATCTTATTCGCAACAATAAAGAGAAAATTGATATTCTATTAGAGTCACCAGGTATTGCCAACCGTACTCTGGCAAATGTTGTCGTCAATGAATTATTTCAGATTAAAATAGATGCCAAACATGAACCCAACTGGGATAGTTATCAAAATGAACTTGCTGCAAAATATCCAGACATCGATTTCGTTCCGATGTTCAAGAAGATAAAAGCACACTACTACCTTCAGGTGAAGAATTATGTAGCCATGAAGAATACGATCAATGATTACCTTTCGTCAGAAGATTTTACTCCACATCAATTAAATACCTTTGCCTGGACTATTTTTAACAATAGTAGCGATGCTGCATGTATTGAATCCGCGTTAAGCTGGAGCAAGAAATCCATCATTGAAGATCCAAGCAGTGCATTCTTGGATACCTATGCAAACCTACTCTATAAGAAAGGAGAAAAAGAAAAAGCCATAAAGTGGCAAAACAAAGCTATTGAAATGGCCAGTGAGGACGATCGTCCTATCTATCAAGAAACACTGGACAAAATGATGAAAGGAATAAAAACTTGGGAGAACTAACCTTATCCCAACTAATGCGAACGATTAAATTAAAAATCTAAAATACCAACATTATGAAAAAATTGATTTTAATGCTATTTCTAATCCCTACCCTACTGTTTGCGCAAAGCGAGGGGGTCAAATTTGAGCATGGGCTCAACTGGAGTCAGATTAAAGAAAAAGCGGCTAAAGAAAACAAATTCATTTTTGTAGACTGTTTTACAACCTGGTGTGGTCCTTGTAAATATATGTCGAGTACTATCTTCCCACAAGCTAAAGTAGGTGATTTCTTCAATGCAAAGTTTATCAATGCAAAAATTCAGATGGATAAAACCAAGAATGATAATGAAGATGTAAAATCATGGTACGAAGAGGCCGACCGTTTTGCCAAAGATTATAAAGTTAGGGCATACCCAACTTTTCTGATCTTTGATTCAAAAGGTACCCTTGTTCATCGTATCGTTGGTGGCGGTGAAGCGGACGATTTTATAGCGAAAGCACAAAAATCACTTGATCCAAATACACAATATGAAACGCTATTAGCAAAATTTAATGCCGACCCAACTAATGTAAACATTGCCAAAAGTATGGCTATGGCAGCCAAAGAAGCTTATGATCAAGAGACACAGGCAAAAGCGGAAGGAGTCGTATTAGCGTCCTTGACTACAGATCAAATCTTTACAAAGGAGAATATCAGTTTATTACTTTCGGCGGCTAATGTTGTCGATTCTAAGGCTTTTAATTTAATCAAAGATAACCCTGCTAAATTTGATGCCGTCAGTGAAAAAGTAAAAGCAAATGACTTCTTGTCCCAGCTGTTGGTTAGTAACGCCGTAAATACCAAAATCCGGGCAAAGGAAACGGTTGATTTCGCAAGCATAGAAAAAGAATTGGCGCAAAAATATCCAACTGTCAATACAGAAAAAGCAAGTCTCGAAATGCAACCACGTTATTACGGTTATACCAAAAATTACCCGGGCTTAAGAGATAGCTTCAATAAATATATTGCAAAATATGGTTCGACCATCACAGCAGCGGAATTGAACAACATGGCTTGGTCTATTTTTGAAAACTGCAATGATCCTGCCTGTTTAAAAGCAGCAGCGGAATGGAGTAAATTGTCCAATGAGAAAGAAAAGGATGCGCCGATGTATCTAGACACTTTTGCAAACATATTGTATCGCCTTGGAGAAAAAGAAAAAGCAATTAAAACGCAAGAAAAAGCAATTTCACTTATAACAGATGCTACCCAAAAAGAAGAATATGTAGCGACCTTACAAAAAATGAAAAAAGGTGAAAAGACTTGGCAATAAGAAGATATTCTAATCGTCGATGAATAAAAAAGCCGCGGTCAATAACTTGATCGCGGCTTTTTTATTCATTGCTCTACAAACAGTGCTTTGAACCAACAGATAATGCTTTGAGCACTGGAAAACTGTCTACTTACTTTAACTCTTTGATACCCATATTCCAGAGCGCGAAAGCATATTTATCAACTGTACTATTGATCAGAACTTCTGTTGACCGTCCAGCACCGTGGCCAGCTTTTGTCTCAATACGAATCAATACTGGGTTATCACACGCTTGCTTTGCCTGCAGTTCGGAAGCAAACTTGTAGGAGTGCGCCGGTACCACCCGATCATCATGATCTCCGGTAAAGACCATCGTCGCAGGGTAACAAACCCCAGATTTCACATTATGCACCGGAGAATATGCTTTCAGATAATCAAACATTTCTTTGCTATCACTGACCGTACCATAATCATAGGACCAACCTGCACCAGCTGTGAAGGTATGATAACGCAACATGTCCAAAACACCAACCTCAGGCAGTGCGACCTTGGCTACTTTGGGATCTATTGTCATTGTTGCTCCAACGAGCAAGCCACCATTTGAGCCCCCCGATAAAGCAGTATACTCGGGTGATGTATAACCATTCTCCTGAAGATAATGTGCCGCGGCAATAAAATCGTTAAACACATTCAATTTGTTGAATTGTCTACCGCCATCATGCCATTTCTGACCATATTCACCCCCTCCGCGCAAATTCGGAACAGCATAAACACCACCATTGGCCAACCAAACTGCAACGGAAGTACTAAAGGCAGGTGTCAAGCTGATATTAAAGCCGCCATAACCATACACAATCGTCGGGTTTTTCCCATTCAAGATAATCCCCTTTTTGTACGTAATAATCATCGGAACCTTAGTACCATCTTTGGATGTGTAGAAAACCTGTTTCGATTCATACTGATCGGAATCAAATTTCACCTTAGGTTTGATATAAAGTGTAGACTGACCAGAATTTACGTCAAACTTATAACTTGAAGAAGGTGTAATGTAATTTGAAAAACCAAAATAGATTTCTTTTTCCTTTTTCTTACCCGAAAAACCACTCGCCGTACCCACACCAGGCAATTCTATTTGCCGAATCTTTTTACCCGTATAATCGTATTGAATCACAACCGAAACGGCATCTTTCAAATAGTTTGCAAAAAGATAGCCTCCACCCGTACTGATCGAAAGTACATTTTCAGTTTCTGGAATAACATCTTTCCAGTTCTCCTTTGCAGGATTCTTCAAATCAACTTTTACCAAACGGTTGTTGGCAGCCTTGTAGTTCGTCTCCAATAAGAAACTATCCCCAATATTGTCAACGACACCTGTATTTGCGTCAAAATGATCTTGTAAGCAGACAATCTTGCCGTTCGGCTGATTGAGATCTTGATAATAAAGTTCATTTCCTGTTGTCGTATTTGCAGCGGAAATAATCAGGTAACGTTGATCGTCTGTTAATGAAGCTCCTATATAACGTCTCGGTGTTTCAGGGCCACCAAAAATCAATTTATCTGTAGATTGGGCTGTTTTAAGTTTATGGTAGTATAATTTATGTTGGTCTGTTTTTTCAGAAAGTTCAGATCCTTTTGGTTTATCGTAACTCGAGTAATAAAAACCATCATTTCCTTTCCATGCAATACCGGAGAATTTGACATCCACTAGCGTTTCACCTACAGGCGACTTATCCTTGGCATTCAGTACAATGACTTTCCGCCAGTCTGATCCTCCTTCAGAAATAGAATAGGCGACTAAACTGCCATCCTTTGAAAACGAAACATCGGCCAATGAAGTTGATCCATCTTTCGAGAATGTATTTGGATCCAAGAAAACTTCTTCTCCTCCCGTCTCCCCTAGTTTACGATAAAGCACAGCATGTTGCTGTAAGCCGTTATTCTTAAAAAAATAAGTATATGCACCTTCCTTAAACGGAGTCCCTATTTTTTCATAATTCCATATTTCGGTTAATTGATCTTTTAATTTTGTACGGAATGGAATTGCATTCAAATAGTCAAAAGTCACTTTATTCTCTGCCTGTACCCAATTTTTTGTCTCAGCTGAACGATCATCCTCCAACCAGCGGTAAGGATCTGCAACCTTTTCACCCCAAAATTCATCCACGACGGTTCCTTTATTTGTCTTCGGATATGTCAACTGTTGTCCATAACCGGTCGTCGCCGTACCTGCCATACCTATCATCATTAGAATAAGGCCAAAATTTTTGTTTATCATAAAAAATCGTCTACTTGTTTCAACCAACCTAAGTTTTATTCACTTAGCATCTGAAAATTCAATTTGAGTTGAATATAAATAAATTTATCGATCTCTTATCTTAAAATATACGAGACATCTGCATTTCTTTACTCACAACAACCTATACAACAATATTATACACATATTTCTTTGCGGTATATTTTTATAGCAACCGAAATTTCTTTAGATTTATTTAAATCTTGAAAATATCACAACAATGTTTAAAAAAGTCATATATCTTTCTTTGTCAATTTCCATTCTTCAAATTGGAATAAGCGAAGCACAACAACTTTCCATAGATCAACAATATCGAGCCACTCCTACTAAGATCAACGATCTTGTTCACACCAAGCTCGATGTCCATTTTGACTATACCAATCAATTCCTCAATGGAAAAGAATGGGTTACATTAAAACCTCATTTCTACCCAACGGACTCTCTTCGCCTTGATGCAAAAGGCATGGATATCAAACAGGTTTCTTTGGTCAATGGTTCACAATTGATTCCCTTAAAATATACCTATGATGATCATTCGATACTGATTAAGCTCGACCGTAATTACGTAGCCAAGGAACAATATACAGTATACCTCGATTACACAGCAAAACCCAACTTATTAAAAGTTCAGGGCAGCGCAGCGATTAACGATGCTAAGGGACTATATTTTATCAACCCTGATGAACGCATGCCGAACAAACCTCGTCAAATATGGACACAAGGTGAGACGGAAGCATCATCAGCCTGGTTCCCGACGATTGATCGCCCCAACCAAAAGACTACAGCAGAAATCTCCATGACTGTTCTTGACAATTATGTAAGTTTATCGAACGGTGCATTGAGCAATCAACAGAAGAATAGTGATGGCACACGTACAGATACCTGGAAAATGGATTTACCACATGCCCCATATCTATTTATGATGGCCGTTGGTGATTTTAAAATCTATCAGGACAAATACAACAATATCCCCGTTGACTATTACCTTGAACCGAAATATGCGCCCTATGCCAAAGATATCTTCGGTAAGACACCAGCGATGATGGACTTCTACAGCAAGACTTTGGGTGTTCCTTACCCTTGGAATAAATATGCACAGATCGTCTGTCGCGATTATGTCTCAGGTGCCATGGAAAATACAAGTGCAACACTACATGGCGAACATGTACAAAAGACGAAACGCGAATTGTTGGACGATAATCAGGAAGGAACGATTGCGCATGAACTATTTCACCAGTGGTTTGGTGATTTGGTCACAGCAGAATCTTGGTCCAATTTAACCATGAACGAATCTTTTGCCACTTTCGGCGAAGTTATCTGGCGTGAGCACGATGGCGGTAAAGATCGTGGAGATAAATCTAGATTTGAAAAACTCCAGTCCTATCTCAAATCGACTAAAAATGGGAAAAGCCCGACTTTAGCCCGTTATTATTATCATGATAAAGAAGATATGTTTGATAATATCAGCTATGCGAAAGGCTCATTGATTCTCTATGCCCTAAAAGAGCAAATGGGTGATGAAGCGTTCTATCAATCGTTGAAAAAATACTTGACAGACAATTCCTTTAAAACCGGCGAGCCGCAACAGCTCCGTCTAGCAATGGAAGAAGTGACCGGCAAAGACTGGGCTCCGTACTTCAATCAATGGTATTACCAAGGCGGACATCCAATTTTGAAGATCACAACAAGAAACGGAGAGAACAGTGTCATACTGAATGTAGCCCAAATTCAAGATTCTACGGTACAGACTTTCCAGCTTCCCTTGGCCGTCGATATCTACACCAAAAATGGGAAGATCAGACAGACATTTCAACTCAACAGGCGGAATGCCCAATTTATGATCCCGCTACCTGCTGCTGTTGAATTTATTGATATTGATCCCGAAAAAACACTCGTGGGTCAAATTCAAATCGATAAATCAGATGCCGACTATCTATATCAATATGAGCATGCACCTTCATTTGCCAACCGCGTCGGTGCGATTGCCTATGCCTCAAAAAATCCGACAAATACCATCAGCCAGCAAATCTTAACAAAAGCATTGGCGGATACCGATGCGGATCTTGCCGCAACAGCGATTCAAGGTCTCGATCTAAGCAATCCCGCGATGCGCAAGTCAGCCGAAAAAACCATCTTGGCACTTGCAGAGAAGTCCGAAGCCTCTGTTATCCGTGCCTCTGCGATTCAAAAGCTTGCACAGACAAAAGATAAAAAATACAAAAATCTAATTCTGAATGCTGTAACGGACAAATCCTATATGGTTATTGCCAGTTCAATCATGGCAATAAAAAGTGCTTATCCAGATCAACTTCAGCAGTCCTTGAAGCGCATTGATCCCGATGCTACGGAATATCTAAAGGCGCTGATCACCGAATTATCTAAATCATAGCAAAATATATTGTGGAGGCGAATTTTGTATTCGCCTCCATTTTTTTTAGTTTTGGCCACATGTCAACAAGAACAAAAATTTATTTTGCCTCCGACTTTCATCTTGGATCTTACCCCTTGGAACGTTCACGGGAAAGGGAGCTGCAAATTATACAGTGGCTGGACCAGATCAAAACAGATGCTGCACAGCTCTATCTTGTTGGTGATATTTTTGATTTCTGGTTTGAATATGCGACTGTTGTCCCAAAAGGCTATATCCGCTTTTTGGGTAAATTAGCCGAAATTGCAGATCTCGGCATTCCCATTACTTTATTTAAAGGCAACCACGATATGTGGATGTTTGATTACCTCAAAAAGGAATTAAATGTACGCATCATCGACAATGAGCTGGAGTTACATCTCAACGGAAAACATTTTTACATTCACCACGGCGATGGTTTAGGTTCGGGAGATTACAAATACAAGATACTCAAGAAAGTATTTCGGAGCCGTGTCTGTCAATGGCTATTTGCACGGTTGCACCCAAATCTCGGAATCGGAATCGCGACACGTTGGTCCAAACATAGCAGGCTTTCGAATAATGAGGACGAAAAGTTTCTGGGCGAAGACAAAGAATGGTTGATCGGTTATGCAAAGGAACTGGAGTCAACCCAACATCACGACTACTATATCTTTGGCCATAGACATCTTCCCTATGATGTTGAGCTGAACGCCAATAGTCGTATTCTAAATTTAGGGGAATGGATCAATTACCATACCTATGCAGTTTGGGATGGTGAAACTTTACGTTTGGAAAAATGGGCGAGCAAATCCTAATTTCTTTATCCGATTGCCTGAACGGTTATCACTTTCTAACGCCTGAAAGTGCTGCAAAATTGGAGCAGGTCAGTAAGAAAATTACGGCGAAAAGAAATAGCCTGTTGATCGAACAGGACAAAATTCAAAAAGACATCTATTTTTTGGCTTCAGGATTAGCCCGCGTTTACTACGAGACGGCCAACCGCCAGATTACCCTTGATTTTGTTTCACCTGGTGGAACACTCATATCCATGAATAGTTATGTCCATGATACCCCAGGTTATGAAAACATAGACCTTTTGGAGGATAGTGTTGTTTATCAGATAGACCAAAAGCAACTTTTTGACCTCTACGAAAGTGATATTGCCATTGCAAACTGGGGAAGAAAGATGGCTGAACTTGAATTCATCAAGGCCGAACAACGAACCATGTCCAAGCTCTTTAATACTGCCCAAGAGCGCTATGCCGAGTTACTTCAAAAATACCCCCAATATATCCAGCGGATCAAACTTGGTTACATCGCCTCCTATCTCGGCGTCAGTCAGGTAACCTTAAGCCGGATTCGCGCAAATATTCACACAAATTTTTAACATTTGTAAAAATTATTATCGGCCAAAAGCTGGAACTTTGTACCAAAATAAAAAATAGAAAACGATATGAACTGGATATTTTTAATATTGGGCGGATTATGTGAAATTGGTTTCACCACGTGTTTGGGTAAAGCCAAAGATGCAAACGGGAATGGGCAATGGTTCTGGTATGGTGCCTTTGTTGTATTCCTATTTGCAAGTATGGGCTTATTGATCAAAGCCACACAGACACTTCCCTTGGGCACCGCTTATGCTGTTTGGACCGGAATAGGTGCGGTAGGTACTGTTTTAATGGGGATCTTCTTCTTTAAGGAGCCTGCAGATTTCTGGCGCATATTCTTTATTTTCACGCTGATTGCTTCCATCGTAGGACTAAAAGCAGTTTCCTCTCATTAATAGCAGGCTAGGTTGTTTAAAAGCAACAAAATTTCCTTACTTTTGTACACTCAATAGTAATCTAGGTCATACATTCCTAGAAGAAGCATTTTTGATATATGTTAGACAAATTACAAGCGATAAAAGAAAGATGGGAAGAAGTGGAAGCTGAATTGAGCAACCCTGATACCATGCAAGATATGAAACGTTTTGCCAAATTGAATAAAGAGTACAAAGATTTGGGCAAAATTGTGGACCAATACCATATTTACAAAAATATGGTGAGTAATATTGATACCAATAAGGACATCATCATGAACGAGAAGGATCAAGAACTTCGTGAGATGGCCAAAGAGGAATTGGATCTTTTATACGTAGCAAAAGAAGAAAAAGAAGAAGAAATTCGCCTAATGCTTATTCCGAAGGATCCTGAAGATGCGAAAAATGCCATTATCGAAATTCGCGGTGGATCAGGTGGTGATGAAGCAGCCTTATTTGCGGGTGACCTTTACCGCATGTACACACGTTATTTCGAAACCAAAGGCTGGCGCAACGAAGTAATGGACGTTACCGAAGGAACCTCTGGCGGTTACAAGGAGGTGATTTTAAAAGTTATCGGTGAAGACGTTTACGGACAATTGAAATACGAATCAGGAGTACATCGTGTACAACGCGTTCCAGATACCGAAACTCAAGGCCGTGTGCATACCTCTGCAGCTTCAGTAGCTGTGTTACCAGAAGCTGAGGAAGTCGATGTTGAAGTGAATCCTGGTGATATAGAATTACAGACATCCCGTTCAGGTGGTGCTGGTGGGCAGAACGTCAACAAGGTAGAAACAAAGGTACAGTTGACGCATAAACCGACAGGTATCGTTGTTGTTTGTCAGGTAGAACGTTCCCAATTAGCCAACCGTGAGTTAGCGATGGAGATGTTGCGGAACAAACTTTATGAGCTCGAGTTGAACAAAAAGAACGGCGACATCGCTGCAAAAAGAAAAACTTTGGTTTCTACAGGAGACCGTTCGGCAAAAATTCGTACATATAACTACCCACAAGGTCGCGTAACGGAGCACCGTATTGGAATGACGATGTACAACTTACCGGCAATTATGGACGGTGATATTCAAGGAATTATCGATGCATTGCAGTTTGCTGAGAATGCAGAGAAGATGAAAGATGGCCAAGTAGATTAGTTTTTTTTCAAAAAATCTTTGCAGATACGTAAACAAACGCTATATTTGCACACCTTCTGAGGAGAAGGGTTGAGGTCTGGTAGTTCAGCTGGTTAGAATACATGCCTGTCACGCATGGGGTCGCGGGTTCGAGTCCCGTCCAGACCGCTTCAAAAGAGAGAGAAATCTCATACGTTCTTTAACAAAATAAGTTTTTAAGATTTTTAGGTCTGGTAGTTCAGCTGGTTAGAATACATGCCTGTCACGCATGGGGTCGCGGGTTCGAGTCCCGTCCAGACCGCCAAAAATTATTAAAAACAATCCTTAAGATTTTAGGTCTGGTAGTTCAGCTGGTTAGAATACATGCCTGTCACGCATGGGGTCGCGGGTTCGAGTCCCGTCCAGACCGCTAAAATTTTAAAAACACAATTGTTGGTCTGGTAGTTCAGCTGGTTAGAATACATGCCTGTCACGCATGGGGTCGCGGGTTCGAGTCCCGTCCAGACCGCCAACAAAAAAAGCATCATTTAATTATAAATGATGCTTTTTTTTTGCCTTAACAATACAACAGCTATTATTTTTTTAATTCGTACTGAAGAGCTCCCGAAGGACAGTGCTTGATCTGTTCAATCAATTCGGCCGTACTCGCATTTTGGGCCGTGACCCAGGGCTTATCTTTCGGATGATACACATTCGGCAGACTCTTTACACAAACTGCAGCATGTACACAACGTTCCGGTATCCAAAGGACGGTTATCTCTCCATTTGGATGTGGATATCTAACTATTTTTTCCATAATTCCATCTCTCTTTAACAATTCATAATTTAAGAACTAATAACGATAAAGGCAATTTTGTTTTAAGAAACAGCGCGTCGTTTTTTGATCATATTACTTACCCGATAGATCATAAAAATACCGACAATGGAAAGTAGAATAACAATCATCCCCAATGTCGGATAATGCTCCAAGGGACTTTCTTTTGTTTCTTGGACAATGATTACACCTGCCAATGAAGCAGCCACACCACCTGCCAGCTGTTGCAACGAAGAACTGATACTCATAAATGCGCCCCTATCTTTCATCTCCGGAACAGCTGTGATCAAAGCCGAAGATGGCGTCATCCGACTTAAAATGCCTGCCATCATTAAAATGTTTAAGATAACAACGATATAAAATGGCGTAACACCTAGGTTCGTATAGATAAATACGACAACCATAAGCCAAAGGGAAGCGAAAGCAAAAATCTTAAACTTATCGTAACGGTCACTCAATTTCCCTACAATAGGCATAATAATCAATGAAGCAATACCCGAAATCATAAACAACATCGGCAGCTGTTCGTGGCTTACTTTTAGATTATTGACTGCAAAAGCACTTCCAAAAGGCATCATCATATAACCTCCAATTGAGAGCAAAGCTGTTGCCATAAAGCCGACGCGGTATTCTCGCTGTGAAAAAGTCAACCAAAGGTGCTTTAACGCAGATTGATGTTTCTGAAGACCTATATGCGCTGTAATAGGAATGAGTTTGACAGCTATAATAACGACAATAATCAAAGCCATCACTGCAATCCACAAGAAGGCACTATGCCAACCCCAATTATTTGCAATATATAATCCTATGGGAATCCCCAGGACCTGACTTGCACCGAAGCCCATCTGCACAAAGCCCATCACACGTCCGCGCTGTTGGAGCGTAAAGATATCGGTGATAATAGCCATAGAAATCGAGCCGATAACGCCGCCAAACAGTCCAGTGACGATTCGTGCAGCAACCAAAGTCCAGTAATCGTTGGCAAAACTGCAGCAGAAGGTCCCGATAATAAAGCCAGAATAGAAAAATAACAGCAGTTTCTTCCGATCAAAACGATCGGCAAAGCCCGCGGTCAGCAGCCCCGAAGCACCGGCACTAAAGGCATAGGCCGAAACCGCAATACCAAATTGAGCCGGTTTGAGATCTATGGCTTTCATCAGGATATCCCCCATCGGTGACATCACCATAAAATCAAGCACAACCGTAAATTGTGTCATTGCCAATAAAAACACCACAAGTTTTTGATATGCCGTAAAAGGCGCGTTATCAAGTTTATTTATTTCCATACTGTTCAGATTGCCTCGGTTTAAACTGGCCTAAAAATACAGAAGTGCGCGAACATTCTTTGTAATATGTTTGCAAAATTATCGCGCAAGATTCTACCTTACCGGTTTAGGCAAGACGGTCAATCACCCTTTTCAACCACTATTTAAACATAGCATAGGGTCGCTAACAAAAAAGCCAGCACCTGTGACAGGTGCTGGCTCAATATGCGATATAAAGCAAATTATTCAGCTATAACAGCAAATTCAGCTCCCGACGCATAATCGTCACCACGTTGGGAATTAAGTCCAGTAAAGCGGATATAACGTCCTTTCACAGGCTTTTCGAATCGAACAGTTTTTAATTTTTTATTCCGTTCAAAAGATCCGGACATCACATCTTCCCAGTTCTTCCCATCTTTACTCACCTGAATCTTATAATCCTTGATATCACCATTCGGTCCATCCTGTCTTGGTAGAAAAGTGAAGCCTTTAATTGTTTTGCTACTTCCAGCATCAAAATCAACCCAATGTGGGTACTGTGCTACGGTAACCGAATACATCGTATGCCAAATCGAGGAAAGATCCCCATCCAGTAGGTTCTTAGCATCTCCTTCGCCAGTCTCTTGGCTTGAAGCAAACACCACTTCCATTGGAATAGTTTCGATTTTTGAGTATTGCTGTGTTACCTTTAATTTCTCATTATGCTGATACCAAGCAGTCACGGTACCACCAGTACGTAAATCAAAAGGCGCATTGTAGACACTTGCTTTCGCATTATTCAAACTGTATACAACAGGTTCATTCTTATTACCTGATAAAATAGAAACTTCACCGTTAGAACTTCTTGCCAAAGAAATTGGCGCATCACCGGCAGTCGCAACCTGAGCCTTTGCCATCATATCATTGTTCTGAATCGGACGGATAATAAAGCCCATAGACGTTGGCACCGCTTTCACACGGTCTTTTTCCAACGGCGGACCTTGTCCACAGCTGTTACCGCCCAATCCTGTTACCGCAGCATCTAGATGCAGATGTACACCCGAACTTTTTGGCAATTGATAAGGGTGCGGCGCAAATGTCAGTTCGAGCTCACTATATTCCAAAGCGGAAGTTGCTAAATGATTTTTTGCAACAAAGATAACTCCTTGACCATTATTGTTGGTTAATGCTGTCCAACGCACCTCTTCATTGTTGCTCATATTTTGCGGATTAGGCCATGGCACAAACTGGTCTTTTACAGTACTTTTCTGCAATTCAATAAATTGAGCAGTCTTCCGGTCAGCATAATTGTTGATCGGTCCACGTCCATAGTAACTGTAATTGCCAAACTCGGTCGGTAATTGCAAAGAATAGCCCAATCGAGCTAACACGACACTCGCATTATTGGATGTAATACTTGACGACAATTCAATAGAGCCATCCTTATAGATTGTCCAGATCTGATTGCTTGTAAATTTAAAATCATCCTTACCAAAAGGCTTATCCGTATGTTCTTTAAGGGTATACGTTCCAGAAGTTCCACCTAACAGTGATGCGCCATAAGGTGCTTGCGATTCAATCGTAAACGCCAATACAACTGTTCCATCCTTCTTGGTATAGCTATTTGAAGACAAAACCTTATGTTTCAGGTTATGCAATCCTTTTTCAAACCATTGTTGGTAAGCCCAGTTGTCATTGTCAACAGGAGCACGTAGCGCATCCAATTTAGGACCTTCACCATCGCGGATAACTTGTTTACCGGCATACGTTAGATTATATATCGAGCCAGTTTTATTGTCAAACCTAACGATAAACTGATCTCCCTTGACCACCTGCAAATCACCCTCCTTGGAAAGCAAGGGAGCCTCTCCTTGTGCCACAGATGAAATCAACGGTTTATTTTCAGCCGCTTTAACAAACAGTTGTTCCTCCATTTGTACAAAACCTTTGGCTGCCCAAGGTCGATCCGTATTGAGAATAAACTGTACTTTTACAAAATACTCCGATCCCGCATCTAACTGCGCATAATTTATCGGCAATACAAGCTGCTTGCGTTGGCGCGCCTTGGGCAAATCTGTTGCACTGATTGTACCCGTGCTATTTTTCACCTCTACCCCATTTTTATATAGCGACCATTCAACCTGATAATCGGATAGATCTTTAAAATAATTTTTATTGAAAAGTTCAATTTTCCCTTGTTGAATATCAACAGCTTTTACACCCGCATTTTGGTATACTTTCTTTACCTCATAATACTGTGGCTTAGGTTTCATATCGGCAAAGATCAACCCGTTATTGACAAAGGTTCCATCATTGGGTTTGTCTCCAAAGTCGCCACCATAGGCAAGAAAGCGTTCGCCGGTCTTTTTATCATAATAATACATGGCCTGATCAATCCAGTCCCAGATGGCACCGCCCATAAAAAAGTTGGTCGATTCGATGGCTTCCCAATAATCTATAAGGTTACCAACGGCATTCCCCATAGAATGTGAATATTCCGAAATATGAAATGGATATTTCAATTTGTAGGTACCTTTTACAGCTCCTCTTACCCAGTCTATCGAAGGATATTGGTTGGAACCCATATCGACGATTGAATTGTTACGCTCGTATTGAACAGGTCGTGATGTATCAATTTTTTTAATCGCCTGATAGGCGGCCACGAAATTATCACCCGGACCGGCTTCGTTTCCTAAAGACCAGATCACAACAGCTGGATGGTTGATGGTCGAATGCACCATCTCGATATTACGGGCTACATGGGCATTTTTCCATTCAGGAACATGAGAAAGAGATTCTTTGCCATAATAATACTCATGACTTTCGATATTGGCTTCATCTTCGAGATAAATTCCATATTTATCGCATAAATAATACCAATAAGCGGGTTCTGGATAGTGCGAATTCCGGACATGGTTGATATTCGCCCGTTTCATTAATTTCACCTCAGCTTCCATCTGCTCTCTGGTCACTACCTTACCATGTTCAGGATTGGTCTCATGACGGTTGACACCTTTCAGTTTCACCGTCTTGCCATTGACATAATAATAACGTCCGGCCAAGCCAAATTCATCATCAGCAGCCTTGGTGTCTTTAATCTCAACCTTTCTAAATCCAACGTAGGTAGAAATAGTCTCTATCGTTTTGTTCTTTTTATCCTTCAATTCAGCTACCAAAGTATACCGATATGGTAATTCGGCAGACCATTTATCTGGATTTTTAACGTTCAACGTTGCTGCGATGCTATTGGAAACCTGACCATCCAGGGTTGGCACAGCAGAAGAGGCTTCTGTCTGGTCAACAAGGGTATTCTCGTCACTGTATAGCTTATTTTTATAAAGTGAATAAACAACTTTATACCCTTCAGCTTTCTTATTCCCTAGATTGCGTACAGTACTTGTAATTTTCAACGAACCATTTTCGTACTTGCTATCCAAGTCTGGAATAGCCGCTAGATCGCGAATCTGAACTTTTGGCGTTGAAGTCAGGGAAACATCCCGAAATATCCCGGGCAATCTAAACATATCCTGATCTTCCAAAAAGGAAGCATCTGAACTGCGGTAAACTTCAACTGCCAACACATTTTCAGCACCCTTTTTTAAGTAAGGTGAGATATTGAAAGATGCGACGTTCCTTGAATTTTTTGAAAATCCGACATATTTGCCATTTATCCACAGGTAGAAAAAGGAGTCTACACCATCAAAATTGATAAATACCTCACGACCGTCCCAATCGGTAGGTACTGTAAAATTGCGTCGGTACGATCCCACTTCATTACGGTAGACATAAGTTGTCCAATCTTGGGCCGGTGTTCGCATGACTCCACCGCGCCAATCATCGACCTTTACTTGATGATGAAAGATCACACGTTGGTTCGTGTAAATAGGTACACCATATTTTAGGCTTCCATCCTTCTGTATACCATAAATATTCCAGCTCATAGGGACTGGAACAGATTCCCAGGCACCAACATTATAACTAGGATCATAAAAGTCCTTTGGTCGCTCTTCCGGAGTCTTTACCCAGTTAAACTTCCAGGATCCATTGAGCGAAAGCCAATAGTTACTGTGCTCGGGAAGTACTTTTCTCGCACTTTCTACGTTCTGAAAGGAGAAGAACGAAGCATGTGGCAACTCCTTATTAAGTGATAATAATTGAGGCGATTCCCATTCATTCCCTTTTGGAGCCATTGCAGCTCCATACTGGAAACCGTCGATAGATGGCGTAATCGTTTGCCCTATCGCAACGGTAGTGTCCAGCGACAGCAATGAGGCTAGAATCGTTGAAAAAATAACAGAGTTTCTTAACATAATGTAATTAAGCAATTTAGTCCAGGAAACCAAATGTAACTTCATTTTGCAGTAATAACAAGCAGATTATTAAAGCACTCGATTGCGAAACTTTTTCGATACAAAAAAAGGCCATATAGAACGTTAAAATCGTTCCATAAGAGCTTCCTTCGAGAATTGCACATAAAACAAAGCAAAAACATAAAAAATAGAGACGGCGAAAAATCACGATGTCCTCCCAAAAGCAGCAGATTTCAATAAAAAACAAATGCTTTAGGTTTCAAGGAATAAGCCTTATTTTTGGGGATAGATTTCGCTTTAAACAAATAAAAGTTTACGTTTGAAAATATTTCGAAGAATTTTATTTTTCAAAGGGTTACAATTTAAGCATTAAGGTATTAATAGGTGAGTAAATTCAGTAAATCAGTCCTGCTAGAAAATGATGAGCAAATCATTGAAGGCATCAAAGACGGCAACAGCTTGGCGATAGATGCTATCTATAAGCGGTACTATCCGTCTATAAGCCATATGATCTTGCAAAACAATGGAAGTGAGGACGAAGCGAAAGATATTTTTCAAGAAGCTGTCATTGTGCTCTACGATAAAGTTTCCAAAGGGAACTTTGAGCTCAGCAGCAAACTAAAAACATATCTTTACTCGATTTGCAGAAGGCTTTGGCTTAAGCAACTCAATCGTGCTGGTTTTGGCAATAGTGACATTCGAGGTTATGAAGATTCCTTATTTGAGGAAGAAGATCTTCAACAGCATCAAGAACTTGAAAAAAAGTTCGATCAAATGGAGCTTGCCTTAGAGAAAATGGGAGAACCTTGTAAGACAATCTTACATGATTTCTACATCTTAAACCATTCGATGCAGGACATCTGTGAAAAATTTGGTTATACCAATACAGATAACGCCAAGACTCAGAAGTATAAATGCCTACAACGGCTGAAAAAAATATTTTTTTCAACAGATTAAAACTAGTGTAACACCATGGGAACAATGAATCAAAAAGAATTTTTCGAATTAGCAGATCACTATCTTCGCGGCGAATTATCGGCCGAAGAAAAAGCTGCATTTGAATCTTTTTGTGCTGATCAGCCCTCCTATGCTGCCCAATTACAACAACACCGGGAATTTGTTGCCAATATGAAAGAAACTAGTCAACGGCTGGATTTCAAAAATGCATTAGCGCAATCAGCAAAAGAATACCATAAAACCCAAAACAAATCCGCAAAGGTGGTTCCTATAAAACAATCAACGGTAATTTCACTTTGGGAACGTATCAAAGCAAGTTCTTTAGTGGCTGCAGTGGTAGCAGTATTTGCGGTATTTGGCACATTATGGCTGAGCGGTTATTACAGCAACCTCGAGAAAGCATCTTCCGATTACAGCGCGCTACGTAGAGACATGAACAATGTCAAAAAGAACGTCAACGCACACAACGCTGCAATCAGGGATATCAATGACAAAAAATCAGTAAAAGGTACCGAAAGCCAGTTTGGCGCGACAGGATTTATGCTGACAACAGATGGCTATGTTGTCACCAACTACCATGTCATTAGTGGAGCAGATTCGATCTATTTGCAAAATAGCAAAGGTGAATCGTATAAAGCACAAATCGTACATACCGATCCAAGCAAAGACTTGGCTATTTTATACATCGCGGATAAGACCTTTAAGAAAGCTAAAAGCTTACCTTACACATTCAAAACATCGACTTCAGATCTTGGTGAAGATATTTATACGATCGGGTTTCCTCGTGACGAAGCAGTATATGGTCAGGGATACCTAAGTTCATCAACAGGTTATGCTGGTGATACCATTGCTTATCAGATCTCCGTGCCTGTCAATCCAGGTAACAGTGGCGGCCCCGTATTGGATAGCAGAGGTAATGTGATTGGTATTATTTCCGGAAAACAACGTGGCATAGATGGTGCTGCCTTTGCAATCAAAACGAAATCAATCTTGAATGCTTTAGCGGACATCCCAAGTGATTCACTGGTTACTGGTCTTAAGATCAACAAAAAGAATAGCTTGGCAGGTTTACCAAGAACAGAACAAATCAAGAAAATGCAAGACTATATCTACATGGTTAAAGTCTACTAGGACGCATTTATAGCTTATAAAAAAAGGCAACGTTTTCTCAACGTTGCCTTTTTTTATCCCTTAGTACAAGCCTAAACCTTACAGATTAGGTTGTGGCGTAGTTCTCAAATACGGTTTGATCTCTTTAAACCCTTTTGGAAATTTAGCAGGAATATCTTCTGTCTTTATCGCTGGAACGACAATAACATCTTCGCCATGCTTCCAGTCAGCAGGTGTAGCCACTTGATAATTGGCTGTTAACTGTAAAGAATCAATGACCCGTAAGATTTCATCAAAATTACGACCTGTTGATGCTGGATAGGTCAACGTCAATTTGATCTTTTTGTCAGGACCAATAATAAATACGGAACGTACAGTCACTGTTGCGGACGCATTTGGATGGATCATATCGTACAATTCGGATACATGATGATCTTCATCAGCGATAACCGGGAAATTCACTTCGGTATTTTGCGTTTCATTGATATCCTTAATCCAATTCAAGTGATCGTTTACATTATCGACGCTTAGCGCAATGGCCTTCACACCTCTTTTGTCAAATTCAGATTTCAATTTTGCAGTACGGCCCAACTCTGTTGTACATACCGGCGTATAATCTGATGGGTGCGAAAAGAAAACGACCCAGCTATCTTTGATATAATCGTGAAAGTCTATTTCACCAATGGTTGTTTGCGCTTTAAAATTTGGCGCTTCATCTCCTAATCTTAAACTCATAATCTTATTTTTTAAATGTGTTTAAATCATATAGTCTACAAATATAGTAGATTAAATTTAGCAAACAAGTAATTCTTCAATTTTTTAAATTAAGATGAAAAAACTAACCCTAATCCAATTGAAAGTAAGGATTTTACCCAAAAACTTATTATGATTACCAAAAGTAGTATAAAAAGTAATTTATTAAATTACTATGCTTGCATAATATATATTTTGTATATTTGAGTATGGTGGTACACCGATCTCATAAAACGATTGTGAGTTGGGAGAAAACTTTTTGAGAGCAAATCTTATTAGATATATAAGTTATCGGCTTGGTAACTGATGAACCAAAAAACTGAAATGCCATGAATTTTGAATTAAGTGAAGAACATAAAATGATCCGCGACGCAGCGCGGGAATTCGCCCAGGAGCTAAAGGCTGGGGCAATCGAGCGCGATGAAGCCGCAAAATTTCCAACAGATTTTGTTAAGCAGATGGCCGAACTAGGATTTATGGGTATCATGACCCCCGAAGCTTATGGTGGGGCTGGCATGGATACGTTGGCCTATGTTCTTGTTCTCGAAGAAATTGCCAAAATTGATGCCTCTGCGGCCGTTATTGTATCCGCCCACAATTCCCTGGTATTATATGGACTCAATGCTTTTGGTACAGAGGAACAGAAACAAAAGTACCTGATTCCCTTAGCGAAGGGCGAGAAACTTGGCGCTTTTGCGTTATCAGAACCTGAAGCCGGTTCGGACGCCTCATCGCAGCACACGACCGCCGAAGATAAAGGAGATCACTATCTACTAAATGGCACAAAAAATTGGATCACCAACGGTGGCCATGCCGATATCTATCTTGTCATTGCACAGACACATCCTGAAAAAGGCCACAAAGGCATCAATGTACTGATCGTTGAAAAAGGCCTAGCTGGCTTTACCATTGGTCCGAAGGAAAACAAATTGGGCATCCGTAGTTCTGATACGCATTCTCTCCTATTTTCGGATGTTAAAGTTCCTAAGGAAAACCGCATCGGAGAAGATGGCTTCGGATTTAAGTTTGCCATGAAAACACTCGATGGCGGTCGTATTGGCATTGCAGCACAGGCCCTAGGAATTGCTGCCGGTGCTTATGATCTCGCTTTGGCTTACTCAAAAGAGCGAAAGACTTTTGGAAAACCAATTTCGGACCATCAGGCCATACAGTTTAAATTGGCCGATATGGAAGTCGATATCGAGGCAGCTCGACTTTTGACGTATAAAGCCGCTTGGACGAAAGACCAGGGACTTCCTTACGGTAAAGAAGCTGCCATGGCCAAACTACATGCATCGGAAGTCGCCATGAAACACACTGTAGAAGCTGTACAGATCCACGGTGGCTATGGTTACGTAAAAGAATATCATGTCGAAAGGTTAATGCGCGACGCAAAAATCACACAAATCTACGAGGGAACCTCTGAAATCCAACGTCTGGTGATCGCCCGCGAGATTCTGCGCTAAGCTGTCAGTCATGCTATGAACCCAAAAAGTGTCTAACTTTTTTGCGGCATTGCATGACTGACAGTTTTTTAAATTTAAAGGCTCTTCAACTTGTTATCGATCATGGCAAGATATTGATAATCCTGAAAGGCAAAGCTCGCCGTTTCGGCCATCGCCAGATTCAAAATAAACTTTGCTTTGCGAAGTAAATTCTCCTGATTACCATCTGTAGCATTCAAACCATCAAACAACAAGGTCAAAGCCAATGGATGTAGTTGCTGTATTTGAAGATCTGTTTTGAGATATGCCGAAAGCTCACTTTCGGAAAGATTTAAAAAATAGGCCCTACTCTTTTCGAAGAATTTTTCATAAGCATCTTCAAACACTGCTGGATCAGTCGGCTCCGTAAAGGCATCATGACCTTCTGTCCATATGCGAAGAAATTTACCAATTTCTTCGATCCAATTCATCAATACATCTTTTTTAAAACTTAATCCCATGATCTATGCTTATCTGATCTGTCCATTTCCACGGACAATCCATTTCTCTGTTACCAATTTTTCTAATGCAAATGGTCCGCGGGCATGTAACTTTTGGGTCGAGATACCGATTTCTGCTCCCAAACCAAACTCACCACCATCTGTAAAACGTGTTGATGCATTGGCATATACCGCAGCAGCATCCACTGTGTTCAAAAATTGTTCGATATGGAGTTCACTGGAAGAAACAATACACTCCGAATGTTTGGAAGAATATTTTGTGATATGCTCCAAAGCTTCGTCCAAACTCGAGACCGTCTTTATTGAACACTTCAAATCTAAAAATTCTCTTCCAAAATCATCTTCTTCTGCGCGCTTTAAATTTGAATAATTTTCACCTTGCAGTACCTCATAAGCTGTAGGATCCGCAAAAACTTCCACCTGAGCATCTTCAAAATAAGTTTTCAATTTCTGTAGAAACTCGGGAGCAATAGTGCGATCGACCAAAACAGTATCTAAAGAATTACACACCGATGGCCTGGAAATTTTAGCATTAGCAACAATTTTAGCTGCCATATCCAAATCTGCTGTACGGTCCACATACGTATGGCATACTCCCGCTCCTGTTTCAATGACAGGCACCTTAGCGTGCTCCCTGACATAATCAATCAATGACTGTGAGCCACGTGGTATGATAATATCCACATATTGGGTAGCTTCCAATAATTCCGAAACATGCTTCCTCTCAACAGGCAACAGTTGCACAATAGTTGTTGCGATACCATGCAGCTCCAAAATATTATGGATCACTTTCAACAGCGCTTCGTTGGTGTATAAAGCATCAGAACCACCACGCAATAGACAAACGTTACCCGATTGAATACATAGTGCAGCAACATCTATCGTCACATTGGGTCGCGATTCATAGATTACCCCAACGACACCGAGCGGAACCGTAATTTTCTCGATCTCCAATCCATTCGGCAATATCTTTTTTAGTAATAGCTGATCTGTTGGGTCCGCTAGCTGGGCTATTTGCTTAACACCGTCAGCCAAGCCTTTTAGACGATCGCTATTGAGCAAAAGACGATCCTTTTTGGGGTCATCATCAGACATACGATCCAAATCAATCTTATTCGCTTGTAATATATCCGCAGTATGCGCGACAAGACCATCTGCGATGGCATTTAAAATAGTTATTTTGGTATCAGGAGCCAGTTGTTGCAAAATTTGTTTTGCTTTGGCCGCCGCCTGAAGTTGTTCTACGATGGATTCACTCATAACAATACGATATCATTTGCATGTGCAATTTCTACATTTTTTTTACTGGTCTGGGACAAAGCGGATGAATCCATCTTCGCCCGCGCTACCGCAACGGTTAAGCCTTCTAGATTGACGATATTTAACACTTCTCCTTTTTCAAAATGTTCAACGATACGGGTTACCCCTACAGCTAGCAAACTTTTATGTTTCAATAATGCTTCTTCCGCTCCACGGTCAACCATCAATTCCCCTTTTATCAAACTTCCACTCGCAAGCCATTTCTTGCGGGAAGAGATCTTCTTACTTTGAGCCAGACACAATGTGCCAGTCTCGTGCTTAACCGCTTTTTGGATCGCCTCTTCGGTTTGCATACTAAAAATCACAACAGCGATCCCCATCTGATTGGCCAGTCGGGCAAAGTTCAATTTCGAGGTCATTCCCCCCAATCCTACTGAAGATTTATCCTTCCTTGCTAAACCTAAGATATCCCGATCGATGGTTTCAATTTGCGGTATAATCTTGTTGTTTGCATCCAACACACCGGGGACAGAAGTACTAAATAGCAATTTTTCGGCACCAAACCCAACAGCAATCAAGGTTGCCAGCTCATCATTATCTGAAAACTTCAGTTCTTTATTACTCACCACATCATTTTCATTTGCGATTGGAATAACATTGTTCCGCCACAATTCCTCATACGTATTTTTCAATTGTAGAAATTGATCTCGATTGGAAAAATGATGTCGCTCACATAAACTCTGCGCCAATGAAATTTTAAACGGTCGGAAATAAGTTGAATACGTATTAATCAATATGGGGTTCCCAATTGCAGCAGCGGCCTTTCGTTCGGATAACGTTCCCGTATAACTGGGCAGAAAACGTTTACCGGCAGCAACAGCACCTGAAGAGACCAAGACAATATTGTATTTCTTTTGTAAGGAAGCAATCTGCCTAGCGATCTCCAAAACAATACGTTCATCAACTTCTCCCTCTTTCGTGGTAATAGAAGCCGATCCAAATTTGACAACGAGAATTGGCTTTTTCATTTTTTAGTATGTTTTAGTTTAGATTTGAGCACTAATTTACTGAGAAGAATTTGATTTACGCAAAATATGTTAACAATTGAACAATATAATTCAATTGAAAAACTCATGGAATAAGGTCGATTCCAGTGGATCAGGAGACATCCGATGTGAAAGAAAGGAAAATAATTAGCGTAGATCTCAGAGGTCAATACAGATCTCAGCGATCAGTACAAATGGCCTGAAGATGAAAACATAAAACTTGAGCTTACAAAAAAGCAGCAATTCCAATATAATACCAAAAAAGTTGCCACTTTCTGAGGCGATATAGGTGATGGAATGCTGCTTCTCGTTAAAGATATATTTATTGCTATTTTTTTAGTATCTGATGGAGGTCAAATCGTAAGCCAACATTGAACGTACGGTTATAGAGTTTTACATTTTCATTGACGCTCATATCCTTCATCCCATAATTGGAGCCAATGAAGAAACCATAGCCCCCATTCCATTTGTAACCTAAGTTAAAACCCAAACCATAGTCTGAAGGATTGGTCGTTGCATCGTAAAATTTTCCATCATTATTATTCACAGACATCTGTATACCATAATAGGGACTAGCAGCAAGATAAATCCGACCTTCTCCAACCGTAATATTATAAGCTATGTTTAAAGGAATATCGATCGCATTTCTTCGGTATGTTGTCCAGTTATTTTCAAGGGCATGCTTTGCCTCCATACCATTTTGGGTAAAGTTTACTTCAGGCTGAATAGAGAGTCCACCAACGAGCGGTATTTCAAGAAAAAGCCCTGCTGTAACACCCGAAATGCTTCGGAAGCTATAACTGTGCGTTCGTTTATTGGATACCAATGATCCGGCATTTGTGTACCCGGCGTTTATACCGTAGGAAATTTTACTTTGGCAGAACGCTGTGGAAAGCACAGAAAACAGTATTATACTGCAGATTAAATGTTTCATATGTGGTCAATTTATTTACAATTGCCACAAATATGCACGACGGAATCTTAATTTAAACGCTATTTAGCGTTGTTTAACAAATCTTAATATTGATTAACAATAATTAATACATATTAACAAACCACCTTATTTTACGATGGGAATCGCTCTTCATAGAGCTTCTCCAAGGAGAACATTTCATCACGATATTTCGCTGCTTCCAAGAAGTCCATTTCTTTTGCAGCTTTGTCCATTTTCTTCCTTACGTTATCGATCGCCTTCTTCAAATCTTTCTCACTGAGGTATTGCATCACTGGGTCAGCTGCAATGGCTTGCGACGGATCAGGTTCAACATAAATTTTAGGTTCAATACCCGAAAAATCAGCAACAGAAGTCTGCTCCAGAATCTCCTCCCTTGTTTTGCCGACTGTACGCGGTGTAATGCCATGTTCCAAGTTATATTTCATCTGCTTGTCTCTGCGACGATTGGTTTCATCTATTGTGACACGCATACTATCCGTCATTTTATCGGCATACATAATAACCCGACCTTTATCATTCCGGGCAGCCCGACCAATCGTCTGAATAAGCGATCGTTCGGAACGCAGAAAGCCCTCTTTATCCGCATCGAGAATAGCGACAAGCGTAACTTCAGGCAAATCAAGCCCCTCACGGAGTAAGTTCACCCCGACCAGGATATCAAATTCGCCCAAGCGAAGACCCCGTAAGATTTCCACACGCTCCAAGGTTTTAATTTCGGAGTGAATATAACGGACTTTTAAATTCAGCTTGGTCATATATTTGGAAAGCTCTTCGGCCATGCGTTTGGTCAATGTAGTAGCCAAAACACGCCCTCCTTCTTTGATGGTCTTATCGACCTCTTCCAAGAAATCATCGACCTGATTGATCGCTGGCCGTACTTCAATAATCGGATCCAAAAGTCCTGTTGGACGAATGACCTGCTCAACAACAACACCTTCGGTCTGCTGCAGTTCGTAATCGCCCGGAGTTGCGGACACATAAATCGTCTGATTCGTCAGGGATTCAAACTCCGGAAAGTTCAAAGGTCTGTTATCCAAAGCTGCTGGCAACCTAAACCCATGTTCCACCAAGGAAACTTTTCGCGACCGGTCACCACCATACATCGCTCGCAATTGTGGTAAGGTGACGTGGCTTTCATCAATGACCAAGAGGTAGTCCTCCGGAAAATAATCCAGCAAACAGAACGGACGCATCCCCGGTTGTCTACCATCGAAAAAGCGGGAATAATTTTCAATTCCCGAGCAATAGCCCAGTTCACGCATCATTTCCAAATCATAATTGACCCGCTCCTCCAAACGCTTCGCTTCAAGCATTAAGCCCTCCTCTTCCAGTTGCGTTTTCCGTTGCATCAATTCATCTTGAATAGCCCAGATCGATTCCTTGAATTTTTCCTTCGGTGTAACGAAAAGGTTTGCCGGAAAAAGAGCAAGATCTTCCATCTTGTTGAGCGTTTTACCCGAAATAGGATCGATCTCACTCAGTTCATCAATTTCATCCCCAAAGAATGAAATCCGAATGGCATTATCCAAGTATGCCGGAAACACATCCACGGTATCACCTTTAACACGAAAGGTACCCCGTTTAAACTCTGCGGTCGTCCGTGAATATAAGATCTCAACCAATTTATGCAGGAAAGCATTTCTTGTGACAGTCATACCGACACCAAAACGAAAAATAGATCGGGAGAAATCCTCCGGATTTCCCATACCATAGATACAGGACACCGAAGAAACGACAACAATATCACGCCGACCCGACATCAATGACGAGGTAGTCGCCAAACGCAACTTTTCGATTTCTTCGTTAATCGCTAAATCCTTCTCGATGTAGGTATTTGTCGAAGCAATAAAAGCTTCGGGTTGATAATAATCGTAATAAGACACAAAATAGTTGACCGAGTTATTGGGGAAGAACTGCTTGAATTCACCGTACAACTGAGCCGCCAATGTTTTATTGTGACTTAAAATCAATGTTGGCTTTTGCGTTTCCTGAATCACATTGGCAACAGTAAAGGTCTTACCCGATCCCGTTACCCCCAAAAGCGTCTGGTATTGCTCTGCCTGCTCTACACCTGCTACCAACTGCTTAATTGCTTCTGGCTGATCGCCTGTGGGTTTGTACTCCGATGTCAATTCAAATTTCATATACTTCCTATTTCTTAAAGAAAACTATTCAGGCCTTTTCCAGCAAACATTGCACCACGAATTACTTAAGCCGTAAGCTCAAAAACAGCTTTTATGATCCGATGGTTTCAATCTGCAAAAAGACGATTTTTCGACCTGTGATCCAGGCCATATCCTTCTAAGGTCTTACACAAATTTACTAAAAATTTTACCATTTTAGCGCAAACTATAATAATACCATAGATGTTATTACTTTCAATTGATTATTTATTATCTTTAGTTTAATTGAACTAGCACACACGCCATGGTCACTATTCTATCTACCCAAAATAGCATTGCAAATCATTTTATTGCCGAGCTGAGAGATAACATTATTCAACAGGATCGCATGCGCTTTCGTCGGAATCTGGAACGATTAGGTGAAATTTTCGCTTATGAAATTAGCAAGACAATGACCTACAAACCTGTTGAAGTTGAAACTCCGTTAGGTGTGGCCAAAACCCATCTCTTGATGGAACAACCCGTACTCGCTACAATTCTGAGAGCGGGCCTTCCCTTTCATCAGGGACTTTTAAATGTTTTTGATCAGGCCGATAACACCTTCATTGCAGCCTATCGGCATACAAAAAAGAGCGGTGAGTTTGAAATTCATAAGGAATATGTCAATACACCAAACTTAGATAATCGTACAGTAATCATTGTAGACCCCATGCTGGCTACAGGAAAGAGCCTCGTTTTATGCTGTAAGGATCTCCTGGCCGAATATGACATCAAGGAATTACACATTGTTGCGGCCATTGCATCCGAAGAAGGACTAAACCACGTTCAGGCTTTTGTACCCACGGCGCATATCTGGGTTGGTGACGTCGACCACGAACTGACCTCAAAAGCCTATATTGTACCTGGGCTCGGTGATGCCGGAGACCTGGCCTATGGTGTAAAACACCATTAATGTGGATAAATTATTTAAAACTAAATTAACACTTAGCTCATTGAAATTCAGTAAATTTATGTCAATGACGAAGTTTAATTTTTTTATATCTAATTTATATCGCTATGAGATGGCAAAAATACAATGGCGAATCCATTCGCTCCACGATTTTCGATGCTGTTGAAGAAGTTATTAAACGAGAAGATGCCCTAGGGAATAAGCTCAAGGTTTATATCGGCACCGATTCCCAAGTCAAGAGAGGCATCATCGACTTCGCAACAGTCATCGTCTTTCTCCGGGAACATAAAGGTGGATTTATGTTTATCCAACGGGACAAAAGGCACCACCGAATGAGCATTAAAGAAAGGATGCTACTCGAAGTCCAAAAATCCATCGATATAGCCTATCAACTCTGCCCCCTCCTCGAAAAACACAAAGTAGACCTCGAAGTCCACGCCGACATCAACACCAATCCAAATTTCCAGTCAAATGTTGCCCTGAAAGAAGCCATGGGCTATATTATGGGTATGGGATTTGTTTTTAAGGCCAAGCCCGAGTCTTTTGCCAGTACCAATTGCGCTAATAAACAGGTTCAATAATTGACTATAAGGCAGACTTTGTATATTTAGGGTGTAATTTTTAATACACCACATGCATGAATTTTTTCAGCAGATTGCACGTCAATTTGCCCAGACCTCTTGGCTCGAATGGTTAGGTACCCTGACAGGCTTTCTTTGTGTCTATTTGGCCGCTAAGCAAAATATATGGAACTGGCCGATTAGTATCATCAGCGTGGCGTCCTATGCTATTCTGTTTTATGATGCCAAACTATATGGAGATACTGTACTGCAATTCTACTTTCTGTCTACTGCTGTTTATGGCTGGTATTATTGGATAAAACGAAAAGAAGAAAAAAAGAAACCCATCGTTAAAGCCAGCAAGGGGCAGTTGTTTCTTTGCCTCCTGGCAATCCTCGTCCTGACACTGTCAATCGGTTATCTCCTCGATAGCAAGACAAATTCCGATGTTCCTTATATTGACGCTTTCTGCACGTCCGTAAGTTTTGTTGCTCAATTTCTGATGACACGCAAAGTGCTTCAAAACTGGCTCTTATGGGTATTTGTGGATATTTGTTATATCCCGCTCTATATACACAAAGACCTTATGCTGACCGCAGTACTCTACCTTGTTTTCACACTCATTGCTTGGAATGGCTATCGCGATTGGCAGAAAACCTATAAAAATTTTGCGTAATATTGCCTATCAAAACGATCGATGTGGGAAAAGATTTCATAAAAATTGCCGTTGTTGGCCCCGAGTCCACCGGAAAATCAACGATGGCACAATTTCTTGCCAAGGAATTTCAGACGGTATGCGTGCCCGAATATTCACGTTATTATTGCCAAAGCCTCAACAATAAATATACCTTACAGGACGAAGTCAATATGTTTTATGGACAGGTCGCCTTAGAGGAAGCGTTGGTCCCTTTAGCACAAGGACAGCTCCTCATCTGTGACACTACCTTCCTTACGGTCAAAATTTGGTCAGATCATCTTTTCGGACATACACCACAGGAAGTCACCGATAAAATTCAACAACATGTTTATGATCTCTATCTGCTGATGGATATCGATCTACCCTGGCAGGACGATCCACTACGGGATTTTCCCGAACAGCGCGAACATTTCATGGAGATCTGGAAAAACGAATTGAACGCCATTAATGCGAATTATCGTCTTATTTCGGGACTCGGCGACCAACGTCTTGAAAATGGACTTTATGCTATAAAAGATTTTCTGACATTGATTTGAGACAAGTGTCTTGACGAAGCAGCCTTTTACAGCTATATTTGTAGGAATAAAGTATAGCTGTTGTTTATGCGGAGTAAGTATACTTGCCCGGCGACAGAAAGCTTTATAAATACAATTAAAATAGAATATTAACATTTTACTTAAGAAATAATGTATCCAGAATATTTAGTAACTCCAATGCGTCAAGAGTTAGTTGATGCGGGATTCGAAGAATTAAAAACACCTGAAGCAGTTGATCAGGCTATCGCATCAGAAGGAACTGTTTTTGTGGTTGTAAACTCTGTTTGTGGTTGCGCTGCTGCAAATGCACGTCCTGCTGCAAAAGCTGCTGTAAAAAACGAAAAACACCCAGCTAAATTGGTGACTGTTTTCGCAGGTATGGAAACTGATGCAGTAAACACTGCACGTAACTACATGTTGCCTTACCCTCCATCTTCACCAGCAATGGCTTTATTTAAAGACGGGAAATTGGTACACATGATTGAAAGACATATGATTGAAGGTCGCCCGGCACAAATGATTGCTGACAATTTAGTTGCAGCATTTGACGAGTACTGTTAATCACGTATTTTGATTTTTGAATTAAAAAGGCTGTCCAAGTTATTTGGATAGCCTTTTTTGTCTATTGGATAATTCGTATTTTCCTTACTTTTCCTGCACGTCCCCTTTCAAAACTTTACAGATAGTCTCCTGTCCGAACAATATGCGGCAACTCATCATAGGCGCCTCACGTAAAGCAATTCGATCAGTTAAAGCAATTCGATCAATTAAAGCAATTCGATCAGCCAAAACCTCAAGTCCGCATATCCAGCAGATCTAGCCCCAAGTCTAGTTTCAGTTTATTAAAAGCTTTTTCCTATTTTTAGGTTATGAAAACCTTCCCAATAATCATTTTTTTATTCTGCTTGACGATCATATCATGTTCACCGCAAACGAAAGTGGACCTTATTGTTTATCATGCGCAAGTATATACTGTAGATTCGGCTTTTAGTACAGCACATGCTTTTGCTGTCAAAGATGGTAAGTTTATTGCCATTGGTTCCGATGAAGAAATACAGCGAAAGTACAAAGCAATAGAAAAAATTGACGCACAGGGGAAGGCCATTTATCCGGGATTCTACGATGCCCATGCGCATTTATTTGACGAAGCCGAACTAATGGATCAAGTTGACCTAAACGGCACCGATTCTTTCGAGGAGGTTATTCAACGTGTCAAAAACTACCAACAAAAAAAACCGGGCAAAACTTGGCTGATCGGTGGTGGCTGGGACCAAAATCGCTGGAAAGATAAAACTTTCCCAACCAAGGACCTACTCGACAAAGCTTTCCCGGATATCCCCGTTTACCTCATACGTGTAGATTATCATGCGGCGGTTGCGAACTCCAAAGCACTCGAATGGGCAAAATTAACGAGTATCCCCATCATTCGCGGCGGTGTGGTCGGCGGGACTAATGATACTCCCAATGGTCTCTTGATCGACAATGCAATGGATCTTGTCAATAAGACAATTCCGGTTCCGAGTGAAAAAGAATATCTAAGAATGCTCAAGCGAACGCAAGACTCCCTCCTTTCCGTTGGTCTTACCTCCATTGTAGACGCAGGTTTATCAAAAGAAAGACTCGATCTGCTAAAGAAATACTATCGGGAAGGGCAGTTGAAAATTAGAGATTATGCCATGATCCTAGGCAATCCTCAAAATATAAAGTCATTTATCGATCAGGGTTTCTATGAAACAGACCGTTTCGAGATCAAAGGATTTAAACTGCTCGCCGATGGCGCATTGGGATCCCGTGGTGCATGCCTCCTTACGCATTACCATGATGCCCCCACCCACGGCTTTCTCCTCCATAGCCCTCAAGAATACGAAGCAATGATCAAACAGATTGCCGAAAGTAAGTTTCAGGCAAATACCCATGCGATAGGCGATTCGGCCAATCGTATTATATTGGATATTTATGGCAAATACCTCCACAATAATGGCGATCGTAGATGGCGAATCGAGCACGCCCAAATTATATCGCCTGCAGATTTTGATAAGTTTCGAAAGTATCAAATCATACCATCTGTACAACCCACACATGCAACCTCCGATATGTACTGGGCCAAAGATCGACTCGGTGAAGAACGCATGAAAGGCGCTTACGCTTATAAGCATCTGTTGAAAGAATATGGAAAACTCGCTTTGGGGAGTGATTTTCCGGTCGAACATTTCAATCCCTTATATGGTTTCCACGCGGCAGTAGCCCGCGTCGACAAAAAAGGATATCCTAGCCACGGATTTCAGATGCAAGACGCGATAAGCCGTGAAGACGCTTTGAAAGGAATGACAATCTGGGCGGCATACTCCTGTTTTCAGGAGAAAAAAAGAGGAAGTATCGAAGTAGGAAAAGATGCTGATTTTGTTATCCTCGAAAAGGATATAATGAAAATTCCGAATGAGCAACTGCGAAATGTAAAAACAGAACAGACAGTAATTGCAGGTGAGACTGTGTTTAAAAGATAACAATAGCTCATATGCCTAAACATGTCCACTAAACTTATATCGCTGACAAAGCGAAATAGTTAACAAAAAAGATAGCTAACAAATCAAACATTTATTCACCTGCAGTAACCTGCCCTAGGGAGGATTACAAGGAAAATTTAGAATAAATTTTCCTAATTACGAATATTTCGTATATTTACGATATAAACATACATTTATGAAATATTCATTACCATTCCTATTATCCTTAGCGACGCAGCTGTTATTTGCACAAGAGCGTACTCCAGCGATCGCTAAAGTACATTACGAATTCAAGCATGTAAATGATAGCACCCAACGGGATCAATTTATACGCGATGAAACAGTCGTTTACCTGAATCAACAGGCCAGCTACTACACATCATATTCATCCAAGCGCATGCAAGATGAGGTCAAAAAACAAATGGAGGGCCCCAGTTTCGACGGTACGCTAAACATTACTACTCGCTCGACACCATCAAGCTCCTCCTATTTATTAGACGCCAATCAAAACAAAATGACCGAAGTGGTCAGCGTTGCCAGTGACAATTTTGCCATTCCACAGGCTTACCCTACTCAAGATTGGGAAATACTGGGAGACCGCAAAGAAATTGGTGGCTACAATTGCCAGAACGCAAAAACAACATTCAAAGGCCGGACCTATATTGCCTGGTTTACAACCGAGCTGCCGTTTTCTTATGGTCCGTGGAAACTTCATGGTCTTCCTGGCCTAATTCTGGATGCCCGTGACACAAAAAATGAGGTGATTTTTGCTTACGCCGGATTCGACAAAATTGAGGATGGAAAAACATCGGTGGCCCTGCCGCAAAACGCCATCGTCAGTACTGCAGAAGAGGTAAAAAAAGTTCAAGAAGCCTTTAAGGCCAATCCACAAGCTTATATGCAAGCCCAATCGGGAAAAAACAGAACCATCAGTGTAGGTTCATCGGGAAGTATGGTTGCAGTTAGATCCAGTTCCGGCTCCGGAGGAGGCTCCCCTGCTGGTGCTTTGGATCCGTCAAAAATAAAGAGTTTCAATATTTCAAGAGACGATAAATACAAACCTTCAAAGGTTACCAACAATCCGATAGAGCTGACGCCTTAATGAAAGTATTTTTATGTTTATTTATAGTCGTTTTGCTTGGGCAAATAACCTTTGCCCAGCAAACGATTAGTGGAACGGTCCAAGTGGATAAGACGCAACATCCCGTACCCTTTGCCAGTGTCAACATCCTTTCAGACAACAAAATCATCGCTTTCAAACCGACAGATAAAGAAGGGCGTTTTACAATTACATTAACAAAGGACTATGCAAGCCTCTACCTGCAGATCAATCACCTTACTTACGAAAAATTTGAACTCAAACTTGGCCCGCAGACATCGAATCTTCGGATCCCCCTCGTACCAAAAACCAATCTACTACAAGATGTCATTGTAAAGAGCAAACCTAAAGTAAGCCGTTCAAATGATACAATCTCCTACGACGTCGGATCTTTTGCCAAAGAAGAGGATCGAAATATAGGCGACGTAATCAAACGTCTTCCGGGTATGGAAGTTACCGAATCGGGTCTTATTAAATACCAGGACAAAACCGTTTCTAAACTTTACATTGACGGTGACGATCTATTGGAAAATCGCTATGGTGTAGGTACACGGACAATCCCGCATAAAATGGTAAAGGACATTCAGGTACTCGACAATCACGAACATTATAAAGTCCTTAAAAATAAAAGATTTACAGACGACGTCGCCATAAATCTCGTTATCAAAGAGGAAGCAAAGCTAAAACTCACTGGGCAAGCCAAAATTGGCGTCGGCACGCCCAATCTCTATGATCCTGAATTGAACTCAATCCTATTCAACAAAAAAGTTAAGATGTTGAATGTCCTCAGCGGTAATAATACCGGCAATGATCTTTCCGGAGATATCATCGGCGCCAATCAGTCCTCTTTACTGGCCAAGTTTGGGAGCTCGCCCATCAACAATCTCCTGGCGACGAGCACAACAGGCAGTCCAAATATTCCTAAAAACAACTATTATTTCAACAATACAGGTTCGCTAAACACCAATAACCTATACAACCTCAAAAATCATTGGCAGCTAAAATCAAATATTCAGGTTTTATACGACAACGATAGGCAAAATAATGCCTCAAGCACACAATACCTTCTCGATGATGGCGACGTCTATTTTAATGAGCAAAATCACCTGAAAACAGCGCGATGGCTTGGCGCAGCCAGACTTTCGGCATCCACCAATACGGAAAAGAAATATGCGAGTAATGCCTTGTCATTTGAGTATGAAAAAAAAGATATAACAGCATTGTTGGCAAACTCTTCAGGCCAGATCGAGCAGTTCCAGAAACACCACATCAAGGGATTCAGCAACTTGTTTAGCTATATACCCCAACTTAAAAACAATGACATTATTGCAATCAACTGGTCTTTAAATTATGGTAATAAACCACAGACTTTACAGATCTATCCCGGTGTTTTTCCAGAAATACTCAACGATAGCATTCCCTATAAAAGTAGCCGTCAGCAAATTGAAATTCCTTCCTTTTTTACGGAGATCAGTACAGGTTATCGCTTCAATAAAGGCAAAATCAAACAATACTATCAAATTGGCTTCAATACAGATCGCCAACACTTCAACTCGCTCCTTACAATAGCGGATAATGATCAACATATTCGAGCATTGGGCGATAATACCCGTAATGATCTGCATTGGAGCAGGTCCCAAGCATTTATTACTCCTCAATATTCCTGGAAAACAAATCGGTTTGAAACCCAGCTCGACATCCCGGTCACCTATTTATTTACACATTATGAAGACGTCAGTCATCAGCTGTCCACGTCCAAAAATTCCGTGCTAATCAATCCTAATTTAAAAGCGAGATGGCAGGTTTCTCAAGAAGACTATTTTCAATTTAACTATCAATTTGCGCAGGATATTGGCAACATAGAAGATATATACCGTGGTGCGGTATTGCGGAACTATAGAATGCTCAGCCAAAATAATGCAGCGCTAAATGAATCCAAAAAACATACATTTAATCTCAATTATAATTTAGCCCGTACCCTAAAAGTATTATTTGCAAATGCTGGTATTAGCTATTCAAGATCGCTTTCCAACACGATATTATCTTCCGTTATAAAAAATAACATCACCGAAAATATCTTGGTCAATATGGATAACCTGCAGGAGCGCTGGTCTTCTCAGATCGGGTTTGATAAATACATTTTCCCCCTGGCAAGTACCCTTAAACTAAAAGGAAGCATTTCTCACTTCAAATACAATCAATTGTTAAACAACGCCCTAGTCCCTATTCGAAGTATGAGCTATCTATTTCAACCAAGTATAGAAGCTAAAGTCTTTAAATCTTATAACATTTCCTATTCAGGACTATTCAATTGGAGCAGAAGTAAACAACAGGGCCTGGACAATACGATCCAAAATAAAACCACCACAATGATGCATAATATAGGTTTTCCGACCAGCCCATTCAAAAATGGCTTTATGCGACTAAACCTGCGTAATCTTGCCACCTTTCAAACAAACATGAAGAATGCGAGTTATACCTTCATAGACTTTTTTACGCGCTATAAGGTTAACAAGTGGAAAATGGATTTCGAATTGGAAATGAATAATTTGGCCAATATCAAAAACTATCGTACTTATTTAATGACGGCCAATATGATTTCCCAGAATGAATTTGAACTTCGCGGGAGAACAATTTTACTCCGCACAGTTTTTAACCTTTAAAGCATCAAACTCCATCGAAAAGAAACAATTGCCTTGAGCTATTAAAAAAAGAAGCCTGAGCAAAAATCACTCAGGCTTCTTTTTATATCTTGCGAAAAAGTATTTTTCGTTAAAACACTTTAGAACTATTCTCTATTGCATATCGAATAGATGTTTCTCAGCATGATAAGAAGAACGAACCAACGGTCCTGACTCCACATACTTGAATCCCATTTCTAAACCAATTTTCTGATATTTCTCAAACTGTGCAGGTGTAATCCATTCGATTACAGGATGGTGAGCTTTCGTAGGCTGTAAATACTGACCCAATGTCAAAATATGTACCCCGACGTTATATAAATCTTGCATTGCCTCGATAACATCTTCCTCAGTTTCACCTAAGCCAAGCATAATACCTGATTTTGTACGGAGTCCAGCTTCAGAAATGCGGCGTAGGCACTCGAGTGAACGATCGTATTTAGCCTGAACGCGAACTTCTCTTGTCAAACGACGGACAGTTTCGAGGTTGTGCGAAACAACTTCGGGACGTACTGCGATCACGCGGTCCAAATTATCCCATTGTCCTTTAAAATCTGGCAAAAGTGTTTCTAAGGTTGTTTCTGGGCTTTCTCTACGGATTGCGTTGATTGTCTCCGCCCATATTACCGAACCACCATCTTTTAGGTCATCACGATCCACCGAAGTGATCACACAGTGTTTTACCTGCATTAACTTGACAGAATTAGCGACACGATTAGGTTCATCCAAATCAACCGCCAGAGGACGACCTGTTGCTACCGCACAAAATGAACAAGAACGTGTACAGATATTTCCCAAAATCATGAAGGTTGCCGTTCCAGCGCCCCAACATTCGCCCATATTCGGGCAATTTCCACTCTCACAAATTGTATGTAATTTATGCTCGTCTACAAGACTTCTGACATGTCTATACTCTTTACCAACAGGCAATTTGACACGCAACCAATCAGGCTTGCGTTGTGCAGGAGTTGCCGGAATAACTGGAAGTTCAATCATACAACAAAGTTAAGGATTAAAAATGTAATTTCTAACCGTCAATTTGTTGGTTTTATATCATAAAAAATGACCGATTGCCACCAATAATAGAATTATGAAACAAAAATTAGGATATTTGTGTTGATTATCATTAATCTAATAACAAAACTATGCGACTGAGCCGATCTTTATCCATGTTGTTACTTGGGGGTGCAACCATCTTTACTGCACATGCCCAAACCAACTTTGACATTATACCCAAACCTTCGAAAATCACATTGGCTACGGGAACATACGCTATCCCTACACATCTTCAGGTTATTGTTTCAGATGAATTTCAGGAGGCGACACAACTGCTTACTGAACACCCAGCTATCAAAAGCCTAGCTGTCGAAGTACTCAAGAAAAATAAAAAAGGCCCAAAAGAAGGCTTTCGCATTATTAAAGCAGTCGATGCAGATAACCTTAGCAAGAACGCCTATTCCATCCAAATCGATGAAAAAGGCCTACTACTCAGGGCCTGGAATGTACCCCAGGTTATCAATGGGATTTACACACTGGTTCAATTGGGTTATCTACAAGCTGATCCAAGTAAAATAGCCTATGCGACAATAGTCGATGAGCCACGATTCGCCTACCGTGGCTTACACCTGGATGTATCGCGCCATTTTATGCCGCTATCTTTTGTCAAAAAGTATATCGACATCATGGCCATCTACAAATTCAACAATTTTCATTGGCATTTAACCGACGGAGCGGGATGGCGATTGGAAATTAAGAAATATCCGGAGTTAACACAAAAGGCGGCCTGGCGAACACATACGGGCTGGAAAGATTGGTGGAACAATGGTCGTCAGTATGTAGAAAAAGGTAAGCCAAATGCCAGCGGTGGATTCTATACCCAGGATGAAGCTCGCGAATTGGTCGACTATGCAGCCCGCAAAGGAATCAATGTAATTCCTGAGATAGAAATGCCCGGACATTCGGAAGAAGTATTGGCCGTATATCCCGAACTCTCTTGCTCCGGAAAGCCCTATAGTCAGGGAGAATTCTGTATCGGCAATGAAAAAACCTTTGAATTTCTAAAAAATGTTTTGGATGAAGTCCTCACGATATTCCCTTCCCAGTACATTCATATCGGCGGTGATGAAGCTGAGAAAAAGCATTGGGAAACCTGCCCAAAAGATCAGGCGCTCATGCAAAAAGAAGGATTAAAATCTGTCGACGAATTGCAGAGCTATGCTATCAAACAAATGGATCTATACCTGCAATCCAAGGGTAGAAAGCTGATCGGTTGGGACGAAATCCTTCAAGGGGGGCTAACCGAAGGAGCGACCGTCATGAGCTGGCGCGGTGAAGACGGCGGCATAAAGGCCGCAAATGCAGGCCATGATGTTATCATGACTCCAGGTTCACACCTCTATTTTGATTCTTATCAGACAGACCCACGGACACAGCCTGAGGCCATCGGGGGTTACGTGACACTTGATAAGGTTTATTCGTATGATCCTATTCCAGCTGCGATACAAGGGGACAAAGCCAAGCATATCCTCGGAGCACAGGCGAATATATGGACAGAATATGTACCTACCACCGAACACCTCGAATATATGGTGTTCCCACGTGCACTGGCTTTGGCGGAAGTCAATTGGACAAATAAAGATGGGAAAAACTGGACAGACTTTCAGCGAAGACTACAATCACATTATAAGCTACTACAAGATCTAAACGTCAATTATTATCGTCCTTCCTTCAATGTCGCTTACACGGCAACATACAATGCGGCGAAAAACAACAATAAAATTACGCTGACAACGGAGCAACTAAAAACAGATCAGATCCGATATACCATTGATAGCAGTGAGCCTACAATCTTGTCTACACCATATACTGGACCATTTGAACTCAGCTCAACAGGTCATATCAATGCCGCTTATTTTCTAGATTCTATCAAAATCGGTCCAACCCTATCCTTTGATATTGACATTCATCGTGCTATTGGAAAAAAAGTAACGTACAACACAGCATGGTCGGGATATCCAGCACAAAAAGATTCTACCTTAACAAACGGAATCATGGGCGGTCTTTCCTATCACGATGGTCAATGGCAAGGATTCACCAGTCCGATTGATGTTGTCGTGGATATGGAACGTAGGGAAGAAATACACCAGGTAGCCATGAATTTTATGCAGATGATCGGCCCCGGCGTTTATATGCCAGGAGAAATGGAAGTCCTGCTTTCGGATAATGGCCGTACCTTCAGATCCGTAGGAACAATCAAAAATGACATATCCGATAAAGAATCCAAGTTGACTTTCAAAAGGTTTGAACTCAAACTTGACAAAGCCCAACAGGCTCGTTATATAAAAATCAAAGCCAGCAATCCAAAAAAAGGCTACTTGTTTACGGACGAAATCATCGTTTATTAAACAAATCAGCCCCATTATTGCCTACGAGTTGGAAAACATACTGCTTATGTTTTCCAACTCGTTTTTGTTTTTTCAGGGCCACTTTTCTAAAAAACTACATTTTTTTTTGAAATATTCTTAAAATAAATAGTTAATTTTCAAAATTTAAAATGTAACTTTGCACTCCGACAAAGCAGTCGGAATGACCCTTCCCCATGAGCTACTTTTGATTGTCTTTGCTCAGATTTACAATAGGAAATTTAATTTTTTGAACTAGATATAATGCCAAGAAACACTTCCATTAAGTCGGTTTTAATCATCGGATCAGGTCCCATCGTTATCGGTCAAGCTTGTGAATTTGATTATTCTGGATCTCAAGCATCTCTTTCATTGAAAGAAGAAGGTATTGAAGTATCCATCATCAACTCAAACCCTGCAACAATCATGACGGACAAAGTTGTTGCAGACAATGTCTACTTACTTCCATTAACATGCGAAAGTATTGAAGAAATTTTGCAAAAACACAACATTGACGCTGTACTTCCTACCATGGGTGGCCAGACTGCTTTGAACTTATGTATCGAAGCTTCTAACCTAGGTCTTTGGGAAAAATACAACGTAAAAGTTATCGGTGTTGATGTTGCTGCCATTGAAAAAACTGAAAACCGTGAAGAATTCCGTCAATTAATGGTTGATATCGGTGTGGGCGTTGCAACATCCAAAATTGCAAACTCATTCCTTGAAGGTAAAGAAGCGGCACAAGAAATTGGCTATCCGCTTGTTATACGTCCATCTTATACTCTTGCAGGTACAGGAGGTGGATTTGTTCACAGAAAAGAAGATTTTGACGCAGCCTTAAATAGAGGTTTACATGCTTCACCAACACACGAAGTTTTGGTAGAACAAGCGGTATTAGGCTGGAAAGAATTTGAATTGGAATTACTTCGTGATACCAACGACAATGTTATCATCATCTGTACCATTGAAAACTTCGATCCAATGGGTATCCACACTGGAGACTCAATCACTGTTGCACCAGGCATGACATTGTCAGACAAATGTTATCAAGACATGCGTAATCAGGCTATTCTGATGATGCGTTCAATTGGTACATTTGCAGGTGGTTGTAACGTTCAGTTCTCGGTAAACCCAGAAAACGAAGAAATTATTGCCATCGAAATCAATCCACGTGTGTCACGCTCTTCCGCTTTAGCATCGAAAGCAACTGGTTATCCAATTGCGAAGATTGCAGCTAAATTGGCGATTGGTTACAACTTGGATGAATTGCAAAATCAGATCACAAAGACAACATCCGCATATTTTGAACCAACATTAGACTATGTGATCGTTAAGATCCCTCGTTTCAACTTCGATAAATTCAAAGGAGCAAACAAGGAATTAGGTCTACAGATGAAAGCAGTAGGTGAAGTAATGGCAATCGGCCGTACATTTATCGAAGCTTTACAGAAAGCTTGTCAATCCTTGGAGACTGGCCGCGCTGGTTTAGGTGCTGACGGTCGTCAATGGAGAAACCTTGACGAAATCATGGACAGCTTAGAACATCCAAGCGGTGACCGTTTATTCCATATCAAAGATGCTTTCGAATTAGGCGTTCCTTTGGAATCTATCCGTAAGGCAACACGTATTGACAAATGGTTCTTAGTACAGATCCAAGAGTTGGTACACCTTGAACAAGAATTACGTCGTTATCAATTGAATAATATTCCACGCGATTTCTTCATGACCTTAAAACAAAAAGGCTATTCGGATGTGCAAATTGCATGGTTATTAGGAAATGTAACAGAGGATCAAGTTTACGATCGTCGTAAGGAGTTAGGTATCAACCGTGTTTATAAAATGGTCGATACTTGTGCTGCAGAATTTCCTGCACAAACACCATACTACTATTCGACATTCGAAGAAGAAAACGAATCGATCTCTTCAGATAAAAAGAAAATCATCGTTTTAGGCTCAGGTCCTAACCGTATCGGTCAAGGTATCGAGTTCGATTACTCCTGTGTACACGGTTTATTGGCGGCTAAAGAATGTGGTTACGAAGCGATTATGGTTAACTGTAACCCGGAGACTGTATCGACAGACTTCAATATGGCTGACAAATTATACTTCGAGCCCGTATTCTGGGAGCATGTACGTGAGATCATCGAATTAGAAAAACCAGAAGGTGTTATCGTTCAGTTGGGTGGACAAACGGCTCTTAAAATGGCTGAGCGTCTAGAGCAACTTGGCGTAAAAATCATCGGTACTTCATTTGAGAATATGGACTTGGCAGAAGACCGTGGCCGTTTCTCCGATCTATTGAAAGAATTGGAAATTCCATATCCAAGATACGGTGTAGCAACTTCAGCAGAAGAAGCATTACAAGTTGCAAACGAAGTTGGATATCCAGTATTGGTTCGTCCTTCTTACGTATTGGGAGGACAAGGCATGAGCATTGTTATCAACGATGAAGATTTAGAAAAAGCTGTTGTCAACTTGTTGAAAAACCTTCCTGGAAACCATATCCTGATCGACCACTTCCTGGATCGTGCAGAAGAAGCTGAATCAGATTCAATCTGTGATGGTGAAGATGTACACATCATTGGTATGATGGAACATATTGAACCTGCTGGTATCCACTCAGGAGACTCTTCAGCTGTATTGCCTCCATTTGGCCTATCACAAGCTGTTCAGGATAAAATGGAAGAATATTCCATTAAACTAGCAAAAGCATTGAACGTAAGAGGTCTATTAAACATTCAGTTTGCTGTAAAAGGTGAAAATGTATATGTTATCGAGGCTAATCCACGTGCATCACGTACAGTTCCTTTCATCGCTAAAGCTTATGATGTTCCTTACATCAATATTGCTACTAAAGTTATGTTGGGTGTTAATAAATTGAAAGACTTTACGATCGAACGTAAGCTGAAAGGATACGCGATTAAAGAACCTGTATTCTCTTTCAATAAATTCCCTGAAGTAGACAAGCAATTAGGCCCTGAGATGAAATCAACTGGTGAAGCAATTCGCTTTATCAAAGATCTTCAAGATCCTTATTTCAGAGAATTGTACAATCAAAAATCAATGTTTTTGAATGCGCAATAAGACATATCAATAAAATAGAAAAGGCTTGCAAATGCAAGCCTTTTCTATTTTATATCTTTTACACAGCGAAACCCAACATTATTTGTAGGACTGTTGACCTCCCCTTTTCCTCTGCTTCCGGCTTTATACCTTTCGCAATATTGATCATTGCAAAGAAATGACCCTCCCCGCTGAACGCGTTTTTCAAGATTTGGTTCCTGCGGATCATAAGAATCTTGTGGTCCTTTGGGGTTAGCAGTTGTACTATGCTGATAATAATCGGGTCTATAAAAATCAGCACACCATTCCCACACATTCCCTTCCATATCGTACAGTCCCAATGCATTTGCCTGAAATGATTTTACAGGCGCAGTCCCCTCAAAGCCATCCTCCTTTGAATCTTGTACAGGAAATTTTCCCTGGTAAATATTGGCGGTCCATTTACCATTAGGCTTCAAGTCCTTGCCCCAATAATACAAGTCATCGTTTGCATCTTTACGTCCTCTAGCCGCATATTCCCACTCCGCTTCTGTAGGTAATCGTTTACCTGCCCATTTCGCGTAAGCTGCAGCATCTTCATAGGCAACCTGAACAACCGGATAATTCATTTTATCCTTTATCGAGCTATTCGGTCCCTCGGGATGTTGCCAGTTTGCACCAGGGACATACTCCCACCACATCAGATAATTGTTTAATGAATTGAGTTCTTTAGGTTTGGAAAATACAGCCGATCCCGGAACTAACATCTTGGGATCCACCCCTGGAAAATCTTTCGGATCCAGCTCCCGCTCAGCAACAGTTACATAACCTGTCTCCTTTACAAACTGCGCAAACTGTGCATTTGTGACCTCATGTTCGTCCATATAAAATGAATTCAGTTGCACCTGATGTAAAGGCTTACTATCTTCAAAATTTGAACTTCCCATCAAAAATTTGCCCCCTTCGACTAATATCATCTTGTCCGTAGTCTTACTTTTTAACTGAGCAATTTGGGATTTTATCATACCTGCGCGCGTAGGTATATTTTCCCCAACACAACAGGAAAGTGTATCCTTGGTGGAAAATAACGATAAACAGGTAATTAGAGTCAGATTGAATAACATAATTAAAGATAAACATAAAAGGGGAACAATAAAAAGTTCCCCTTCAATAAGTCACTTTATATAAGAGGCCTATACGCCCAGTTGTATATTTTCTTTTTTCGCTGATCTAGAACGAATAGGCGTATTTCCGCCGCCTTTTAACGTGATTTCTACCGGCGTATTATTTTTCCATGCGCCCTTTGTGAAATCCGGTACATCAACTGTTTTACAGTTCTTTTCTACAGATTCAAAACTCAATGGTACGATACAGCTCCATGAAGCAGCATCATAGACATCCTGGTCCAAAGGTAATCCGTTGCGCAAACAGTCAATCAGACGCCAGTCCATCATAAAATCCATCCCACCGTGTCCACCAACCTGTTTTGCCTGCTCACCAATATATTTTACCAATTCTGGTGTGTATTTATCGTACAGTTCTTTTAATTTCTGTTCTGTAATGAATTCATGGCCAAAAGCAATATTCTCCGTAGGATACTTTTGCGCAAACCCTTTCGTACCGCTCAGTGTATGCAGCCTAGAGTAAGGTCTAGGAGAAGTAACATCATGCTGCAGCATAATCGTTTTTCCTTTTGCGGTTCGGATAAGCGTTGTATTCATATTACCACGGTATTTCTTTCCGACAAATTCCTGAAAAAAAGAATCCTTGGCCGCTAACTCTTTTGCTTTTTCTCCCATCATAAAATCATTGGAAGACATTGCCACAAGATGATCCATCTTATCCCCTCTATTGATATTTAAGCATTGTGCCACAGGGCCAAGACCATGAGTAGGGTATAGATTTCCATTTAATTTTATATTTTCTCTCAGGCGCCACATGTTATCATAGCCATTCTTTGCAAAATTAAGATCCAGCAAATCGTGAATATAAGCACCCTCGGCATGGACGAGTTCGCCAAACAAGCCTTGGCGCACCATATTCAATGTCAGCATTTCGAAGAAATCATAACAGCAATTTTCCAGCATCATACAATGCTTTTTAGTCGCTTCAGATGTCTTCACGACCTCCCAACAATCTTTGATTGTCAAAGCGATCGGCACTTCACAAGCCACGTGATTACCCGCTTTCATCGCGGCAATACTCATCGGAGTATGATAATCCCAAGGCGTACAAATATAGACCAGATCGAGTTTCTCTTCTTTTAACAAGGATTTCCAGCCATCTTCACCGGAATACGCTTTCGGAGCTGTTAGACCTTTCGATGTAACGATTTTTGTTGCGCGCTCAACCCGATCTGGATGTTTGTCGCAAAGTGCGACAATTTCGCATCCCTCAATAAAGGACAACCGTTCAACAGCACCAGGACCGCGCATGCCCAGTCCAATCACTGCTACTCTGACTTTATCAATTTTTGGAGCTGCATAGCCACACATATTAAACGACTCTGCTGCCGTATTGGCATTGACCAAAGTAGGGAGTGAAACAGCCAGTGATGACAATATTCCGGCCTTTTTTAGAAAATCTCTTCTAGAATCCATAATTTAAAGTTCATATAAATTTAAAGGGACCAATTGGTCCCTCTAAAAAATCACCTATTTTAAAACAAACTAAACAGTCAATAGAAAAATCCTTTTGGATTGGATTTATATTTGGTTCTTATGTAAGAACTTAATCTCTATAACAATAATATAACACTTTTTTCTAAATAAAAAATGAAACTTGAAAGCAATCGTTTGCTTAATCTACACAAACGATTGCTTAATTTTTTATCTTCGTTGTTTTTCAATCGATATTCACTAGCCACAAAGTTTTCAATAATGAAATCCTTGATGGGGATAACAGTCATAACAGCCGTTTACTCTAGCAGGGAATATCGAGCAGCATTTGCTATCGTTATACAATTGTAACTACACAGAGGTATAGCTGCAGATATAATGTTATATTACGTTCCTGATTGTGATGTGTACATAAGAAGATCAACTTATGTAGTTAATGACATTTTCCCATAAAGCTTAATAATAGTGGAAAATAGCTGTATAGCATGTAATTCTGATAGCTATATCTGTGACCACTACCTGCATACTTCCCAACAGTCGAATAGCATATACAACTGCTTATTACAAGTAGCTACTGCAAGGCCAAATGATATGCAGCTATAGGATACAGCTAAAAAGTAATAGGATTTGATACGGTCAATGCAGGCTGCAGGATAGCGACGGTTGCGGAACAGCTTCCGATGGACCGGACTCACCGACGGTCCTGTGCTGCGAT
>NZ_CAXYKD010000010.1:0-62979 GCF_964277905.1 uncultured Sphingobacterium sp.
AGTCCACCCTAATGAACGCTTTAGTGGGTGAAAAAATGTCTATCATTACACCCAAAGCGCAAACGACAAGACACCGCATTATCGGTATTGTAAACGATGAAGACCATCAAATTGTGTTTTCGGACACCCCTGGTGTTATCAAACCAAACTATTCTTTGCAAGAATCAATGATGAATTTTGTCCAAGGATCGTTGATCGATGCAGACATTATTTTATTTGTGACAGATATCCACGAAAAATACGATGAGAACGATGTCCTGGAGAAATTGCGTAAAACAAATTCTCCTGTTGCCGTACTTATCAACAAAATCGATAAATCTTCGGAAGAAGAGGTCAAGGCTAAGATTGAGTTTTGGCAGGAAAAATTAAATCCGGATACCGTTTTTGCGATTTCAGCAAAATTAAATCATAATGTTGCTGCCGTGATGCACTACATTAAGGACAAATTACCTATTCACGAAGCCTATTATGAAAAGGATGAGTTAACGGATAAATCCATGCGTTTTTTTGTCTCTGAGATGATTCGTGAAAAAGTATTCAAACTATACGATAAAGAGATTCCCTACAGTACAGAAGTAATCGTTACATCTTACAAAGAAGAAGCAAATATCACACGTATTGCTGCCGAAATTATTGTTGAGCGCGACTCTCAAAAAAACATTATCATTGGAAAAGCAGGAGCCATGATCAAAAAAGTCGGCACTTATGCGCGCCAGGATATTGAAGAGTTTATCGACGGAAAAGTATTCCTCGAGCTTTTTGTTAAGGTAATTCCTGACTGGAGAAGTAAAAAGAACTACCTTAAACGTTTCGGGTACGACGATTAACCCGCATTGAAGAGTTCGTACGGAGATCTTTTTATACCGACCTCCCCTGCACGAATTGTTCTTCTTATAAATTTTTATTTTGCAAAATATTCACGAAGTGCTTTAATCTGTTTCAGATTAAGCACTTTTTTTAGCTCTTCATCTGAGGCTTCCTTCGCTTTTTTCACCGATTTAAATTCAGTTAATACTTTCTCAACGGTTGTTTTACCTATACCCGGAACGTTTTCCAGCTCTGAAACGAAGGTCTTCCGGCTCCGTTGATTCCTGTGGAAGGTGATTCCAAAGCGGTGTGCCTCATCCCGAAGATGTTGAATGACCTTGAGGGTCTCAGATTTTTTATCTAAATAAAGTGGATATTGATCACCTGGATAGAAAAGCTCCTCCAGTCTTTTGGCAATACCGATGACGGTTACTTTTCGTTCTATCCCCAACAAGCGCAGGCTTTTTAAGGCTGCGCCTAGCTGCCCTTTTCCGCCATCGATAATGATCAACTGCGGCAACGGCTGATCTTCATCCAATAATCGCCTATAGCGTCTAAAAACAGCTTCCTCCATCGTGGCAAAATCGTTGGGTCCCTCAACTGTTTTCACATTAAAGTGACGGTAATCTTTCTTCGAAGGTTTTGCATCCTTAAAGACAACAATAGCCGATACGGGATAATTCCCCTGAATATTCGAGTTATCAAAACATTCAATATGCTGTGGGAGCACATTCATGCGAAGATCTTTTTGCATCTGTTTTAAGATGCGCTCGGTCCGAATATCAGGATTAAGCTTTTCATATTGCAATAGACGCTCTTTTCTAAAAAATGCCACATTCTTTTGGGAAAGCTCCAGCAATTTTTTCTTTTCGCCCAGCTTCGGAATCGTAAATCGAATCCGTTCGTTCTCTTCAATATCTAATTCAAAGGGTACGATAATTTCCCGCGAAAGGCTTTTGAAGCGTTCCCGAATCTCCGGTATGGCCAAGGCCAAAAGCTCCTGTTCACTCTCATCCAAACGCCGCTTCATTTCGAGCGTCTGCGTCTGAATAATAACACCATTCATGACTTTCAGGTAATTGACAAAAGCGTAGCCCTCGTCTGAAGCAATACTAAATACATCCACATTTGTAATGGATGAGTTGACCACCGTAGACTTGCTTTGGTAATTGTCCAGCTTATCCAGCTTCGCCTTAATTAACTGCGCTCTTTCAAAATCCAGAGCTGCTGCTGCGGTAGCAATACTCTCCTTTAAACGATTGGTCACCACAGCAATCTTTCCGTTCAGAATATCCTTGATATCACTCAGGTTCTGATCGTAGTCGTCTTCGGACTGATACCCTTCACAGGGCCCCTTGCAATTTCCAATTTGATATTCGAGACAGATCTTAAACTTGCCTTTCCGTATATTTTCCTGTGTTAGGGCCAAATTGCAGGTACGGAGGGGAAACAATTCACGGATCAGATCCAATACAATATGCATCATCCCCACCGAAGGATAGGGGCCATAATAACGGGACCCATCCTTAATATATTGTCGGGTCCAAAAAACCCGCGGAAAAGGTTCGTTCTTGATGACAATCCATGGATAGGTTTTATCATCCTTTAACAGAACATTATACTTGGGTTTGTGTTTTTTGATCAATGAATTCTCAAGCAACCAAGCATCAATCTCCGTGTCAACGATAGTAAAAGATATACGGTTGATCTTCCGAACCAAAACACGGGTTTTACCATTCAGCTGATTTTCATTAACGAAATACGAGCCGACCCGATTACGCAAATCCTTCGCTTTACCGATATAGATCAGTTCGTTATTTTTATCAAAATACTGATAGACTCCCGGTCGATGCGGTATCTTCTTTAATTCTTCTCTATAGTCAAATACGTCCATTATGTTCCAATATCAAACACCGTCAGCAAAAAAGCCAGACAACAAATCTCGAAAAAATTTATTGTCTGGCCCAATGGTATTCGTTAAAATAACTTAGAAACCTAAGCGATCATCTTTTAGTTTAGTCGCATCTTTGCCGCTTGAATCCGTAGACCCATCTTCGACATCAGAGCCACCACCGCCCCAATACTGATTACAGTCAATGACACGGGTAAGGCCACCCTGCGGTTGCTCAAAATCACCCTTGGTATACTTCAAATTTGAATCTTTATACACTTTCTGCATGTAGTAAGCGAATACTGGCATTGCTGCTGCAGCCCCCTGTCCGTACTCCATCCTGTCGAAACTAATGCCTCGATCTTCTGCACCAGTCCAAACACCCGTAACCAGTTCCGGTGTAATACCAATAAACCAGGCATCTGAGTTGTCGTTGGTTGTACCTGTTTTACCGCCAATTGGATTTGTGAGCTTATACATCCATTGAATACGTCTCGCCGTACCCTGGGATACCACCTTTTTCAACATATCAACAATAATATAAGCGGATTCGCTATTTAGGACTTTTACGACCTTTGGTGCTTTATCATAGATCGGTGTACCATTCTTATCTTCGATCCGTAAGATCGCTGTTGGCTCAATCCAAGTTCCTTGATTCACAAATGCCGAATAAGCACCCACCATATCAAAGACCGACGCTTCATAAGCCCCCAATGAGATCGATGGATAGTTAGGCACATCACTTGTTATACCCATCCGTTTTGTCAATGCAGCTACTTCCGCAGCACCAACTTCGTGTACCAGATAGGCCGTTGCATAGTTTTGCGAATAAGCCAATGCTTTCGCTAGGGTAATCGGGTTTCCACCTTGTGCATTTCCTCTTGGTGTCCATCCGTTATAAGTTTGTTGGTAATTGGGAATACTGTAACATGGTGAATAACCATTATCAATCGCCACAGCGTACGTAAATGGTTTAGCCGTTGATCCGACTTGACGCGTACCCATTTTTACCTGATCATATTTGAAGTGGTCAAAGTCAATACCTCCAACCCAGGCTTTAATATGTCCGGTCTTCGGCTCCATAGACATCATCGCATTGCGCAACATAAGTTTATTATACTTAATAGAGTCCATTGGCGTCATCATCGTATCAACACTTCCCTTCCATGTAAATATATTCATCGGAACCTTGACATTGAAAGCCTTTTTGATCTCGTCCTCATTCAAGCCCTCTTCTTTCAAAATACGGTAACGGTCAGAGCGCTTCATTCCGCTAATGAGCAGCTTGGCTTTATCCCCTTTAAAAGGATCCCTATTTTTCCATTGCGCGGCAAATTTAGACTGCAGTTGCTTCATCCACTCTTTTTGCGAATCCTCTGCATATTGCTGCATAGACATATTAATCGTCGTATAGATTTTCAATCCATCACGATCGAGGTCATAAGGTGTGCCATCTGGTTTGGTGATGGACAATTTTGCAAATTCCTTTTTGATTTCATCCTTTAATACCGCTCTAAAATATGGCGCCAAACCCTCACCGTAATTTGCGATCTTAAGTTCTAAACCAAGTGGTTTTTCTTTCGCTTTTGTAGCCTCCTCAGCCGAAATAAAATTTGCGGCAACCATATTATTCAACACCGTATTACGGCGAGTACGTGATTTTTCGGGATACCGCACCGGAGAATAGGCTCCTGGACCTTTAAGCATTCCCACCAAAAGGGCTGCTTGGTCTGCTGTCAGTTTATCCGGAGTTGTATTGAAATAAGTTCGCGCAGCGGATTTGATTCCGTATGTATTGTAAGCACCAAAGTCTACCGTGTTAAAATACATGGTAATAATCTCATCTTTGGTATAATTTCTTTCCAAGCGAACCGCTGTAATCCATTCCTGAAATTTCTGGATGACACGCTTTAGAAAATTCTTTTGCCGTCCATCCGAAAATAGATTAAGTGCCAGCTGCTGTGTAATTGTACTTCCCCCCTGCTTGTTACCGGTCAGGGTGTGAAAGATAACTGTAAATGTACGTGAGTAATCTATTCCAGAGTGATCATAAAAGCGTTTATCCTCCGTCGAAACCAATGCTTTGACCAAATAAGGTGACAATTCACTATACTTTACATTGGAGCGGTTTTGGACATAATAGGTTCCCAATACCTTATGATCTTCCGTGATAACTTCGGAAGCTAAATTACTTTTGGGGTTTTCCAAATCACTGAAGGAGGGTAATTTTCCAAATACGCCAAGACGTATACTCAATATAAAGAGGAAACCTATCGCGACGATCCCGACGATAATTTTCCAAAAATTGAACGTATACCGCTTGACATCAGCCTCAGTAAGTTGATTTTTTTTTGATACTCGTTTCATCTATTTACTAAATTTCAGACGTAAATATTATTCATTTTAAAGACCGCAATGCATAGCCCATTTTTCCAGCCACAGTTGTGTTTTTCAAACTTGGATACGGCATTATTTTGATCTTTAAAGACTTCAATTAAGACATTAATGCTCACTCTATCAGATAGTGTGCCAATCCCTACTTTGGCAAAGGTATTACTAATTGGGCCAAAAGCAAGAATTTAAACGTGAAAATATTGAAGCGAACTACGCGCGTTCAATCAAACAAACCGCATAGGCAACCACCCCTTCCTGACGACCGATAAATCCCATCGTTTCATTTGTTGTTGCTTTAATAGAGATGTCGTCGATATCCAAACCCGTTGCTTCAGCCAGTTTAACTTTCATTTGTGGGATATAGGGTTTGATCTTAGGAGCTTCCAGACACAGCATCGCATCAATATTGCCAAGCGTGTATCCTTTCGCAGCAATCAGCGCCATACATTCTTTTAACAATAATAAACTACTAATGCCTTTCCAGCGCATATCTGTATTTGGAAAGTGATAGCCAATATCTTCTAAATTGGCGGCGCCCAAAATGGCATCACATATCGCATGGACCAACACATCGGCATCAGAATGCCCAAAGGCACCAGCATGATGCTCCAATTGCACTCCACCAACAATAAATGGATGACCTTCTTTCATCTGATGGACATCAAATCCAAATCCTACCTTAATTTTCATTACACGATTATAGCTATGGTGTCTGTTCATATCCTAGAAACATGCCCAAACACCCGATTTAAATACAATATAATACAGCCTATGTATGCTATTTGATAACCTAACCTATGAGGTATAGATCACACCCAATTTATCTTCGCGGAGATCTCCTGGTATGAATAGCTAAAAACAATGACAGATTATTGCGAAGATAACAATTCGCAGTTATATTTATCGCGACAAAAGGTTTCTAACAGGTAGCGCACCGAAAATCATTGAAATAACGGTTCGACCGGATGAAAAAAGAAACGCACAAAAAAAGGCTATTCTTGAGAATAGCCTTTTTTATATTATTGTCTGTTTGTTTTTCGAAACGCTTCGAAAAGTAAAGCTTACGCTTCTACTTCTTCAGGCGCAAACTGATCATACACTTCTCCAAAAGCATCGTAGTCCTGATCGCCATTAGGTTCAAAAACCTGAATATCTTTTGAGCGAGCAAAATCAACTATTTCAGTGTTGACATTGTCGTCAGCGACAACCACCATATCGGTAAAATGCAAAGCACCTTTGTAGATCGCCTCATAACTACCATCACCGTACACCTGCGCATCCGCGGCTTTAAAGGAACCTTCTGGCGCCATTTCAGCATACTTCGTACCTAATGTACCTTTAAATTCTTCATTGAACAAAGAGTACATCACTTTTGCATCCTTGAATGTAGGATCGTCTTTATAAGTCGTCTTCACGTAAGCCGGTACCAAAGCAGAGAACCATCCATGACAGTGTACTACATCAGGGGACCATCCTAATTTCTTCACAGTTTCCAACGCTCCTTTACAGAAGAACACCGAACGCTCATTATTGTCTGCAAAGAATTCGCCATGCTCATCACTAAAAACTTTTTTACGCTGAAAGTAGTCTTCATTATCCAAGAAATACACCTGCATACGGGCCGCAGGTAATGAAGCAACTTTAATAATTAGCGGATTATCATTATTATCCACAACAATGTTCAAGCCTGAAAGACGAATAACCTCATGTAATCTATTTCTACGCTCATTGATATTCCCAAAACGCGGCATTAAGATCCGGATCTCAAAACCCTTTTCTTGCATCGCTTGCGGAAGTTGACGTGTAATTTCAGAAATTTTAGTTAATTCGAGGAAAGGCGACATCTCGTGAGTAATAAACAATATCTTCGTTTTTGCCATCTCCAGTTATTTTTATTTATTATTTTCGAACAGTAAAATCGGTCTACAAAGGTACGAAAAAAATACTTACTATGCAATTTACTATTAATCATCGTTTTATATTCCCAAAATATTATGCACCTTTGCCAACAAAAAACTAAATAGCAAAGTGGAAATTTTCAAAACGAAAGCATCTCTCCAAGCATACCTGCAAGAAGCCCGATCAACAGGTCAAAAAATCGCCCTAATCCCTACGATGGGCGCTTTACATGAAGGACATTTATCCTTATTAAATTATGCAAAACCAATCAGTGATATTCGTGTTTGCAGCATTTTTGTTAACCCCACACAATTTAACGATCCGAAAGATCTCGAAAAATATCCACGGCCCATCGAAAACGACATCAGATTACTGGAATCCGTCGATTGCGACATCCTTTTCTTACCAAGTGTTGATGAGATGTACCCCGATAAAAATGAGGCCTGGCATCTCGATCTTGGCGAACTGGACCAAATTTGGGAAGGTGAAAAACGCCCCGGCCATTTCCAAGGTGTCACGCAGGTGGTCTATAAATTATTTACATTGGTACAACCGGATATTGCTTGTTTCGGGCAGAAAGATTTTCAGCAGGTCATGGTTATTAAACGCATGATAGCTATGAAGGATCTCGCGATTCAATTGGCAATATGTCCTATCATTAGAGACCAAGACGGCCTAGCACTGAGCTCTAGAAACGCGCGCTTAAGTGAAGCTGGAAAAAGAACAGCTTTGGCACTCTCTCGCTCCCTGCAATATGTAAAAGATCATATACATAACCCTATCCCCCTAGCGGAAATAAAAGACAAAGCCCTGCAGATTTTAACAGACACCGATGGGCTTAGCGTTGAATACTTTGCGCTATGTGAAAGTTCAACGTTAAAAGAAGTCAACCACATCGATTTCAGCAAGCAGCATGTCGCACTTGTCACTGCCTGGGTCGAAGGCGTCCGTTTGATTGATAATATGATTCTGAATAATTTGTCAAATTAATTGACAAATCTTTCAAATTCAGCAGAAAGCCCTACCTTTGCGCCATGGTAATAGAAGTAATGAAATCCAAGATTCACCGCGTTAAAGTCACACAAGCGGAATTGAATTATGTGGGTAGTATCACAATAGATGAAGATTTGATGGATGCCGCAAATATCATCGCTAACGAGAAAGTTCAAATCGTAAACAACAATAATGGAGCCCGTCTTGAAACATACGTCATCCCAGGTCAACGTGGATCAGGTATTATCTGTTTGAATGGTGCCGCGGCTCGCCTGGTTCAAGTTGGCGATATCGTCATCATTATTTCCTACGCGAACATGGACTTTGAAGAAGCTAAGCAGTTTAAACCTTCCGTTGTATTTCCTGACGACAACAATCATCTGATTAAATAATCAGGAAGCACTGTAAGCTTAGTATATAGCTATTTCATATTTTTTTAATGAGTAGATCACGAATACTCACAAAATAAAATCGTATTTTTGAAGCGTTACCCTAAAAAGTAGCGCTTTTTTATGTACCGAAAAACAACGAAATCCCCACGTCAGCTTATCGCATTATGCCAATTGGTATTAATGTCGCTGATTATTATTTCGGGTGTTGTTTTTATGCACAAAGAGGTAAAATCAACCGGTGAAATTGTCATGCACACCCACCCTTATGATTTTACCAAAAAACAAAAGCCGCAAGAAACAGATGACCAAATCGAATACCTCAATGTCATCTATCACAATACCTACGTACAAACTGAATTTACTGTCCTTGAACTTCCTCTTCCGCGTGAAATAAAAGAAGAGCATTATAATTCATTTTGTCCGGAGGCGATCACCACAACGATCGATCATTACCATTTACGTGGTCCCCCCAGCTTAGCATAAACCAAAAATCAAAGATTTCGAAGGCCCGTCCCTGTTTCAATAACAATCAAACGAACTTGGCGCAAACAAGTAAGAGATTACGCATGTGCTAAATTACTTGGCTCCAGAACGACAGCATGAAATACCGCTATCGATATATCATCTTTGATCCCATTTTTATTTGCCTCTTCTTTGAGAATTGTCCCTGTTACAATAGCGAAAACCTTCGCTGAATACTGTCATTATGGTTTCAGTGAGCTCATTGGTATACATTACCTTGTCGGAAACAAGCTATTACCCTGCTTCCGATAAGATGCTATGTCTTGAACGCCGTTCATAACAAGGAACAGACCATGCTATACGAGGCTTGTATTTTTAAATTTTCATAAAATTACGATGCTAAAGCAATACACTTTATTGGCCACATTACTGGCTGGTACATCCACTATATACGCCCAATCAAAACTTGAAGGCTACTTATTCAACAAAAACCATGAGGGGATTCCTTCTGGTACACTGACTTTAAAAAACAGCAAGCTCGCAACTACATCCGATCCAGATGGGTACTTTAAACTATCCGCCATACCAACGCAAAAAGTAACCTTAAATATATCGGCAGTAGGCTATCGCTCCTTCAGCAAAGTCATCTCTTTAGACACGTTGAAGTCGCCTTTGCAAATTCAACTGGAAGAAGATAACCTCAATTTGGATGAGGTTGTTGTTTCGGCTACACGCTATGGCGTCAAACGTAAGGACGCCCCCGTGGTTGTCAATGTTATAGGTCCAAAATTATTTAATGCAACACAATCTGTTGCCATGTCGGAAACATTGAATTATCAGCCGGGTGTACGGGTAGAAAACAATTGCCAGAATTGCGGCTTTTCACAAGTCCGCCTGAATGGCCTCGAAGGCCCCTATTCACAAATATTGATCAACAGTAGGGCGGTATTTTCCGCATTAAATAGCGTGTACGGATTGGATCAGATTCCAACAAGTATGATCGATCGTATTGAGGTTGTGCGCAGTGGTGGTTCGGCATTATTTGGTGCCAATGCGATCGCCGGAACAATCAATATTATTACAAAAGATCCTGTAGAAAACGACTGGCAAGTAAAATCCACCAACTCACTCATTGGCGGCAAAAGCTGGGATAATACAGTGGATTTTAATACCTCCACCGTATCGGAAGACCTCAAAAGAGGGGCCACATTCTACGGTATGCACCGTAATCGGGAAGCTTACGATGCCAATGGCGATGGTTTTTCGGAAATAACCAAACTTCGTAACACCACGTTCGGCACAAAACTATTTTACAAACCGAGTGACCTAGATAAGATAACGGTTGATTTTAGTACCGTAAATGAGTTTCGCCGCGGTGGTGATCAACTCGATAAAGTACCACACCTGACGCAGATCACCGAGCAGTTGGAAACCAGTTCGCTTGTTGGCGGAATCACATACGATCACTATTCCACAGATTATAAGCAAAAAATGTCGTTGTATGGCTCTGTACAGAAAACTGTTCGCGACAGTTACTACGGCGGTCTTGGAGGCGGAACAACCCTTGCGGACAGTACATTAGCCGCAAATGCCTATGGAAAAACTAATGATATCGCGCTAGTTGCCGGGGGACAATATACCTACAACTTTGAAAGAGATGTATTTACTGCCGGAGTGGAGTTTTCATACAACAATACCCAGGATGAAATACCAGGGTATAAACGAACCATTGATCAGCAGAACAAAGGACTAGGCAGTTATGCCCAATATGAATGGAAGCCTTTAAGCAATTTTAAAACGTTAATCGGAGCGCGATACGATTACACCTATGTTGACGGTAAATATAGTCTCGCAGGTATAAACCGAAACTCCGATCAGCGCTTCGGCACCCTTAGCCCACGGTTGACCATCTTATACGATATCACAAAAGACCTTCAATTTAGAGGAGGCTATGCACGGGGTTTCCGTGCACCACAAGCATTTAATGAGGACATGCACGTCACTTCCATTGGCGGAAACCAAGTATTTGTATTGATCGGTGAAAATCTGAAAACCGAATACTCCAATGCCTATACAGGTTCTTTTAGCTACAATAAAAATTTTGGAAATGTACAAACGAGTTTGCTCGTGGAGGGATTTTACACGGATCTAAACAATCAGTTTGTCAACGTCATGGCGTCTGAAAAAGATGGATTGATTATCCAGGAAATGCAAAATGGTGAGGGAGCCAGGGTGTACGGTTCCAATATTGAAATCAATATCGCGCCATCCTCTTGGTTTTCTTTCCAAACCGGCGGAACGATCCAGCGCTCACGTTATAAGAAAGATCAACTTATCTATGAGGGGAAAGAAGATGGACAGGATATCCTGACCCAAAAATATGTCCGTACGCCTAATATTTATGGCTATATGAACACTAACATAAAGGCGACCAAACAATTTGCGATCGATCTGACGGGCGTGTACACGGGAAAGATGATTGTTCCACACATCCAAAATGATGTGATGACCCTCAAAAATGCCCGGGACTTTGTGGAATTAAATCTCCGTTTGGGTTATACCTTCCCAATACATAAGGATTTCAGCATTGAAATCTTTGGTGGTGTACAAAACATGTTCAATGCTTTCCAGAAGGATTTTGACAAGGGAGCGCTACGGGACTCAGACTATATCTATGGTCCAACACGCCCTCGAACATATACATTTGGCCTTCGTGTTGGTCATTTTCATTAAGACAAATTTGGGATATGAAGCATTTCCAAAAAATATATGTGCTATTGATCCTATTCTTTTATCCGCTCTGTTCTCAAGGACAGGAGCGGATAAATTGGATTGATTTTGCACAACTGGATTCACTCCTGAATGTTTTCCCGCGCGAAACACTTCTCTTTATTCATACAGATTGGTGCAGCTATTGCCGGAAAATGGAACAGGAAATCTTTACAAAAAAGGAGCTTGTCCAATTAATCAACAAGCGCTACTACGCCGTTCATTTAGATGCAGAATCTATCCAAGACATTTCTTTTGACCAAAGTATATGGAGGCCCTTAAGCAAAAGAAAGAAAACAGGACAATACCATCCTTTAGCTTTGCAATTGCTACAAGGAAGAAAAATGATCTTCCCAACTCTCCTACGTTTTGACAGCGAATTTCGCCTAAAAAGTATACAGCAAAAATACCTGAACTCAAAGGAGTTATCCGTTTTTTTAGAATAATTTAACATTTACTTGTAGCGAACTCCATTATTCCTGCGTTTTGGATTTTATAATTAATACACACTTTAAGAAATTATGAAAAATATCACGAAATTATTAATGGCGTTTTTGTGTCTTGGGGTTCTTTTTACGGCTTGTAATAAAGATAATTTTGATTGGGATGCTTATTACAAAGAGCAAACGGAGAAACAACGTGTTCAAGATTCGATCAATAAAAAAAGAATTGAAGATCAATTCCCAATAATCAAAAAATATGTTGCAGACAATCAACTTCAAAATGTACAATACATTGATTCATTAGGATTAGCATATCAAGTTTTAGCTGCAGGAGATGAGAGTTCTTACACTTATTCATTCAGCGGAAATGGTGGAATTGTTGCCCCTAATGCAACAGTAAAATACATTGGAAAACTTGTTCCAAGTGGAACTATCTTTCAGCAAACTGAAGACGGAAAAACAGCAACATTTAACCTTTCAAAGGTAATTCCTGCTTGGCAAATTGCCTTTTTACCAAAATCAATTACTTATAATGGTAAAGAAGAAAAAACAGGAGGCATTACAACAAACGGGCTAAAAAAAGGATCAAAAATTAGATTTATTACACCCTCTCCATGGGCATATGGTGATAATGACCAAAAAGACTCTTCAACAGGAAATGTCACTATTCCTGCAAAATCTCCTTTGGATTTTACAATAGAAGTTGTTGACATCAAAAACTAATAACCGGTCATCTGGAATCAAGCTAAAAAGCCATTCTCCTTGTGGAAATGGCTTTTTTTGTAAACACTCTCCAAAAGTGGCCAATGTGCCAGCATAGCCAATATGTTAATATGCGTAGTTGCGTTGGTTCAATGCTAAACAGCTAATTCCAGGGTCAAAAGTGTAAATTACTGTATCAAAATGTTAATTGTTATAGCGAAAACATTTAACGAAGAAAAAATAATATACATTTGCAAAGCTACTTTCATAAAGAAAATAGCTTTTCCTTGAAAAACCAATAAAAAATATAATGAAAAAACTGTTATCACCACTATTCATGGGAATTGCAGCAATCGCTTTCCTTATTATCAGCTGTAACAAAAGCGACGATGCGCCGGTTTATGATGCGAATGCACAATTTAAAACGGATTCTGTAACACTTAAAAATTACGTTAGCCAAAATTACCCTGATGCACAATACAACAGCGAAACAGGAATTTGGTATGAAATTCTTGCCGAAGGAACAGGGAACTATGAATATAAAGTGGTTGACACATTAAATGGCAAATACTTAAAATTTAAACCGACTGTAAAATACGTTGGAAAATTATTGAGTGGAAGTGTATTTGATCAAACTGATACTGCCAAAGAATTTGAAATCATCACAAACACGGGGTATCAATACCCATTTTACAGCACTATTATTCCTGCTTGGACCTTCGCATTTGCTCCGCAAAAAATCGGTGACATGAAATTAGGCGGCTTAACAGAAAAAGGTCTACAAAAGGGCAGTAAAATTCATATCATGGCACCTTCCCTTTATGGATACCAAAACCAGGCTGTGGGAACTATTCCGGCAAACTCCCCATTGGATTTTGTAATTGAAGTAACGGATATAAAATAATTATCGCTCCTTTTAAAGCAATAAAGTATAAAAGCTCCTAAAATGACATCATTTTAGGAGCTTTTTAGTTCAGGAGGTTTTCAACGATTAATCTGTTTATTGGGCGATAGTTTTATATGCTAGCAAAATTATCCAAAAACTTAAAAGTAAGATAGATCTTAAAATTGATATATTTTAAGATCAACTTATACCTAATAACAATTTTCAATCGCTTTTTAAACAGTGATCAGTCACTGATCATTCAGTCTACACTGAGCAAGCACTGAACAATCACTGAACGATGACTGAACAAGCACTGTCAAAAGAGTTAATTTGATCACTATCTGATCCTAATTTGCCGCAAAAAAAAAATAAAAGAGAAAAAAGGTAGAAGCTGTACTTACGTAACAAAAAGATCGCTATTGTGCGACAATAGTATGATCCATAAACAACACTTTAAATTAATTAAATAAAGAAGCAAATTGAAACACGACTTGAAACAGGTGTCTAGAAAAAATAAAAGCTCGAAGTGGGGAACTCCGAGCTTTACCTAACCAATTATTAACCTAAATTATGAAAAGTTCTTTATATATTATTTTTAATATCTTTCGTTTCTTTTGATATATCAAAGGTACTACAGATCTGCTTTCATGTCAAGAAATTTAACAGCATTTAACGTTGTTAAAATTATGTTAAAACAATTTAGCACATTCAATATCGTCCCGCGTTGTAAAAAACATACATCTACAACGATAGCAGCTCAACAGATAGACTCAACATGAACTCACTGTGCATTCATTCCACTTACAGGCCATAGCTGGTAATACGATGTCCTTCAATTGATCGGAAGATAATTTAGCGCTTTTATTCGCATAAGTGCGGGCTGAGTATCAAAAAAAAGAAATAAATTTGTGAGAAGATCCGACATCAATTGGTATCTTATTTAGTTAGACGATTAATAGCATATGAAAATAGCTTTAGCACAATTGAATTACCATATCGGTAATTTTGAAGCAAATACTAAAAAAATAATTAGCGCGATCCAGCAGGCCAAAGAAGCAACAGCCGATCTTATTATTTTTGCCGAACTCGCGATTGGTGGTTATCCTGCCAAGGATCTTTTGCGAAGTAAGGCTTTTAAACATCAATGTGATGAAGCTATTCATCAAATCGCTGCTCATTGTCAGGATATCGCCTGTATCATCGGAGCACCCGTCAAAAACAGTGATTCTGAGGGCAAAGAGCTTTATAATACCGCTGTATTTATTGAGCATGGGGCAGTCCGAAACATTGTAAAAAAAGGCCTTTTGCCCGATTATGATGTATTTGATGAATATCGTTATTTTGAACCCAGCAGACGTTTTGATTGTATCGAGTTGAACGGCGTAAAAATTGCCTTAACCATATGTGAAGATTTGTGGGATGATGACGAAGGGGGCAATTCTTACGTTGGTGACCCCATGGCAGAGCTGAGAAAAGAAAATCCAGACCTCCTCATCAACATTGCGGCATCCCCTTTTTCCTATACCCATTTTGATGAACGGATCAAGGTCCTCAGCCAACAGGTAACAAAGTCTGGCAGACCGCTAATTTATGTCAATCAAATTGGCGCTCACATGGATATTATCTTTGACGGCCGCTCAATCGCCCTGAATAATGAAGGAACAAAAATTGCTGAACTAAAAAGCTTTGAAGAAGATCTTCAATTTGTCACCTATTATCAACAAAATATCACCTCCACCACAGCTTCTTCGAAAGAGTCTATAGCTGAGATGGCTCTTATACATGATGCATTGATCCTTGGGCTACGTGATTATTTTCAAAAATCTGGTTTCAAGAAGGCGGTTTTAGGTCTGTCCGGCGGGCTAGATTCGGCCTTAGTTGCGGCTTTGGCCTGCGAGGCTCTGGGTGCCGATAATGTATTAGCCATACTGATGCCATCGGTCTACTCTTCCGACCATTCGATAAAAGATGCGATGGATCTCGTCAACAATACCGGTTGCAAACATTATATCGTTCCGATCAAAGATATTGCCAATGCCTTCGAACATAGTTTAGCTCCTCTTTTTGAAGGGCTGCAGCCAGATACAACTGAAGAAAATATTCAAGCGCGCGCACGTGCGGTAATTTTGATGGCTGCTTCCAATAAATTCGGCAATATTTTACTCAATACATCCAACAAAAGTGAGGCTGCTGTGGGATATGGTACACTCTATGGTGATATGGCAGGTTCCATCTCTGTAATCGGTGATGTTTACAAGTCCAAAGCCTACGATTTAGCGCGCTATATCAATCGAGAAAGGGAGATCATTCCAGTCAATACCATTGAAAAAGCGCCTTCTGCGGAACTTCGACCAGATCAAAAAGATTCGGACTCTCTACCGGAATACGATCTATTAGATCAAATCCTCTTTGAACTCATCGAAAATGAGAAAGCAGGATCTGAGGTTGTAGCAATGGGCTTTGAAAAATCGTTAGTAGAAAGGGTTTGTAAATTGGTTAATAATGCGGAATTCAAACGTTTTCAAGCTCCGCCTATCCTGCGTGTTAGTCCAAAAGCTTTTGGTCCAGGAAGGCAGATTCCGTTGGTGGCAAAATATCCTTATTAATTTTACAATTCGGATTAAACCATATTTATAGTTTTTTGTCTAAAGTAATAGATTGTAAAATCAAAAAGGATGATCGCATCCCGGACGGTAAAAAACAATTGCCATGAAGACCGTCAACTGTACTATTTTTACAATTGAAAGGTATGCGGATAAAAAATAAAAACAAATTAGTTAAATAAATATAAGTTCCATATAGGCCATGAACCATCATGAGTGTGGTTGTCCAATGCAGCGACAAAATACTCATGGTAGATTCATCACAGTTGATAAATAAATTACTACGATGAAAAAGATTCTATTATTTTTGGTGCTTTGCGTCGCACTCGCATCATGTTCGTCTTATCAATACAATACCACTCGGGTAGAAAAGATGGATTTTACTCCTTTCAAGACCTATGCCTGGTTACCTCCGGTAGACTCGCTTTCGAAGTCTTATTTTGACAACGATATCGCCAAAGCCAATATCCTGGATGCCGCGAATACCGCGCTGGAGGCAAAGGGCCTACAATATTCTAAAGATAATCCTGATTTACTATTTCGGTATATTACCATTGTCAACAATAAAAGCCGTTTGGTCTATGGTGGCGGCGGTTATTACGGCTGGGGGGGCCCCTGGGGCTGGTACCGTCCATGGTTTTCACCATATTACTATGGCGGCGGTTATTACCCAGTTGCAAAAGAACGCTATCGTTATGGCCATTTGATTATCGAAGCCATCGATCGTAAAACAAACGCAGTGATCTGGCAGGCACGTGGTTCTGGCGATGTTGACAATCCAGAAAAAGCAATTAATAACATCAGCAAGGTTGCAAAAGGTGTTATTGATTTGTTCCCTGTGAAGACGTTAAAGAAATAAAAATCAACTAGCTGCTTTTTTGATTATTGCATCATAATACGCAAAGAGCTAGAAAATATTTATCAAAAAAAACAGGCTAATCAGCACGATTAGCCTGTTTTTTTTGTCTATACAGAAGGCCTAAGCTTTAAATAGAATGGGACTTCAACACGATCCTTTGATTTACTTCTGATCAATTCGGCAGCCAATCGCCCCATCATTTCAAAATCAGTTGATATTGTTGTAATACCATTCAGGATAAACTTTTTCAATGGAGTTTCATTATAGGAAATGATACCAACATCTTTTCCTATAACCAGTTTTTTCTGAATAACCTTGTTCAACAATTTCACCAGATCATCTTCAATAATATTAATGTAACATGTTCCTTTCTCTACTTTCTCTTCATCAATGTCGGATACGAGCTCGTGTTCAAAAGCATATTGTTGACAAAACTTATAAAAGCCCTTAATAATAGCTTTTGGAAAATCACTATAGTCAGGAAATACAAGTTTTAAGTTTTTGTACTTACTCAGCACTTCATTAGCTTCCTCCAATGCGGAGTAAATATCATGTTCGTAATTTTCGTAGACTGCAGGAAAATCTCCGGGCACATCTTCGATAAACTTACCCAATAACATTAGTTTCTCTGCCGGAATCTTACGAATGATATCCGGCGCTTTGTCCCTTCCCTCTTTGAAATGGGGGAATAAAACATAGTGGTCATATGTTTTCGTTAAGCTTCCCAACAATGTATTCAGATACGATAGGTCTGAATTGTATACAAATAGATCCAAGTTGGCATAATCACTCAGCTCTTTTGCAAAGGAATCGTATACTATCTTTTTATGGGCACTTAGTTTATTTAGAAAGAGTGCTATCTTAAGTTTGGATTCTACATCCGTTTTATTTACATAATACCCCTTTCCGGGATTAGATGCTATAATTTCATTTTTCTTAAGATAGCGGTATGCTTTTTCTACAGTGTCACGTGATATTTCCAGATATGCACTGAGCTCATTAATAGAAGGGAGCATATCATCTCTGACCAATGTTTCATTTTTAACAGCATCGATAATTGTATTTGCCAATTGCAAATACTTAGGTGTGGCAGAAAAATCGCTAATTTCTAAAGTTTTTAAAAATTGATTTACGGAATTGGTCATTGTTAGATTTTATTAATTATAAAATTAACGATTTGTTTATAAATATTTAAAAAAAACACTTAAAACTCGCTTTTCAAAACCCAGCCTCTACACAGCCCATAATAAAAGGACCTGTCGCCTTAGCATCATTTTCACGGATACATTCTCCAACGTAGTAAGCTAAATTATTTATTGCAATAGTATAGAATCTGTCCGATTTCATTATTCTACACCATACTACTGTTTTTCAATGAACAGTTTAATATTCCTCTTTTGTTTCGGACGAAGGTGTATATTTAAGATTGTACAAGTTATGGTTACACTGCTTAAAGAACGTACGATCGTTGACTTAACGGGCAACTCCTGAGCCTTCGTCGATACTGTTCCACAACCCAAAAGCAATAGTAATATTATTTTCTTCATCATATTAGGGCATTTTTTTAAATCCTTCTTTCTTTATAACCCATGAGCCATCTTTTGGGAACCCTGGTAAATCACTGTTGGAAGCGTCCCATCCTTCAAGCATCATCGCTACGGTCGCGAGCACCCCACCATTACCTGGTAAATAGATCCGCAGGCGTCCATCTTGATAATTATGTCCATTTTTGAGATAGGTATTGGTTTGGACATTCATAAATAATGCATCCAGCGCTTTATTGGGAAGATTCAGACGAGCAGCATTCATGGCCGTCATGGGAAAATCCCACCCCCAGGTCTTTTCCCAATGCCATTTCTCCCAAACGACATCCAGTGTGTTTTTCATCACCGTTTTATTTAGCTTCGGTGATTCAGGAACCATCCCTAATGCACCGAGTACCGCGGGATGGTCCGTCATCCAACGATCGTACGTATAAGAATCGGGAGCAGTTTCAGTAGCCAAGTAGACGTTGTCCTTACTTGGTAAGGGGGCCAGTTTTTCAATAACTTGATCCCATTTGGTCACTCTTAGTTCTCCCAGACGCTCCTTCCATTGTTGCGCTATACGAAGTGCCCAATCCCAATAGGCGACCTCATACGTCGGGTTCATCGTCTCGGAAGCTTTGAAAACCTCTTGTGCAGGAATAACTCCCTTGCCTACATTATAGCGACCCGTTTCCTGATCATAATCTGCAAAGTCGGCCATGAAATCAGCTGTGGCAAATACGAGATCCTTATATTTTTTTAGGACAGCGAGATCCTTTTTGTCCCGATAGGCCAATTCGGTCATATAGATAATATGTGGCTGTTGCCAAACTAAAAATGCAGCTACCGATGAGGGGCTTTCATTCCCTTCGTTATCGGACATTTTGATCCATCTAACCCCTTGATAGCCCTGTCGTTTTGCGAGTTCTCTCGCTTTTTCAAAGGTTCTAAAATAATAATCCAATGTTTTTTCCATGATTTCAGGACGTCCCCATAATGCAAAATGCACAGCATGCCACCAATGCATTTCCGTGTGTGGCTTTCCATACCAACTATTAAAAGTGAGGCCTGTTTCTTGAGGCGGATTACTTCCTCCGCATTGTACTTTTGTCAGATATTGAGAGAGTACAACTCTTCTTTCCAACTCATTGGCTCTCGGATCTGTGCTACCCGCAAAGTCAACCGCAGCACCACTTTCCCAAAAATGCTTCCAGGACCTTACACTTTCACCTACCGCATCAATATATCCTACGCTCTTTTTATCAAAATTGTTTGTGGGCGCAAATGCAAATGAAAAATCAAATTCTCCAAGCGTAGCAGCCGGTTGGTACACAAAATAGTGTGAAGCCGTATTTTTTAAAGTTCCCTGTGAGTAATTCAATTGTGTAAAGTAACTGGCTCCCTGCAACTGATGATTTATTACTGCAACATGTGCAGATTGAGCTACGATCGTTGTTTTATGATCATTCACCTGATCATAGTTGGTACCTTCATCCAAAAATTTTCCGCTTGGGTAAGGATAGTGTACAAATATTTTCAGTCTTTGCTGTGCAATCAATGGTGAAGCGACATGTACTGCAACGCGGTCACTGCTTTGATACGATGTCGTTTTTACAGAGACAGGTTCTCCTTCAATTTGAAATTCACTTGTGATAATACCCGTCCAAAGGTTCAGCTCCTGTCGAATAGCCTGGATATGTTGTGCAGTTGCCCGTTGCCCGTTTTTCAAATAAAGTTCCAAGCCCACATTACCCAATTGCAGACGGTGTTTATTTTCCCTAAAATAGTTTACAGCTTCTGCATTGCGTTCCGGTTCTTTCAATTGGATACTATATTGCGCGTTCCGCCCTTCGCTGTTAAAGTCGTAGGATTTTAATGTTTCTTCGAATTTATAGTTCTTTGTATTGGGAAAAGAATCCCATCCCCACTCGGACTGTGTTCCCAAGGAAACCCCATTTTTATAATAAATGGGAAAAGACTGCATTCCTGTAGCATCGACCGTATAGGCAAAGGTCCCATTACCGACTGTGAGCGAAGCTAATGTATCCATGGTATGATTGGAGACATTGTGCCTTTTAACGACATTTTCCCGATTAATTTTGGTTCCTTGTTGAGCTAGGACTAACATAGGGCTTAGAACACTTACAAGGAAAGTGAAAATAATACTAAACTTCTTTTTCATCTATATTGGATTTTTATGCATACTATATTCGTGTTCAAGATTCCTCCGGAAATTCCGGAGTACATTCTCAATTTATCTATCGCATTAAAGTGAGACCTATCAGACCGATGACCGCATCGTTTGCGACGGCGATAAGCTCTACTGATTGAAGTTTCTTTTTATTGTTTAGAGGCAAGTCCAATAATGAAGCTGCTCCACCATCAATGGCACGATTGCTATACCCCTTGATATCGGTATAATGACTCCAGGTTCCGCCCTTATAAAGCTCTCCAGACTTCAGACTGATTCGGTAAGGAATTCGTTCATCGGGGAGTTCAAAAGCGTGATTATCATCGAGGTAATCCTGTTCGATAGGCCACCAGTTGATAGGGTTGATGAGATCTAACGTATCAAAAATTCCATCAGTATAATTGACCTTAATCTTGGCGTTGATAAGCTGGGATTGCATCGGATTTGTTGAACCGGCGACCAAGAGATACATTTTGCTGGCCTGGCCGGCTAAAGGTATTTTGACGCTTTTTGGATAATTATCCCACTGACTGACAAAGACCACATTTTTGGAGTCATTTTTTAGCTGAAACGGAATACCTAGGTATATTAGGTCCCCTTGCTTGCCTTTTTTCATGATTCCCCTGTCGTCAATATTTGCCGTCGTCAATGGATAACACCAATTGCCTATTCCCTGCCAAGGCAACTGCAAGGTTGGCCCTTCCGATCTTGGCGAAAGGTATTTCTGTTGGAAGATATCCGTCAAACGCGCGTTGTAATAACTCGATAAATTTTCCGCTAAAAAATCAGGTTTATCATCGATATTCCAATCGATATAATCTACTGTTTGGCGATAAGTTCCCACAACCAGATTAACGCTATTTGTTCCCTTTGAAAAGCTATTGATGGGAAGTTCCAATTTCTTTATTTCTCCTGACCTCAAGCTGAAGGCTGTTTGAAAATCCTGATGAACAATTGCCAGTTGTTGTGGCTGAGCAGAACGGTTTTCCATCGTCAAAAAATAGTTTCGCTCTTTACGCAGAATAGTTGAATTTACAGGCGGTAATAGCCGAATATCAACTGCCTGCCACCAAACCATAGCTCCCTGCTGAAGCTTCACGAAAAAGGTTCCTACCCGCTCATGCTGGACAAAAGAAAATTTGTGACCGGCTTTCTTTTGGATAATTCCTTGAGGATCGTAGCTTTCCAACAATTGGGTGTTAGCAGGTAATGGAAAAGCCCATTGATCGGTGAATACTTGCTCCACATTTTTGGTATCCATCTTTTCGAGTTTACCATCCCCCATTATCGTGATGTCGAAATTCCGCTCAGCTTCAGATTCAACAACAATACATGCCCCATTTATAGCGGAAGATTTTAATGACCACTTGACTTCTTTTCCATTGACTTTAACAGCACTCACCTGGGTAAAATCTACGGGAACTTCCAAAGCAAGTTTTACGGGCATCGCATAACGCGTGTTAATCTGAAATGTAATAGCAGTTTTAGTTTTCTTATACGTATAACTCCATTCCGGCATTTCAATCTGTGCAAAATTCCATGTCGATGGGAAACCAGGTTTAAGAAACAATTGTTTGTCCAGTAGACGTGGATGCACGCCAAATAATCCTTCGACTAATGTACGAGATGCTACACCAATTGGGTCGGCAAAATCACGGTATAATTCGCCTCTAAATGCATCATAGTGGGAAAGCTGCTGAAAGTTGGCGGGACTGATCCCATGATACATACTTTCCATAAGGTTACTTTTCCAGAGCTGATAGGCATCATCCGCCCGACCAGATTGCCAATAGGCCAATGCTGTCTGTAGATTCTCTGCCAAAGCAACATTATTGACCGACCAAGTGTAAGGCTGCCATGTCGTCGTCGGCAATGTATACAGGTCGTGCTGTTCCTGTCCTTTGATATGAATAGGAATCTTTGGCAAATAATTAGTTACATATTGGAGATTTTGGTAGCTTTCAAAATCATCTAGAATAGCAGCGTCTGCGGTATGATAAATGGTCCACAAACCCGCATTTTCGTGTATAAGCTGATTGCCAAGCGCATCCTGGAACTCGGCAAAATGACCTTTCTTTTGCAACCAAAGTCGATCTTTTAGCGCTTTTTGAATCTTATTTGCTTCTTGTTGGTAGGGCGTCGCATCCTCACCTATTACCTTTGCGAGTTTGGCTATTATTTGATTGGCACGGTACATATAGGCTGTTGTGTGCGTGACCGCGCCACCGGAATATTGTAAACCATCACTTGCCCATATTGCACAATAGGCATCGTATAAGCCATCATTGTCCTGATCGAAATTTCGCTTTTCCCAGTTGAGATGCCGAGTCAGCGTTGGCCACATCTCTTTGATATAAGCAACATCCCCTGTATAATTAAAATGTGACAACAATTGATCGATAAAGACCAAGTTCATATCGTAGTGATGGGGTACCGTATTATTATTTGGATTCCGAGAAATGTAGCCGCTTGAAAACATAGAAGTACCCATTTTTTCCAAATGTCGAGCTAAGTGCAAAGTTGTATCCATCACCACCCGTCCAGCAGCGGGTTCGCTAACCTGCGAATTCGCATAACTCGAAAAATGTCCTTTCGCTCTGTCATGCCATCCCAATACATCTGCGGTGTAAGCTCCCCGCCAAGCATTCAAACGCATACGCCATGCCACAGCTCCATGCAAGAAAGTAGGCGATTCCCAAATTCCATCAGCGGCTGCCGAAAGCGCTGCCCCCAAATTATTGATGTATCGATCCGGTGTGTTTATTTTAACCCGACTAGCCAGCGAAACCCTTTTCTGATCCGCCAGCTCATAAATCTTTTCTAATGAGCCTTCAGAAAATTCCGCAGCAGAACGCTTCCCTTTAGCGATTTGAATATAACTTGATTTTTTAGTCAGCATAAATTTCCCGACAAGGATAGGACTACCCTTATTCTCCGTTTTCGTCAGATTAGAGAGATCATCCAAAACGGTAGCATCTGACATCCGCAGTGCTGAGAGTCCTGAAAAACTACCCTGAATAAATTGGGGCTCATTTTTCTTATTTTGATACTTAAGTCCAAAACTATTTTTTTCCAGTGTATATTGATTATGTTCACAATATCCAGGAAGAAGATAAAACCCCGATTCTGGATCTGCGCCTATGTCGCCATTTCTACTGAATGTTTTTCCGCTAGCTCCCCCATAGACAGCGTAAAGATGTGCATCCGGTTTAATATTCGCCGCCTGTAATTTTACGATCATCCCTTCGGCATCGGCCTGCGCCATCACAACGATATCGATATAACCATTTCCAAGTAAAGCATCTTTGATGCGATAATACATAGCTCCGGGTCGATACCTTGTCTCAATATGATCGGCATCAATCACTTTTTTTCGCTGCTGTTTATTGCTGAGAACAAACTGTAAGTTCCCTGCCATCCCCGGCATGTACAGTGCAAATTCAGGTAAATCGCCTACTTCTACACGGGATGCCAGGTTATTACCATAAAGAGCACGATTAAATCGATATCTTCCATTCACCAGTAAGAAATCTCCTTTATCCTCGGTATAATGCAGTACACGGTCGTTATCTTGCCAATGTTTTGACTGGGCAACAGCTATCTCCAGGATAGTCCCAACTAGCAAGCCGCAAAAAATCAAATACTTTCGTATCATATCAATAATTATTTCATGAATTAGCTATGTGCAAATCTTTTTAATGACCGGTAGCTACTTCTTAGTCGCTGGAGTTTATACTTTCCGTCGATGGTTATGTTACGTTAATCGAAAGACTTGATTTCTTTTCCATTGACAATGACATTTTTTAGCAAGACATTCTTGAGGTAATCAACTTTAAACGCTTCTTTTACACCATCAATTTTACAATTGACCATCGTAAAATCGGTTATAGGTGAAGATTCGTATGCTGTGGAGAGCACAGCATACTTTCCGCCACCTTTAACATGGAGGTTTTCGACCCAGATATTGCGAATCGTTGGAATATGTTTTCCGGGTTTTTCATAAAACATATTAAATCGTACAGCTGCTTCCTTATATTGCCCCACTTCCGTGTTATAAAAAAAAACGTTCTCAATGATCCCACCTCGGCTGGAACTGGTTTTTATCCGTAGCGCCCGATCCAAATTTGGACTGTCCATGACATTGTTGAGTGCATAGATATTTCTGGCTCCGCCTGCAATTTCGCTACCGATAACGACGCCGCCATGACCATCTTTCATTTCACAATTTTCGATGATATGATTCTCCGCAGGTCGACCAATAGTACGGCCATCTTCATCTCTTCCCGATTTAATAGCAATACAGTCATCGCCGGTATCAAAATAACAATTTCTGATCCATACATTTTTACTTGCTTCAGGATCGCAGCCGTCATTATTAGGTCCATGACTTACCACTTTCACACCTTCAATCAATACATTCTCACATAGGACAGGATTAAGATTCCACATCGGAGAATTAATCAGCTTGACGTCAGCAATCCAGACATTTTTGCATAAATAAGGCTGCACAAAATTGGGGCGAAGAAAATTGCCCTCGCCAAATACTCTTTTATACGGGTCCATCTCTTCAGCCATCTGCTGATGCAAAATTGCCCGGGCAGGCTTTTGTTCTCCAGGGCGTCCTTCGTGCCATCCATATTTTCGGGCACCACACCAATACCACCAATGATCATTATCGGCATTTCCATCCAGCAATCCTTTTCCTGTGATGGCAATATTCTCTTCTTTGTACGCATAGATGAAAGGAGAAAAATTGATGCATTCCATGCCCTCCCAACGCGTGAATACCATCGGATAATCAGCACTATCACGACTAAAGAGTACGGTTGCCCCTTCGCTGACATGAAGGTTGACGTTGCTTTTCAAATAGATTGCACCGGTCAGATAGACTCCCTTCGGGACTATTACACGCCCTCCACCCTGCTTATTGCACGTTTCAATTGCTTTTCTAAAGGCTACAGTATTTTTTGTCCTGCCATCTCCAATAGCACCGAAATCGTCGATGGAATAATCTTTCTTTTCAAATGTAGGAGCAACAATGATCTTTTTAAGCTGTTCAATTTCCTTTAAGGGTTGCTTTGCACTGGTCCAGGATGTTTGTTGCGCTTGACTTGCTACGCATACAAAAATTACGAGGAGCATACTAAAAATCTTTTTCATTGGCTTATAATTGTTTCTGGTTGTACTTGTTTATATCAGCTGTCAAATTCCGCTCACTTGTATCGATCTTCAACATACAGAAGCAAAACTTTGCAGTTATTTTCTCGAATTGAACACGATTATCGCAGACTCTTCACACGATCTCAAATACAAAGGCTGTCGAAGTTTCTGCTATTCCGCCTTGGGTGGCTCCAAAAAGGAAACGCGGTTTATCCGTTATTTTATCCATCAGGATCATAGGTCTTTCAAGCCTGCCAAAGCGCTTCAAGTTGGCTGGTGGGGGCGGTTCCTGAATATAGGTCGATAAACCTAGATAAGCCACTTGCGGTTCAGACCATTTAACGCCATCTGATGATTTTAAGATCAATCCATCTTCGTGATTGTAAAACCCCATATCCCTTGCTAATAAACAATACTGTTCATCCTGTTTCCATACGAAAGCATCTTCAAGCTGTGCATTATGCGGACGATCAGAAAAATCAATGACCGGATGCTCTGATTCTTTCACATATGGTCCCAAGGGATGTTCAGCTTTGGCCAATCCATACTTTCGATTTCCTCTGACAGGACCTTTATCCCGCAGATATTCAGCAGTATTCCAAGATTTATAATACAACCAAAATTTACCATCGTTACCTTTTAGAAATGCAGGATTTGTGGTACAATGATCATCCCATGCCCCCTCCACGCCAGGCAATAAGATTGGATTATCCTGCCGTTTCCATGGTCCATCCAGGTTTTTCGCCGTTGCTACGCCTATCCTTTTGGTATCTGTCTTTCCGTTGGAATTTCCCATATAAAAAAGATAATACGTATCCGCTATCTTTTTTATCAGTGGATTATGACAGGTTGTACTATCCCAAAACCCTTCTCGAGGTTGTATAACAACATCCTTATGTTGGAATGTTCCATAGGGAGAATCAGCAACTGCGTGCGCTATCTCGGAACCTTTGATCCAGCCACCCATCCCTTTTTCCTTTCGCCAACGTGAATAAAAAAGATGAACCTTACCATCGTCGCCCCAAATCGGAGATGAGCACCAAATAAAGTAATCTACCAATTGTAAGGATCTTCCAATCGGTTTCAATTTGAAATAAGGAGACTCCAGTATACCCTTTTTAGCTGTCGTATCTAAAGGTAACACCATCATCGCCCACAAAAATGCATTTGATTTTAAGAAGACTCTTCTATCCATGTGAACATTTCCCTTCCGTTGATCTATAATTTGGTTTATTCCGATTCCCAATGTAATGAGAATCAAACCGAAAGATACCAAAACTAGCAATAGTCCCTATCCTGCGCTATCCTGCAATCGCTTACATTTTGATAAAAAAAAACCTACCCATTCCATTCAGAACAGGTAGGTCAGGTTCACGTTTATTACCATCAAAAATTAATAGCCTGGATTTTGCATAGCCTGTTTTTCTGCAGGCGTCAATGCGGCACCACTTTCATTGGTTGTTGCATCCAAGAAAGATTGCGGAATCGGTCGATAGTAATGTGTATTTGGACTAAATACTGTATTCCCGCGTACATAACCATCATTAAAGGCTTTCCATCTCGCTTCCAATGTTTTGGTGCGCGCCAAATCTTCCCATCTGTAAAGTTCACCGCACAATTCACGTGTGCGTTCATTCAACAAAAATGCCATCATTTTCTGTGCATTGCTTGTTGCGCCCAATTTCTCGTAGATTGGCGCATCAACTGCTGAATTATAAATGTCAGCGACAGAATTGATCAGCATCTGTGTTTCGGAAGAGGCCGTAGTTTTCGCAATATCATTATTGGATTCGTAGTATGAATTTCCTTCCCAATAGATTGCTCCTTCCGCAGAAAAGCCGCCGCCCTTTCCAACAGCATAGGAATTATTCTTGTAGGCTTGCCCGCCGTCGACATTCTTCGCTCGGTCTTCACCGTTTTTATAGCCAGCACGACTGCGCAATTTATTGATCCACTGGATTGCATTCGCGTACTGACCTTCACCTTTACGGATATAGGCTTCGGCTACCATTAAGACATCTTCCGCCGAGCGCGCCATAATAACATCTCGCGTACCATTGGCAGACGCTATACTAACCCGATAGCCATCTCTGAACTTCGAAAGCGCCACATAACGTGATTGAACACCAAAGTATCCGTTATTTCCATGTTGACCCACCCAAGCTTGAGGTTCTCCCTGAAAGTAACGTACAAAAGTATGCGGGTTCTGCATCACGCCATTTTTAAGAACTCCTGTTGCATCACCGGCCACTGCTTTGTAGCGTGTATCGCCAGCGTTGTTGACAATGTATTTAATACCCAGCTCTCCACCTTTAAATCGCTTCGTTCCAACAACACTTCCTTCAGGCCCAAGCGATGCATTAGCTGCAGTCCAAACAGGGGCATTAGCGGTATTATTGGCGCCATACATCGTAATAAAGGATTTCCAGAAACGTGAATCATTCACCCTGTCAAATACATCCAGCGTATAATTTGTGGTACGGGCATAAGAAAATTCACGGTCGCCGGAGATATCGCGGCTTGTTCCTCCTAAATCTTGATAAACAGCAGGGTAGTAAAGATGAATCTGATTTCCATAACGTCCCCATGTTGCCTGGTCGTCCGAAAACTGTGCCGACAGAACAACCTCCGAGACTTTTTCGTTAGCACTATTGGCCTTTTGATAATCCCATAGTTTTACGTAATCATCTACCAGGGGATGTGCCGCCACGACCTCCGTTCCATATTTGATGACAGCATCTAAGTCTTCCGCGGTATATTTTGAATTCCAAGCGGCATATAACTCACTCGATCGAGTCAATCGTGCTTTAGCAATATAGTGTGCTGCAGCTGACTTTGTTACACGCCCAAATTCTGTCGCCGAAGCCGGCAACAACGTATAAGCCTGCTCAAGATCCGCTATGGCCTGTGCAAAACAAGCATCTTCGGAAGCTCTGGTAAAATAGGATTCAACCTTTTCGGTCGGGGTCAATTTCAGGGGGACACCTCCAAACTGTACAATCAGCTGTAAGTAGAAATATCCCCGCATAAAGTATCCCTCGCCAAGACGTGTATTATAATTGGCATTGGATTTATCATAATATAAGGGTACGTTTTGAATCAGGGTATTGGCCGATTCGATACCGCTATACATATTATCAAACACCGGCTGAATATTTCCACCACCATAAGTTGATTCAGCAGGATTAAGATCCATACTATAACTATTAAAGCTTGGGGAAGCATTATTTGCATCTGTAAACTCATCTACACCTAGATTGAACAGGGCCATCCCCCAGGTATAATTATATTTAAATTTCAATTTGGAGTAAACACCTGTTGCTAAATCATCTAGCCCTGCCTGAGTTTTAAAATAGTCTGTATCCGGTATGGTAATCTGCTCCTCTTTCAAAAAGTCTTTACTACAGGCGTTCAATACTAATAATCCTGCCGCACCTAACATTGAAGCAACTAATATTTTATAATTTTTCATGAGAGTCAATTTTTTAAATCCTTTTGCTGCTTAAAATCCTATGTTCACGCCGATCACTGCTCCTCTTGTGGTGATGGCGGAGCCGGCTTGCGTTGTATTATTATTATAACTTGCTAAGTCTGGATCCAGAAAATCCACTTTTGAATACAACATCGCCGGGTTCATAATCTGTGCATAAACCTTAAAATTACTGATGCCAAGTTTTTGTAATTTTGTTTTCGGAAAATTATAACCTAAACTTACATTTCTTAGCTTGATAAATGATCCGTCACGGTAATTCATGGAAGAGTTCCAAGGATCTGCCGCTTCACCATTTGAGCCTGGCTGATAATATTCAGCATCTTCATGAACGCCCGGAATAAAGTAGTCCAATTTGCGTTGCATATAACGCCCATCCAACGTTGCAGCTCCAGCGTTTATGGTCTGTCCCCAACGCGAGAAAATAAAGAAAGATAAGTCAAAGTTTTTGTAGGTGAATGTATTCATAATCCCGCCAGACCATTTTGGACGATAGGATCCCAACACTTGTCGATCATAATTGCGATCTACTTTGCCATCAGGCACACCATCTGGACCACTAATATCCTTCACACGGATCTGTCCCGGTTTAGCGCCATATTTTTTAGCCTCCTCTGCTTCTGAGGTTTTCCAAATACCATCGTAAACCACATCATAAGGGACTTGAATCTCCTGACCAACAATCCAGTTATTGGTTAAATCTTCTTTTCGTCCGTTATTCAATTCGAGTATTTTATTCTTGTCTTTGGACCAAGTTAAAGTCGTATTCCACTGAAAGTTATCATTCTTAACATTGACAGTATTGATCTGAAGGTCAATCCCCCAGCCTGAAGTCTTACCAACATTTGCCATTGTGGCCCCATAGCCTAAAACAGAGTTTAGCGTCATGGCCAATAACAGATCATTCGTCTTCGTTTTATACATGTCTAAAGCACCGCTGATTCGGTTATTTAGAAAGCCATAATCTATACCCAAATTATATTGGGTCGTACGTTCCCAGCCCAATTCGGGATTGGCCATTTTTTGCGGATTAGCAGCAGAAGGATCTGAAGCAACATATCCTGGTGTTGAATTCGTCGCGCTCCAGTTGTAAAAATTTTGCGTCAATAATCCTTTCGTTTGATAAGGTCCAATTGCGGCATTACCAACAATACCAGCTCCCAAACGCAATTTTAGTGTATTGACAAAGCGAGCGTCCTTCATAAAATTTTCTTGGTCAATGCGCCATGATGCAGCTACGGAAGGAAATGAGCTCCATTGATGCCCCGGTGCCAATACCGAAGATCCATCCCAACGCACAAAAGCAGTTAACATATAACGGTCCTTATAGCTATAATTTACACGAGCCATATAGGATTCCATTTGTCGCTCAGATAGGCCTGTTCCCCAACTGCCGATAAAACCTCCTGAATTTATATTATACCATAATTCTTCTGCGCTATACACATCCGTAGCTTTCATATTACTTGATTCAGAATTATACTTGGAAGAACTCTGCAACAAGGTTATACCAAGATGGTGATCCGTTCCAAAATCGCGGTCGTAATAGATCAAATTGTCTAAAGTCCAAGCTAAATTGCGGTTTGTTGAATAAGTCACCGCATTATTTCCATCACCATTTATTCCCTCGGCTGCATTTGCTAAACCCAACCGGTAATATCTAAATTCAGGTCCAAATTGCACCCGATATTTTAAACCTTTCAATGGTTCATAAATCTGCCCAAAATCCAATTGGCTAAAGAAACTACCATTCGCACCAAAAGTCTGACGTTGATTGGTATTATATTCCAATTCATTAATTGGATTGATGATATTGATATCACCCGCAGCAGGATTTCTCAGATAGTTTCCGTTGTCATCATAAGGAACTGTCCAAGGTAACATACCTCGTAAAGCACTGTAATAGTCACCTGCACCTGTTACAGATTTAGAGAAATTATAGCCATAATCTTGATCGGAGAAGAATGTGTTTATTGAAGCTCCCATGGTAAACCATTTTGTTGGTGTAGCTTCAAAACTTACTTTTGAAGTATAGCGATTAAATTTCTGACCGGGTTGTGTAGCATCTTGCTTGAGATAACCAAAAGAACCATAACCTTTGGAGTTTTCCCCTCCACCTGAGACGCTTAAAGTATGTTCGGTAGATAAGGCATTTTTACGTCCAAGATCTGCCCAATCGTAATTACCGACTAAGCTTGGATCCCATACGGTATTGTTATTAGTCCAACCTTTAGCAATATTTGCCCATGAGGCAGCTACAGATCCCCATCTAGAAAAATCCTTTGCATAATCAGGTGTCGTCGTTCCGAATTTCGCCAAACGCGCATAATCCAACCATTCCGCAGCATCCATGTACTCTGTGACATCATACATTTTCTCAAAAGTTGCCGTACCAGCATAATTCAACATTAAACGTCCCTTTTTTCCCTGCTTGGTCGTCACCAAAACAACGCCGTTTGCACCACGTGAACCATAGACAGCTGTTGCAGAAGCATCTTTTAAGACATCAATGGTCTCTATATCACTCGGATTAATATTGTCAATGCCACCGGCCTGTAATACCATCCCATCGACTACATACAGTGGTCCCTGATCTGCAGTGATCGATCGCACACCTCTTATCGTTATACTACCTGTTGTTCCCGGACGTTGGTTCGAAGTGATATCAACACCAGCCACCTTACCCTGCATTGCCTGCAATGCATCTTTCACAGGCATTGCCTTCAGTTCTTTCTCACCCACACTGGCAATTGACCCCGTCACATCCTTCTTTTTCATCGTGCCATAACCAACTACCACGACCTCTTCCATGACATCGACCTTTTGTGCTAGAACTACATTCAAGTTATTTTGATTACCCACAGAAATTTCTTGGGATTCGAAACCAAGGCTTCTAAACGCCAATACATCAGATGGCAGTGCATTGATGGTAAATGACCCATCGGCATTGGTCTTTGCCGTCATAGTTTTGCCTTTTACCTGTACAGTTACACCTTGGATAGGCAAACCTTTTTCATCGTTTACTTTTCCAGTCCTAGTGGTTTGAGCAAATAAATTCAAGGTGCACAGCATCGCCATAAATAGCAAAAAAGTGTACTTCTTTACATGATGATCAAACCTAATTGTTAAATAGTTTATCATTAAAGTATTATTTAGGTATTATTTTATTCTTTCCCTTGTTGATCTTCGGTAGTGAAAATCGGTTTTCATTATACGAGATAATGAAAATGTTGTATGATCTTTACTTATTGCTTTATAGGACGACTGGCTTAAAAAAATAATCAGATTTCCCCTTAGGCTTATAATGTTGGTTAAAAGTAACAGGATGATTTGTAATAACCATCCTGTTCAATCCTGTCATTAGCTGGCGCCAAAAATAAAAAAATCGCCCTTAAATGCTAAAGGCGATTAAATAAATTAAGATATTAATATCCGGGATTCTGTGTATACAAGCCGGGACTATTGTCTAGTTCTGACTGTGGTACCGGATATAGGACATAATTGACTTGAAAATCTAACATCTGCTTTGCGACGTCCTCTTTCCTGATCCAAGCTTTCATGACCGATTCGACACTGCCACTGCGGATAAGATCAAACCATCGCACCCCTTCGCCAATAAACTCCCTTCTGCGTTCATCCATCAACTGTGATTTAGTGACATTCGTCAGCTCAGTTGTCAATCCGGCGCGTTTTCTAATTTGATTGACGACCGCGTCTACATCCGTTTGAATGTTCCCAGAAGTGCCATTCAATATGCACTCCGCCTTTAACAACAGCAAATCGCTATAACGAAATACAATATAATTGATCGGCCAATCCATTCGGTTTGCAGGCACTTTGGTAAGGTCTACAAACTTCTTAACAAATGATCTTGTTTCAGCAACATTGCCATAAATATAGCCTTGCTGAATACTGAACGTCTTTCTGCTGTCACCAGTATCATACAGCTTAAGCAGGTCATCAGATACTGGCCTGATTGTTAAGCCTCCTTGCGTGGCTAGCCCGAGTGAATTGAACCAATTATCAGGTACAAGCACCCAAGGAAATGTTGCCCCAACAACAGGATTAGCGCCGCTTGAATATTCAATATTAAAAATCACTTCCTTGTTGCGCTCATTACCGTAATCAAAAATGCTATTATAGCTGGTCAGCAAACTAAATTCATTGCTGTTGATCACCTCGTTGAACTGCTCCACCGCTTTCCCCCATTCGTTGCTGTTCAAACCCGCACCTTCAACACCCAATGTGGGCCCCGATCGTGTCATGTAGACCAAGCCAAGCAACATTCTTGCAGCGTATTTATTGACACGGCCTTTATCTGCTGCAGCGTACGCACTGGGTGCAGGTAGCGCATTAATTGCTTTGTTCAGATCTCCAATAATCAACGCATACAACTCCTCCACGTTACTCCGACCAATGCTTTTAGCTTGGCTGGCGGATACCACCTTGTCTATCCGTGGCACTTTGCCAAAGTACCGAATCAAATCAAAATAAAAAAATGCACGTAAGAACCGGGCTTCGCCTTCCATTCTATTGCGAAGGCTTTCATCGATAATAGCCCTGGAACCATTCGCAGCAAGTTGTTCCAAATAATTGTTTACACGAAAGATGCCGTTAAAATTTGTTTGCCAAGCTTCTATCACATAGGGGTTACTGGCAATCGTTTTATGAAAACTGTTGATCCCTTCCCAATCACGCACTCCGCCGTCCGACACTGCGTACAAATTATCCGACCGTGTTTCCGAGAGATTCATCAGGCGATCAGGATATCCTCGTGTACTGTTATATATAGCGTTCAATCCTTGAATAAAATCATTTGCTGTCTTAAAGTAGGTATCTGAAGTAGCACTCGAAATTGGTTGCTGGTTCAGATCCATTTTGCAAGATCCCAATAGACCTGCTATCAAAAAAAATAGACTCAATTTTTTCATCGTTCTAAAAATTTACGTTTAAACCAAATGTCACTGTCTTTGGAATTGCCAGGCCTCCATAATCACCCGCCTCGGGATAATCAGAGCTTCCGCTTAGATTTGTGTTTGAAGATTCCGGATTTACCCCCCCGTCATATTTGTCCTTTCCCCAAAAATTCTCCAATGTCACGAATAAACGGACTAAACTAAGCTTTGACTGACTCCCCAATTTCAGGTCTTTGATATTATAACCAAGAGTGACGTTGCGTAAACGCCAATAATCTGACGAATACAGCCAATCTGTATTTTTAATCCGTCCAAAAGTTGAATAAGCTTTTCCAACACGACCTTCTCCAGGATCCTCTTCTGAACGCCATCTATCCCGATAAAATCCAAGCGCATTGTCTGATGATCCTTGACCGGTGCGTCCCAAGGCACGTCCTAATAAAGAATAGATATGACCACCATTCTGGCCTTGGAACATAAAACTCAAATCAAAATTTTTATACTTAAAGTTGTTGGTTATCCCCCATACATAGCTCGGGTTTGGATGCCCCACAATCACACGGTCATTCGCATCAATCACACCGTCTCCATTGGCATCCACATACTTTGGATCACCTGCCTTTTGGCTGCCATACAACGCAGCTCCAGCATCAATGTCTGCTTGAGTCAATATGCCGTCTTGTTTAACGACATAAATGCTATACATCGGCTCGCCAATCCGTAGAAGACTATGCTGGATATCAAATGAGGACGGTATTAAAATCTCCTTTTGCTCACCATCAAGTTTTGTTACTTTATTGGAATTATGACTAATATTAAAAGAGGTAGACCATGAAAAATCTGCTTTTCTGACCTGATGGAAAGTGATCTCTAAATCCCAGCCTTTACTTTTCACCTCTCCTGCATTATCCAAATAGGAAGAAAAACCTGTCGAAAGCATGGAAGGAACATTTAGCAATAAATCACTGCTCTTCCGGGTATACCAGTCAAATGATCCTGTAATGCGGGAACCCAAAAGGCCAAAATCCAATCCCACATCATAAGTCCGCGATTTTTCCCATCTTAGATCCGGATTAATGATATTGCTTGGCGCCTGTCCAGAAACGGAAAGGCCATTTGACGAATAATTATAAAAGCCCAACAAGGCAATGCTACTGTAATCACCTATATTGTTATTCCCTGATTCACCATAGCTTCCGCGTAATTTCAGCTCATTGATAAAGGTAACTGGTTTCATGAAACTCTCCTGTGACAGACGCCAGCCCATGGACAACGATGGGAACCAACCCCATTTTGTATTGGATCCAAAACGCGATGAGCCGTCCCGACGAATACTTCCAGAAAGCAAATACTTACCGTCATAGGCATATTGGACACGCCCAAAATAAGAAAGCAAGACACTTTGTGTTGCGCCTGTTGAGGCAACTGTAGCAACTGCACCGTTCAAAGTTGTTATAGAACTATTGGTATAACCTCCCTGCGAGGTGATGGAAGAAGTTTCAAGTTTATCAAAATTATAGGCTTGCCCCAGCAAAGCGGTAATATCATGTTTGTCAAAATTGAGATGATAATTTAACGTATTCTCGTTTACAAAAGTTTGCTTTCGATACACACTGTTGGAGCCATAGGTAGCCTGATTCGGGTTGTTGGTTCGGTTAGCCAAAGTTCCGCCTACAGTGTAGGGCTGAAATCTATTACTTCTGCTATCGGTTTGATCCAAATTAACTGTAGTCTTAAAATTGAAGTTATCAAGAATATTGTACTGTCCGTAAACTGTCCCCAGTAAACGTGAAATTTTGTTTTCCCCGATATAATAATTCAATTTGGCAATGGGATCATTTGTTGAAGTACTCCAGGGATATTTTTCATTGTCAAAAACGTTTACTGTTCCAGCAGGATGGTCCTGAACAGGTGACATCGAATAAATCTGATGCATGATATTATCCTTTCCTTCCACTCCGGGGTCATTTCCGATAGAATAGGTAGGTGCTAGGTTTAAACCAAATGCGATTTTTTTATTCGGTTTGACTTCAACGTTAGCTCTGGCAGTATAGTTTTTATAATCCAAGCCTTTCACAATACCTTGTTGATTGAGGTAATTCCCCGAGACATAATAATTGACAAATTCTGTCGCTCCCGAAGCCGCAACCTGATAGTTTTGGATCACTCCTTTTCGATACGCTTCGTCTTGCCAATTGATAAGGTAAAGCCCGGGACGTCCGGGTTCCAACCAACGGTCATCATACATATAAGATGTATTATATGTCCCGTCGGCGAGTCCCAATATTTTCCGTCGTTCGGCATTGCTTTGGCTTGCCAGCCTTCCGGTACCTGAGGCTTCCCATTGTGCATTGATCATCTCCACCGCTCTATCTATCCACTCTTCACCATTTAACATATCCAATTTTTTATAAGCCTCGGACATGCCTACGTATGAATTGAGACTTACTTTAGCCTGGCCGCTCTTCCCGCGTTTTGTGGTGATCAAAACAACTCCGTTTGCTGCCCGGGATCCATAAATTGCAGCTGCAGATGCATCTTTTAGGACTTCCACAGATTCAATATCGTTTGGGTTCATATTATCCAGCGGATTTCCTGAGGCATAGTTTCCCGAGCCGTTTTGCGAGGCCGTTGACAGTGGGAAACCGTCAATGACATACAAGGGTTCACTCCCAGCGGTAATAGAGCCCGATCCCCTGACCTGAACACTTAACCCTTTTCCGGGAACACCTGTAGATTGCTTAACCCGTACACCGGACATCTGTCCGATCAGGGCTTGATCAACCCGTGCAATAGGGCGCTCATCGAGATTCTCAGCATTAAACTTTGAAACTGGAGCTATAAGGTTAGTTCGTTTTTGGGATCCATAGCCAATGACGACAACCTCATCCAATGCTTCTTGTTTCGGCAACAACTCAACACGTAGAAATGCTAATGTTGATACGCGGACTTCTTTCTGCTGGTATTCCACAGAACGAAATACAATATTGTCACCAGATTTTGCATGAATACTGAAATCACCATTTTGACTGCTTGCCCCTTCATTTTTGCCATTTACCTGGATTGTAACACCACTGATCGGCTGATTTTTATTATCAACAACTTTTCCCGTCAGTGTCCCCTGTGCGTACAATACATGTGTAAAAGCCATTTGAGCCACAACAATGGCCCCATATCGCATTATGTTTTTCATGGGCTGAGTTTTTTAATTATTAATCTGATTTATATTGGTAAATCAATTTAAAAGAACTCATTTGATTAACTGTCCTGAACTTACATGATAACCAGACAATTGCAAATTTTAAAAACTTAAAACGCACTCTGTTTTGTATATTTTAACCATCAAAATTGTAAAAAGTAATGTCCAAAAAAAAAGCCTCGTTTTATACGAGGCTTTCAATAGTGCTTACTGCTTTTAATAACTCCAAATGGTAACAGGTCCAATCAGACCGCTTTCCATGGGTTTCCAGCCGCTTGCATCAAAATCTTTATAATTGATATTGACAAAATTGATTTCATGATAATTTCGCCAGGCAACTTTTTTACGGTCTAAATAGCTGATACGGTTTGCCATTAAATTGGCAACCTCTATGCGAATCTTGTTTTCACCATTTACCAACATGGTTGTAATATCTAGCTGAAACGGAATAGACCATAACACACCGGCCTCCTTTCCATTGACATAGACCTTTGCACTTTCAGCAACACGACCCAATTTCAGTAGATAGGATTTTGATTGATCCTTATTGATCGAAATTGTTGTTTCATAAACCCCTGTTCCGGAAAAATTGACAGCATCTTGGTCTCCCCAATCTGTCCAGGAGGAGAGTTGATCGAGCTTTTTCGCCTTTGGTAAAACAGGTCCACCAGCAATAAAACTCACTTTCCAATTGCGATCCAATTGCGCCACTTGGTTTAACTCGTCCTGATAACGAAAGGGTTCTCCGGCCTGTTGCGCTGAGGCAAGGACTATCCAGGAATAGCCAGATGGAATCTGCACCCGTATTTTGCCGTTAGCTGATGGCAACTGATATGTCTGCCCAGTTTGAGGATCCAACAGCGAATAATGTGAAGCCTGTACATTTAGTGTAATGTTACGATCAACGGTCTGCCCACTATGATTGACCAAATAATAATACCTGTCCTTACCAGCGGCTCTGCGTGAAAACTTCAACCCTGTTTGGTTAATCCGTTCTGGTGCGATCTCTTCTGTTTCGAGTGCCGAATTGACATCTGTCGTAAGATAGATTTTGCCTCTTCCAAAAGCTGTATACTGATTCGCTTTATCCTTTTCGAAACCTAGCGATGCAATTAATTTATTGAACAGTGTACGGCGTTCCTCTAATTGGCTATATCCAGGAATCTCTTGCGGTAATTGCTGGAAGATGACAGTTGCGCCTTGGTTGGCCATTTCCAGGATTTTCTGCAGTGTCACTTCAGAAAAATAATGACAGGCAGGTATATAAATTGCCCGATAAGGGATCGCATCCTTTGAGGTTTGTAATTTCCCGTCGTTTACTGTAGTTCCTGCCAGAATTTTATCTGTTGCAAAATCAAAGCTATAGCCCCGTTTCTGCAGCTGAACACTTTGTTTATAAAATTGCGTCGGATGTAACCACTCGTCAACATCATGAACCTTTAATGCCTTATCCATTCCCTTTGCATTATTCCAAATATCATAAATGGGCCAATATACCAGCAGTTCGTTGTCAGCACGCGTAGATTGCAAGATAGATTGCACACGTGTAATATATTGATTCAAACCGGTAAGGTGGTCCCAGAACGAATTTTGTGGAACAAAATTAACGGAAGCATAGAACAACCATCCTGGAAAAGGTACATTTTTCGGCGAATAGGTTGTCCCATGATAGAATACATGATTCACTCCAGCAAGGAATAGTTGTTCGACTTCTGGTTTCGTTTGTGACAAAGAAGTTTTAAAATGTTCCGTCAGCCAGGTGAATGTTTCCGAAGAAGTATATTTTTTACCATATACATTTGTCGCCGACGTCGCAAATTTCGCCATCATGGGGTCTGGATCCACATTACGGATATCAGCAGTATCCCGTCTTAATCCGGGAATATCAAAACTACTGGATCCAAAGGTTTCACACTCCGCAATATCTGTATCCGCATACAAATCAATCAGATTTCCTGGAGATCCATGGGCTTGATTTTTTGAGACTGCACTAAAGCGATGGGCAAAATCCGTAAATGGGGTCAAAAAATTCTGGGCAAGTAGTATATCCACAACTTCACGATAATCCGATTTAAGGCCTGCTGTTTTAGCTTCATTCTTGCCCTTACCTGCAAAATCCAGGAGATGATCCTGTAACCTATATCCCTTTATCCGTTCGAATGATTGCAAAAACTCATCCGTCCAATTCGCACCGTATACTTCGTAGCTATCGTTAAAAAAAGCACGTACATGCAATGGTTTGTCCTGAAAAGCTTCGGCAAATCTATTGAAATAAGATGCGACAGAATGCTTCCCCAGGTGATCCAACGTATATCCTTCTCCGCCCGGAGCGGCACGTTTGACTTTCTGCCCTGTTCTACCAGAAAAGACAGCTATTAAACGAATATCGGTAGGGGCTTCCCATGTTCCAGCAGTCTTTGAAATATGATCATCCAGATTAATCTCGCTATTGTCGGCTCTAAATGCCCGTAATGCCTGCAAAAAGAAATAATGTTGTTTAGGATCCTTAGGCTTTAAGGGAAAGGTGACTTTTTCACCTTTTTTTAATTCAAATTCATCTAGGATCAATTTGGTAGCGGCATCCTTTTCTTTGATTTGAGGTCCCCCAAATGGCCAACCAGTTCCCAAATTAATATCCACTCCCATGCCCAAGGCATTGGCCTTATCCGTTGTTACCCCCAACATATTCATCCATTGTGGTGAAAGAAAGTTCAGGTAGCTGGATTCAAATCCCTTAGCGCCATAAATAGGTGTTACCTCAACTCCACCAAAACCACTTTTTTCAAATAAGGTTAATTCGCGTTCGAGATTAGGTCGGTCCACAGCCGAACCGAGCCACCACCAACGCGTCCAAGGCCTCATTTCTTTGGTAACTGCTGGCCATAAATCCTGCGCCATCGTTCGACCGACAGCCAACAGATTACAGGCAAGCACTAATGATATATAAATTTTCTTCATGTTACAATTGGCCTAATCCATGTGAAATACTTTTTTCAAACTGACCGATACTGGAGAATGATCGGCATGTACTTCCATGATATCATACATATAATCCCACCATTGCTGAACAATAGGTTCCTTACCCAACTCTTGTGACGAATGTCCTGCTAAATATTGAACAGCAAATAGAGTATCTGTCTCCTCATACAAAAAAATGGAATAATCAGACACCCCATTTTCGCGTAATAAGGTTATTAATTCTGGCCAGATCGTGTCATGTCTCCGCTTATATTCCCCAGACATTCCCGGTTTCAATTTCATTTTAAATGCTATTTTCTCCATTTCTTTTAAGTCTTCAACTATTTTATGATCGACAAATTTTCTTAATTGGCCACTACCTGATGTATGTCAGCTTCGATAATGCTCAAGGTGCCTTTGGCATTCGCGTCATTACGGGCCACACCATCATCAAGTTTCTTGCCCCCCATTTCAACCTGATTGTTTTCCCTCGTGGTAAAAGGTGCATTTTTAAGTTTTATTGTTATCTTTTCACCCCTTGTACGCGGAAATGACAAGGTACAATAGCCTAATGTCACATCGGTATTGCCGTCAAAAACAAGTTTTTCGTCCACAAAAATCTGCAATGGATAAGATCTTGATCTAAAATTATTCAGTTTCAGGTCAACTTCATCAATATCGGATTTTTCCTGCAAAGTATATGTAATCCAGGCGGTACCTAGTTGTCCGTCATTGACCCAATCCGACAGTTCATTGTCGTCGTAAGAGTGTGATGCTTTCTCTTGATTGGCGCCAGCAGCAACTGCACGGATTTTGAGACTTTTTTTCAGTTGCACCAATGTGGGGTTCGCAGGACTTGGTCCACGCGCTAAAAATGAAGGCAAATTTTCGTTGGATTCCTTGACGAAATAATCCGCCATGGTTTTGAGCGGTTGCACCGTCCAGACGGTTGAATCTGACAGCAGACCACTTGATGTCGCCTTCAACATCACACGCCCCGATTTATCGTACTTTGTGCGAAGTAATACACGATTTACACCAGCCTCCACAGGAAGTGAGGTAGCTAAAATATAGTTATCAGGCCCCTGGGCGATCCCCCCGCGCCAATCCATCGGTCCATCCAACTTAAAGTCAATCGTATTAGAAGCCAATGGGCAACGTAATCCGTTTTTGTCAAGCACTTCGACTTCTGCCAATACCATATCGTTACCATCAGCAAATAAGCCATTTTTACCATGTTGCGCCGTCAAACGGATTTTGTAAGGCTCACCTGTTGTTTTTAGTTCTTTCTTATTTAACAACTTTCCATCTTTTGTGAATGATTTTGCCGTCAATACGCCGGCCTCAAAATCAATGGCTGGAAAACGGTATAGGAAGTCGTATAGCTTTTCCGCTTCTTTCTGTACTTTTCCGTTCACAGCTAATTCTACCCGGTCAGCGGCCGAAACGACCAATACATCTTTTTTCGTTCCGGGAGCATAGTTCCAGTGTCCTACAAGGTACAAGCCTTTTGGATCAGGAGCGATCCAGCCATCCCACATCACCTGGTGGGCAAAGTAAGCATCTTTGGGAATACGCATGGCGTCTACTTCGCCACTTCTTCTGTAATTCTCTTTTCCCCTAAAATGGGTATTGGAATCCGAGAAAATAATATTGACACCGCCCGAATTTACGCGATCACCAGTGCCCGGACGCATCTTCCAATATTCCCACCAACGATGTACCGCTTCAACAACATAACTATCTTGGTTTCTGTTATAATCACTAGCATCTACGCCTTTATAAAGCGGCCCTTCACCATCCTTATGAAATGGATAACTCAATTCGTCCCAATATTTACGTAAGGCCTCATCCCTCATATATTCGGTTGCGATCATGGGATGACGCGCACTTTTATTGATATACAACATTTCACCACCATACTCAGCTAGCTTACTATCCAGCATTTCACGTGAGCCAATTGCCCGTCCGCCAGCTGGATCGTATTGATCACGAATGGCTTTCATCTCTGCCATATGCTCTTCCGAAATAGACTCGTTTCCACACTCATAAAACAAGACACTTGGATTATTGCGGTAATAAATAATCGCATCACGCATAAGCTCTGTTCGCTGTTCCCAACGTCTACCTTGGACATCTTTTTCGGCATCTCCTGCGGGTAGCATTTGCATCAGTCCCACGCGGTCGCAGGATTCAACATCCTGTTTCCAAGGTGTTACGTGCATCCAACGAACCAAATTGGCATTGCTCTTGACCATGAGTCCATTGCTAAAATCACTTAACCAAGGTGCTACAGACAAACCAACAGCAGGCCATTCATTACTTGTACGCTGTGCATAGCCCTTCATCATCAAAACCTGATCATTCAGATAGACCATGCCATCTTTAAAAGCCGTTTTTCGAAATCCTGTTTTCGTCTTTACAGCGTCTATAGTTTTGTTGTCCTGTACAATTTTTGTCGTAACCGTATAGAGATAGCCATAACCCCAGCTCCAAAAATTAACCTGATTCATGGTTGAGTTCATGGTCAATTGTTGTGTTTGATTGGCAGGAAGGTTGAACTTTTTTGAAAATGTTTTCACTAATTTTCCTTCGGCATTATGTACTTCGGCAACAAAGTTGACCAGACGCGATTGCAGGGTTTCATTCTTTACCTCCGAAGAAACAAAAAGATCCATTGTCTTTTCAGGGATATTTATGTTTTTCGCATACACATAAACACCTGTAGTCTTCAAATTGGAATACAATGGTAAAGTCTGATAAATTTTGGAAGTAAAGTGGATCCACACATTTTTTGGAATTCCACCATAGTTTGCATTAAAGTTTTTATCGTTCCATTGATACGTGCTATTTGTTGCCTTTTCACGATAGCTCCAACTATTGTCTATACGTATGGCCAAGATATTTTCGTGATCGCGATCAATCAGGTCCGAAATATCAAGTCCTGCTGCCATAACGCCATTTTCATGACGACCAATAAATTTTCCATTGAGATAAAATTCTCCGCCAAAGCGAATCCCTTCAAATTCCAAAAAGACCTTATCGGAAGTAATTCCCTTGGGAATACTAAACTTTTTTCGATACCAAACAATAGTTGTCGAAAGGTCATGTATCGCTTTTGTGAAAGCTTCATCTTCGTTCCATGCTTGGGGCAGAGCAACCTGTTTCCATGCGCGATCATCGAAGTCTTCAGCAGAAGCATCACTAACATCGCCAATATGGTAACGCCAGTCAGCGTTAAAACTAAAAGTCCTCCTCCCCGCTTGAGCATATGTACCGAATGAAAGCAGCAGGCAACAAAAAATAAACAGGAACCTTTTCATCTTATCTTGACAACATTTTATAAACCTCTGTCCCTCCCAATAAAAAACAACCCAAACCGTAATCTTCAAAATCCGGTTGACTTGAAAAACTGACGGGCTGACCATCCTTAGGTTCTTTCCCTGTTCCTTGTAAATAGCCCAAAAACCCAGAAGGGTGTACCGCTTCTGCTAGCATTGCTTTCCATGCCTTTTCTACAACAGGGCGATATATTTTAGCATCTAGAAAACCATTATTGATACCCCAGGCCATACCATAGACAAATAATGCTGTCCCTGAGGTTTCCCGTCCGCCAAAATTATTGGGATCATGCAGGCTGACATTCCAAAATCCATCTGGTCTTTGGATAGGAACAAGTGCTTCCATCAATGCCTTATAATCCGCTACATATTCTGCTCGATGTACTTCGTTTTCCGGAATTAAAGATAGTACCCTCACTAAAGCTGCTACCACCCATCCATTACCGCGTGACCAATAACAGTCCTCACCATTTGGTTCTTTGTAGGGAGGAACAAAATCTTTATCGCGCCACCAAAGTTTATCGGTCTGATTATATAGGCCTCCACCTTCCTGTGTTTTTGAATGATGATACATTTTATACATGTAATCAAAGTAAGTTTGATCCTTCGTCATTACACCCAGTTTGGCATAAATTGGCATGGCCATTTGTATGGCATCAATCCAAGTCCAATCGTCTACTTTTCCAGATTTGATAATATAATCTATATTGGCTTTAATCTTTTGGATACGCTCAGGCTTTGCTTCAATCTCATAGAGATCCAAGTAGGTTTGCCCACAAGCCTGGTCATCGGCATTTCGAGTTTCTAAACCGTTGCGCATCCCCCAGTCATGTTTATTTCCCCAATCCACTGCATAATTGTAGTATTCGTTGTTTTTATCAATCTGATAAAGTGCCATGAGCCCTTCGTAATAAACAGCCCGGGTCCAGATGTTGCTCGGCCGCCAACGGTTGGTGTAGATCGGTTTCCCTGTGTCTGTCCATTTGTTCATGAAATAACGATTGGTCAACTGCAACGATTGGAGTACATCTACAGCAGATAATTCCTGCTTCTGTTCGACAACTTTCTTCGTCGATGAACATGCTGAAAGGAAAAATGCAATCAATAAAGTGGTCGTATAAGTATTAAATATTTTCATGTTTTTCTTTATATAATTATTCATAACGGGAATTCCTTTTTTTTTCTGAAAGTGTCTGATCTTATTGGCCAGAGAGAACCTTCTTTTGCTTTCATTGCTGTTGGTGCCTGCGAAATCATGAAGGTTTTTGAGCGAGCTGCTCGTAGGGTATCACACCAACCCTTTTCGCCCAGTTTTCATAGATCTGAACCATTTCTCGGTATATTTTCGGAAAAGAGGCTGATAAGTCTACTGTTTCACTTCTATCTTTTTCTATATCATATAAATACCACCTATTTTCAGGATAGGAAGAGACCAATTTCCATTTTCCTTTGCGCACAGCTTTGTTACCCTCGTGCTCAAAACAAATTTCCCTATCCATATCCTTCTGTTGCTCATTCCATAGCGGAAGCAAGGAGGCCCCTTCCATCGGTTTAATCGTATTACCGGCATAATTTTCAGGATAGTTTGCTCCCGACCATTGGACTAAGGTTGGCATGATGTCGATCAAATGGGCTGGCCTATCAAACTGCTTTCCTTGAGGCAGAAACTTGGGGCCATAAGCTATAAAACTGGTTGCGTTGCCACCCTCAAACTCCCAATGCTTGAACTTTTTGAAAGGCGTATTGCTCACTGCAGCGCCTTCGATTCCATAAGCTGTAAAAGAACGTGGATGACTAGCAGGAAATTCATTCGCAGCTCTAATTTCTGCTGTAAATCCCGCATTGGTTATGGTCTCATTGCTCGCCCCGTTATCAGAGAGAAAAATAAAAACAGTGTTGTCCAATTGCCCTTTTGATTGGAGATAATCAACCAGTCGGCCAACATTCTGATCCAATTCGTCTACCATCGCCGCGTAGACAGCCATCTTTTCATCCCATTTTACTTTTTCTTCCCAGCTGCAATCATTCCAATTTCGCAAGGTGGTATCCATTGGAGACAATTTGGTCGTTGGTGGCACTATCCCTAACTGCTGCTGTTTTTGAAAACGCTTTTCACGGATAGCCTCCCAGCCTTCCATATATTTACCCCGATACTTTGCAATATCCTGCGGTTTGGCATGTATAGGCCAGTGGGGCGCCTGAAAAGCGAGGTATAGAAAAAAAGGATCCTCTTTTTTCGTTTCCAAATGCTCGCCAATGAAAGCCATCGCATAATCCGTATAGGCATCCGAGCTATAGTAATCTTTTGGCGGAACGATCGTCTCATTGTCCAAAGCTATCGTCAATGTTTGTTTGGGACGATAAGGCCGGTTTTCAAAGTAGCTGTTTGCTCCATCAATTAGCCCATAGTAGCGCTGAAATCCACGCTGCCGAGGCCAATTTTCTTTTTCCTGTCCAACATGCCATTTCCCAGCCATATAAGTTCCATAACCTGCGCTTTTCAATAGTTCAGCCAATGTGACCGAGTTTCGATTTAAATAGCCCTGATAGGCAGGAAAAGGACGCTTGTTCATCATATCGCCCACACCTGCCTGATGCGGATACAATCCGGTCAATAGAGAAGCACGTGATGGACAACAACGCGAAGCATTATAAAAGTTAGTCATCTTAATACCTTCCTTTGCCATTTTATCCAAATGTGGGGTCTGAATTTCGGAACCAAAACAACCTAAATCAGCATAGCCCATGTCATCGGCCAGAATCAACACAATATTGGGCCGTTGCTGTGCACGGACTGTAAATACTGTGAGCAGAAAGAAGATCGCCAGAGGAAAAGTAGATTTTATCATACTACATAAATTTCTTTAGTCCGATTTTGGTTTGTGCTTTCAATTGTTCAGCAACGAGTTTAGCGTTTAGCAAAGCACCTGCTTTAATTGTATGGGTCGCATCTTTAGGATCAAAAAATTCTGTTTCTACTTTCTTTTTCCCCAATGTTTCATACTGGGCTATCACTTGATCCTGCAAAGGGATAAAAAACGCATTAGCCTGTTGTGCAGCTTCTTTTGCCCATGTTGCATAATCCGATTTACGCACTTGGTTTCCTTCCCAGGCATTGCGCGGAATAGGTGAACAAATAATTGCTGTGGCTCCTTTATCTTGAATATTTTTCACAAATCGACGTAAGTAAAAACCATAACTATAGACAACTTCATGTTGCTTCAGCAATGGATTATACACTTCTTGGTAATCGTCGCCATTTCCTTTTATCGTTCCACGAGCACGTAACGTATCCACAATAGGACTTGAATCATTATGTCCAAATTGCATAAGGACAAAATCGCCCGGCTGTATGCTATCCAGTACCCTCTGCCAAAGCTTTGGATTGTTATAAAATGTCCGGGTACTTGTTCCCCCCAAAGCACGATTCTTGACATTGATCTTATCTAATTTAAAATACTGACCGATCAAACTTCCCCAGCCCCACTGTCCATTGGCCCCATTTCCCTGTCCGTTTTTTACGGTGGAATCACCAATAATAAATAAGGTCGGTTTATGCTGTTTTTCCAAAAAAGACATACTGATTACAGCGAAAAGGACCGCAGCCCAAGGCAACAATTTCAATTTCATCTTCATTTTTATTTAATGTATTGTACTAATTGGCTTTTAATCCTCCGAAATCCTTCGATAACAGACAATGCATTTTCTCTTGCTCCAGCTTTATTCGTATGCGTATGGTCACCTGGAAAATAATTGGATTTTACCCGTTCAGCACCAAGCTGATCATATTTATCTGCGGTAATACTATTCAGATCCAAAAAGGGAACGCCCTGTTCTTCTGCAATCTGCCTAGCCCACAAGCCAAAGTCGTTGTCGGCTCGTTTCACCTTACCTTGATTATCCCATTGGTTGCGCGGAATCATGGATAACAAAATTGGTGTTACCCCCTTTTTCTTTGCTTCAATCACAAAACGACGCAGGTTTTCACCGTAAGTGTGCACGGTCTCCTTCTTTCCATTTCCCCAATCCAACACAACGGAGTCCTGACCGATGCCCCGCAGCACACCCCGATAGCCTTGTTTGCTGGTATCGGGCTTACTGCCCTCGTTATGGCCAAACTGAATCAATAAAAAATCTCCCGGCTTGAACAACGAATCAACTTTTGCCCATCTTCCTTCTTTGACAAATGTTCGTGTACTACGCCCCGCCATTGCATGGTTATCTACACGGATTCGTGTCGTATCCAATAATTCAGGAATCAGGGTACCCCAGCCCCAATATTCCTTATTGCTGTTCTTAACGGTCGAATCACCGATAAGATAAATCGTAGGTCTATCTTGCTGTTTTGCAAAGGATATCAAAAGAACGGCTGTCAGTGCCATCCCTATCCATTTTATTGTATGCTTCATTTGCTATCTTATCTATTTCTTTTAGTCAAAAAATCCAAATCGCGCTTCCAAATTTCTATTTTTTATGGGCATACTTAACCAGCTGAATGTTCGGCTTGACTGGACGATCCATACCTGCACCGAGATAATACCCCGTATGTGGCGGTTGATTGTAAGCCACATTCTGCCATGCTATGCTCAAGCGATACTGTGGATCATGCATCAACGTATATACCCTTTGCGTTGTAGGGATCGTTGTTGTATAGATACGTAGGCTTTGGTTGTCGTCTGCACGTAGGATCAATTCTTCACGCCAATCCCCAAAGATATCCGCGCTCAGGTTAGGTGTACTTTTAGTTCCATTGATCGATGATGCTCCAATCCCCGTAAAGATGCGTTCTATTTTCCCATTTTTATATTTTTCAATATAGTTACTGTTTAAAAGTTCCCGGCTCAAATCGGCATCCCACCAAATCAGAAAATTGGTCGATCTCGGAGCCGGCCCGACACGATTACCTTTGGTATCGTACATATCTCTAGATCCCAGCCACCACAGATACGCCCCTTTATGATCGGGATCTATATTTGCAGCAACACCGCGGGGAATATCTTGGTCTATTGCACTTTTAAACAATATTGCGCCAGTTTTGGCATCCAATAAAGCCACGCCGGTCCCTTTCCGCCCTCCTTTCAGTTCATGGATTCCAAAGATCTCCAGGCCGGGTCTTTCAGGATCTAGGTCACCGACATGCAGCGCATCACCATGTCCCAGTCCTGTACTGTATAGACCTTTGCCATTATCATCAATAACCATCGAACCAAACACAATTTCATCTTTGCCATCCTGGTCAACATCCGCGACCGTAAGATTATGATATCCCTGTCCGGAATAAGGATCTTTACGAACTTTGCTATCAAATACCCAGCGGTTCACTAATTTTTTATCTTTAAAGTCCCACGCTGCCAGAGCTGTCCGTTCATAATATCCCCGCGTCATCACAACACTTGGATGTACACCATCCAAATAGGCTACACAAGCTAAAAATCGATCGCTGCGATTAGCATTTGAATCTCCCCATGAATTTAGCTCTCCACGTTCTGGTAGATAATCTACAGAGCTTAGGGCTTTGCCCGTCAATCCATCAAATACGGTTAAATATTCAGGTCCTTTCAATATGCGACCAACAGTCCGCGAATTTAATACAGTATCACGCCAATCGGCCTGGGCATCACCAATGACATTTCCCAGTCCATCTTTCGTACCGTCGGCCGTTTTGCAGACCAGCTCCGCACGGCCGTCACTATCGAGGTCGTATACCATAAATTGGGTATAATGTGCTCCTTCCCGGATATTTTTACCCAAATTGATTTCCCAAAGAAAAGTACCATCTAGTTTATATGCCTGAAAAATAGGTTCCGAAGTAATCCCATTGTGTGCATTGTCATGTCCAACACCCGTCTGATGAACAATCAGTTCGTAAGTCCCGTCTCCATCCAAATCACCTACAGAAATATCACCAGGAGTGTATCCTTTGGGAGTACGTAAAGGAATATTTAAGTATTGCTGTACTTTTTGATCTTTCGATAAGGTCAATTTAGCAACTTCTTTTTCTTTACCTCCGGTTACTATATCCAAAATGTAAGTAACATCTTGATTCAAATCGACATGATCGTCCAAAAAATTAGTCCCTTTGGTCAAAGGTGAAGTATTTAGTTTTTTCTGCTTGCCATTCCCTTCCTTTCTATAAACTGCAAAGGCCGTATCAAAATCGTCAGTGCCAAGCAAACGCCAGCTTAAAAAAACAGCGTTGTCCGTCGTTTTTACACCCACCATCCCCCGATCCAAAAACTCCATTTTACGTTGGCCTGAAACGGCTAGGGAACCGATCAGTGCCCCAGTCAAAAGAATAAGTTTTGTCTTCATAATTCAAGGTCTAAGCCACAGCAATATGCTGGTACATATTATTATTGCTTTTTATTATTAACAGATACATTATTTAGGACAAAGTTTTTAATATATTCCCTGTGAATCGCTGGATCTTTGGCTGCACGGACGTGCATATTTTGAAATGTAAAATCCGACAGCACATATTGTTCCGAATTGAGGACATCGAATACGATGTCGCAATCCAGATCTATATTGCGTAGGACAATATTTCTTGCATAGGACATTTTAATATCTTTCTCGCCCTTCAAATCAAAAAATTGGGTCCAAGGTTTAATAAACAACATGCTATTGACATTTCCCTTTACATTTTCGATCAAAATGTTTTCATATTCTTGTGGCGTATCTGGCCGCATCTTTAACTGCAACAGCTTGCGTGCTTTATCTAAGGTATTGTTCCTAAAAATCACATTATAGCTATGAATAGATTCACTACCACAAGTCAGTGCACTATGACAAAATCCAAAGAAACAGTTCTCAATAATAATATTTGAATTAGGTCCATTATTAGGATCTTTGTCGGACTTAGGCCCTTTACCCCCTTTTAATGCGATCGCATCATCGTTAACGGATAAGTAACAATCCTTAATCAATACATTGCGGCAGACATCCAAATCAATCGCATCTGAACTAGGCGCTTTCACAGGTTCCTTGGGCGCCGAAATGTGCAAACCGATCAATTTGAGATTTTCACATTTATAATAATGTGAGGTCCAAAACGGTGAATTGATCAAACGAATGCCCGATATTTGTACGTCCTTGCTATTGGAAACATAAAGTAAGCGTGGGCGCATCTCGTCCATATTTGTGCATTGTGGATTAAACTGTCTTCGAAGCCAAAAGGATCGCCAGTAGCGCAACCCGTTTCCATCGAGTGTACCTTTGCCCGAAATTGTAAATCCATCCACCTGATCCGCATTGACAAGCGCCAAAAAATATTTCACTGTCTGACCTTCCATTCGAGTCTCAGCTAGCGCAAAATCTGCGATATCATCACTTCCTTTTAACACAGCCCCTTCTTCCAAGTGCAAGTGTGTCTTTGGTTTAAAAAATAATGAACCACTCAGATAGATCCCTTTAGGTACGACGACAACACCGCCTCCACTTTCATATGCTTTATCAATTGCTTGTTGGATTTTGGCAGTTTGCACGATGGTGCTATCTGCGACCACACCAAAATCGGTGATGAGAAATTTCTTTCCGAGCGTTCCGATCTCAGTCGATTTTACAGTCTCGAACCATTTTGAGATTGCTGTTCCGTCCGGAAACTTTCCTTGCGCATGTGCATTGGACAAGATCGCAATTGATGTAAGCAGGAGTAAAAATCGAAAGAATTTTTTCATCATATTTAGTTTTATTAAGTCTTGTTTCCCCGCTTGTCTACAGCTTAATTAAAAAGTGTAGACAATGCCTTCGAATTGATTAGCGTATTTAAGGATACTTAAATAAGTAGCTAGTTTTAAAAGTATCAACATTTTTAACAAGAGCCGTCCTGTAGTATCCTGAACAAACCAGACAATACAGTCAGAAAGTGCTTGTTTTCATGTATAATAAGGTTAAAAACAGGGATTCAACGTCATTCGTAATATATTTGTTATAGAATTCTCAACTCCAACCCCACACCAACTTATGACCAACTCCTAACTGTAACCACGTTGAGTGCACAGTGAGTCCACGTTGAGTCCACCTTTTAGAGGTTGATTCACCATGCTCTCACCTTTTTAACAATCCGCTTGCAGTCAGGAGTTGATATGGATTTGGTGATACCTTATCCTTAAGAAAATATATCCAAACCACCTTGTACTGTCCTGCTTGGTAAAATTAGGTTCCCCCTTGATTGTTCCTTATTTTTAGTCTTTATTGTTTTTAACCAATTGCTTAGGACCTCCTGATGAAAAATAAACTGGATATTCCATATGGCCTTAAAAAACACAAACCGAGCTTGCGTGCTCATGAAATAATTATTAACATGAAATATAAATCAATCTTCACCCTTATTTTACTATCGATCGCTTTTACTCGATTGAGCGTCGCGCAGATCAGCAAGATCAACCAAGACGATATTAAAATCAAAGCTCCTTTTGAAATCCCAGTATTTAAGGTCCCAAATTTCGAGCATTGTAAAAACTACGATATCCGCGATTTTGGTGCACGTCAGGGTGATAAGGAAAGTACTACCGCAGCAATCGCGAAGGCAATTGCGCTAGCGACAACATCGGGGGGCAATATCATTATTCCTCCAGGTGAATGGTCAACAAAGGCAATCCACTTAAAGAGCAATGTCAACTTACATGTCAGTGCAGGGGCAACCTTATTATTTTCGGGCGACCCGAAAGACTATTTGCCTGCTGTTCACAGTAGTTGGGAAGGGCTTGAGTGCTATAATTATTCGCCATTGATCTATGCATACGAAGCGACAAATGTTGCCATTACCGGTAAGGGAACCATAAAAGCAGATCTGACTGTTTGGGAGAAATGGTTTCCGAGACCAAAGCCGCACATGGAAAGCATCAAAAATCTCTATAATTGGGCACAAGAAGGGAGGCCTGTGGAACAGCGTATCATGGTCAACGACACATCTAACCTTAGACCTCAGTTTATTCAATTTAACCGTTGCCAACATGTTAGGGTCGAAGATATCAAGATCCGAAACAGTCCTTTTTGGACCTTGCATCTCTACCTAACGAAAGATGCGCTTATCCGTGGCATCGACATCTACGCCCATGGGCATAACAATGATGGAATTGACCCAGAAATGAGTCAGAATGTATTGATTGAAAATTGTATATTTGACCAGGGGGATGATGCTATTGCCTTGAAGTCCGGTAGAAATCCCGAAGGCTGGCGGTTGAAAACGCCAACAAAGAATATTGTGATCCGCAATTGCGAGATCCGTGACGGTCATCAGCTCCTTGCCATTGGGAGTGAACTCTCGGGAGGGATTGAAAATATTTACGTAAACAATTGCACGGTACTGCCGAATGAGAAGCTCATGCATCTACTTTTCATCAAAACCAATGAACGTATGGGCGGTTATGTCAAAAACATTTATTTTTCAAATATCAAAGCCCAAAACGTAAAGGAAGGTATACTTGGAATAGATACGGATGTGCTCTATCAATGGCGCAACCTGGTACCAACCAAAGTAAAAAAACTGACTCCAATAACGAATGTCTATCTTTCCCACATTAAAGCTGAAGAAGGGCAGTTTGTCTCGAAGATCAATGGCAATCCCGAACTTCCAATTCAGACCGTACAATTGAAGGATGTACATCTTAAAAAAACAACATCAACTGCTATTCAAAATAAATACGTCAATGATTTTTCCTACACGAATAGCGATAAGAGTGAATAAAGCACAACCTTTTTGGGTTCAAGAAACCTAAATAAGCATTATTGAAAAGAATACATACTATTAGGGTTATACCATAAAAAAGGGCTTTTCTATTAACATAGAAAAGCCCTTTTTTTATGCATTACTCTTTTATTCAGTCAACACATTAACCTTAGGCATCACAAATTGTGTATTTTCTTTTTCCTCTTCTCTTATGTTGAGATTCCGTTACAGTCGACCATTCGAACCCGTAAAATGATCACCAGTTAATTACGATTCACTTTGACCAGCTAAACGTTGCTATGGAAGGTTTTAAATTAATCTTTGCAAATTGATCTCCGCTTTGGATTAAACCTTCTTCCTGAATTGCTTTAACGGATGCTTTTTTTTCATTAGGATGTATTCATTAGCATCTTTTTTAATCATTGAAAACTCAATATCCAAATATTTACATATAAATATTCACTTAGTTTACAACCAAAATACACCTTTCTTTTTTTCTTGCGATCTGAGTTAATCGACTGGCTATATTAAACTTAAATAATCAGCTTTCTCGTCAGATTTTGATTAATAAAGTTGAAGTGAATGTAAAATCACTTAAGTTTTTGCTATATTTCGTCCGAGCAACCAATAAAAAATACAACCGAGAAAATTGAAGATTAAAATACCAATTATCCAAAATATCTTTTTTCTCCATTGTAGATTATCATTACCAATGACATGATAAATAGAATAAAATACGAAGATTAACGGTATTACAGAGAGAAATAACATTTCTTTAGTGCCGATGTTCAGGAATAAAAGATTCATAAATTTTAGAGTATTATTTTATATAATTAATTTTTAATTTGATTAATTTTTAAAAAAAAGAGGCTTAACTAAAGCTATACAACTTAATAGCTGGGTATTGAATAAAAAATTATACTTAGAAAAAAAGTCGAAAAGGTTGATTTCCATTTATTCATTATCTATTAAAATTTGAGAGCAACAGAATGTCTATCCTCAATCATTAGTATAATAATTAAGCGAATTTGTTTTTAATATTTTCATTGCTTCTCTTTTAACAAAATTGACCTCGTCTGATTGAATTTTAATAGGTAAAGAGATAATACTTTGAGCTACTTGAACACACTTAGTTAATTCTCCAATTTCGCGATAAAACATCATCAAATGCAAGCGAGGTATAAATCTATTTGGCACCATATTTACAGCTGCAATAAGCGCATCTTCGGCCTTTTTAAGGTCTCTTAGATGAAGATAAGACTTACCTAAAATTATACAAAGATTTGGTGTTCTCATAATTTCTTTATTTTTTTCTATAGTATTAACTGCCTTGATATAATTCCCCTCATCAAATAAAAAATTACTGTACCATTGAACAAAAAACCTATCGGCACTTAAATCTAAATATAATGCCGTTAGTTGTTCGTCTTCTAAATCATAACAGTTCCCCTTTTTCCATTGGGCATAGGCAGAAATCTGCTGTTTAACAGTCAATGTTATATATATATAAAAGAATACTGTTAAAATCAAGATTGGTATGGTTCTGATTAAGCTTAATTTTATTTTGAAAGCATTCGAATCATTAATTGACAGGTAACAAAAGGAAAGCATCAATATGGTTGTAAGGGACGGATCGTTTGATGGATAAGAAAATAAAGAAAACGTAATTCCTAGTATTAAGGTGAGCAAAGAATAATAAGAAATGTTGAAATTTTTTGATGTAGCTAGCCTTAATATATTAGATCTAATAATACTATAACATAAAATTAAAAATAATAGGAAACCAAAAATGCCTTGTTCGCATAATAACTTTATGTATTCATTATATGGATATCTAATAACATCGCTATAAAATATTTCATTTTCTAAATGGGTTTCAGTGAAATATTTCGACTGGTAGATGGTGTATAAGTTTTCGAAGTTAGAAAACCCAATACCAAATATAGGATTATCTAAAAATATATTTAAACTAATTTTCCATATTAAAAGTCTACCTTTTCCCGAACTTGCAAAAAAAGCAAATCCTATTATTGCCGAAATAAGCATTATTCCTAAAATTACTAAGGGTACACTACTTTGTTTTTTTGTGGTAAAACTTCTTTCAAAAACAACTGTTAATACGATCACTGAAGCTATCCATACCGTCTGAATTTCAGAATAATAGATTAATACTAAAAATAAAAAAATTGATAAGCATGCGAAGAGTCGTAATCTCCTATTATATATCCCCCATATTAATGGAAATGGCATTAATAGACCACACAGCATTGTGAATCTTGCTGGGTTGGTGAATTGTCCAGTAACTATAAAATTATCATTTTTAGAATTTAAAATTCCTATAATCTGTAATATTCCAAATGCTGTAAAACCGCAGAAGATTAAACTTACAATCAAAGCGATATTATTCGTAAGATGATCCAATCTATTTTTATTGATCCCCGCTAAGAGGGTTTTTATCAGGAAATATGTTATAAATTGCCCAAACAGCAAAAAAAAATCAAAATTTAGATTATTTTTAGAAATAACCGTGGTGTTTATTATATTGAATATCAAAATTATAATGAATACAATTTCAAATTTGGAGAACTTAAGGATATATTTTTTTTGCTTTAAAATTGTTTTAAATATAATTATACTTGAAGTTATCAGTCCAACCACACCAAAGTAAAATAGAAAAATATTCCTGTTGAAAATGTCATCATTCATGATATCCGAGCAAAAGTTTGGAAAAATAGACAACACATATAATGGAATAACAAGAAATGTTATACAGACTTCATCTGAAATTTTCAATAATAGACTTGGGTTAGTATATCTTTCCATAATTTATACATGATATAAAATGGCGTATTAATGAAGCTATTTTTCTGTTTGTTTTTAGAATCGAATTGAAACTGGCTTATAATCAATATCAATTCGATTCTCTACACTAACTAACTTCCTTTCTATTCGGTCACAATTCCTTCGTCACAGATATCTCCAGTACATTGAAAAGTTACTGTACCGACGCATGGCGATATTGTTGCCGCACAGGTAATATCTGGGGTACCAATCTGACTACAGGAAGGATACGCACTTAAGAAAGCTTTCGCATCTTCTTTCGCTTTGTTCTCAGTTTCCGCTCTTGTCATACCAAAGCTTATATTATATCGTGTACAACTTGATACTGTCATAGCAGCTTTTTTTCCTGAGGAAGCGATGTTAGCTTGTTTTAAATCCACCAATTGTTCAGTCCATTTAGCATAAGGCTGGACAACAGTTTGATCTTCAAACATAATTTGTTGGAATACTATTAATAATTTTAAAAAAATTATTTTTTGAGCATTGGATAGCGTATTTTTACTAATTTCTGCATTAGTTATTTTTTTTCCCTTATACTTATAAATGAGCTCATTGCTATCGTAATCAAACGTTAAGCTGGATTTTTTTTGAATGTCTTTTATACTATAAATATTTTTGTTTTGCACCTTTTCTAACATTAATTTCTCACCGTCTAACAGTATTCTTCTATTGTTGACGATTGAGTTTGCAGCTTTAATAGCAATAGTTATTTTATCTTCAGATTCTTGCTTGGTTTCTAGTTCGAAGATTCCGAGAGCATAAGCAGATTTACTCACATTTACTGATGAGCCAATATGGATCTTTAGCGAATTACCGAGAAGGACTGTTTTAGGATTTTGTTCACGATCAACGTCGCTCGTCAACGATTGATCTTTACAACTTTTTAAAATAAATGTTGTAGACAGTAATAACGTAAAGAGACAGATAATAAACCAATAGTTTTTTTTCATAATGATAAATAATTGTTAGTAATTTTTGTGCGCTTACTTTTAAAAGTTCTTTCCTTAATGAAACTTAAAGGTTTTAAAAGGTAATATTATGTATCAAAAATATTTATTACATTTCGATTGGTGAAGTCAATTTTGGTGTTTTTTTTTCAATTTTAAATATTAATATTTAATTAAATGACATGCTAAATAATAGCTTTTTTTAACCCATGTTAGTACAGGACAGTTTATCGCTATTTGATTATTATTTTTAATAAAAGAAACCAATTAACTAAATGACCCCTTTCGTAAACATAAACTATATCGCCATTCGTATATTTTATACCCTAATTTTTTCTCTTACTTTTTTCTCTTGTGAGTCGAATTTGGATCGAAAGATTGATATTTCGTTGAATTCTTCTGGACAAAATAGAGGAGAATTAGAGAATGTAATTAAACATTATAATAAAGAAGGAGATAAAGAAAAAGTACAAGCTGCCATATTTTTAATATCGAACATGGCTAATAAATTAAGTATCACAAATCGATCAAATCAACCTTATCTAGAAGTTTTCGATTTTATAGATTCGTTATGGAAAGGGGGAAATGCAAAAATAATGGATAATAAACATAATGTCCAAGCAAAATGGGATTCTTTAATATATATATATGGGACGCCAAAAATACAAAAAATTGATAATCAACATGATATAAATATCATAAAGTCAGAATACCTGATTTCACATATCGACCACGCTTTTAGAATGTGGAGAGGAAATAAATGGAGCAAAAAAATCGATTTTGATGGATTTTGTGAGTATATTCTGCCTTATAAAGTTGGTTCCGAATCGAATGAACTGTGGTCAATAAAGCTTTATAATAAATGGATTAAGGATATTAAGCAAAAGAACCTTGATAGTATATTCAATATTGCAAAGTACGTGAATGATCAAAACTCTTTTAAAATGTCTCATTCTGGTATATTTTGGTCATATCCATATGATTTTAATAGCAGTGAATTTGAGCGAATTCGACTAGGCAGCTGTAAAAATGGAGTGCATTATACAGCTCAGAGTTTGCGAGCCCTTGGAATTCCAACCGCCATTGATTTCACTAGGAAATGGGCTGGCTCAAATAATGGTCATGAATGGAATGTCATTTTTTTAGAAGATGCTAAGCAATTTCCATTCGACGCTTTAAATAAAGGTTTGAAAATAGATCTTTCCTGGCGGAAAATTGCAAAAGTATTCAGAAAAACTTACAAAAATCAGCCCCTGTTATTGGATTCCATTCACCTTAATGAAATTCCATCAGATTTATTGGATAGTAATAGTATAGACGTAACAAGAAATTATGTTAAAACCCAAAGTATATCAGCTAGAATTGGTAATAAAGAAAAAAATAAATACGCAATAATATCGACCTATAACGGCTTCGACTGGGAACCACAAGCTTGGTCTGAAATTTCCAATGGTCATGTATTGTTTAGAGATATGGGAGTTAACAATCTATATTCTATATTTTTATATGATGGGATAGAGTTTACAAGAAAAACAGAACCATTTTTTTTGAATAATTTGGGAAATATTGAATACTTTAAACCAAGTAAGGAAAAAGAAAATATTAGATTAGAAAGAAAGGCCCAATTAACGCCTTTCATGAAAGGAATAATGTCTTTCGTAATTGGCAACAAATTCCAGGGAGCAAATACAGTAAATTTTCAAGATTCAATTACTTTGTTTACCATACATAATATGCCTGAGAAAATAGAAAGCGTTGTAATAAAACAAAGAAATAAATTTAGGTATGTAAGGATGTGGATACCGCCTCGAGGTAGAGGAGATATTGCTGAATTGGAATTTTATGGGCTATCAAAAAATAGGGATACAGTGAAATTAAATGGAAAAGTTATTGGAGATCCCTCTATTGATATAACTAAAAATAGATTCTATAACTATCCTTTTGACAATGATCTTCAAACTTATTTCTTGAAACCAAAAGGGAGGGAGCCTTGGGTAGGATTGGATTTTGGAAGCCCCCAACAAATAGTAAAAATAAGATATTGTCCTCGAAGTGACACCAATTTTATAGAAGTGGGAAATGAATATGAATTATTTCATTGGAATAAAGGACGCTGGATTAGTTTTCATAGACAAGTTTCCAAGGATCAGTTTATTAAATTTGATAGCGTTCCCTGCAACAGCCTATTTATTTTAAAAAATATCGATAAAGGTAAAGAGCATAAAGTTTTTACTTATAAGATGGGGAAGCAAATTTGGATGTGATTATTTCTTGAATATATATAACTAAGTATTAATTATAAACTAAACAAGATGAAATTTGGACATAGACTCAAAATACTTCGTATTTCGAGAAATATTGAACCTATAGAAATTGCAGAAAGATTATCTATATCAGAAAGCACTTACCGCAGATATGAACGCGATGAGAGTGAACCTTCTTTATCCGTACTTTACAGAATCGCCGCTGTTTTTGAAATTAAAATTACCGAATTGTTGGAGGAAGACTTATTTGTTACTCTTCCTAAGATCTCAGAACAAAAATAGTCCGTATTCTCTTCTATTGAAAGAAACAGGTCCCTTTTGTTTAAGATCTAGTTAAGAGCACATCGTACAATTTTTTCTTAAAATATTGCCTCAAAAATCTAGAATATGTTCTAGATTTAAAGAACTTTCAACAGGATATTGGTCACACCATCCTAGTATTGAAATTTTATTTTGGAGTTGACTGCGCTGAATCTATACATTTCCATCCAAACGGATAAATAAGGAATGCTTTGTGTTTTGATTCTCGTACGTCCTGTAGTGGAGCACCTTAATTCTCTATATTATAGGTGCGTACTGAAATAAGTAGATTCCAATTGCAACCGCCTAAAAATGGAGTTTTTCTTTTAATCAGTCAACACATTAACCTTAGGCATCACAAATTGTGTATTTTCTTTTTCGCCTTTTGGGGTTCCAAAGTAAAAATAGAGTGTCCGGTTAATCCTTTTATCCATTTGATTAAGCTCACCCGCGGGTCCATTCACGGCAGCATTTCCATTAATTCCCAATGCCAGTTTTGTTCCAATAGGGGGAATAGCATCTAAAAAGGAAATATCTCCAGACGGCAATTGCGGATATCCTTTAGGACCGGAAATTCCGTAAAACTCGAACAATCGCACAAATAAATCGTCCTGATCTGTTGCGACCAAAAACTTGCCTTGCACTGTATTGAATTGTACCCAGCTAACATCGGAGAAGTAGCCTTTAAATTCAGGAAATGCCCATGGACCAATACCGGCTTTTCCATCATTGTACATTTTTTCCCATGTATTTAGGGTGACACCTTGCATCCTATTCTTCCATACGCGATACGGCCCATTACCGAGCCATTTGGCCCCAATAATATAGTTTTCAGGAAAGTTGAAGCTTACTCCGGCATAAGGCACCGTTTTTTTCATATTGTAAGCATAATCAAGTTTCAACCAGCCGTCTGGCCGCATCGTCCAACGGATAAAACTTAGATTGCCATCAAACATAAACTCAACAACTTCATTTTTTCCATCCTGCCAACGTTTAGCACTTTTCAGCTCCGACTGTCCATCAATAAGCACCGGGCCATTATTAAAAGCTAATTTCATGCTATAATCATTGGCCAGATCAACCAATAATCCTGTTTTTTTGGAGATAAAGGCTGTTATTCCGTTTGCCTTGAGGATATAATTCACACTGTCCTCTTTCGCTTCAACATCGGTAGAAGATTTTAAAGGTAGAATTTCAGCTGTAAGAGCCTGATTGGATTTTATACGCCATGTCCAAGTATAAATTTCCTCCCCATGTGAGTCAGTTGCCATCAATATTAGTGCATCATATTGTTTCCAATCGCTCGGTAAATTCAACTGCACGTTTCCTTTTTGAGTCGGAGCCAATACAGGACTATTTATCTTTAGATTCAACACCGAGTCCACCCCCGCTTCTTCGGCATAGGGCTGTTTATAAGTAATCAATTTACCCTCAAACCTACAATCTTTTAGGTTGGTAAAGTGATAACGATTTTCCACCGGAATAGTTCCATTGAAGTCGGCAGGTAATTTCTTCATCGTAATATGTACAGGTGAATAGATTTCCCGAATAGCATAGAAACTTCCCTCTTTTTCGCGATGTGGCCCAAGGATTCCATCGGGGGCATTTACGCGGTTGACATCAATCACATTGTTGAAATCTGTACGCACGATACCTTCATCTGCAAAATCCCAAATAAATCCGCCTGCACCTAATTTGGCATTCCAGTGCAACTCCCATATATCTGCTAATCCTGCTGCGGCGCCGCCATCGTCCTGTGCATGGAGAAATTCAGTCGGCATGTAAATGTTTGGCCCTTCCAGAATTTTTTTTGTTGAATAAAAGTCTTCATAATGGTTGCAATCGATTCCATTGATGGCGTTCCCAGGTCTATGATGTGCATGGATTACCGTTCTTGCCGAAAGATCATATTTTTTATACTCATCAACAAGTTCTTTATTATGCCCGCCTTCATTGCCATTGCTCCAAAGTATAATGGAAGGATGATTGGCATCTCGAATAACCATTTCTCGCACTAGCTTTTTACCCACAACGGTGCTATATGCCTTCTGCCATCCGGCCAATTCATCCAAAACATATAAGCCCAATGAATCGCAATAGGCCAAAAATGATCTATCTGGCGGATAATGTGAACAGCGTACCGCATTCATGTTCATTTCTTTGATCAGTTTAACATCATTCAGATCCAATTGTGCGTTCACAGATCGTCCAGTTTCGGGCCACCATACATGACGGTTGACACCTTTCATCTTCACTTTTACACCATTGACATAAATACCATCTCCTTCTCGAACTTCGATCGTCCTGAAACCAAAACGATCTTGAGATTGATACCCTTTATTCTTCCCATCCCATAGGGTGTACGTGACCTGATACAAGTTTGGCGTCTCCGCTGTCCACAATAACGGTTTTTCCACTTTCATTTCGATCAATTTTACCGAATCTTTCGCCATAATCGGGAACTTCTGATTTGCGATCAGGTTGCCCTTCAGATCTTTGATCTCCACCTGTAGATTTGTGGCTTTAGACAAACTTTCTAAATGCACGTTGCTTCGAAAAGTTCCATCTGCTTTGGCGTCGATAGCTGTCCAACTGATATGCTCTTGTGGTGTCGCCTCGAGGTATACAGGTCTATAAATACCGCCTAAAATCCAATAATCTGCAAGGCGCTCCGCATTGTTAACAGATTTATCAGAAGACATTTTTGATACAGTCGCTTCCAATATATTGGCCTTGTCAAAGCTGATCTTGTCGGTGACATCGTACTTAAACTGATAGAAAGCACCTTGGTGGATATCTCCAGCCAGCTTACCGTTGATCTTAACTTCGGTATCTGTCATCGAACCTTCAAACACAAGGCTTATTTTTTTACCTTTCCAGTTTTTTGGAACAGTAAATTGATGCCGATACAAACCTTTCTCATCGTGAAAGATGAAATTCTTGCCATAGGTCACATAGTCCCGACCATAGTTATAAGCCCCAAATCCCTGTTGTTCCCAATGACTGGGAACCGCAATCTTATCCCATTTTCCAGCCTTACGTCCCCCAGTTACCCAGAAGTCCCAATTGACCGTAT